>NZ_CP099735.1:0-645466 GCF_025398175.1 Photobacterium sp. TY1-4
TTAATGATGAAATCAACGTTAAAGTGATGGTGAAAGGCTTGAGCAGCAGAGGAAATGAAAATAAAGAAAAAATAATGATAAAACAGAAGAGTAGCAGTGCCGGGCTGCTGGCGACGAAGCTCATTGAGCTGGCTGAGGCTAATTGATAGATCTTTTCTAAAACAGGCAGGTTGAGGACAAAGGAAAAATAAACCGCAACCAATAAAATATAACGGGTGGCGCTCATTTCAACTTGAGTCGTTTTTAAAATTGTCGCAGTGAGTTTGTTTAATTTCGGAAGCCCGTTTGGTAATGAGTACCACAAAGGCTAGTGGGGCAAGCTTAAGATACACTTAAGAGAAATTGAGGATAAACTGAAACTGTGATGCACTCAGTTATCGAAAAGGTTTTGTTGTGTATTTGTTAAAAAGAGAAATAATTTCTTTCACCA
Source organism: Photobacterium sp. TY1-4 (assembly GCF_025398175.1). NCBI lineage: Bacteria > Pseudomonadati > Pseudomonadota > Gammaproteobacteria > Vibrionales > Vibrionaceae > Photobacterium > Photobacterium sp. TY1-4. The sequence continues at coordinate 431 of NZ_CP099735.1, forward strand.
AGGCTGAAATTATTTCACGGTAGAACGATGCTTATTCAATGTGTTTCAAGGCGGATCGATTGACCTCTAGTCTTGAAATTGATGCATGGATTTCAGCGTCCCTTAAGAAAACAGTGCAACGCTTACCCTTGAGCAATCGTTAAAAGGGGGATGCATATGCCTGTTCCTATTCCAACTTCAATTTTTGTGACTGCACTATTGACGCTGTTGGCTTCGCCTTTACATTCGACGGACGTGTGTTCGACCCAACCGCAAGAGACATGGTTGTCGATGGCGCAGGCGAGAGCGGAGCTTCAGCAACAGGGGTATCAAATTCGAACTTTTCAAAAAACACGCACGAACTGTTACAAGCTGCATGGGTTTGATCAGGACGGAACCAAAGTAGACGTCTATTTCAGTCCGGTCGATTTGAGTAAAGTGAAAGAAAATCGCTATGGTTAGATCAGAGTAGGCCTGTTTGTCCCTGTCAGCGTCTGTGTGTGGGAATGACACAAAACTTTGAACCGCACTACCGACACGGCTGACAGGGACCAAGCAGGGGGGACTCCCGCTAGCTGGAGGCTTGCAAGGGAAGGGCTGGTTTTCTGCGGATCAGCTCACTGGCGGCCAGAGCGCCACAGACGATACAGCCCATGGCCAGGGCGGCGGTGTAAGAAATGGATTCGCCAAATAGAGGTACAGCCAGCAACGCAGCGACGACCGGGGTGAATGACCCCAGCGCGGCGCTCATTTCTGCGCCGAGCCGGGAAATGGCAAAGCCGTAGCAGTAGTTCGACAGAATACCGACCACAATGCCCTGGATCAGAAGATGGGTGAACACCTCATCAACCGGTGCAGAAAGGAGGTTGAACTCCAGCCAGCCGGTCAGGCTACAAACGGCAAGTAGCAGGCAGGCCGAACCGGCTAACACCACGCCGCTGCAGGTCGGGCTCAGGCCGCTGACTCGCATCGCAATCGTGAACCAGGCCCAACTGAAACTGGCAGCCAGAAGCAAGCCGTGGCCCTGAACGATTTGTAACTGACCGCGTAGCAGAGAGTTGGCTACAAAAAGGCCAATGCCCACCACAATCAACCCTATCCCAACCTTACGGGCATCTGAGATTTTTTCCCGATAGCAAAATACAGCAATGGAAGAGACAAACAGCGGCAGGATCCCCGGGATCAGTGATGCGCCATCGGCCACCGGGGCCAGACGTAGTCCGTTGGCTGCCAACAGCATAAAGGGAAGCCCGGCGCCAAAGGCGATCGCCAGCAGGTAGCGTTTCGGCGTCGCCGCAATTTGCCGAGCTTTCGGCAGACTCAGTGCGCCGAAAAACAGCGCCGCCGGGAAAAAGCGCAGCAGCGCCATATCGCCGGCGGTCAGCATTGAGTTGCCTGACGCGCGGAGGGAAAGAAAGAAACTGGACCAGATCAGTAAAGTCGCCAGCATCGCCAGTAATCCTGCTCCGAGCTGTTTAGATTGTAAACGTTCCATCGTTCATGTTGCCTATTGGTTGTGGGAACTATCATTATGGCGAAGGAGGATGGGGTATCGTTGGCAAAATAGGTGTCAATAACTATGAATTTTGCCTGATTTAACTAATATGGTCTGAAATATTGGTCATTTTTGCCAAGGATGAGATTACGGGTGATTTCATCGGCAGAACAATGGAGCGTAGGGAAACACATGGATACCAAAGACAAACAGATCCTCGCGGCACTGCAGAGTGATGTCCGCAAAACCACGGCTGAGATTGCGGATATGGTCGGTTTGTCCGTTTCCCCTTGTGCCCGGCGGATCCGCAAGCTGGAAGCGGACGGGGTGATATCAGGGTATCAGGTCAAGTTGGATCGCCAGAAAATGGGGTTGATGATGACCTTTTTCGTCAATGTCCGGCTCAGCCAGCACCGGGACCAGGTGATCAGTGAATTTGAAACGGCGGTTGAAACCATGGATGAAGTGATCAGCTGCCATGTGATTTCCGGCGCTTACGATTACCTGATGGAAGTGGTCAGCAAAGATCTCGCCCATTACGAAGCCTTTATGCGCAAGCTGCAAACCTTGAGCATGGTGCAGGACATCAATACCAATCTCGCGATTCGTCCGGTGAAGCAGGGCACACCACTGCCGATGAGATAGGTGGTGCGCCAGGGTGAAAAAAAGCAGCCCGGAGGCTGCTTCGTCGATTCGTTTCCCTGTTTTCTCGGTGGCGTAAGCTTACAGCGCAGTATTGAGGATCGCGCGGCTCTCTGCCAGCCCGATCTTGCCGTGCTCGCCCAGCGCGGTCATGCCGTGGCTTTCCAGGCTGGCCATGATGACATCCACTGCATCGCTGCCCAGTTCCACATCAGCCAGACGGGTTGGCACCGTCATTTGCTTGAAGAACGCGATGGTTTGAGCGATGGCGGCATCAATGCGCTCCTCTGTGGTGCCTTCAGTGATACCGAAGATACGCTCGCCGTATTGCAGCAATTTTGCTTCTTTGGCGCTGCGTTGTTCTTGCATCACTGCCGGCAGCACGATGCTCAGGGTACGGGCATGGTCAATGCCGTAGTTACCGGTCAGCTCGTGGCCAATCATGTGGGTGGTCCAGTCTTGAGGAACCCCCACGCCAATCAGACCATTCAGTGCCTGGGTGGCGGCCCACATGACGTTCGAGCGTACCGCCATATCGTTCGGGGTTGCCAGTGCTTTCGGACCTTCTTCGATCAACGTGAGTAGCAAGCCTTCGGCGAAGCGATCCTGAACTTTGGCATCCGCCGGGTAAGTCAGGTATTGCTCCATCACGTGAACATAGGCGTCGACCACGCCATTGGCGACCTGACGTGGCGACAGGCTGAGCGTGGTTTGCGGATCCAGAACGGCAAAACGTGGCTGAACCAGCGGCGACATAAAGGCCAGCTTGTCTTTCCCGCGGGAGACCACGGAGCCCATGTTGTTTTCTGAGCCGGTGGCCGGCAGCGTCAGGACACAGGCCAGTGGCAGTGCCGCAGTCACTGGTTCATTGTTGGCCAGGATGTGCCAAGGATCGTCACCGGTGTAGCTTGCCGCCGCAGCGACGAACTTGGTGCCGTCAATTACCGAGCCGCCGCCGACGGCCAGCAGGTAGTCATAGCCTTCGGACTGAATTTTGGCAACCGCCTGCATCAGGGTATCGTACTGCGGGTTCGGCTCAATGCCGGAAAACTCGCCCCATTGGTGATGGGCAAGCGCAGTAACGACCTGATCATAAACGCCATTGCTTTTAATCGAGCCGCCGCCGTAAAGCACCAGGACTTTCTTATCTTGAGGAATATCGTTGGCAATTGCCGCGATTTGACCTTCTCCGAAATGAATGCGTGTCGGGTTGTGATAAGTAAATTTGTTCATCATTTGCTCCGGTGTGTGTATCCAGCGTCGAGGCTGTTTCTGGGGAATGAGTTTAGGTGAGCATCGCCGATTGGTTAATACACAATTCTGTCTGATGTTTGCCTGATTCTGCTTATCGGGCAAAAAGCCTTGTACTTTGCGGCGGAACAGCGATGATGAGCGGGTGGAGGAGCGTGTATGAAAAAGAATGCCACTTTGGCCGAGTCCGTTTGTCAGTATTATGGGCTGGATAGACGGCAAGGGCGGGTCGAAACACTGATCCCCGGGGTTCGGCTGTTCCGACTGACCCAGTATTGTAAGGTCACCCCGCAAATGTACCAACAGGGCGTGGTGGTCCTTTTTCAGGGCAATAAGATCGGTCACTTGAACGATTACCAGTTTGAATATGACACCGAACATTGTCTGATTGTGGCGACGCCGTATCCGATAGCCTGTGAAACCTTTGCTTCGGAAGATGCCCCGTTGATTGGGGTCGATATTGAATTTGATCTGGCGACGATTCAGCAGCTGGTGGAGATGCTTGAGCAGCAGGATCCCCCGTTTGTATTCGATTCGGACCTGCATGGCCGGGGGGTGGCGGCTTCTCCGATCACGCCCCAGGTGACCGATTGCATGGCGCGCCTGCTGACGGCGATGCAACATCCACTGGATGCCAGGGTGCTGGGGCCGCAGCTGCTGAGGGAGTTTTTCTACTTACTGTTGCAGGGTAAGCAGGGGCACTTGCTGTCGCAATATTGTAAACAAGACAGTGCCTTGGCGCGGGTCTCGAAGGTGATCAACCATGTGCAGGCCCATTATCCACAGAAACTGGTGATTGATGATCTGGCCCAGATGGCCGGCATGAGTACCTCGGCATTTCACCGGACGTTTAAGCAGGTGGTGACGGATCCGCCGCTGCAATACATTAAGAAAATCCGTTTGAACAAAGCCCGGACCCTGATTGTCCAGGACGGGATGCCCGCCAATGTGGCAGCGACGCAGGTTGGCTATGAAAGTGCGGCGCAGTTCAGTCGCGAGTTTAAGCGCTATTTCGGTTTGCCGCCGAGCAAAGCGGCAGAGATTGGCGCCATGGCATCTTAGCCGGGGTATTGGCTTGTGATGAAAAAAGCCGCTCAGGAGAGCGGCTTTGGATCAGCAGTGGTTAGTTTTCTAATTACTGCGGCTTACTGCGGCAGGGCAGGAACATCGTCGTGTTCAATCACCCGGTAGCTCTCACTCCAGACTTCCCCTTCATTTTCATCCATGTAGTCGAAGTCGGTGGGCCAGTTGGATTGCTGGGAATAAAATTTGACGCTGAACTCAGTGCCGTTGGCTGCCACAATGGTGCCGAGCTCGGTCAGGTCAATACCATCGATGACGGCCTTGAGGTGATATTTACCATCCACAATCTGCCACTCGAACTGGACCTCTTCGGGTTCATTCGGATCGACGTTACGAAATAGCCCGTCAAACCAGCCATCATTATCCTGATCGGTATCGTAGTACAGCATGTACTCGGTTTCCTTGTTGGTCACCTGCCAGGCTTTGTTTGCAAGTCCCTGAGTATTAAATCGTGCTTGGCGATCGCCGGCCGTGGTGGTCATGCAAGCCGTCACAGCCTGCTCGTAATCCGCCATGGTTTTCTCACTCCCCGACATCGGCACCTCGTTTGCATCATCAAATGCTGAATCCCCAGTTTCACAAGCGGCCAAACTGTCTTCCGAGCTGTAGAGTTTGGCGATATAGGACCAGACTTCATCCACTTGTGGTTCACCCGGATAGGCATCGTGACTGTAGATCTTGAAGGCATACTGGCCAGCAGCAACATCAGCTTGGGTCAATGCCAGCAGCTCATAGCTGGGGTCGTTCGGGTCGTTTTGCGTGATCCGAAGCAGACCGTTGTCGAGTTGCCACTTCCGGGGCGAGCGTTGTAAGCCGTCTTTAAAATAGTCGACGGTGCCATCGCTGTTAAATTGATAAGCGCGCGTACCGCCGCTCCCGGTCACCCGCACTAAGTTGTTGTTATAGAAATTCCCTACGGAGTTATCCGCACCCTGGTAGCCGCAAATAGCGATCGCCTTGATCAGGTCGGATTCAGTCGCGGCACTGGCTTTGTCGCCTTGGGTACAGCGGTCGAATTGCGGCAGGTTGCTGATGCTGGCATGGGTATAGATGGTGTCAATGGCCGCCTGATTCAACAGCATTTCATTGTCGGAATCGACTCCGGGTTTAACGGTGCCTCTGCGCACGTAATCATTTTGAACGGCGAAGAAGACGTTTCGTTCGTCATTGTCAAAGTCCCGATCGGCTTCGGCCAATTCTTCCGGGACGGTGAAGAGATACAGGGTTTCGCCGTTGATGGTTTTTTCCTGCCAGGTGTCAGTATGGGCCTTGGTGAAGTTGTCACCGGCGGTTCGATACCACAGCACCAAGGTTTTGTTACTATCATCAATCAGCTCGGCGAGAATGTCCTGTGAGAGCCAAGCGCCCTGGATATCACCCACCAGCGGCCCGGTACTGGCGGTGTTTGTGGTGATCTCAGCCAGTTCGGTCGGTGCATTGTCATTGCCGTTGAGCCAGACTCGGTTACAGTTTCCGCCGAATTGCGTTGTACAGTCTGCGTGATGCCAGAGCGTATAGCGAATGGCCTCGTTAGCTTGCTCTTCAATTTTGTACCCTTTGGCACCTTGGGCAAAAGTCAGATCCTTTGGCAGATAAGCCAGAAACGCTTTCGTTTGCGGATAACTTAAGAAAGTTGCCACTTTTTTCCCCGATAAATCAACCTCTTTTAAGCTGATTTGGTGATCAAAGCCCTGGTCCTGATGCAGGCCGATATCGGCCATGACGGCTTTCTCTTGATCCGCCGCGCGGAAGACGATCATATCGTAGGCAGCTTGCCAGGCCTGTTCCGGATTGGCAGTGAGAACCCAGCTGTCAATTTCCTGGTTATCGGTGACAATATCATCCAGGCTTTGGGTGGAAACTTGATCGGCTGTCGTGAGGGTAATTTTGTCTTCGCTGGTTGAATCCCACAAATAAATATGTTCGGTGGTGACACCATTGCTGAAGCTGATTTTTCCGGCTTCCAGTTCGGTGACTTTGTTATTCTGGTCCTGCCATTCTTCTTCAGACCACAGCCACCAGATCCCCTGCTCAAGGGCCACAGCGGTATTGGTGGTGACCGCGTTACGTTCCGACTTGATCCGCTCAACCACGTTGGTCGCCAGTGTTTTGATCTCCGGCGAGGCCAGTACGGTAGCGACATCAAAATTGAGGGCTCCCAAGCTCTCTACCAGGCTGTCGACATTGTCTGCGACGTTCGCGATCAGTTCGTCGAACAGTTCATCGGCGTTTTTGATCCCGGTTGGGTTGTTGCCGACTGCGGCGGCGTAATCTCCCCAGCCGTCAGCGGCGGTAATTTCATTGAGAATGGCCTGGTAAGCCACACTGCTGTTCAAATCAACCTGGAATTGGTTGGATGTGGTCGGCGCCAATAAAACGTTGGTGGGCAGTTGCTCCCCGAGCTGAACGGCAGGGGTTCCATCTTCCAAAGACACCAGGATCACGCAGTCTAAACGCTCGCCACCGGGTAAGGTGATGGTATAGGTGCCGTTCGATTCTTTTTGCCAGTTATCGCTGGTGAGTGTGACGGTTTCGACCACGTTACCATTGGCGTCGATCACGGCAACGGCGAAGTTGTCCCGGGTTAAATCCTCAACGGCATCAGCGTAGGCCAGACTGAGAAAGCCGAAGCCGTTATGGGTGGGGTTGGCGGCAAGCAACTGGGCGGGGGCATCGACACTGACCTTGAAGCTGGTGGTGCCGGTGTCTTCAGTCCCGGTGTTGTTGTGGGTTGAACTGCTGTCATCATCACAGGCGGCTAACAGGGTCAGTGTGCTGATGAAACAGGCGATCCTTACTTTATCCATATTGGGTACCTTACTCTCTACGCTTTTTTGAAATCATCCGTGTCACCTGGACAGCAATTGTCCTGGGCCGGACAACAGGGTCCGGCAAACGTGAAATATGAATTCAGATCCAACCGCGGAAACCAAGTGACAAGTGAACTTGTTTTTGGACACTGAAGTCGGAAGTGACTAGCAAAGAATATGAGTGTGCAGGCACAAAAGCTGTCCCCATCTGGGGACAAAAACGTTTCAATCTTGAGAACTTTGTAATTAATAGGGGATTGAGCCTTGACCGATGGCACCGGTTTAACTGATCGGCAGATTTGAAGAAGCATAGTAGGCCGGGCTGGCGATGAGTTTTGCCACCAATTCACTTTGGCGCGATGTATCAGTCTTTTTCATGATCCGCTTGAGATAGGTGCGCACGGTTTCGGGGGAGAGGTAGTGTCGCTCGGCAATTTCCGCCGGTGAAAGTCCGTCCACAAGGCTGCAGCTGACATTGGCTTCATTTCTCGACAGTTGGAATAGGGCCATCAGGGCTTGTGGATCTAAGATGGGTTTATTGTCGGCATTGTAGATAAAGACCGCGGCGCCTTTGTCCGTAGCGGCATCCACCGCCAGCAGCGGAGTGACGGTGATGATCACCGGCATCATCTGGCTGGAGTTTAATTGCAGGGTTTCGACTTGTTCATGCGCAATACTGTGTTGGATGGCCTGGCGGATCTCGGTTGTTTTTTGCGGGCTGTGCCAATGGATGCGACGATTCACCACTTTCACCGAATGGGTGCGGGCCAAGTACTGGCAGGCTTTTGCATTCTGCTGACAAACGTTCCCGAATTGATCCACCAGCAGAACCGGCAGCTGAATTTGATCAAACAGTAATTGTGAAAGGAGGTGGGTTTTATCTTGATCAACTTTCAGATGATACAGGTGAAGCGCGTGTTGGATATGGGGGAGCAGTTGGGTCAGGGTGCGTCGCTCTTCAGTAGTAAAATCCCCCTGATCAGCCCGACGTTGAAAGAAAAGCTGGCTGATCCATTCCTCATCCGCGGCCAGGACCGCACCGGCTGCATACTGAATATCCAATGGACTAAGCCACTTTTGGTAATAATCCGGGTGGGTGATTTGCAGTTGTTCGGTCGTCTCAACGCCGAGGTAGCAAAAATGCCCCGGTTGCGATTGGGTCAACTGCCCGACTAAGGGATCAATCTGTTCGTAGTGAGACTGAAATGTGGATAAATCGGTGATCGAAAGACCTTCGCACCAAATGATCCGGGTTTCCCCGGTGATCTGATTTGCCATCAGCACACCGCCGGAGCGTAAATTAAATTGCCGGATAAATTCGGAGAAAAAAGGCGTGAATCCGTCCGGCAAAATTAAGGCGCCGTACAATTGCTTGATCAAATCCTCGAGGGAACGGGTTGTGGTCATTTTATCCTCCGGGTTTGAATGATGCCATCAGTTGATAGATATGCATTCTGCGCAAGTTTAGTGTCAACTTTGATATTAATCATAGTGGGAATGATTTTAGGGGAAGAAATTATTTTTCTGATTATTTCGGAAAAAATGAGAATGCGATTTAACACTGGTTTTTGGGGAGGGTTTAGAGGTGTGACTGTGACCACAAATTAAATTTTTTCTGGTCTTTTTCAGCATAGTCGCGGGCTTTTCTATTTCACCGATTATAGCAATCAGGTATGGTTAAACTGAAAGGTGTCAATAAATTGGCTGTGTTTCCCGGTAGCAAGAGAGTGCGAATGTTTATCTCCAAAAGTCGGCATCAGGATGCCCTACAACAAAAACAAAACCAACACGATGCTGAAGTGCGGGCGTTGCATGAAGAGATTGCGGCGTTGACACAACAGCTCGAGCAAAAAGGGGAGAAGCACACCAAGCTTGAGTCGAAAGTGGTCTTGAATGCCGAATTATCCGCGCATCAACAGCAAGGGAATGAACTGCTCAATACAATTCGTACCAGCTTAATTGACAGTGCTGAACAATTGCATGCTGAAGAGCACCATTTATCTGAGCTGGCGGAAATTTTCGGCCAGACCCGGGATGCCGTGAAACGGTTGGGCTCCCGGACGCAGATGATTGTCCAGCAGGCCGAGCAGAGCAAATCTTTGGTGGTGCGGTTGGATGAAGCCGCCGCAGGGATTAATAAATTCCTGGAGGTGATTCGTAATATTTCCGAACAAACCAACTTGCTGGCATTAAATGCGGCAATTGAAGCGGCGCGGGCGGGGGAATCCGGACGGGGATTCGCAGTGGTTGCCGATGAAGTACGCAGCCTGGCCGCCACCAGTAATGAAGCCAGTAACAATATCGACACCCTGGTGAGTGAGGTTAAATCATTGACGGAAGGGTTGAAAACGGCCAACGAAGAGAACCTGGCCTGTGTCGAGGAAGTCTCTTGCAGTAATGTCCAGATTGGTACCGTGATTGAGCAGGTCCTCACCAGCAGTAGTCAAATGAAAAACGTGATTGAATCGACGTCGGTGCGGGCTTTTCTGGAAACGGTCAAATTAGACCATACCGTTTGGAAAAACGACATTTATAACCGCTTAGCGACCAGCAATTATGGAGCCGTCAACGGCCATACAGAATGTCGGTTAGGCCATTGGTATTTTCAAGGGGCGGGCTATGAGCATTATCGCCACCTGGATGTTTTTCAGGCCATTGATCGTCCACATAAAGAAGTTCATGACATGGGTAAACAGGCACTGACTGCCAAACAGGCCGGCGATTATGATTTGTTGCTGACGTCGACGGCGGCAATGGAAAGGGCCAGTAAAGAAGTGGTCGAGCTGATTGACGATCTGATTACCCGGGTGACACATGCCTAAACGATGAGATAATATTTTAAATGTTATAAAAAAGCCTCCAGAATATGGAGGCTTTTTAATTATGATTTTTTCTCTTTTGCATCTTTCAGAATTTCTTTGATACGCTTGTTGGATACACGCTTCGCCATATTAACACTCCTTTTCTTGGTTACTAAACTCAACATTTAATCACGTTTGAACTGGTGTGAACGGATGCTTTATGGACCGATGATCATTTTTCATTTCAGGTTCATCAAAGCCTGGTGATTAATATACCGACTTCATGGGGAATGAAAACCGGTGCACCTGAAATCCTGCTTTACTTATATTTGTCAAATGTCGGTTTTATTTATCTGTTCTATTGTTTCTTCATCGAAATACATGTTTATGATTTGAATTCGGTGCCCCCTGTAAAATATAGACCTGCATTTTATGGGATTTGTAAAATAAAGGCTTGATCCTTCCCTTGTGAGAGAATTCACAAAACTAATGTTTTCCTCCAGTTGTTTCGTTAGCGATGGCAACACTCATGCCGCTTTGTCCTGCGAAGAACAGTTTGAAAATTGAACATCATAGTGAGCTCCATCGCATCCACTCCATCAGAAGTCAGAATTTTCTGGAGAACAAATGCATCCTGTTGCATTTTAAGCCGGGAGATAAAAATCAATAGGATAGGTTGGTGAATACAATCAGGAACACGGACAGCGCCCCGCTGGCGCCGAAAAAGCCCTTGTCAGTGGGGTTTTACGCCTTATCAGAAATGATGTTGTCCGCTCGGCCCGAAGCTTTGAGCGTCGCTTTTACAGGCGATGAACGGGTGAGCTGGCCGCAGTTTACCGCCGACGTGGCGGCCTGGAGCGAGTGGTTGTGCGGTCAAAAAGCCCGCCGGTGGGCCTTGTGTTTTGATGATAGCTACCACTTTGCTGTGGGATTCATGGCCGCGGCGCATGCCGGAAAACATCTGATTTTGCCCGGAAATACTCAGCCTGCGGCACTGGCCGAACTGATTGATCAATTTGACGGGTTGTTACATGACCGCCCGGATCTGGCCGAGATAGCGCATGCGTATTCACTCCCTGAGAATCAACCGGTGTCAGTCACCGGCCTGCCCTTCACGGCGTTGTCGGCGGAGCAGGTCTCGTTGACGCTGTTTACATCCGGTTCCAGCGGTAAACCAAAGGCGGTGGGGAAATCTCTATCCGGACTGGAAGCGGAAATCGCCGCGCTGGAGCATTTGTGGGGCGCTGACCTGGCTGAGACGCAGGTTGTCAGCACGGTATCCCACCAACATATTTATGGCCTGTTGTTCCGGGTGTTGTGGCCGCTGTGTGCAGGCCGGCCGTTCAGTCGTCAGGCCCTGGATTATCCTGAGCAGGTGATGGCTCATGCCAAGACCTCGATCGTACTCATTACCAGCCCGGCATTGCTCAAACGGCTAGGGGATAACGCGGTCCCCGCAGATGAGACTTATTGCGCGATTTTTTCATCCGGCGGTCCGCTGCCGCTGGCGGCGGCCCGGCAAAGTCAGGCTCTGTTGGGTTCTTTGCCGTACGAAGTGTTCGGGAGCACCGAGACCGGCGGGATAGGTTATCGGCAGCAACAGGATGCCCAGACTTGCTGGCAGCTGTTCTATCCGATTGAAATGTCCGTCAATGATCAGCATTGCTTGCAGATCCGTTCGCCGTTTATCAATGCAAAGCAGTGGTACCAGACCGATGATCTGGGCGAGCTGTGTGGCGAGCGGCAATTTGTATTGAAAGGCCGGGCCGATCGGGTGGTGAAGATTGAAGAGAAGCGCATTGCTCTGGCGGAAGTCGAACGTCGGCTGAGCCAGTTAATCTGGGTCGAAGAGGCCGCGGTACTGCCGCTACAGCAGGGAGAACGACTGGCCCTGGGCGCCGTGCTCACGCTGACCACCGAAGGCCGGCAGCTGCAAGGCCAGGTCGGTCAAGGCCAGTTCTGGGTGCAACTGCGTCGGGCGCTTCGAGGATGGCTGGAGCCGGTTGGTATTCCGCGGCGTTTCCGGGTGGTTGAGGAAATGCCCGTGAACCGGCAGGGCAAACGCCAGGTCGGTGCGTTACAGCGGCTTTTTGAAGTGAGTGTCGCAGATCATGAACAAGGTTGAGGAAAGCGCAGTCGTGCTAAAACGAGCCCCCCAGGTGATTTCAACGCAGTACCAAGCCGATCAGATAATCCTGACCATGTGGATTGATCCTGAACTGGCGGATTTTCAGGGGCATTTTGCTGGTTACCCGTTGTTACCCGGGGTGACTCAAATCGGCTGGGCGCAGGTGTTCGGCAAAGAATTTTGGCAACCTCGGGTCTTTGCCGGGATGGAAAACGTGAAATTTCAACAGCCGGTCCGGCCCGGCGATACCGTGGTTCTGACGCTGAACTGGGCGTCCGACACTTCTAAGCTTTCTTTTTGGTATGCGTCGGCACCGGATATTGAAGGTAAATCAGTTATACATACGTCCGGGCGGATCCGATTTCTTCCGGCGTAGCAGGATTTCGAGTGGAGTCATCAGCATGAAAGCAACAGATCAAAACATTTCCCGGGCAGCGCCAGTCTATATCCATGCCTGTGCCAGCCATTCTGCGCTGGGTTGTTCGGAGCAGCAAATCCGCCAGCGTCTGGCAGACGGGGTTTCGCCCGATTTGGTTACGGAGATCAGATGGTTAAATCAGGGGATGGCGACCGTGGTCGGGAAAGCCGCTGGCGAGCGCCCGACACTGCCCGAGCGGTTACAGGCAAATGATTCCGGCAATAATCGTCTGGCCCTGTCAGTACTGCAGGCAATTGAACCACAGGTTCAACAGGCCATCACTGCCTATGGCGCTGATCGGGTTGCCGTGATTGCAGGAACCAGTACTTCAGGGATCGCCGATACGGAAGCCGCGATTTTAACGCAGCAGGAAACCGGCGCGTTTCCGTCATCTTACGGATATCAGACACATGAACTCGGAAGTATCTCCGCGTTTGTCGCGGACTATTTCGGGGTGAGCGGTCCGGCCTATACCATTTCCACGGCTTGCTCTTCCAGTGGTCGGGTGTTCCTGGCTGCGCGGCGTTTGTTAAGCACCGGCATGGCGGACGCGGTGATTGTCGGCGGCACGGACTCGTTGTGTCAGCTGACTATTAACGGCTTCTATGGCCTGGATGCCATGTCCGATAGCCTGTGTAATCCGTTTAGCGCCAACCGCGAAGGGATTAATATCGGCGAGGCATCCGCCTTTATGTTGCTGTCTCTGCAGCGGCCTGCGACGACGGACAAGCCGATCGCACTGCTGGGTGCCGGGGATAGCTCTGATGCCCACCATATTTCGGCACCGCATCCCGAAGGGAAAGGGGCAGAAGAGGCGATGCGAAGAGCGCTGGCCGATGCCGGGCTGACGGCGGATGCGATTGGCTATATCAATGCACACGGTACATCGACACCGCTGAATGATGCCATGGAGGCGAAAGCGATTTACCGGATATTCGGAGACCAAGTGCCCGTCAGCTCGACCAAACCGCTGACCGGACACACGCTCGGGGCTGCCAGTGCGGTGGAGGCGGCGATTTGCTGGCATATTTTGCGGGATCAACTGCCATTGCCGGTTCAGGTTCATGATGGCGTCCGGGATCCATCTATGGCCCCGATCAACCTGGTCCAGCCGGGGATGGTGCTGACACAACCGGCGATTTTGAGTAACTCCTTTGCCTTTGGCGGCAATAACATCAGTTTGATTTTCGGCCATCCGCATGACGCATAATGTGCCAAGCGCGGAGATACCGCCGTTATCCCGGTTGTTGCCTCATGATACGCCGATGATCTTGCTCGATACCCTCATCGCGGTGAGTGATTCGAGCGTCCATTGTCAGCTCACGCCGACAGCAACGCATTTTTTCTTCGATGCTAACGCCGGGGAACTGCCGGGTTATGTCGGGATTGAACTGATGGCCCAGGCCGTAGCGGCCTGGGATGGCTATCATGCCTGGCTGGACGGCCGTGCGCCGGCCGTGGGCTTTTTACTCGGCAGCCGCCAGTATCAGGCGTCTTGTCCTGCCTTTCCGGTGGGGCAACTGCTCGACATCTATGCCGAACAGGTCACTGTCGGCCAGCAAATGGTGGTGTTCCGTTGTCGGATTGAGCAGTCAGGACAAGTGTTGGCCAGCAGTCAACTCAATGTATTTGTGCCCTCGCCAGCACAACTGGCAGAGATGGAAACAGGGAGTGAGTCATGAAGCGACGGGTGTTAGTGACCGGAGCGAACAAAGGGATCGGGCGTGCTGTCGCCTGCCAGTTGGCCCGGGATGGCTTTGAGGTTGTGGTTCATTACCGCAGCGATCTTGCCGGTGCGCAAGAGACGCTGGCAATGATGGAAGCGGCGGGTGAGGTCGGCGGATTACTGCAATTCGATATTCGGGAGCGTCGACAATGCCAGGATGTCATTGAGACCGATATTGCCGCCCATGGCGCATACTACGGCGTGGTCTGTAATGCCGGGGTCTCCCGGGACATGGCGTTTCCGATGATGACCGGAGAAGACTGGGACGGGGTGGTTCATACCAACCTGGATGGGTTTTACAATGTGCTGCATCCTTGCGTCATGCCGATGGTGAAGCTGCGCCGGGGAGGACGCATTGTGACGCTTGCTTCAGTGTCCGGATTGGTCGGGAACCGGGGGCAAACCAATTACAGTGCTGCTAAAGCCGGGGTGATCGGTGCGACGAAAGCGCTGGCGCTGGAGCTGGCGAAGCGGAAAATTACCGTCAATTGCGTCGCTCCGGGCTTGATCGATACCGGGATGGTGGAAGATCATGTCCGCGAGCAGCTCGTGCCGACAATACCGCTGCAACGCATGGGGGCACCGGAGGAAGTTGCCGGGCTCGTGAGCTATTTGATGTCTGATGTGGCCGGATATATGACGCGTCAGGTGATTTCGCTCAATGGCGGGGTGGCCTGACGCGGTTTTCATAGCGCCGAAAACCATGGATGTAACTTGCCGGACACCGCCCGCCTTCTGCTGTTCTGGCGTGAAGGTCATGTTTTTTGATTCAAAGGTTTATCCTGTCCGCCAGATTCCTTAAACTTGCATTTCATTTGACTGAATCGGGTCAGCAACAGCTGACGGTAGGGTTTGAGTCGTACAGAAGAAGCGGAAGTGAGGAAGAACCATGACCAAAGCTAAAATTGGTATCGTGACGGTCAGCGATCGGGCCAGCGCCGGGGTGTATGAGGATATTTCAGGGAAAGCGATCATCGAGACCCTGAATGCGTACCTGATCTCCGACTGGGAGCCGGTGTATGAAGTGATCCCGGATGAGCAGGATGTCATTGAAGCGACCTTGATCAAAATGGCGGATGATCTGGAATGCAGCCTGATTGTGACAACCGGCGGCACCGGCCCGGCCAAGCGGGACGTAACCCCGGAAGCGACGGAAGCGGTGTGTGATCGGATGATGCCGGGCTTTGGTGAGCTGATGCGAGCAGAATCCCTGAAGTTTGTCCCGACGGCCATTCTGTCGCGTCAGACCGCCGGTTTGCGTGGTGACAGCCTGATTGTCAACTTGCCGGGCAAGCCGAAATCGATCCGCGAATGCCTGGATGCCGTTTTCCCTGCTATACCTTACTGTATTGATCTGATGGAAGGTCCATACCTGGAGTGTGATGAAGCGGTGATCAAGCCGTTCCGTCCGAAGCAAAAGTAACTGGATACCGGCAATCCCCCGTTGCCGGTTTCAAAGGAGCCGGCGATGAAAATGAAAGTCGTAACAAGCCTGGTTGTTGTGTTGACGTGCCTGTCGGTCCCGGCGCATGCCAGCTGGGAAAAACTGAAGGAAACCGCGTCTGACATTGGGGATAAAGTCAGTGAAGGGTCGAAAAAAGCCTGGGATAACATTTCTGAGTTTTCCAAAGAAGCCTGGGAATCGGTTTCTGAGTGGGGGCGGGACGCCTTTAACACCGCCGGGGAATGGACTGAGGCTTCCATTGAGAAAGGCAAGGCCTGGCTGAAGGCAGGTGAAGAAAAGCTGGATGAAATGCTGGCGCCGGAAACACCGGAAGAAGCCCGGTTGGCACTCGATACCATGTCTGATACTGCGCTGGTGCGATTGTTTAACGAACATCCGAATGCCAAGCTGCTGTTTGATCAGGCCTATGGTTACGCCGTGTTCGATTCGCGCCAATTCTCGCTGGTGTTACATACCAACCAGGGGGCCGGTGTTGCGGTAAACCGCCAGACAGAGAAGCGGACCTACATGAAAATGTATGGTGCGGGGCTGGCGTTGGGGATCGGCGGCAAGTTCTATCAACAGGTAATTTTATTTCAGGATAGGCGCACCTTCGAGAACTTTGTTCAGGATGGGTGGGAGGCCACGTCAGAAATCGGCGTGGTCGCCGGCACGGAAGGGGCCGAGCTGACTTCCAAGTACAATGGCGGGATGGCGATTTATCAGATTGATGAAAAAGGCCTGTTGCTCGATGCCAATATTGCCGGCTCGAAATACTGGATCGACACCGACTTGAGTTCCGACGATTGAGCGAAAAGTGATTTCGAAAAAAAACGCCTGGCAGGTGACTGCCAGGCGAGGAAATAAAATAAGGAACAACATATTCTTTTGAAGTGCGCGTAGTGTAGTGCCTGGCTACACAATACACAATCTTTATTTGGCTGCTGATGAAACAACCCAAATTGGTCGGTTTTGTGCGCAGTGCCTGTCTGAACTTCCCCTTTGATTCCTTAGTTCAGGAACACGAACGCTTACTGTTGAATAATCGCTTGATCCTGCTCATCAAACCGGACCCTGCCTGCGGGTTGGCCTCTGCGGAATGTCGCCCGACATAATAAGAGTGCATAAACCGTGAGCGCAGCGCGTCCGCGTCGTGTTCGCCGATGACCGGAGAGGCGGCCAGAAGGGTCGCAATGCCATTAGCATGGTCATTGGCGTAGCTAAAATCGATGCCGGTATAGCCCTGAGCCATGAACCAGAGCGTTGCGTAGCCGCGCACGTCTTCCTCACTGCTGGTGGTGAACTTCTGAGCCTGGCTAGGGCCGAGTGTTTCCTCAAAGACGGATTGCACCCGGCTGATGGTTGCTTGTGTGGCCTGAAAATTTGCCAGGGATTCCTGATGGCACTTCGTCAGTAACCCCAGCACCAAATCGTGCAGCGGTTTGTCCGGCTTTTGCTGAACGACCTTGGCAAAAAAGCTGGCCTGGTGGTCAATCAGTCGGGTGATTTGCTTCCGCTCTGACTCGGTCAGTTCAAGCAACGGCAATCCCATGGTGCGCAGGGTGTGATGAAAATCTGTCATGTGTCTAATGGTTGCAGGCTTTGGCGCATTATATCGCGATTGATTGACAGTTCGCTATGGTTGAGGCCGAAACCTCGATGGAGGGGAAAATGTAAGGTGCAGGCGAGCAAGAAAGCCCCGGGATTCCTCGGGGCTGCAAAGTGAGCGGTTCACGTGTCAGGCGCTGCTCACGCGTTGGACGGTTTCAGCTCTGCATTTTGCGTTTCGGTAGCGTGTTCTTCGATGAGCAACTGTTTTTCATGCATCTTGAAGAACGGATAGTAGATCAGCACACTCACGACCACACAAACGACAACCACAACGGCGGCGGTGCCTGAGTTCGTCGCCATCACGGCACCAATCGGCGCTGGCATGGTCCAGGGCGGTAGGGCAATGATTTTCGACAGAAGCTCGGTTTTAAATGCCGCCCAAACAATACAGGTATTGATGATTGGGGAGAGCATCCATGGGATGAAGTAGTTCGGGTTCATCACAATCGGTGTGCCGAAAATAACGGGCTCATTGATATTGAAGGTACTTGGAATAATCGACATTTTACCAATGGTACGCAGGTGCGTGGCGCGGGAACGCATCATCAGGACCACAAATCCCCAGGTGCCGCCGGCACCGCCGACAAAGATGAAGAAATCCAGCACGGGGTTGACGAAAATTTTCGGCAGCGGCTCACCGGCCGCCAGTGCTTCCTGATTCAAACCCAGGTTGATGATCAGGATTGGGTAGAGGATACCGCTCACGACAACCGAAGAACCATGAATACCGGCAAACCACAGCAACTGGATCATGATCACGGCCAGCAAACAGGCAAAGAACGAATCGGACGCTGAAATTAATGGTTTAAATATTTCCATGATGGCCGATGGAATACTCAAATCATAACTGCCCAGAACCCCATTAATCACAACGACAATGATGGAAACAATGATCACAGGAATGAGCAGGTCGAACGATGCTGCAATTTTAGGTGGCACTGCTTCCGGCAGCTTCAGGCGAATATTTTTATCGCGCAGGAAGCGCTGTAATTCCGGGACAAATAAGCCGCATAGAATCGCGGTAAAAGCACCGGTACCACCCATAAATGAAATTGGCATCACGCCGCCAACATTATCGAGAAACTGGACTGGCGCAACAGCAAGCAGGAAAGTAAACATGGATAACAGCCCGGAGTTTTGTGCGCGAATATCGTATGCACGCGCCAAGCTGTAGGCAATACTATATGCTGCATATAAGGCGAAAATACCCATACTGACCTGGTACGGTGCCAGGATATTTTTCTGGCCAATGATCTCGATCAGCGCATGCCAGCCATCAAGGAAGAAGTTCCCTTTCCCTGGTGGGTAGGCCAGAACCAGCAGCAGCGAGCCGACGATGAGAAACGGCATGGTTGCGACGAAGCCATCTTTGATCGCATTGATATGTCTTTGTGCAGAAACTTTGACTGCCATCGGGGCAACAAACTTCTCGACAAAGACGAGGGTTTTGTCAAATATACTCATAGTGTATTCCTTTCGTTCGAATGATGTCATTCGGGATTATATTGAGTGCGGCATAGATCTATTTACGTCGAACAGATTAAATTTAATAGGGGTTATATAATTAAATCACTTCCTTGGTTTATATATTTTGAATATTAATATTCAAAATATTGAAAGTAATTGCGACAACTCACATTCAGCTGTATTTATGCACTTTGTTTGTTATTTTGTGAATTAAATTCCAGATGTTTTGTTAGGTCTGAAAATATTTTCACCTATATTTGTAATATAAATGCACTGCCGGTTTTTTAAGTTTTTTCAATAAAAATGACCGCCTTTTTTAGACGGTCATTTTTATTAATCATTGAATGTGATTTGTCGAAAGGTCATTCAATCGAACTCAAGATGTAATTATTCGGTATCAGGTGACTCCGTCGGGTTGAGGTTGAAGTTGAGTGACGTGAGCAGCGATCGCCCGGACTCCGGCTGCCGGGCGCCGAAATAGGCGGCGGCGCTGGCCCCGACATCGGCGAGGGTGTCCCGGTAGCCCACCTGAACACCGGTAATTGCCGGGCTGTAAACCATCAGCGGCACTTGTTCACGGGTATGTTTGGTATGACCGATAAACGGATCATTGCCGTGATCAGCCATGACGATCAGCACATCGCCGCGACTCAGGGTGTTGATGACAGCGGCGAGGCCGCGATCTGCCTTTTCCAGAATGCTCCAATAGCGCTTGGGATCCTGCTGGTGGCCGGACAGGTCGGTTTCCTGCACATTGGCGCAGAAGAAACCTTCATATTGTTTCAGGTCTGCCAGAAGCAGGGAAAACACTTGGTCAGTATCGACCACCGAGGGATAGGAGGTGCCGGTCTCGTTCTGGACGATATCGGCGACTTTGCCATACAGATACGTGTGGATCCCAACTTGATGCAGCTGATGCGGCACTTGGGTCAGGGCATCAACGCCGTAACCCAAATGGACAACCTGAAAGCCCGCGTCATAGGCACCGGAGTCCGGGGCGTTGACACCGATATAAGCCAGCTGGCCTTGTTTGTCGGTCTTGGTCTCGATGGCATTGAAGACCTGGTCCATGCTCGGAATCAAACCGCCGAACGCAATATTCCTGCTGACCGAATTTGCCCCGCGAACGATGCGGCCAATCTGTTTCACGGCGTCAAAGTTGATCAGATTGAAGTTGGCGGTCAGGTTGTAAACCTGGCCCAAATCGGCTTCCAGGTTATCCCCGATCACTACGCAGCCCTCGACCATCAACAGCTGCAGGGTATCCCGGGTGATCCGCGCCGTGGTATATCCCGCCTGGATGAGCGCCTGCTCAATGGCATCGATGGATTCCTGGAACGGTTTGACCAACGGCGGTTTCGGCTGCGTCCCCATGATTTCCTGGTGACCCATGAAGGTGTCACAGCCGAAATGGGCTAGTTTGGCGGTGCCCCAGTTGGCGGTGGCAGACGGCTGCATCTTAGAGCGGGTCAGGCCGGTGATATTCATCAGCCCCAGTTTTTCCAGGGTAGGTAGTGTTTTGAGCGGGAAATGATCGAGCAGTTTCACCGCCGTATTGGCACCGCGATCCTGTGGCCGAATATCGACCACATCCGGCATTTCGCCGACACCGAAACCGTCCAGTACCACGACAACAAATTTAGCCATGTTTTACCTCATTCCCTTGTGCATCGAATAAACCAAGCAGCGTGGGGGTGTTGCTTGATAACCCTGCGACAAGCGCGACATCACTTCGTGTAACAAAAATTTGAGTCCGAAATGCCATGATGACAGGCGTGCCGACCTGACAAGGCCGGTCGAGTTGTAGGTGATAATCGATACTGGCTTCATCGTCGTTGCGGACGTCGACCAGGTGATCGGTTTCTGTGCCCTGATGGGATTCTCTGATCAGGGCCTGCGTCAAATGGCCGCGACGATAGTAGCCGCCGCCATAGCAATAACTGGCGTCACCAAATTGGTGAGAGACTTCGGTAACATAGGCCATGGCCACTTTTTCCGGCTGGCTGCCGTCCTGATTCGCCGGCATCGTGCCGGTCAGGGCGTGGCCGGGTTCACCATGAGTGCCGCCAAATTGCCGAATTTGCGCCAGGGTCTGGCTGCTGGTGGCTGAAGGAATATTGAGCTGCGATATCGGGTAGCCTAACTGACCGGCTTGCTGGTTGGCGGCCAGCAGGGTCTCGAGGTTTCGGGTCGGCTCGGTATCCTGCGACTCCGGGTTATATAAAAAACAGGGGAAGTGGGTCAGTCCGGCAATCTGCAGATTTGGTAACGAGGCAATCTCGCGGCAGATGGCATCCAGGGACTCGATCGGGAAACCGGCTTCCTGATTGGTGTAGAGATAATCGCCGGTTCGGTAAAATTTCAACAGGACAGGCTGGGTCCGTTTGGCTTCAACGGCCGCTGCGGAGATTTCCCGCGCCTTTTCCAGCGAATAGACGGTGATCACCTCAGGCTGAATAGCCGAGACAATAAAGGGGACATAGCGGCTCGGCGGCTGGACCAGGTGACCGATGTGACTAATTTTGACGCCTGCCTGATGGAGTTGGCGGGCTTCTTTGAAGTCCACACAAACGATCCCATCGTAACCTAATTCGTCGACCAGAATTTTGGCCAGCAGCGGATTGCGGCCGAATTGCTTGGTCATGCCGTATAGCCGGATGCCATATTGATCAGCCGTTGCTTTGATCAGCCGGGCATTTGCCGTGAACTGGTCGACATCGATGACATAGGTGTCAGGCAAAATAGCGCCTTCCTTCAGCAGGGTGAAGGCGCTATCTATGAGTGCCGGGTTTTGTTTTTGTAATGCTTGGAGAAACATGTAAACCCCTTTTTAACGACGAGCAGAGCCAGTCCACAAGCGAGACGCGTGGATAACCGTGAGCTGGGTGAAACGTGCAGACGGGCTCTGGAAGCAGTCTTCTAGACAGCAAACAGACCTAGTACATACAGCACATTCAGTAAGATACCGGTCAGAATGGCCGCAACCGCGGGTGCCGCAATTTTCAGAACCGGACGCCCCATGACTTCATTGAGGAAGAACAGCATGGAGAATATGGTCAGGCCGGTGGTTGCGCCCATTTTCATGACTGCCAGGACCCCGCCAATCAGCAGCGCAAATTCCATCAGGGTATTCATTGAATTGCGAATGTTGTCTGATGCGTTGCGAATGGAAGGAAATTGCTCCAGAAAGTGACCCACTTTGCGCAGCAGGAAGACTTCAGCACAGATAGTCAGTGCACCAAGTACAGCGGCAACCGGAATATTCGGTGCCAGATAGCCGACGACAAAGACAAACGTCATGCCGACCACGCCGTAGACGCCGGTCGCCAGGGCTGTGGTGGCGATGAGTGGTACAAAACCCAGACCCCGCATAAACTCTGATAGCGCGACCTGCTGCATCGCGGCGTCATGTGCCGCCGGATCGGTGAGTTTATAGGCATCGGCCAGGGCATAGATCGAGACTTCCGACCCGGCGAAGATCCCTGCGTTGGCAACAATGGCAATCAGCGAGCCGGTTGCAGCCAGCAGCGGCAGGTTCTTCATGATCCGCTTGGTGCGCTCTTCAAACAGGCTGTGCATGCCGGACATGTCCGGTGGTGAGATCCCATTCTTCTTGTCGTTGATGTCTTTGTGGATCGCAGTGCCGACCAGCATGACCATGCCGACGAAGATCTGGATGGATTCCGGATAAATCGACTTAAACTGGATGGTCAGCAAGCGTGACAGCAGAACAACCCCGGCAGCAATGGCCCCGGCTTTCCAGCCAAATTGATAGAAAATGGCCAACAGCGGGAACAAGGCAAACGCGGTCATCACCGGGGTGCCCAGTTCGCCCAGTGCGCCGAGGGCGTCAATGGGCAGACCCGTCAGGACGGCATTCACACCGGAGAGTGATGTCACCACCAGGACCCCCCAAAGGCCGCCGGCCAGGGCTGCCAGCCAGCGACTGGCGATCATCACCCCGAGGATGTCCGTTGGCAGGAACAGCAACCACGGGTTCAGGAGCCCGGTGGATAAGGTGAATGAAATTCCCACTGAGGCGACAAAGCCGATCGACAGGCCGAACGCGACAGAACCGGCATCGCGGCGCGTCATGTGGCCTTCGACCAACTGCGGCAAAATAGGCCGGATTCCGTCATGGAAAACGGAGGCGCTCATATTGGCAACGAGCGCGGTCATCGCACAGAGCAGGGCGACCAGCCCGATATTCATCATATCCATAGTATGTTACCTGTTCGCCAGTGTCTTGATCAGCATGGGCACCGCGTGTTCGACGTGTTCGACGGAAAACCCGAACGCGACTTTGCCCTCATTGACGAACTGCTCGATTTCATCTTGCTTGGCCTGAATGGCGGGTTTGGCGATGGTGCAGCTCTGGGCAAAGCCGATGATGGCGATGGCCAGTGACAGGGCAGCGCCTGCACCGGTGTTACAGCAGCCGATGTAGTAGTCGAGCTCGCCGCTCTTTACCTTCATCGCTGCTTCCATGTCGTTGAGGATATGGCACTCGAACAGGCCCGGTTGGGTTTGTTCAATTTGTGCTTTGATTTGCTCACGTTGTAAGCCGGCAATACCGATTTTTTTCATAACAGGACCTTTTTATTCTCTGATTATTATTGGAAGAGTTGGTAGGGTGCGTGTTTCAACATGGTGTCGATTTCTGCCCGGCTGATGCCGTTTTCTTCCAGTTGGGGAAGGAACGTATCAATCAGGTAACAAAAACCGGGGCCACCGTTTTCTTTGAGATGCGAACGACGGGTAATGTCCATCGACAGCATGACCCGGTTGAGCAGGCCGCGTTCCGCCAGGGCTTTGAGCATTTCAATGCGGCGGCTGTCGGGGTAATAGGAGTTCTTGCCGATGGTGTCGAACTGGACGTAGCAGCCCTGATCCAACAGCCACAGAATGTCTTCCAGATTGTCTTTCAAATCACAGTGGCCGATGGTGACTTTCTCCAGATCGACACCCAGCTGTTTGAACAACTCAATTTGGTAGCGTCCCATGGTACTCATGGACTGGTGGGTGGAAATAGGCCGGCCGGTTTCAAAATGGGCCATGGCTGCGGCTTCAAAGACTTTTTTCTCGGTTGCGGTAAAAGTGTTCTCACTGCTGCCGACTTCTCCAATTACGCTGGCTTTGAGGTTGCTGCCGTCAATGCCGTCAACGATCTCCCGGATCATTTCCCGGCTGATCTCTTTTGCTGATTTGGCATACAACTCCGGTGGAAAAAATCCCTCAATGTAATAACCGGTGGAGAGCAAAACATTGATATTCGTATCAGACATTAAACGTTCAATAAATTGAGGATTTCTCCCCATAAAAGCGTTGGTCACCTCGATAATGTTATACACACCGCGATCGACCAGCGCGTCCATCTCCGCTTTGATCAGATCATACTGATCCAGACGGCAGTCGATATTGCCTTTTTGTGGCGAGAGATCGATGTGCAGATGTTCATGGCAATAGGTGTAACCGTTCGGATTGATTAACATGCGGCCTCCTCGGCAGCGCTGGCGCAATAGAGCGAAAATAGATTGCTGAGGAAAAACGAGTTTTCGGTTGCCGGCACCTGTACCAGACCGACTTGATCAAGGATGCGCTGGTTCAGGGTTTGGATGTGTTCGAACCCGTCATCGGCCAGGATTTCGTCGAAGATATCCGGGTCCAGTCCCTCGTCTACAGGCGCGCCAGCCCGGATGCGGTCAAAAGCCCGGGCAAAGTGGGTCATGGCCATTTGGAATTGCTCATTGTCCGGGGTCACGGCGAGCTGTTCGCCGATGAGACGGACTGCAATTTCCGTTGCCTGACAGGCTTCAGCGCTGATGACGTTCGTTTGTCGCAGCAGGGTGAGACGTTCCTTCATGGTGCGCTCCTGTATAGCGGGTTTAGTAATTCGGGGTGATCTCGCCCCGGACGACTTGTTGTTGGTGTTCAAGTAAAGCCGGAATATTGATGAGCTTGCGAAGCAGGGTCGTGATGTGCGGGTTATCTCCGCTGACCAGCATCACCGCTTCGGAAGCCAGCGCGCATTGCTCAATGTGATCCAGCGGTCGTTCGGCCAGACCATATTTTTTCATATCAATGGCTTCCGGCAGCCAGACTACGGCATCAATGTCACCGCTGAGCAGCAGGTTGAGACTGTCTGCGTAATTGATTTCGACGATGGTGACCGACTTGTCCTGGAAAGCCGACTGCGTCAGTAATTTTTGGTCCGGCGAGTCCGGATCCACCCCCACGCGTTGAATTTGTTCATATTCCCCCTGACGGAAGATTAATCGGTGGGGCAGTGAGTAGGAATGCTGGCCCAAATCAATAGCTGTGACCACACCGCCGGTGTAACTTTGTGCCGCCAGCTTGGACATAATGGCGATGTCATGCGTTCCGGCCATCAGGCATTCGGCCCGGGCACCGGCGCCACGCATATGGGCAAAGTACAGGGGCAGATCGCCGATTTGTTTTTTCAGTCCACTGGCCAGCCCTTCGTAATGCTTGGTATACGGGAGGGGCATGGCGCAGACGACATGAGAAAAGCCGGTCAGCTCGGCCAGTGCGCGATAGTCCAGCTTGGCGATAAACGTGCCGTTGCGCCCCTGTTTGGACAGCGCCACGGCACCTTGTTGTTCAATGGTGGTCAGGGCTTTTTGGACAAAGCCGACAGAAACGCCAATATCTTCAGATAAGGCGTCAATCGTCCGCAGCCGATCATTGACGGACGTTGACATTAAGTAACGGGCAATGCTGATAATTGCGGCCCCTTCTTTACTGATATATTGCGACTTCATAACACCTGGCTTTATCTTCAATATTTTGAATGTTTAAAATAGCACCAAGTTGATGGTTGAAACAGTCCTGAAAGAGAAAGATGAGAACTGACTCAAACTTTCTTCGTTGGGGCGATCGATCCCGGATCGACATGATGTGAAAAAGTGGGCGTTCATTTCTAATTTTCTCTGCTAGGGTAGGCAGGATACTGAGTGCTCAGGATGAAAAGGAGGCACAGAACTATGACAAGTTTTTATGCATTATCGGCAAAGAACATCCGGGGAGAAGAAATCGCGATGAGCGACTTTGCCGGCAAAGTGGTGCTGGTGGTCAACACGGCCAGTGAATGTGGGTTTACCCCGCAATATCAGGGACTGCAGGATTTGTATGCCAAATATAAAGATGACGGCTTGGTGATTCTCGGTTTCCCTTGTAATCAGTTCGGCGGGCAAGAGCCGGGGGAAAACCAGGACATTGCCCAGTCCTGCCAGATCAATTACGGGGTAGAATTTCCGATGTTTGAAAAGGTGGATGTCAACGGGGCCAATTGCCATCCGGTGTTTCAGTTTCTCAAGCGCGCGCAGCCGGGGCTGTTCGGCAATAAAATCAAATGGAACTTTACCAAGTTTCTGATCGGCAGGGATGGCAAGCCGCTGAAACGTTATGCGCCAACCAAGCGGCCGGAATCGATCGAAGGCGAGATTGTCAAAGCACTGCGAAGCTAGGCTCGCAATGTTTGTGTCTTCTAGCTTTTGGCATGGTACAGCGACGTATAGCTGTCGATATTGTTTGATGCCGTAAAGTCCTGCAGTTGCTGGAGCGCCCGCGCTTTGGCGGCCAGATGATGCCGGCGGGTGACTTCCTTCAATTGTGTCATGGCCAGGTGACTCGGGCTCTCCGGATGATTGTTGCTCAAGTAGTGATCAAAAAAGATTAACTGGGTGGACGTGTCGTTGAAATCGCCCAGTTCGTCCTGTAATTGCTTTAAATGATGAATTTGCGCCTGGATCTTTTTGGGTGGAAAAAGCGGCGTGAAGTACTCCAGCAGATAGCGCAGTTTTTTGCAGCAGATCCGTAACTGGTGGATGTTCTCATCCGGACTGTCGTTATTGAGGGTGTTGCAGATGCTGAGCGTGTGTTGGAAGTGTTTCCAGAGGATAGCCTGGGCAAACGGCTTACTTTTACGGTGTCCCGGGTCAGCCGGGGAAGCTTCCAGCTCTTTGATTAAGCCTTTGACCTGTTGGCATTGCTGCTCGTAATTCTCCGTTTTTAACCATCTCTTGACCGCTTTATAGGTGGCTTCCCGTTCATGCTGCAGGGTGTCGACGAAACAACTGAGCCCCTGATGATACTGATGATCGAGCACGGAAAAGTAATCATCGATCTGCGCTAAAAAAACATCGAGATCCCGTAGCTGATTGGTTTTCTGCATCAGGGTTTTGAGGGTCAGGTTTAACATTTTCTGCTGGCGCGGCACAAACAGGGTTTTCATCAGGCTGATGAGCGCGCGACAGCGGCGCAGAGAGACCCGGTACTGATGGAGGAACTCGTTATCGTCATCACGGATAATCCCGGGTTCATGCAGCCGGGCATGACGAAATTCATTGCGCAGGAAATGGTAGGTCGGCAGGTAAATATCTGCGGAGGCCGACAACGGGACTTCCGGCTTTTTTTTCTTGGGAAGTTTTAGCTTATCTCGCTTATTCACGTTCATTTATTCACCTCACTATCAAGGATAGACCGTGAAATCCTGCCGGTGAATGGCGCGCGCAAGATTTCACATCGGGTGATCAAGGAAATACTAGGATCCGGTTTCTTCTCGGGAATGATTGGTACTGCCCATACTGGTGTACAGTCGGACAACGGGCCTGACTGATGCAAATTGCCACTGGCAATCATGGTTTACAAGGGTTGTTTACATTTGTTTAACATTGATTTCTCTGCAAATGTCTCATCCTTCGGCAGGAAATGCTAATCCTATAAGTAATGGCTACAGATCATACAAAGTGAGGAAATAAGGATGAACAAAATGATTGATAATCCAATGGGAACGGATGGCTTTGAATTTGTAGAGTATACCGCGCCGACTCCGGAAGGGATTGCCAATTTGAAGAACCTGTTTCGCCTGATGGGCTTTGCCGAAGTGGCGAAGCACAAGCATAAGTCGGTTTGGCTCTATCGTCAGGGGGATATCAATTTTATCGTCAATGGCGAAGCGCACTCGCAAGCGGCTGGATTTGCCGGGGTTCATGGGGCCAGCGTAAACGCGATGGCATTTCGGGTGCAGGATTCCAGCCAGGCGCTGGCCTATGCGGTCGAGAAGGGTGCAACCCCTTGTGCGGCCCAGGCGGGACCGATGGAGCTGAATATTCCGGCTATTTACGGGATTGGTGAGTCGCTGATTTATCTGGTCGACCGTTATGGCGAGCATGATATCTACGAGATCGATTTTGATTATTATCCGGATTACAAGGCACGGATGGCAAAACTGGATGCCGGGCTCAAGGTGATCGACCACCTGACGCACAATGTGCAGCGCGGCAACATGGATTTGTGGGCCAGCTTCTATGAGAAGATTGCGAATTTCCGTGAGATCCGCCATTTCGACATCAAAGGGAAAATGACTGGCCTGCTGTCGCGCGCTATGACTTCACCTTGCGGCAAAATCCGGATCCCGATCAACGAGTCCAGCGATGATAAATCTCAAATTGCTGAATATCTGGAGCAGTACAACGGGGAAGGGATCCAGCATATCGCGCTGAGTACCGAGAATATCCTGACCACGGTTAAAACCCTGAAAGACGGTGGGTTGGCCTTCATGGATACGCCGGATACCTACTATGAAGGGATCAACCAGCGGGTACCGCAGCACAAGGAAGATATTGCCAAGTTGAATGAGCTGAAGGTTTTGATCGATGGTGATCAGAGCGGGATCCTGTTGCAAATCTTTACCGACACCGTGATTGGTCCGGTTTTCTTTGAAATCATTCAACGTAAAGGGAATGAAGGCTTCGGGGAAGGGAACTTCCAGGCGTTGTTCGAATCGATTGAGCTCGATCAGATCCGCCGCGGGGTTCTGGACGTTGAGTCCAAATAGCGACGTGTCAGTTTAACATTGAGCCGGATCGGTGAGTCTGCACAGGCTCACCGGACGGCATCGGGTGATCACGGGTGGGGCGTATGATGCTGCCCGTTTGGCTCGAACCCCACTTCCAGTACAGGTGCAACCTCCAGATCCTGAGCATTCATCATGGTCGATATCCGCTGCACCGACGATAAGATTAAGGTTTGCTCCCATTCATTCAACCGCTGAAACTGCTTAATGAAGTTGTCTTGCAGTGGTAGCGGGGCCTGATCCAGCACGATATTACCTTGGTCTGTTAAGTACGCATTGACCTTGCGTCTGTCCTTGGTGTTTCGGCACCGGATCACCATCCCGCGTTTTTCCAACCGATCGATAATGCTGGTGGCGGTCGCCTGGCTCATATTGGTATTGATTGAAAGCTGGCGAATGGTCACTTCGCCTGAACTGCGGATTGCCCGCATGATCAGTAGTTGCGGGCCGGTCAGGCCGAAATCTTTATTCAGTTGCCGGGAGTGTAGATCGACGGCGCGGATGATCTGCCGAATCGCAATGAGCACTTCTTCATGGATATCCAAGATTCCCTCCTTCTGATGTCACTTCAGGGTTCATCGTATTGCGTGAGTCGGATAGCCGCCGCAGCGATTCTCCGACTCTTGCGATCTGTTTGTAGCAGCCCGCTTTTACAGCGGTCTTGTGATGGAAGCCTTATTGATGCGGGCCTTCGATGGCGGCTGCCGATTTGTGATGGGTCTTGTGGCTAGAGCTGCGCTTTTTTCGCTTCGGCAATCCAGCGGTCGAAGGTGCCCTGATTGGCCTTAATCCAGCCGTTGGCGTGCGCTTCAATATCTTTCTGCGAGTTGCTCCCTTTACTCATCATCATGTTCTGAGCACTGACCGCGTTAATGTCCAGTTTCATAATTTCAAACAGGCGTGCAGCCGCCGGGTTCTCTTGCGTGAATTTTTTGTTGGCAACAATCTTCATGGCATTCATTTCGAAGCCGAAGTTCTTGCCGTTTGGCAGCGTCGTATCAATGTCTTTCCGCTCACCCGGCAGGGCAGAGAACGGGACTTCCAGCCAGACGACGTCTTTGCCCGGTACCATCACACCACTGACCCAGTATGGGGTCCAGGTGTAGTAGAGCACCGGCTCACCTTTTTTATAACGGGAGATGGTGTCTGCGATGATAGCCGCGTAATTGCCCTGATTGTGAGTGACGGTGTCACGCAGTCCGTAAGCGGTCAGCTGCTCTTCGACAACCAGCTCACAGCCCCAACCCGGATTACAACCGGTCAGGTCCGCTTTACCGTCACCGTTGGCATCGAACAGTTTGGCAATTTTTGGATCTTTCAACTGAGCAATATTGTTGATGCCGTATTTTTCAGCGGTTTTCTTATCGATCAGATAGCCCTGTGCGGCGCCGGAGATATATTCGCCTTTGCGGAAGAACTTATTGTCGCCACCGGCCATGGTGTACTTATCGGCGTGCAGGGGGAACCAGCCAACCGTCAGATAGGTGGCATCACCTTCGGCAATGGAGGTATAAGCGACGTTGTAATCCACTTCTTTGGTTGGTTTCACCTCGTAGCCCAGCGCTTCCATGGCTTTGTTCACAATCAGGGTCTGAAACGTTTCCTCAGCCACGGTGGACTGTACCGGTTGCACGGTGACACCTTCGCCCGGCAGTGATTCGGCGTAAGTTGAGGTTGAAATAGCTGCCGTCAGGAGCGTGGTTAGCGTGAAACCTTTCTTCCATGAATCGTTCATTATTGCTCTCCTAGTTTTTTCACATGATTTGATGATGAAAAGCGTTTTTTCAGCCGGTAGATCACAGAGACCGGCCCGGTTTGGTACCAGCGGGTTTTGTTGTCCCGACTCTCGGTACCAATGGTTTGGGTGATGCGATCGAGCAAGATCGCCAGGATCACGATGCCGAGGCCGCCGACCGCCGCCATCCCCATGTCCAATCGGCCGATACCGCGCAGTACCATCTGGCCCAATCCGCCGACGGCAATCATCGAGGCGATCACCACCATGGAGAGGGACAGCATCAGGGTCTGGTTCACCCCGGCCATAATGGTCGGCATGGCCAGCGGCAGTTGGATGCGATACAGCATTTGTTTCGGATTGGCCCCGAACGCATGACCGGCTTCAATCAGCTCTTCCGGCACTTGCTGGATCCCCAGAATGGTCAGGCGGACGATGGGGGGCAGGGCGAAGATAATAGTGACGACGACCCCTGGCACATTCCCGATCCCGAACAGCATGACAATCGGCACCAGATAAACAAAGGCCGGAGTCGTCTGCATGGCATCAAGCACGGGCCGGACAAACCGTGCTGCTGTGTCGCTGCGTGAGAGCCAGATCCCCATGGGGAGGCCGATCAAGAGGCAGAAGAACACGGAGGTCATCACCAGAGACAGCGTCACCATGGCTTCAGACCAGGCCCCAATCAGTCCGATAGATAGTAGGGACAGCAGGGAGGCAATGCCCATTCGCGGCCCGGCCAGCTGCCAGGCAATCAGGAACAGGATCAGCAACATCAGCGGTGCGGGTGTGGCCGTCAGCGCAGTTTCAAATGAAGTGAGGATGAAATCGATGGGGACACGAATAGCTTGGAATACCGGTCGGCCATGTTCGACCATCCAATTCAGGGCAGTTTCAACCCATTGATCAAATGGGATCACCGCATCCTGAAACGGGTGAAGCCAGTCAAAGGTGTCTGGCTCAGCGGGGGCAGCCTGGGTCAGCCAGCTGGTATCTCCGCTGCTGGTGGTATCCGTAGCCCAAGGATCGGCTGGTGCGCTGGAAGTGGACCAGGGATCGTTGGCTGCCGGGGTCGGGTTGGATTGCGTCTCAGTCGCCATGAATTACTCCCTATCCAGTGTCTGTAGCAGGCGTGATTTGGTGATCACGCCGTAGTAAGTGCCGTCGTCATCCACCACGGGCACAGCGTAAGGCACATCAGCGACCTGGCCGATCAGTTCGCCGAGGGGCACATTGGGTTGAATTGAAATCGTGTCTTGCAGCAGGGCACGACTCAGTGGCGACTGCGCCTGATGCGCTTGCTTGAGGGAGTCGATGGAGACGATGCCGGTATATTTGCCGTCTTTTTCCACCACAATGCCGTACTCTCGGTCATGATCCATCAGCATTTGCATGGCCGCGGCCGGACCATCATTGTCATGTTTCTTGAACACCGCTGCGGGCTTCTTCCGGGCAATGTCCTTGGCCGAGAAAACCGTCGCGACATTCACGCCGCGGAAAAACGAGCTGACATAGTTATTGGCCGGGTGGTGGAGGATCTCGTCCGGGGTGCCGACCTGAACCACGACGCCATCTTGCATAATGGCGATGCGATCCCCGATGCGCATGGCTTCGTCCAGATCGTGGGAAATGAACACAATAGTGCGCTTGTCGTCGTTTTGCAGCCGGATCAGCTCATCTTGCATTTCGGTCCGGATGAGGGGGTCAAGTGCCGAAAAGGCCTCATCCATCAACAGAATGTCCGGATCATTGGCCAAGGCGCGGGCCAGGCCGACCCGTTGCTTCATCCCGCCGGAAAGCTCATCGGGATAGGAGTCGCCATGGCTACCCAGACCGACACGCTTGAGGGCGGCCAGTGCTTTCTGGTTCCGGGCTTCGGTATCCACTCCGGCGAGTTCCAGCCCGAAAGCGGCATTTTCCAGCACGGTCATGTGTGGCATGAGCGCAAAGTTCTGAAATACCATCGAGATTTGTTGACGACGCACGTCACGTAGCGCCTCGTCAGAGATGTGGGCGATGTCTTTGCCGTTGAGCAGGACACTGCCGCGGGTGGGTTCGATTAGGCGATTCAGCAGGCGGACCAAAGTGGATTTTCCTGAGCCGGAGAGTCCCATGATCACGAAAATTTCACCTTGATTGATAGATAAAGAAACATCCTGGACACCAACGGTCAGCCCGGTCTGGTCAAAAATCCGATCTTTATCCAGCCCCTTCTCCAGCAAGGGGAAAGCCTCTTGCGGTGTTTCTCCAAACACTTTGTACAGGCTTTGAACTTCTAACATAGTCGACATGATTTGCATCCTTGGCTTTGACTTTGTTTTGCGTTGTAGAGCAAAAAAGTGCAAATTTCTATAGAACTCTAAACATTGGTGTGGGCTTTTTCAAGGGTTTGTTCGGTGTCTAAGGGTGAGTTTTATATTAACTTATTGATTGGTAATGATTAAAATCATTCTTGACGATTTAATTGGTTAGGGTTGTAAATGTTTGTGTTGATGTCTTGCGGCTCTGTAAAGAGTATAGATGAGATCAAAAAGCCCGCGGCCATTCAGTGTCATGCTGAGTGGCCGCGGGCTTTTGTGAGAAATGTGCGGAATGACGAAGGGTCTAGACTTCGGCGGTGCCATGCCACTGGTAATGGTTATTCGGCTTTTTGCTCACCATGCCTTCGGTCAGTAATTGTTTGAAAATGGCATCGACTTCTTCAGGACTGATTTTCAGGTAACGGCTGACGGCGCGCTTGGTGCAGTTCACCTGGTTGGTGCGCAGCGCTTCGATCGCTTGTTGATACGGCGTCAGGGACTGGTTTGGCGTCTCCGTAGCCGGTGTGTCCTGTTCCGGCTGTGAAGGCGCTGGTTGCTCGGATTCTGCTTCAGCGTAATGGTCCGGTTGCGGGCCGGATGCCTGATGGGTCAACAACTCCGGTGCCTGCGTGATGCCGCTGTCAAAAGCATCAATGGTGATTGGGTTCAGGCGGCGGAACTGGTTCCGGAACCGCAGTTCTTCACCGATCAGGCCAACGAAGAAGGCAGCAAAGAAATCCAGCAGTACCGACAGGAAGATCACCAGTCCCAACTGCGCGGTCTGGGTCTGAACATTGAGTGATTTCGCCAGGCTGTCAATCAGGCCGAGCACTGAGCCCTGGCTGACCACGGGCAAGCTGTCGCGCTCAATCGCCAGGGATTGTTGTTGCTCTCGCAGCTTGTTGTTTTCTCGTTGAATTCGGGTTACACCCGTGGCGATGCGCTCCATCTGAATGTATTTTTCAGCGGCGATATTATTGAGCTGGATCTGTTTTTCAATTGCTTCAATCTGCATGTTGTAGCTATTGATTTTGCTTTGCTGCACGTTGACATGGCTTTGCGCTTTATTGGTTGCGCTGTTGATCCCCCCGACGGAGCCCCCAATCGAGATTGCGGCCAAAACACTGTAGAAAGCGAAGGCGGAAAAAGCCCCGGCGTAGTTGCGACGCGCGCGACGTTCACCAAATTCATACCAGGCAAAGAATTTCCCCAGTTCGAAAATCACGGCCAGGCCACCGAACAGCAGCTGCATCACCGGATCTTCATCGATGGACAGGAATAGCAATAGAGAGAAAATAATCGAGGCAAGGATCGATGCGCCGGTAAAACCATATACCGTCCACATCGCGAAAGCTCCCTTGGGGAAGCGTACCGGTAGTGTATCGTTGTAAATCATAGAAACTGGGTCTGTATCGTAAAGCGCGCTGGCTGTACTACGGGGCTTGCCGGAACGTCCGCCAAGCCGTAATCAGGCGGTCAAAAGGTGACTTAGGATACCCCATTATGAGTCTGGAGCCCTTATAAAATAAGGCTTCCGGCGGTTTTACGGCGGAATTTTACACGGCGCTTTCATAACTGTGTGAATCTTCACCAGAGCACGCGATGCCTGTATGCGCCTTACCGGCCCGCAGCATTGCCGCTGTCACTCGGCGGTACCTGAAAGTGTGCAGCCGCAGACGGGTTTGTTTTCTGATTATTGTGGTTTTGTTGGGTTGGCGTTAGATTAAATGCTCTAGTCGCGGGTCGCTGATCAGGGATTTGCAGGCTCATCGTGGGTTTAACCAAGGCAAGGAGCAAACATGAAAGAGCTTTTACAGGGGTATCCGGTGGTGACAGAAATACCGGTTGCCTGGGGAGAAATGGACGCCTTCAGTCATGTCAATAATGTGGTCTATTTTCGATACTTCGAGACGGCCCGGATAGACTATTTCCGCGATATCGATTTGATGGAAGAGATGAAGCAGACCGGGATTGGCCCGGTACTGGGCGAGACCCAATGCCGCTATAAATTGCCGGTCACTTTCCCCGATACCCTGTATGTCGGCAGTCGGGTGTCGTCGCTGCAAGCAGATCGATTTACGATGGAATATGCCATCGTCAGTCAAAAGCTGGGCGCGGTGGCCACGACCGGCTCGGCGACGGTGGTGATGTTTAATTTCAAAACCAGTCAGAAAGCAACTATGACGCCGGAGCTGATTTCCCGGATTGAAACCCTGGAAGCGCGTGCGCTGCTGGCGCAGCCGGTAGATTAGTCATTTCTTCAATCATTCCTGCAATACAGTAGCCCGAGAATATGCCGACGGGCTACTGCCGATTCTTCTCTCCATTCTGCACAATTCTGTTGTCCCTCTGTTTCATTCTTGATGTCTGCACGCTTCACAATCCGGTCTGAATGACTCGGTGTGCTCTGACTTTCCCGTTTGCGGGTGAAGCTCTTGGGTGTGTTCGGGCGCGCTGCTGCCGAGTTGATTTGGTTGCCGCTGTTTGTTCGTGATCCAAGACATTTCAGTTGCCGATTTGACGGTTTCATCTTCGCCTCTGCCATTCGGTCGATTTTTTCTGCGGTTCGCGACCACAGCACGGCGTTGGTCGCATGCGCCCGCACATTGATGCTGTTTTCCTTACGCTCTGTCGTAACAGCTCAGGGAAAAGGTCGATGTGCTCTGGGCCATACCCGATGAAGAAGGAGAGAAATCATGAAGCCGCTATCTATTCACTTGCAATCTATTCACTCGCTATCAACGAAATCGTTATCCATGAAACCACGATTGCTTAAGAAAGGGCTGATGAACATTGGCCGCTGGAGCATCCTGAGCATCAGCCTGCTGTGTGCCGGGATGAGTCAGGCTGAATCCCTCGATGTCATGATTGAGCAGTACAACCAGGTCGCGCTTGGCCAAGCCGACAATATCGATGATGTACACACCCAGTTTGAGCAGTTGATTACCGAGCAGGGCGCTTCACCCATTGCGTTGATCTACCTCGGTAGCACCCAGACGCTCAAAGCCGGAGAAACCTGGCTGCCCTGGAAAGCAATGCGTCTGGTCGAGGAGGGCGTCGCCAAGATTGAAAAAGGGCTGAGTTTACAGGCAGCAAGCCTTGTGCCCCTGACGCAGCAGCGGGTGCTGTCCGGGATCCCGGAGTCCTTTTTGGCCCAGGCGATCGCCGCTTCCACACTGACGAGCTTACCGGAGATGTTCCATCAGTTTGAGCCGGGATTTGAACTGTATCTGTCGCTGTTAGCCTTGCCTGAATTTGAACAGGCCCCTTATGAAGCCACGGCCTGGATCTATCATCGCGCCGTTGAAGCCGCGATTCGCGCCGGGGATCGCGTTCAGGCCAACCAGTGGCTGGCGGTGATGCGTGCTCACAATTCAGAGCATCCACTGACACAGCAGACGCAAGCCTTGATAGAGCAACAGCAGGCGCAAGCCCTGATTGAGCAACAACAGGAGGCCGCATGATTCGATTTGAAAATCTGCGCAAGTGCTACGCGTTGGGCCATCAATCCGTTGCGGCACTTCAGGGTGTTTCCGGCGTGATTGAGACGGGCGAGATGGTGGCACTGTGTGGGCCGTCAGGCTCCGGTAAAAGCACCCTTCTCAATATTCTGGGACTGCTGGATCTCGATTATCAGGGAGAGATGGTGTTTGGTGAAAACCCATCGGCACTGTTCCCGGCACCCAGACATCCGGACGACGCAGCGCGTTTGCGTCGCAGCCAGCTCGGGTTTGTGTTTCAGAAGTTCAACCTGGTGCCGGTGATGACGGCATTGGAGAACGTGGCTTATCCGCTGCATCTCAATGGGATTTCAAGAGCAGATCAACAGCGCCAGGCGCGGCAGATGCTGGAGAAAGTCGGCCTCGGTGAATGCCTCGATCAGCGCCCGGACCACCTTTCCGGCGGGCAGCAACAACGGGTTGCCATTGCCCGGGCCCTGGTCCATCGGCCCTCTCTGGTGATTGCCGATGAGCCGACGGCCAGCCTTGATAGCCAGAGTGCCAATCAGGTCATTGATCTGATGAAGTGCCTGGGCCACGAAGTGGGGACGACGTTCGTGATTGCAACGCATGATCCGCGCATGGCGCAGCGTTGTGACCGGCAGATGAACCTGCTGGACGGACAATGGATGCAGGAGGAGATGAAATGGGCAGCGTAACGTTTTCAAGCATGCGCAGTGCGCTGAATATGGCGCCGGTCCGGCTGGCCTGGCTGAACCTCAGACGTAATCGGCGCCGGAGTCTGCTGTCGGCGATGATCATTGCCATTGCGGTATTTGCTTTAACTTCCGCCGGGGGCTACGGGTTGTACACCTATGAGGCGTTGGAAGAGTCGACAGCACGGGATGTCGGCCATATCACCCTGAGTCAGCCCGGGTACTTTGAGCACGATGAAGGCGTGCCGCTCAGCCATGGACTGACCCAGAGCCAGCAGTTGATGAGCAAACTGATCGCGCATGACCAGGTGCGGGCGGTACAACCCCGGATATACTTCAACGGGTTGGTCTCCAACGGCGCCAAATCGACCATCTTCACCGGCACCGGCGTGAATGCGCGCGAGTTCACCCTGAAGGGGCCATTTCTGACCATGGAAACCGGCAAAACGCTCTCGGCGATCACCGCCAGCCGCTATGATCCGGCGTCTCCGGAAGTGATGCTGGGCACCGGGCTGGCGAAAAACATGGGCGTTGCGGTCGGTGACTGGCTGACCCTGTTGGTGACCACCAGTGAAGGTGTGCTGAATGCGATGGACTTTCGGGTTCGCGGCACGTTTTCAACCGGCGTGCCGGAGCTGGACAAACGCCAGCTGTATATCCATATCCATCCGGCTCAGGAACTGCTGCAATCGGACAAGGTCAGCACGCTGTCGGTATTTCTGACCCATACGGCAGATACCCGGGCGATGCTGACAACCATCCGCCAGCAACTGGACACATTCAGTGGGCTCCCGCCGATTGCACTGACACCTTGGCAGGAGCGTGCTTTTTTCTATCAGAATGTCAAAAGCCTCTATGACCTGATCTTCGGCATGATGGGCGGCGTGATGGGATTGGTGGTGTTCGTCGCCCTGTTCAATACCCTGACGATGTCAGTCACTGAGCGGACCCGGGAAATCGGGACGCTGGCAGCGCTCGGCAGTGGCCGGAGCGAAATCATGGCCGGGTTTCTCCGTGAGGCGGGGCTGCTGGCCCTGATGGGCTCGTTGCTGGGGGCCTTGCTGACGGCGGCCGTCAGCCTGTATCTGCTGCTGATCCCGGTCAACATGCCACCGCCACCTGGATACAGCGAAGGCTATCCGCTGCATGTGGATTTCTCACCGGGGCTGGTGGCCGGAACATCCATGGTGGTTCTCTTTATTTGTCTGGGCGCTGCCTATTTCTCAGCCCGTAAAGGACTCAACAAACCGATCACGGAGGCACTGGCTTAGGTTTAATCGCGCGATGTTTTGGACCGGTCAGCTCAAACGCTTGGGTTTGGCATTGGCACTGAGTGTGGTTGCCTGCGGGGTGTCGGCACAAACGGGTTTATCTGTGGACGCTGTGGATGCGTTGTTACAGCAGGCCGACCAGTATCGTCAGGGCAGTGATGCGGCGAAAGTCGTGTCGGTGGTCACCTTGTATCAGGATGGCGAGCTGGACAAGCGCCGCCAGTACCATATTTATAACCGTCCGGAACGGGAGTCGTTGGTGCTGTTTCAATCTGCGGCGGAGGCCGGCCAGAAGATGCTGATGCTGGGGGATAACTACTGGCTGTTGATGCCGAAAAGTCGTCGCCCGATCCGGATCACGCCGATGCAGAAATTGCTGGGGGAAGCCTCGGTCGGTGATATCTCCACCCTGACCTGGAGCCAGGATTATCAGGGGCAGTGGGTTGCCGACACCGAAGTGGTGTCGGCAGACGGGACACAGTATGCCGCGCAGCAACTGGCGTTGACGGCAAAAACGTCCGGGGCCAGCTATGCCCGAATTGAACTCTGGCTGGCGCAGGGGAGTGCGTTTCCGCTGAAAGCGAATTTGTATTTGCGCTCCGGCAAGCTGGCCAAGCAAGCCTGGTTTACCCAAGGGGTGTTGGACGGAAAACCCCGGGTGGTGGCCATGACGCTGCTGGATCAAATCCAATCGGGTAAGAAAACTGTGATCGAGTATCAGCAGATCGTGCCCATGACCCTGGCGGATAAGTTCTATAACCCGGCTTATCTGTCCCGTAATCCTGTCTCGGAGCTGTGAGATGAAGCGTGGTTGGATTCGGTCGGCGGGACTTGCCCTGTCGCTCATGATCGCCGGAGAGACATCTGCGATGTCGGTGCAGTGGGATTGGGTCGCCAGTGTCGAACACCGGGAAACACAAGCCAGTGTATTTTTTCCGCAGGAATCGGTTGGCGATGAGCAGTCAATCCATGCCCTGCTGGATGTTGAACTTCGCGACGGCAACTGGGTGGGCAGCTTCGCCGTAAAAGGAGATGATCTGTACAACAGCGATCAGCAGGTCGACCCCGAGTCCCAATGGCTCGTTCGGGAACTGTTCTGGCAGGGGCCGATCGCTGACAGTGACTGGGAGCTGACCTTAGGAAAAGTGCGCTTGGGATGGGGTGTGGGTTACGGCTACCGGCCGTTGGATATCATCACCCCGTATCCGCGTCACCCGGTCGGGATCCAGGTGGAAGAAGGGGCGGGTGTGGCTTCGGTCTCGATGTTTGATCAGGCCGGGGAATGGACCATGCTGTATGCCGATACTGCCTGGGTGTCGCAGGATCGCAGTGAACTGGCCGAAGATCAGCGTGGGAGCGGCTTGCGCCGCTACTGGCTGTCTGGGGATCACGAGTGGCAGGGCATCGCGTACTATGACGATGTCCGTCATGGCCTGATGGGCGCGGGTTGGGTCACCGTGTTGGATGAAGCCTGGGCGCTGCATGTGTCTTCGGTGTATCAACGTCGATATGAGGGATTTGAGCTCCCGGCCTCGCCTCAGGCCCCGGTACAACTGGTCACCCATCGTGACGGCTGGCAAGCCCTGTTGGGGTTCACCTGGGCCAGTGCGGCAGGGCAACAGGTGGTCCTGGAATATTGGTATGACAATCGCAGCTGGCACCATGCTCAGTGGCAAACCGCATTGCATCAGGCAGAGCAGCTACAGCGGGCGCTGGTCAGTATGCAGCAGGCCAGGAATGGCCTGAGATCCTCTTACGGCCGGGCGTTTCAGGCGGAGAATCTGGTGCGTCACAATGTCATGTTGCACTGGACCATGGATCCGGCGGTCTGGCAGCAGGGGGCGCTGACCCGAAATATTGGCTGGCTGGCGGATCTGACCCCCACGGTGGATGTGTTGTTCGCCCCTGAAGATCAGGGTGTGATTGCGACGCAATGGCTGGCGTATCCGGTCTATGACTCCGGCGAGGCGACACTCGACTTGGAACTTGCGGCCCGTTTTATGACCGGAGATCGGCAGTCAGTGTTTCAGAATTTACCCGATAAGCGTATGATTTTTTTGAATCTAAAAGGACGGTTTTAATATGGATACAATGGTGGAAGAACTCTCCCCCTGGTGGAAAAGCATCGGGATGACAGCGCTGTTCTGTCTGGTGATTGCGATTGCAACCACACTGGTTTGGCCGGGAAGTTTTTATGATGATTTGATCGTCAGTTTTGGCTACGGGATGAGTGCGGTGATCCCGGCGCGCCTGATAACTTATGGTTTCCCGCAACTGAGTCATCGGTTTGTGACGGTGAGTTCGGTCTTAACGGCCATGTTGCTGGGAACGGCGAACGCGTATTTCTGGTTGAATGATCCGGATTCGACACAGTTCCTGGAAACGATGAAAACGGTCATTTTGCTGGCGCTGATCTTTACGGTGTTGTGCTTTTACTATTTCTACAGTTACGAAAAACGCCTGCTCATGCAGCAAGCGATTGAAGCCGCCCGGCTGAAGCAGGCTGAGCAGGAAAAAGCGCTGGCCCTGAGTCAGTTGGGGCAGCTTCAGAGCCAGATTGAACCGCATTTCTTGTTCAATACGCTCGCCAATGCCATCGCACTGATTGATCAGGACAAGGAAACAGCCAAGCACGTGCTGGTGCGGCTGACGGATATGTTTCGCGGCAACCTGAACAAAAGCCGGGCGCAGTACACCACGCTGGCAGAGGAAATTGCTTTTATCTCCGCTTATTTGGATATTCAGAAAATCCGCTTAGGGGATCGGTTGGACTATGACATCACGCATCACAATGTTGATCTCCAGCAGCAGATCCCGCCTCTGATGATCCAGCCGTTGGTGGAAAATGCCGTGGATTACGGCATTGAATCCAAAGCGGAAGGGGGCCGGATCGCGCTGGTTTTCTCAGAAGCGGAAGGCGTTTTGTCCGTCGAGGTGATGGATAACGGGAACGGCTTTCAGCCAAACGCAGTGTCCGGGGGCCATGGGCTGGGGATCGAGAATATCCGCAACCGGCTTCAGGCCTTGTACGGTGAACAGGGAAGCCTGAGTATTAAAGAGCCGCCGGAAGGCGGGGTGATTGCGACGTTAAGAGTGCCGAGCATCCAGCAGGTTAAGTGAATCAGGGAGAAAAGATGGTCAACACGTTTGCTACGGCTGTGATCGCCGACGATGAGCCGGTGCTGCGGCATCATTTGAACAAAGCATTGGCGGAGGTCTGGCCGGAGCTGGACATTGTGGCTGCGGCGGGAAACGGGATCGAGGCATTAGAAGCAATCAAACAGCATCAGCCG
Organism: Photobacterium sp. TY1-4; assembly: GCF_025398175.1. Classification (NCBI taxonomy): domain Bacteria; kingdom Pseudomonadati; phylum Pseudomonadota; class Gammaproteobacteria; order Vibrionales; family Vibrionaceae; genus Photobacterium; species Photobacterium sp. TY1-4. The sequence goes on from NZ_CP099735.1 coordinate 41,918, forward strand.
GACGTGGTGTTTCTCGATATTCGGATGCCAGCGCTGGATGGCATGTCGGTTGCCAAGTCGCTGGCCGATTTGGCGCAGGTGCCGCACATTGTTTTTACCACAGCTTATAAAGATTATGCGGTCAACGCGTTTGAGCAGAACGCGATTGATTATCTGCTCAAACCGTTGACGGAAGCGCGGTTGGCCCAGGCCTGTGAAAAGGTCCAGCGTCGCCTGTCTGAACAGGCTGGCCGGGGCTCTCCAGACACAGGACTGGCGCCGCAGGATCTGGGGCGCTTGATTGATCAGCTCAACCATCTGACGGTGCCGGCGCCGGTTTCCTATCTCAATTGGGTCAAAGCCAGCCGGGGGGAAGATATCTATGTCATCTCGGTTGCGGATGTTCTCTATTTCAAAGCCGAAGATAAATACGTTTCGGTGTTTAAACGCAGCGACCACAAACCGGGCGCGGTGGATGAATATGTGCTGAGAATTGCACTCAAGTCATTGCTGGAGCAACTGGACCCGGAGCAGTTCTGGCAGGTGCATCGCTCCACCGTCGTTAATGTGGCGGCGATAGAGAAGGTCCACAAGGATTTTACCGGCCGGTTGTTCGCCATGGTTGGCCAGCAGAAATTACCGGTCAGCCGTAGTGCGCAGGCGCGATTTAAAGGCGTGATTTAAGCGGCAGACGGAAAGGGTTGATTTCAACGACATTTCTCAATTCCCGCTATACTTTGGACAGAGCAAAGGAGCGGAATTATGTTTGTCGCGATTAAGCATGCCATCAAAGATCCGGACGCATTCTGGCAGAAAGTGGGCGATATGCTGGCCAGCCCCCCCAGTGGGATGCAACTGCACACCACGATGATCAGTGAGCGCCATTCGCTCTGTCAGTGTATGTGGGAAGCCGAATCCATTGATGCCGTCCGGGATTATCTGGAGCCGGAGTTAGGCGGGACTTCGGTGAATACCTACTATCATATTGATCCGGATACGGCGATCGGATAGCAGCGCCTGCGTTGTGGCAAGCGGCTGATCCAAAACAAAACGGCGAGCATGATGCTCGCCGTTTTTTTAGCTTTCCAAACCCACACAGAGGCGATGCGGGTCAGGTTGGCGTGTTACTTCCCGGCAATGCTCAGCTTGGCAAAGCGGATTTTCGGCGCAAAGAAATCACGCTCGTAATCGTTTTGCAGCGTGTCGCCGACGGCGTCGATTGCTTTCAGCATTTGGTAGAAGTTCCCGGCAACTGTGATGCCACGGACCGGCTGAATGCGTTGGCCGTCGCGGCACAGGAAGCCGCTGGCACCAAAGGAGAAGTCGCCACTGACCGCATCTGCGCCGGAATGTACGCCCTGCAATTCCACCAGTTCCAGATATTCGCCCGACGTAATTTCTGCCTCAGAGCTGGCGCCGGTCGCTACCACGGTATGGCGTGAGGAAACGCCTAAACCGCCCTTAGCCGAGCGCGATGCATTGGCGGTGTTCTCAATGCCGAAGAAGCTGGCGGTATGGCTGTTGTGCAGCAGGCTTTGCAGCTGGCCTTCGCCGATGAGGATGGTGTCCGTTGTTGCATACCCTTCGCTGTCGAATGCTTTAATCGCGGAGCCGCCTTGAAGATAAGCAATATCTGAAATCGTCAGCAGCGGGCTGGCAACCTGGGTTTGTAAGGCATCTCGCCACGGGTTGATCCCTTTCATCGCCGCATGGCCGGAGAGGCACATACCAAATGCGCCAAACAGGCTGCTCAGGCAACTGAGGTCAAAAATCACCGGGTAGTTGCCGGTGGCAATCGGCGCGCCATCCAGCAGGGCTTTGGCCGTTTCGTAACCATGGTTGATGCAGTAGGCTGGGTCCAGTTCGTCAAATCGACGGCCGGAAGACATGCCGCCGTGCATCGACTGTTTGCCGTCCTGCTCATACAGAGTGTAGGCGTAGCAGTATGTCGAACGCTCCTGGTGCTGACACAGCGTCCCGCGGGTATTGGCCAGAATAATCCGACTGTCGGACTCGCCAAAGCCGTTATACGGCGCGGACGAAGCATTCGGCTTGGCCACGACACCGCTTTCCAGCGACAGGGCGAGGGCGATCTTGTCATCCACGCTGGCCTCGTCTTGCTGGTAGATTTCCTCAGCGGTGGTGGTCAGCTGGCTATCGTGACAGCGAATTGTCTGGTGCTCGTCCGGTTTGGTAAAGCGGGCATTTTGCAGTGCCTGCTCGACCATCATGTCCAGGCTGGCGGGCTCAAGCGATTCCGAATAGCTGGTGGCAATCCGTTGATCTTTGATCACCCGAACCCCAATCACCTGGCCTGAGGTCACTTTGTACTCATCCAGCTCACCGGCATTGGCTTTGAGGGAAAAGTTGTTGCTGCTGCTGGCAATCACATCGGCGTCGGCACCGGCAGCGGTCACGCGATCCAGAACCTGATCGATGGCGTGTTGAAGCGTTTGTTGATCGGCCATTAGTTACCTCCACCGACAAGAATGTTATCGACTTTCAGGGCGGGCTGACCGACGGTGGTCGGCACTGAGCCACTGACCGAGCCGCACATCCCGGCGGCCAGCGCGAAGTCCTGACCGACCATGCTGATCTCTTTCAGCACTTTCGGCCCGGTGCTGATCAGGGTGGCGGATTTGAGTGGTTTGGTGATCTGGCCGTTTTCGACCAGATAGGCTTCCTGCACGGCAAAGTTAAACTCGCCGGTGCCCGGCTGGACCGAGCCGCCGCCCATTTTCTTGGCAAAGATACCGCGCTCGACACTGGCAATCATCGCATCGAGGGAGCTGTCACCCGGTTCGATAAAGGTATTGCGCATCCGCGAGGTCGGCGCATATTTGTAGGATTCACGACGGCCTGAGCCGGTCGGTGCAAACCCGGTTTTGCGCGCTCCCATCTGATCGACCATGAAGCTGGTCAGCTTACCGTCTTTAATCAGTTGGGTGCGCTGAGTTTCCATGCCTTCGTCATCGATGTTGATTGAGCCCCACTCGTGGTTCATGGTGCCGTCATCGACAGCGCTGACCACCGGGTTGGCAATCATTTCGCCCATCTTGTCATGGAACACCGAGGCTTTCTTGGCCACCGAAGTGGTCTCCAGCAAGTGGCCACAGGCTTCGTGAAAGATCACGCCGCCGAAGCCGTTACCGATAATCACCGGCATTTCACCTGACGGGCAGTGTTCCGCATACAGCTTCACCATCGCCTGTTTGGCAACTTGCTGGCCCAGCTCGCGGGCATCCAGCCGGGTATTGAATTCCCAGCCGGTCAGCGCGCCCGGCGATTCAAAGCCGGTTGACTGCTCGTTGCCGTTTTGGGCAATCGCAGTGGCGGCAACGCGGGTATAGTGGCGGGTATCGCCGATATGCAGCCCGGTTGAGTTGAAGATTTCGATTTGCTGCTCCCGTTGCAGAATACGACCGATAAACTGGGAGATCTTCTCATCTTCGTCGCGCGCAGCCTGATCGGTATCGCGCAGAAAAGCAATCTTGGCGTCGAGGTTGGCGCCTTGCGTGAGCGGTAGCTGACACTGGTGGCGATCCGTGTAGCGGCTGAGGTTTAATGCGCCGGCCTGGGCAATCTGATCGCGTTTATCTTTGGCGGCCAGCAGGCTGGTCACGCGTTTCAGTTCTTCTTCGTCGGTACTGTTGGTATAGCCGTACAGGACTTTGTGGCCGAAGAACAGGCGGACACCGATACCAAAGTCGATACCGGAATTGACCTTGTCGATATCGCCGGAAATCAGCTCGACTGAGCTGGACTGATGATGCTCGACGAAGAGTTCGGCAAAATCGGCCCCGAGGAATAACGCATGATCAATGACTGCTTTCGCAGTAGCAGGGTTTAGCATATTTGCTCCTTGCTTATAATGACGTCCGGGCTGAGGCAGCCCCGGACAAATTTTCGATGACGCTGCAATGGATTGGATATTTTTATGTCTTCAATACTCATTAATAGCATGAAGTCGAACACAATGAGGCGTCAAGACTCAGGATTGTGCACTGGCGATCGAACACAGAATTTGCTCCAGTTCATCCCAGGGCAGAGGCTCTCTGTCGATCACTTCAATCCGCGATTCGAAGCCGTTCAGGGTCAGCTCATTGACCGAAACCACCTGATTGACCACGTTGAAGGCAAAACAGCCACGCTCGGTGTTGACCACAGCTTTCACCCGTTGGGCATTGAGGTTTGAAAACAGGCTGAACAGTTGGGAAAAGTCAAAGATCTGATCGGCGGCAAAACACCAGCCACAGCTACGGTATCCCTGACCGTTGTTTTCCCGGCGGATAAAGGCTTGCCCCGGTGCCAGCTCCAATCCCGGCAGGGGTTCGGCCGAGTCACTGGCATGGTGGTGATGGCTGTGGGCCGCTTCGCGTTCCGTTCGTTCAATCTCGAGCCAGCGAATATCCAGCGCACCTTGCTCGACTTTCCCGGTCGCGGTTTTAGCCGGTTCACATTCGGCGAGATAGGTCTCAAATGCGGCTAAATCGGCATCGCTACAGGCGTCCAGCTTGTTGGCCACTACGACATCGGCTAGCGCCAGCTGATCCTGGAAGTTCTGGTTTTGGGTATATTGTGGATCGGAAAAGTGACGTGGGTCGACCAGCGTAATCGTCGCTTTGAGATCGATGTAATCGCGATAACTCTCAGATGTCAGTTTGGCGATCACTTCTTTCGGATGGCCGAGCCCGGTTGGCTCCAGCAGCAGGCGATCCGGTTTTTGCGCCAGCAGGGCGTTGATGCCGACCGACATCGGCAGCCCGGCGACACAACACATGCAGCCGCCCGGTACTTCTTTGACGATGGCGCCTTGCTGATCAAGGATGGCGCCATCCACGCCAACATTGCCGAACTCGTTGATCAGGATTGCCCATTTTTCCCCCTCAGGCTTGCGGGCCAGCAGGGAAAGAATGGCCGTGGTTTTTCCGGCACCTAAAAAACCGGTGATAATGTTGGTCGGAATACGCTTCATCGCGGGCTCTGCTTCTCCTGTTTGCATGATCCGACCATCATATCACTCCTTGGCGGAGATGAAGTGCCCCGACCCGGATTATTTCGGGTGGTCTTGCAGTTCCGGACGATTCTTAAACGCCTCTAATGCTTGCGGATTTGCCAGCGCGCCGACATTTTTGACCGATTGGTGATGGACCACATTGCGTACCGCCAGCTCGACCAGCTTGCCGGATTTGGTGCGGGGAATGTCATCCACCGCCAGGATCACCGCTGGCACATGGCGGGGAGAGCAGTGCTCCCGGATCTGCCGACAAATGGTTTGTTTCAGGGCATCATCCAGAACCTGTCCCTCGGTAAGCTGGACAAACAGCACCACCCGGACATCGTTGTGCCAGTTCTGGCCGATAACAATGGAGTCGATCACTTCTGGCAGCGGATTGACCTGACGGTAGATTTCCGCAGTGCCGATCCGGACCCCGCCCGGATTAAGCACGGCGTCGGAGCGGCCAAAGAAAATCAACCCGCCGGTTTCGCTCAGCGTGACAAAATCGCCGTGGTGCCAGACATTGGGGAAAGTATCCCAGTAGGCATGCTGATAGCGGTTGCCGTCGGGGTCGTTCCAGAATCCGACCGGCTGATTAGGGAAGCTGTTACAGCACACCAGCTCACCTTGCTGCTGAAACAGGGAGCGGCCTTCTTCGTCAAACACCCGCACATCCATGCCCAGCGCCCGGCCCTGACATTCTCCGCGGTAGACGGGATTGAGCGGATTACCGATGGCAAAACAGCCGCAGATGTCGGTGCCGCCGGAAATGGACGCCAGCTGCAGATCGGATTTGATCGACCGGTAAACATAGTCAAATTGCTCCGGTGCCAGCACCGAGCCGGTGGAGCATAAAGTCTTGAGTGTCGGCAGCGCGTGGCTTTTTTCCGGTTGATAGCCTTGTTTTTCCAGCGCTTCGAGATATTTGGCGGAGGTGCCGAATAACGTGACCGATTCCTCTGCCGCCATATCCCACAACACGTTGCCGTCGGGATAGAAGGGCGAGCCCTCATATAATACCATCCCGGCCCCGGACGCCAGGCCACTGACCATCCAGTTCCACATCATCCAGCCGCAGGTGGTGAAGTAAAACAGCCGATCGCCCGGCTTGATGTTATTGTGCAACTGGTGCTCTTTGAGGTGGTTCAGTAGGGTGCCGCCGGTGCCGTGCACGATACATTTCGGCTGCCCCGTAGTGCCGGATGAATAGAGGATATACAGCGGGTGATTGAATGGCACCGGAGTATATGTCAAAGGCTGAGGCGCAAAGCACTCCAGGATCTGCGGCCAGTAAGCGGTTTCGCCATTTTCAGGCGTTGGCTCTGACTGCTTGGGTCCGGTTGATTGAGCGGTCAATTCATCCACGGTTTGGGTGTAAGGGATGATCACCAGATCGCGGACACTCGGCAGTTCCGTCAGCATCGCCGCAACTTTGTCCAGGCTGTTGTGGATCTTGCCGTTATAAAAATACCCGTCGGCGCAAATCAATAACTTGGGCTCGGTCTGGCCGAATCGTTCGACGACGCTGTCGACGCCGAAGTCGGGGGACGTTGAAGTCCAGATAGCACCCAGCGAGGTAGCCGCCAGCATGGCGACGATCGTCTGGGGCAGGTTCGGGGTATAGGCGGCGATAACATCGCCCTGCTTGATCCCCCGGGAGGACAGGTAGGCCGCAAACTGCGAGGTCTGCCAGTACAACTGTTGCCAGCTCAAATGCTGGCGACGGTCCGGGTCACCTTCACAATGAAAAATCAGGGCATCGGCCGCCGCATGACGCTCCCAGTTACTGAGCAGGTTTTCGGCAAAGTTAAGGGTCGCCTGAGGAAACCACTGGGTATCTTTGGCCGGGGTCGGTGTCTGCGGCGGGCAATGTGTGGTCGGGCCTTGTTTGTGGCCCTTCACACCACAGAAATCCCAGACTTCATCCCAGAAAGCGTCGCTGTGCTCAACACTCCAGTGATGGAGCTGGTTGTAGTCGTGAAACAGGGTATTTTCCTGTTCGCTGAGCCGGACCATAAACTGGTATAACAAGCTGTCATGAATGCGATCTTTTTCCGGCATCCACATCAGATGGGGCTGGTAGTCGCGCTGGATATCCATGATCTCTACCTCATTGCTTGCTGTCATCACACACTCCTTGTGCTGTTTGATCCTGTGTTCATTGATCCTGCCGGAGGGACCATGTTTGGGCGGGTGGCTGTGAGAGCCGGACATCGTCCCGGTGTTGTGCAATCTGTTCCGCAATATCCAGAAACGCTAGGACGGTTGCGCATCCGGATGGGCGCGGCGGAACGCTTCCAGTTGCTGGCACTGTTGCTCTATCCGGGTCAATGTCGGGAAAGGGCTCAAATCGAGCTCAAACCGCCGGGCGTTGTAGAGTTGCGGGATCAGGCAGATATCGGCCAGGGTCGGCTGGTCGCCGCAGCAAAACGGGTGATCCTGCGGTTCAAGCAGGGATTCCAGCGTCTGAAACCCGAGGGTGAGCCAGTGGTGGTACCACACTGTTTTTTCCGTTTGCTCGACGCCGAGCTGGCGGCTGAGATAATTGAGCACCCGCAAGTTATTGAGCGGGTGGATATCGCAGGCGACGGTCAGGGCCAGCTCGCGGCATTTGGCTTTTTCCCAGGCACTGCCGGGCAAAATGGAAGGTTCCGGATATTGCTCTTCCAGGTATTCCAGGATGGCGACCGACTGACCGAGCATCCCGTGCTCGGTGCGCAACCCCGGCACCAAGGCGCTGGGGTTGAGCGAGGTATAGCGGGCGGCCTGCTGCTCGTTGGCCAGTAAAGAGACCGGGTTCAGATCGTAGTCCAGCCCTTTGAGGTTGAGCGCAATGCGTACCCGGTAAGAGGCCGATGAGCGGAAGTAATCAAAAAGCTCCATGGCACCTCCGGTTACATCGGCTTGTGATGGTTGAGATCTTCGTCGTGGTAGCGGTGCTCATAGCGCACGACTTTTTGCTCAATCGCCCCAAAGATGGATTGCCCGGTCTCATCGAACATTTCGATTTTGACGGTATCGCCGAATTGCATGAACGGGGTGGAGGCTGAGCCGTGGTCAATCACTTCCAGCATCCGGCGCTCAGCCAGGCAGCATGAGCCGCTGCTGCGGTCTTTGTTTGACACCGTTCCGGAGCCAATGATCGTCCCGGCACAGAGGTGGCGGCTTTTGGCGACATGCTGCACCAATTCGGCAAAGTTGAAGGTCATATCGGTCCCGGCATGGGGCTGGCCGAACAGTTCGTCGTTGTAGTGGACTGTCAGGCGGTGATGGACCTTGAAATCGTGCCAGTGCTCACCCAGCTCATCCGGGGTGACGGCGACAGGTGAGAAGGCCGAGGCCGGCTTGGACTGAAAGAATCCGAAGCCTTTGCCCAGCTCTGCCGGGATCAGGTTACGCAGGGACACATCGTTGACCAGCATCAGCAGCTTGATATGGCCGTGCACTTCCTCGGTGCGGGTGCCCATGTTGATATCGTCGGTAATCACGGCGATCTCGCCTTCAAAGTCGATGCCCCAGTGTTCATCCGCCATTTCAATATCCTGGCAAGGGGCCAGAAAACCGTCGGACATGCCCTGATACATCAGCGGATCGGTCCAGAAGCTTTCCGGCATTTCCGCGCCGCGGGCTTTGCGGACCAGCTCAACGTGATTGACATAGGCACTGCCGTCAGCCCACTGATAGGCACGGGGCAGGGGAGAGGCGCACAACGCCGGGTTAAACGGGAACACATCCTGCGCCACGCCGTCATTGAGATTGCGATACAGATGCTGGAGATCCGCTTCAACCTGATCCCAGTTATCGAGGGCAAACTGTAAGGTCGGGGCGATGTCATGGGCATGGGCGGCTTGGGTCAAATCTCGGGACACAACAATCAGTTGTCCGTCGCGGCCATGGTTTAGGGAAGCTAGTTTCACACGCAACTCCTTTAATTGCAGAGGTAAATATCCGTATTTCGAGACGCCAGAGCGTGACTTATTTTTTGTTCAACCATGAATAAACATAGTCTTGATTTTCAACACCTTCAGGTAATTCCGCGAGATCCAGCGGCCAGCGGGTGTCGATCATGACGGCAACCTCGTCGGTTTCTTTCTTCGGACTGTCCATGCTGGCCGCCAATGCTTTCGGGTGCGGGCCATGGGAAAAGCCGCACGGGTGATGGGTGATCATCCCGGCTTCGATGTTGTCCCGGCTGAAGAAATTGCCCCGGTGGTAGAACAGCACTTCATCGTAGTCATCATTGTTGTGATAGAACGGCACCTTGAGCGCACCGGGATCGCTTTCGATCGGCCGGGGCACGAAAGTGCAGATCACAAAGCCTTCGGCGACAAACGTGGTGTGTGCTGACGGCGGCAGGTGATAGCGGTGGCTCATCAGCGGGCGAATATCCCGCCAGTTCAGCTTGAACACCGTGAGGTTACCTTTCCAACCCTGGGCATCGAGCGGGTTGAACGGGTAGGTGATGGTATTGAGCTGATCTCTCGCTTTCAGGATCACTTGCCATTGCTGGTCGCTGCTTTGCTGCGCCAGAAACGCTGCGTCAATACGGGCATGCTCGAGCACCGCCGGATCATAGACGGCATGCTGGCCAACCAGCCCCCGCTCTGCCATCTGATAGCCACTGTTGGTGGCCTCAATCAGCAGCAGGGTCACCGGCTCGTCCACGTCGATGCGCCAGCTGGTGGCACGGGGTAGGACAATATAGTCGCCGTCGCGGAACGTCAGGTGGCCGTAGTCACAGTAGAGGTGGCCGCTGCCCTGATGGACAAACAGCACTTCATCCCCGTCGCCGTTGCGGACCAGGTGATCCATCGACGTCCGGCAATTCCAGACCCGGAACTTCACATTGCGGTTATGCAGCAGCAGCGAGGCATCCCATGGTGTATGGCCGGATTGCTCAAGCTTGTTGGTGTCGATCGCGCGCGGACGGAGCGGTCCGTCCCAGCTCACCCAGCCGGTTGGCGGATTGGCGTGATACATGTGGCTGGCCGGGCCGAAGAAGCCTTCCTTGCCGCATTCACGTTCAAAGGTCCCGTCCGGGAGATCACAGTGCGCCTGTCGGGAAGCCTTTCCCTCAATGATTGGAAACTGAAACCAGTGCCGCATCGCTTCATCCTTAAGGTTAATGGTTTGTTACTCAATGTACTAAATCTGGCTGAGCCAGACGGAACAAGCAACTTGAAACCGGTATTTTTTCAGCCGTTTTCTGTGCCGAAAGTTTTACATAACTGGCTCATTCACAAGGTGATATTGAGGCCGATTTCCCCCTGGATCGCTACAGGGGTCGCGCAGGGGTAAACTTTTGGCTGATGTAAAAATATTGTTACATCGACCGTTTTTACGATTCTTATCATCGGGTTCCATTCGGACCGGTAAAACACCTAACCTTAATGAAGACGGAAGAAGTTCATATAAATCCACAGGGACGTCGGGTCATAAAACACGACAAGAAGCAGGTTCGTTTATGGGTGTAGCCACAAAGTATGTATCCAAAAAGCCTGATGAAAACGGCTTTATTCACTGGGATCCCCAGGAAGATCAAATCTGGCATGATCTGGTCAGCCGGCAGCTGAGCTGTATTCAAGGTCGGGCGTGTGACGAATATATCGCCGGGCTCAAGCTACTCGATCTGCCGCGGGATCGCGTGCCGCAACTGGAAGAGATCAGCCGGGTATTGCGCCAAGCGACCGGGTGGGAGTGTGCCCGGGTTCCGGCGTTGATTGATTTCGATCGGTTTTTCAACCTGTTGGCAAATAAGCAGTTTCCGGTGGCGACTTTCTTACGCCGTCGGGAAGAGTTCGATTATTTGCAGGAGCCGGACTTTTTCCATGAAATTTTCGGTCATTGTGCCATGCTGACCAATCCGGCATTTGCTGAATTTACAAATACCTATGGTCGCCTGGGCTATGCCGCGACCAAGCAGGAGCGGGTGTATTTAGCGCGCTTGTACTGGTTTACCGTTGAGTTTGGGTTGTTGCGCCGAGGGGATGATCTGCGTATCTATGGCGGCGGGATCTTATCGTCACCGGGCGAGACGGAATATGCGGTGTCGGGTGAGAAGCCGATTTACCGGCCGTTTGATCCGGTCGATATTATGCGGACCCCGTACCGGATCGACATCATGCAACCGATCTATTTTGTCTTGGATGAGATTGAACAACTGTATGAACTGGCGCATCAGGACATTATGAGTATGGTTCATCAAGCGATTGAATTAGGCTTACATAAGCCGATGTTTCCACCGAAAGATAAGGAGGTTGTGGGAGACTATGTCTGATTTACATGAATTGAAATGCGAAGCTTGCCAAATTGACGCGCCATTGGTAACTGCGGATGAGCGGGTTGAGCTGGCGAAGAGTATTCCGGCGTGGGAAGTGCTTTCGCGGGAGGGGATCGATCAGTTGGAGCGGGTGTATACCTTTAAGAACTTCAAACAGGCCTGGGCTTTTGCTGACAAGGTGGCCGAGCTGGCCGAAGCGGAATTTCACCATCCCACGATTACGTTGGAGTGGGGCAAGGTGACGGTCTGTTGGTGGAGCCATTCCATTAAGGGGCTACACAAAAATGACTACATTTGCGCCGCGAAAACGGATCGGGCGCATGCAGCGCTGGCGGTTTGATGCAACTGAGGGTGGATGGTTGAATTCCATGCAAACTGTGTGGGATTGATAATGTTCACTATACTCTTATTGAGGACGACCCATTGATTGGAGCTGCGCAGGTCAGGTTATCCGAGCCGCGCGGCTTCACTTGATGGCGCTGTGATCCATCCATCAGTCAATTTGCTCATTTGAGCTTTGTAGTAACTAGACGTTCACTTTATCTTGCTTGAATTCACCTCCCGCCGGGAGGTTTTTTATTGCCGTTTGAATGCCCTCTTCGCCTCAGGGCCGTCTCATCTTTACCCTGGTGTTATCCTCGCTTTTTACAGACCTTACCTATACTTAGATCGTTTGACGCGGGATGGGACGTGATGAGATGAAGGCAAAGTATGAGTGAACAATCCTCCCCGGATGTCCTGGTCGGTTGTGAAGAGTGCGGCCTGGTCACCGTGCTGCCGCTGCTGGCCGGCGGGCAGAAGGCGCTGTGTCCGCGATGCGGACATTTGCTGGCCAAACATATCACCTTGCCGTTCCAGCGGCCGTTGGCCTATGGGATTGCCAGTTTGATCATGTTGATCCTCAGTGTCAGTTTTCCGTTTATGTCGTTCAGTGTGCAGGGGATCAGCCAGGAGATTACCTTGCTGCATGCCGCAGAAATGCTCAGTCAGTTTCGCAACAGCCTGTTGGCCGCCCTGTTGTTGCTGACGGTGGTGATCCTGCCGGCCTGGTATCTCTCTACCGTGTTGTATCTCTACAGGCTGGCCGGACGGCGCTATCAGGGCATTGATGTCCGGCCGGTGACGGCATTTCAGAAGCGACTGTGTCGGATGATGTCGGTGGCTGAGCCCTGGCTGATGGTGGATGTGTTCCTGATTGGGGTCCTGGTCAGTTTGATTAAGATTTCGTCACTGGCGGATGTCGGGCTCGGGATGTCGTTTTGGGCGTTCTGTATTTACACCCTGCTGGTGGTGAAATGCGTGTCGATGGTGGATCGCACCTGGCTGTGGTTGCAACTGGAACCCATGATGCCGGTTGGCGGTATCTCCCCCGGCGATTGCCATCATTCAATTAATCACGTCAGTTGCCACTGTTGTGCGCAGCTCAATCCGCTGCCGGAGCCGGGGAGTCATCCCCGTTGTGTGCGTTGCCATGGCCGTCTGCATCCGTTTAATCCCAAGCAAAGCCTGCAGCGTTCCTGGGCCTTGTTGATTGCCGCCGTGATATTTTTTGTGCCCGCGAACCTCTATGCCATGATGATCACCGTCAGCCTCGGCAAAGAAGAAGGGTCGACCATCATGGGCGGGGTGATTTTGCTGTGGCAACTGGGCTCCTATCCAATTGCCGGGGTGATTTTTCTGGCCAGCATTGTGATCCCGCTGGCGAAAATGCTGGCGCTGGGCTGGCTGTATGTGAATGCGCAGCAGGTCGGCAGCCAGCGCCAGGCGATTTTGCAGCTCAAACTTTACCGGATCACGGAACTGATTGGCCGCTGGTCGATGATTGATATTTTCGTGGTCGCGATTTTGGTGGCGCTGGTGCAGTTGCAAAACCTGATGGCGATTTTTCCCGGTCCGGCCGCGCTGTCGTTTGCGAGTGTGGTGATTTTGACCATGTTGTCGGCGATCACCTTCGATCCGCGAGTGTTCTGGATTGAGAGCCAGCCTGCGGAGCACGAGGCAAACGCGACAACCACATTAACCCAACAAGAAGAGAAGCTGCATGAGTGATGAAACAGCGCCGGATCAGGCGCAGGTCAAGGCGCTCAGACAAGTGTCGACAATTTGGCTGGTTCCCGCGATCGCGTTGGCGATCGGGATCTGGATGCTGGTGCAATATATGGTCAGCAAAGGTCCGGAAGTGACCCTGATGCTTAATACCGCTGAGGGGATCGAAGCCGGGAAAACCGAAATCCGGGCGCTGAATGTTCGGGTGGGGGTGATCACGGACGTGCGGCTCAACAAGGACTATACGGCGATTGTGGCCACGGCCCAGCTGGAAAAAGATGCGGAGCGGATGCTCAAAGACGACACGCTGTTTTGGGTCGTGAAACCGCGGATAGGCAAAGAAGGGATTTCCGGTTTGGATACCCTGCTCTCCGGTGCTTACATTCAGCTTCAGCCCGGGGTCAGCGACTCGAAAGAAACATCGTTCACTGTACTGGATGTCCCGCCGGTCGCGCCGCCGGATGCCAAAGGATTGCGACTGGTGCTGTATCACAATGAGGCCGGGAAACTGGGCGTCGGCGATCCGGTGTTATATGAGGGATTTACCGTGGGCCGGGTGGAAAAAGCCACTTTTGATGCCAAGCAGAAACGAGCCAATTATCAGCTGTTTATCTTTGAGCCTTACAACAGCCTGATCCGTAAACGAACCCGCTTTTGGCTGACCTCAGGTGTTGATCTGCAAATGTCCGCCGAAGGGTTTAACCTGAAAATCGGCTCGATTGAATCCTTGATCACCGGGGGGGTGAGTTTCAGGGTGCCGCGGGGCAACGATCCGGGCAAACTAATCTCGGAGGATATGACCCGATTCAGACTGTATGACAATCTCAAAGAGGCCCGGGAGCGCTTTTTCGATGAGTATCTGGAATATGTGTTGCTGTTTGATGAGTCGGTTCGCGGTTTGTCTGCCGGGGCGCCGGTTGAATACCGCGGGATACAGATTGGTACCGTCAGGCAGGTGCCGCTGGAGATGCCCAGAGCCCTGGAAGGGTTTAGTCATAAGCAAATTCCGGTGCTGGTCCGGATTGAGCTGGGCCGGGTTTACCCGACACTGGAGCCGGGCCAGCTGGCTCGGATCAAAGCGCAGCTGGAGCAGGAGTTTCAAGCCGGGCTCAGGGCATCGCTGAAAACAGGGAATCTGCTGACCGGGGCCTTACTGGTGGATATGGAAATTCATCCGGACGAAGTGATGCCGAACATGCAGCGCTACGGAAAATACGATATTTTTCCGACCAAAGCGGGCGGTTTTGCTGAAATTCAGAAACAAATCAGTGCGGTATTGAATAAGGTCAACGAGATGCCGGTTGAAGATACCTTGCTGACTCTGAACCGGAGTCTCCGGGCGTCGCAGCGAACGCTACAGGCCACGGAAAAAATGGCGAATGAACTGGCGCTTCTCCTGGCCAGGAAAGAAACCCAGGCCATCCCGGGGGAGATCCGTGAGAGCCTACAGCAGATCCAAAGTACGCTGAACGGGTTGGGGCCGGATGGCGTGCCGTATCGTAATCTGGAGCAGGCGATCCAGCGTTTTGAGCAGGTGATGGCGGAACTGCAGCCGGTACTTAGGCAAATAAATGACAAACCGAACTCGCTGATTTTCTCCGGAGAAAAGGCCAAAGATCCGATCCCGGTGGGACGGAAACAGTTTGAGGGACAACAATGATGCAGCAACGGATTTGGGGATGGGGGATAGGTGTGCTGTTACTGCTGGTGGGGTGCAGCAGTGAGCCGACCGCCGTAAGCAGCACTTATATTCTGCCGGTGACCGGATCACCTGCAGCATTGCAGCAGCCGGTCGGGCGGCCGATTCTGGTGGTTCGCCCGGTTGAAATGGCTGCGCATCTGTCAGGTAACGGACTGGTCTATCAGTTAAGTGACGCCGAAGTGGTGCAGGCCCAGCAAAACCTTTGGGCGGAGAGTATTCAGCAGCAGCTGACGCGACGGATCAATCTAGACTTGCGCCGAAAGCAAACCCGATATTGGCCCACGGAATTGACGCCGGCACTGGAAACCATGAACGCGCCAAGGGTACAGGTTCGGTTTACCCAGTTTAACGGTCACTACACCGGGGTCGCACAGGTGGCAGGGGAGTGGCTGCTGTTGGATGCGCACGGCGGCCTGCAGGGCGGCTATCCGTTTCAGTACCAGGTACCGCTTGAGCAGGCGGGATATGTCGCGCAAGTGAATGCCCTGGCGGCAGGGGTCGATCGGCTCACCAGCGATATCGCCAATCGGTTGGGGTTGGTGGGAACGGCGACGGCACCGCAATGAATCATGACGGGCGCTGGCATTGCCACTGCCCGTCATGGGATCGGCTTACAAAAGTATCATCGTTGTGTGCGCCAGCGAGTTGATTATAACTTCACCAGCATTTTGCCTTTGTTCTTGCCTTCGAACAGGCCAATAAAGGCTTCCGGAGCCTGTGCCAGCCCCTCATAAATGGTTTCATCCCATTTAATCTTATCTTCCGCGATCCACTGACCCATCTGCGCAGCAAAGTCGCCGTAATGTTGCCAGTGATCCATCACAATGAAGCCCTGCATTTTCAGCTTCTTGACGATCAGCAGACCGATGTTGCTCGGACCTGGTTGCAGCTCGGTTGCATTGTAGTCGGCAATCATGCCGCACACGGCGATACGGCCGAACTCGTTCATATTATTCAGGGCTGCGACCAGGTGCTCACCACCGACGTTCTCAAAGTACACATCAATCCCTTGCGGCGCAGCTTCTGCCAGGGCCTGCGTCAGATCACCCGCAGTTTTGTAGTTGATCACTGCATCGACGCCAAGCGCTTTCAGGCTTTCAACTTTTTCATCGGAGCCGGCAGAGCCGATCACGGTACAGCCCTGAAGTTTGGCCATCTGGCAGACGGCGCTGCCCACGGCGCCGGAAGCCGCAGAAACAAAGACTGTTTCGCCCGGCTTCAGTTCAGCGATGCGAAACAGACCCGTCCAGGCCGTCATGCCCGGCATGCCCATAATGCCGAGGAAGCTTTGCAGCGGTAGGGATGTGGACGGGAGTGGGGTTAGGTCGCTGCCATCACTAATAACATGGCTGCGCCAGCCGTAAGTATGGCTCACTTTGGTGCCAACCGGCAGCTTCGGGTTCTTGGATTCAATCACTTCACCAATCGCGCCGCCTTCCATGACCTCGTTCAGTTTGAACGGCGCAACATAGCTGGCCCGGTCGATCATGCGACCCCGCATGTAAGGATCAACGGACATCCATTGGTTGCTGATCAGTACTTCACCGTCTTCAATCGGTGCTAACTCACGCTCAACCAGGGAAAAGTTGTCTGCTGTTGGGGTGCCTTGTGGGCGGGAGATCAGATGAATCTCTTGTACTTTCATATGTCGCCTTCTTAACGTGTCGTGATATTATTGCTCCGCAAAAGTTTTGCGCGCAAAGTAATTGTGGGGATACACTAACCTGTGAACTTATGGTTGGCAACCCCTTTGCGTGAAAATATTTTGTGTGCAAAATATTTGGTCAGGCGTCGTTTTGTCGTATCATAAGCGGGATAGCGCAAGGAGTTTCCATGTCACAACAATTATCAGATAACGTCTGTTTCGCTCTGTATACCGCCACCAATGCATTGGTGAGAGCCTACCGACCGGTTTTGGATGAGTTTAATCTGACCTATCCGCAATACCTGGTGATGCAGTCACTGTGGTATCACAACGGGGTCAGCTTAACGCAGTTGTCGCAGGATACCCGCCTGGATCCCGGTACATTGACACCGATTGTCAAGCGCCTGGAAGGGAAAGCCTTGCTGACCCGTAATGTTTCGCCTGACGATGAGCGCAAAAAAATTATTCACCTGACCGAAACTGGTTATGCGCTGCGGGATAAAGCGAAGAATCTGACTCGCCAGTTAGAGCAGCAGTCGAAGATGGATCCGGACAAGGTTGAAGAGCTCCGCCTGCACTGTCTGGAGCTGGCGAAAAACCTCCAACTGGGCTCATAGCAATTCTCTATATCTGGACGCGAAAGGCACAACCAAGACGCGAAAGGCACATTGCGGTGCCTTTCGCGTTTTCAGATGCAGCCCAAGTACAGTCTAAGGCAAAATGCCAACCCAGATACACAGCTGCCTTAAAACGATTGAGTTACCTAAGAACAGGCCACAAAATGGCGGGTCCGCCGTTACTTTGTTTGTAAGCGATAGTAGCCGTTAATCCAGCATTCAGGCAGTCCTTCACCGGAAGGAAATGCGAGCTCTTGCTTGTCGATGGTGACCGGATCGGCAAGATCTTCCCCTGACTGAAACTGCACGGTGACATGCCGTGAGAATGGATTAATCAGCGATGCCATATCGACCACATCGACGAGATCCCCAGTCCGAGCCTCTTTCAAAAACATAGCAAGCCCCTCCTCAGTGGCAGATTGATGTTGCGTTAACGGTTTAAGTATGGCCGATTTTGCCGCCTTTGGTTGCAGACTACTTGTATGACGCAAATCAGGTGCTTAGCTCTCATTATTAGCGGTAAATTCATATTATTCGTTTTATTCCTCCTAAGATTAAACGAACGATATGCATTGATTGGAATAAAAGGCGCAGGGTTCTTTCAAGGAGAAGAGATGAGCCTGATGAACAACTTATCGATTAAGACCAAATTACTGCTGTTAGTGGCTTGTCCGCTGCTGTTTAGTTCCTGGCTGGGCCTGACTGCACTATCCGAGCTGTATCACGCTGAAACATCGCTGAACATGTATAGCGCGAAGGTCCAGTTTGCCGGTGATTTATCCCGTCTGATATCTGAGACCCATCAGATGAAATTCAAGTGGCTTTACCAGCAGGATACTGAAAGGGACCTGGCGCAGATCAAGGCCATGCTGCCGGCACTGTACTCGCAGGTCGACCTGGCGTTTGATCCGACCCAACGCAAAGAGATGGTGCGTGTGCTTGATGAGATACAAGCTTTGCTGGATGACTTTGCCGGGGTAGGAGACAAAGATTTCAGCAGCTGGATGAGTTGGATGGCGTTGCTTCAGGAACAATCCTTCCAACTGCTTGAAAGTGAGGGGAGCTATACCGCCATCACGGAAGTCGAGCGTCATCTGGCGGCGTTATATCAGTTGATCTGGTTCCAGTTCTGGGCTGGATTGGACAACTGGTATACCACCAGCTTGGCTTTGCATCCGGAGTTGGCGGATCAAGGCTATCAGAGATTGTGGTCTGCTCGGGAGAAACAGGCTTTTTATATTGAGCGTTTTTTGATGGTATACGCCACTCAGGACCAGATTGAGTTTCTCCGGAACAGTTTTGATCATCCTGCGTTTATTCAGTATGAACAGGCTCGTCCCCAACCTCATCCGGGGGATTATTTGCTGGGCAGTATTGAAAACTCTGAAGCACGATTCCAGCAGGTTCAGGATGTAACCGGGCAAATTAAGCAACAATTGGTGGTCGACATTCAGGCGTTAGTGCGGGAAATTCGCTGGAAAATGGTGCTGATTGCCAGCCTGATTGTGACGGGTTTTATTGGCATGTGCTATCTGGGGTGGAATATCACGACGCGATTTCTGTCTGCCGCGAATCGAATTCTGACCACGCTGAGACGTGTTGAAAGCGAGCCGCTGACCCGTAAGGATCTACGCATATCGGTGGACGGCGATGATGAGTTTACGACTTTTTTCCGTCAGCTCAATGAGTTGATTGATGAGCGGCGGAATAATCAGAAAAAGTTATTGCTCGCCAAAGAGTTGGCAGAGAAAGCGAATCTGGCGAAAAGCTCCTTCCTGGCAAATATGTCCCACGAAATTCGCACCCCATTGAACGGTATTATCGGGATGTCCGAATTGCTGGAAGACACGACACTGAATGCGGTGCAGCAGGAATACCTCCATACGATTGCCGCTTCTTCACAGACCTTGTTGTTGCTGATCAACGATATCCTGGATTTGTCCAAGATTGAGTCCGGAAAGCTGGTGCTGGTGCCAACGGCGACCGACGTGTGCGAAGTGGTGTATGAAACCGCCGGTATCATTCTCCCCAAGGTCAACCAAAGCGGGCTTCACTTCTCGATCCAGCTGGATCCTACAATTCCGCAGGCAGTATTGATCGATGAGCATCGGTTACGGCAAGTGATCATGAATTTGATGTCCAATGCCGTCAAGTTTACATCTGAGGGCCGGGTGGCAGTTCAGGTTCAGTGCGAGGCGATTTCTGCGTGCCAAGTGAGGTTAACGTTCGTGGTTGAAGATACGGGGATCGGTATTGATCCGGATAAACAGGCACAGATCTTTGCCCCCTTTATTCAGGAAGACGGCACGATCACCCGCCGTTATGGCGGGACGGGATTAGGGCTGGCGATCTGCCGCCAGTTGGTGACGCTGATGGGTGGGGAAATGACGTTGGATTCAGAAAAGGGAATTGGCAGCCGGTTTGGTTTTCATTTGACCGTGGATACTGTGACCGCTCACTTGCAGATAAACCCGGAAACAGATCCACTGCATTGCCTGGTGCTGGGAGAGCGTTGCGATACCGCGGAGCTGCTGCTTGCTGAATTGGGACGATGGCACATGAGCGCAGCCTATGAACCGGCTTTGGAGACAGGGACTGATTTATCAGGCTATCAATGTTGTGTCCTTTTTTCGACGGATGCCCGAGTTGTGCGGGAGATGATTACCCGGTTCAGGGGAATGGCACCCTCTACAGCGCTGGTGGTGTGTTGTCAGCATGATGAAGATTATCAGGAAATCGGTTTGATGTGCGATGGTCTGGTCGTATTGCCGTTGCTCGGACAGCGGTTTGTGAAGACGGTGCGCTCAGCTGTGGATCACGTCGGGAAACAGCGCTCATTTGCCACCGCCGCGGTATTACCGACTCGAATCGAAACGGGGAGCGATTTGGTGTTGGTTGCGGAAGATAGCCCGGTGAACCAGCGGGTGGCAGCGCTGTTTCTGGAAAAGGCCGGGTTTGATTTTGAACTGGTGGATAATGGCTGTGCTGCAGTGGAGGCCGTCAAACAAGGAAAGCCGTATCATGCTGTGCTGATGGATTGCATGATGCCGGTGATGGATGGGTTGGCGGCGACGAAAGCCATTCGGGCATGGGAGCAGGAAGTCGGCGTGGCGCGAAAATTACCGATTATTGCGGTAACAGCCAGCGTCCTGGATGAAGATATTCAGGATTGTTTTCATGCGGGAATGGATGATTATGTCGCCAAGCCGTATCGCAAAGAGGTCTTGATCGAGAAACTGAAGGCGCTGAAGTAGGTTCGGTTTTTGATGGACAGCGGCGTTTGTACATCAATTTCGCCATTGCCTTGTGCGAGATCTCTTACAAATGTGTGGGAAATGTAAAATAACTGAATAGATAATCGCGCGAGAGTCGATATCGATTTCTATGTTTTTCAGTGATTTAAGCTTTTTATTGGTTATTTTATAAAATATTTCTGAGAAATTGTGATCTACGCACATTGTATCAAATGAAAATTAACGTAATCTTAACGCCGTCGGAAGGAACTGACGGAACGGAACAGGAACAACGCCAAGGATTCTGGCAACCTCAGGAAGAGGACGGTGAATCAGGATGATTTATCGACAGGGACTGTGAAGGGAACCTCGGATGGAACCGAGAAGGCAAATAGGATATTTGCCGGTCAGGAAGACGAAAGGACCGCTTCAGGATGAAGTCAGGGACACCTCCAGGAAGGAGAAGAGAGTCGAAACAGGACGTATCGACGGGTCAGGGTAAGACCGAAGGACATCTCTGGGATAGAGACAAAGGGAACCGCTGAAGGAATCAGCTGAATCAAGGAATGATGCAGGGAGCACTAACGTAGCTGGATTGCTGCATGTAAGACCTAAGGGCGCGACATGATGTCGCGCCCGCTCTTTTTTCGGCGGCGCTAACCTGTTTTCCGGCGTCGCTAACTTGCCAAGGCCGTATCACTACGCTTCGCACTGGCCAGCAGCATATAAATGCTGGTTGCCAGCAACACAATAAAGAAATAGTCCATCAACCCATTGGACGGGTTGGCGAGGGGCTGCTCCAGAAAACTTCCCGCACCAATCGGCCCCAGGGCAGAGCCAATGCTGTAACTGAACAGCATCACCTGGGTGGCTGCCACAATGTAGGCCGAGTCTATCTTTTCACAAGCCAGCGTGATCGCGATCGGATACAAGGCAAATGCAGACATGCCTAGCAGCGCCAGCGCGACAACTAACCAGGTGTAATTGTTGCTCAAGTAGGTGAGACCGACTGCAAACACCCCGAGCAACGACATCAGCGCCAGCAATAGGGTTTTACTCATGATCACTGAGAGTTTACCGATAATCGGTTGAATGGCCATGCCACCCAGAACAATGGCCGCCATCAACACGCTGATTTGTTCGGCATCCAGCTGGCTTTGTCGCAGAGATAGCGGCATGAGGCCATAGATAGTCCCCATCACGATGCCGGAAACCGTGCAGCCGATAATCGCCGGCTTATTCAACCGGGTAATATCTTTCAGTGACAAGCTCAAATGTGCCTGCTGTTTTGGCGGCGACTG
Organism: Photobacterium sp. TY1-4; assembly: GCF_025398175.1. Taxonomy (NCBI): domain Bacteria; kingdom Pseudomonadati; phylum Pseudomonadota; class Gammaproteobacteria; order Vibrionales; family Vibrionaceae; genus Photobacterium; species Photobacterium sp. TY1-4. The sequence continues at coordinate 63,720 of NZ_CP099735.1, forward strand.
ACGGAGCAATATGGCCGGCAGGGTGGCGGCCAGCAGTAGGCTCAGGACAGCAATGAACGGGCCAAAGCCCTGAACGCCAATGACACCGACCCCTAGCTGGCCGACGGTTGTCCCGCCATAGAGTGACGTCATGTAGATCCCCAGCCGTTTTGCACGCTGTTTTGGACAGTCGCTGATCAGCAGCCAGGATTCGACCACCACAAAAATGCCGGCCACAGCCATACCCGCAATCAGGCGTGCCAGTAGCCAGGCATCCCGGTTGGCAAACAACGGCAATACAATCACGGTTGAGGCCAGTAACAACAGGAAGCCGATAAAGGCCGCACGGTGACCGATTTTGCTGATGATTGGTTCAATCATCATTGAACCAATCAATAACCCAATATAATACGAACTGGCAAGCCAGCCTGCGTATTGGCTGTCAATGTTAAAGCTGGCCAATGACAGCGGAACTAAGCTCATTAAATAACCGGCGGCAATCGCAAACACGGTTAAACCGGCGACAGGGACAAAAATCCCGGATCCGGTCGCGGAAGTAGTGTTTTGGCTCACTACTGGAGTCTCCAAAATAAATCGTTGATTAATAAATCTATCTTATGGTTTCGAAAAACCAGAGCTTAGGGCTGCTGTCGGGTGGACAAGCGCCTTGAAGGAAGTATTGAATAAGATAGACAGGGTAAAGCCGCACTCCCGGTTGAAGGGATCAGCCGGTATTCGATTGGGTTCAGGTGGAATATGGAGCGGATTTTAAGATTCGTAAAGTGAGAAAAACTAATGCAAACGAGAAATTTGAGTCATCTGATATAAAATCATTTGTGTTATATCTATCGGAAAATGCTCCCTTCATGCTGTTCAGGCTCTGAAGGCAATAAAAAAACAATGATTTGTATGTTAAATGCCTGCTTCTCAGTAGGTTGTCACACAGAATTGATTAGAGTTATAACAAACAAAAAATGAAGCATGAGGCAAAAGTTTTTTTGGTTGCCTGGAATTGCCGTACGCGACTGGGTCATGCCGTGCAGTTCAGAGAAGCGGGCGTAAGCCGTGTGTCCGGAATGAGTGCAGTCAATCCTTGTTTTGGTGCAGTGCGGCGTAAAGCTGCCCCTTAAGGTATTGAAATTTCGTGGCTTAAAGTTGGCATCACAGTTGCAGATAAGTTCATGACAGTATCAGGCTGGTTCAGTATTGAAGAGGGTACCAGCGGGGAATGGCTGTCGTTGCTATGGTACATAATCCTTTGTCAGTTGACATCCGGGTGCTGCGCTCTGTAGCGGGAGAACAGCACCCGTTTTTTTAGACAAACGTCAATGGACCCGCAGAAGGAGTTCGTTGAGCCATTGTCCCTGAGTTTCAGCCCTGGGATGTTAGCGTTTGTTCTTCAGATAACGCTTACGGCGTTCTTCTTTTTTCTTGGCTTTTTCTTCGGCTTTGCGCTCTTCTTCAATGGCGACGTTGATCAGCTCTTGGGTGATCATCTCCGGTCGCTCCAGGGTAATGTGGCCTAGAGTGCCGTTTCGTAACTCATTGATCAGGATTTCAGATGCTTTATGCAGATCAACCCGGCCGCCACCTTTCAGGCAGCCACGTTTGCGGCCAATTTCTTCCATCAACTCGATTTCAGTTTCCGGCAGCTCGTCGTCCAGATTGTAGCGCGCCTTAATGAGTTCAGGATAAGCGTCTTTCAGATATTCAATGGTGAAGAAAGCAACATCCATATAGTCCATTGCTGTGTCTTTGACGGCCCCGGTCGCTGCCAGGCGAAATCCGCTATGCGGGTTTTCTACCTTCGGCCATAAGATCCCCGGCGTATCCGAGAGAACAATACCGTTTTGCAGGTTGATTCGCTGCTGCTGACGGGTCACTGCAGGCTGGTTTCCGGTCACTGCGACGGCACGGCCGGCCAGGGTATTGATGATGGTTGATTTGCCGACGTTCGGGATCCCCATAATCATGGTGCGAATCTGTTTGCCCATTTCCTCCCTGTGCGGTGCCAGCTTGCGGCAAAGCTCCATGATTTTATGGACTTCACTGACGTTTTCCGTGGTGATCGCCAGGGCTTTTACACCCTGCTCTTGCTCAAGGTGATCGATCCACAGTTGCGTCATTTCCGGATCTGCCAGATCACGCTTATTCAGAACTTTGACGACAGGTTTATTGTTTCTCTCACGAAAGCTCTTGATCAGCGGGTTCTCGCTACTGAAAGGAATACGGGCATCCAGCACTTCGATGATGACATCGATCTTCGGCAGGACTTCTTCGATTTCTTTACGGGCTTTGTGCATGTGGCCCGGGAACCACTGGATTGCATTGCTAGACATTTGAAAAATAACTCTTTTTTATGGCTTGTTGCTGATGGGATGCGAAATGAGGCAAGCACACAATCACTGACCGGGTGGTGCCTGGGGGTTTGTCAGTCAGACTTGCTCGTGAACACAGTTGTCAGTTCCATCAGGTTACCGATGAACAGGCCATTGAGACCTTGGTTTGAGAGGGAGTGTAGCGCACTCGCCCCCAGACATAAATTGGTTTCACCCTTCCTGCCGATAACTTGGTCGGTCTGCAAGAGAATGAAGTGAGATTGACAGTTCTGCCTGCGTTATGACAGGCATGAAATATGTCTCCTCAGGAGTCAGTCGGATGCACCGTGGTTCAGATTCACTTTTGCAGGTGTTGCTGGCTTGTGATGTATTCGTAATTGTTGTTGTCTTTTGTATGACTTATTGTGCAGATCTGGTTAATATCAACAAAAGAATCAACACGTGGATATAATCATGGACATAGATATCAACAAGTACATCGAGATTAGGAAAACACTCCACCGTAATCCAGAGCTTAAGTATGAAGAATTCGATACGGCGAAATTAGTCGCTGAACATTTAACTGACTTAGGCTATGAAGTGACCACGGGCATCGGGAAAACAGGGGTTAAAGCGGTTCTTTATACCCATCGACCGGGGCCGACGATTGCTTTTCGTGCCGATCTGGACGCGCTACCGATTTTGGAGCTCAACGAATTTGAGCATAAATCTCAAAATACTGGAAAGATGCATGCTTGCGGCCATGATGGGCATACTGCCAGTCTGCTGTGCGCTGCGGAATCCTTAATGGCAAACAAAGATGCGTATTGCGGTAACATTGTCATTATCATGCAGCCGGCAGAAGAGGGCGGAGCTGGCGCGAAGGCCATGATTGATGACGGGGTTCTTGAGCACCCGAGAGTTGATAAGATATTTGGCTATCACAACAGGCCTGGCTTTCAGCAAGGGCTCGTCTTTGTGAAATCGGGCTCTGCAATGGGGGGGAATACCAGTATCTCCGTTGAAATTACCGGGAAAGGGGGGCACGCAGCAATGCCTCATTTAACGCATGACCCAATCGTTGCAGGTGCAAGCTTTGTGACGCAAGTTCAAACCGTGGTGTCCAGAAAATTATCACCCCTGAACGCGGCGGCAGTGACTGTTTCAGAATTTCATTCAGGACAGGGACATAATGTCATTGGCTCAAAGGCGCAGCTCAGCTTAAGTGTACGCTCAGATACGAAAGAAACCGATGAGCTGCTGGTTCGTGAGATTGAAAAAACACTCAAATGCGTCTGTGAGCAATTCAACTGTACTTATGAATTCACCATCCTTTTATCAATTCCGGCGTTGGTCAACCATCGACAAGAAACCACAGATGTGATTGAAGCATGTCAGTACAGTTTTGAGAAAAACAACCTGTTAGAAATTGATTATATGCCAACGATGGGGGCAGAAGACTTCAGTTTTTATTTGTTAGAAAGACCGGGTTGTTACTTCTTTATTGGAAATGGTGAAGATTCTGCTTATTTACACAATCCTCATTACGACTTTAATGATGAAAATATCGCCGTAGCAAGGCAAGTCTACATGGATGTAGCACAATTTTACCTAGGGAGAGAGCAGTAGTGGAGCACGCACAACACAGGCCAGAAACAATCAAGGATAATCGCTTTTTATCGTGGGTTGAAACCACGGGGAATAAATTACCTCATCCGTTTTTATTGTTTGTCTACTTAGCCATATTTGTCATGGTGATTTCGGCGGTCTTAAATTATTTCAATATCAACACATACAACCCGAAAACCGCGGAAGCCTATCCGATCAAATCTTTGGTATCCGGTGACGGCATCGCTTACATGTTCACTAATTTTGTGAAAAATTTTGTGAACTTCCCACCTCTAGGCACCATCATCACGGTGATGCTGGGGATCGGTTTAGCCGAACGCGTTGGTTTACTCTCGACGTTACTAACACAAACGGTGGCGAAAGCGCCGCGTCATTTACTGACGTTTTTCGTGTTTATTGCCGGTATCTGTGGCTCGATTGCTTCCGACGCAAACTATCTCATTTTGATCCCGTTAGTTGCCATGGTATTCCATAGTGTCGGCCGTAATCCGTTAGCGGGGGCAGCAGCAGCTTATGCGGCGGCAGGAGCAGGCTTTGATGCCAGTTTGTTTATTACGGTCGGGGACGCTCTATTTGCAGGCATTGCAACAGACGCCGCAAGAATCATCGACCCTGATGCGTATGTCAGTGCGGTAGATAACTATTACTTTGTCGCCTCTTCTGTGTTTATTCTTGCTGTTGTCGGGACGCTTATCATAGATAAAGTCGTCGAACCGCGCCTGAATAATTTACATCCGTTGTCAACAATGATCAAAGAAAGACCCACGGCTGAAGTGAATATGACGGCGGAGGAAAAAACGGGTCTCAAGCGGGTAGCATTGTTTACGCTAGGCTACCTGGCTTTTGTGATGGCGCTTGTCCTACCTGATTCCTCAGCGCTGAGGAACGCTGATGGTGGTTTGATTCCGTCTCCCTTCCTGAAAAGTCTTGTGCCATTCATGTTTTTTTACTTTCTTGGTATCGGGGTGATTTACGGGAAAGCAGTTGGTAAAATCGAAAGGGTAGAAGATATTCCGGACCTAATGGCCGAGTCTGTGAAGGCTCTGGCGACAACGCTGGTTCTATTTTTAGCCATTTCCCAGTTTATTGCTTATTTCAAATGGACCGGCATTGGGAACCTGGTTGCCTTTGAAGGCGCACATTTCTTACAGTCTGTCGGTTTCGATGGGTATGCCTTGATCATCAGTTTCATTTTGATCACCTGTATCTGTAATATTTTCATGACCAGCGGCAGTGCTCAGTTTGCGTTATTTGCCCCGATATTTATTCCGATGCTAATGCAATTAAATATTGAACCTGCATTCACACTGGCGATGTTCAGAATTGGAGATAGTTCGACGAACATTATTTCACCCATGTCACCGTATTTCAGTGTGGCACTGGTGTATATGCAAAGCTATAAGCCTGAACTCCGTATTGGGACCTTGATGGCGACAATGCTTCCGCTCGCCATTGGTTTCCTGGTGTTCTGGACGGCGTTTTTACTGTTATGGACCGGTTTTGGCCTTGATGTTGGGCCTGGTGTGTCGATGTACATTAACTAAAGAATCCGCTTCCCCAGAATCAAACTGCGGGCACTAAGTTTGCCCGCAGTTTCAGTCGTGCTGATAGACACCATTCGCCCCGAGGTTTATGGCACAGCTGCTATGGCCAAGCGATATATGCAGTCGTTTTTACCGTCTTCAGAAATTACCTGACTATTTGCCCTGATAGTCTCTTTCCCGTAAATCAGATGAAAATTGAGAACTGCTGCGAATCTTTTGTTCAAAGGGGAGGAGAGTGGATATGAAAAGCAGACGATTTAACCTATGTTGGATTTATCGTTTAGTGTCGGGCAAAGGTTAGCGCGCAGAGGCAAATGCCACAATGCTCGATTGAAATCGAAAGAATTCGCGTGGAATGATCAAAGGTCGTCCCTTTGGCTCGATCACGCGTCGAATATTAAATCATGCAAGTGACTCAGTCCGAATGATGGCGTGTGATGCTGAGCAGATCTCACTGTTACAACAAAATCATGATGTCTGGACATCAATCTCATTCATAAGTTGAGGGTGGAATGTCTGGCTTTTTGCATACTTAATGTACGTATTTGCTTACTTTATGATTCAGCTTGGTTTGTGAGCATGCATCACGCTTCATTGAGCAGGAGATCACTATGTCTATCAGAATGGATAAACCTGTGCTGCAAACAAAAGTGGCTGCGGGAGCAACGTCGAACCCTGAGGCTTATGCGGCCTTAAATTGTAAGGTTTGTGGCGAAAAGTTGCATCTCCTGTTTTTGAACCGTGCCACGTTGGCGTTTTGCCCAGGCGCGGATTTATCTGGCTTGGAACCCATTGTGTCACGACTGAGAAATGCTGAAACGGAAGAACGGTGTGTGGTGTCGTGCCGTCGTCGGTCCGGCGAAAATCCTTTGGAAAGCATCCGGACTGATTAAATGGGAGCATGAAGGATTTCTGTTCGCTTTGATTTGATAAATCGCTACAGACAGACATAAGGCGGACAATCAAAGGCTGGCAACCCAATTGCCCGGAGCGCATCTATGTAGCAGTTCCGTTTGATTTGAGCCGAATGTCGGTCATCGATGGGTTGTTCTGCTGCGACGACGCAATGGTTCACCGAAATCGTCGGTTGGTTGGCGGTGAGCTGCAAAATCTGAAACAGCAACTGGGTGCGCTGCACATGGGCTTCACTGCTGATGACTGTCACAGCCCGAATGTTGCGCTGCTGAAGCTGTGCCAAGCTGAACCGGGCATTCTCGATCGTATTGGTTGCCAGAGGCTCTTCAATAATTCGTTGTTCATCAATGCCCTGCTCACACAACCACAGCTTCATTTGCCGGGCTTCCGTTTTGCCTTGTTGTGGCATGCCGCCGGTCACCAGGATCGAACTGGCCGGGAAACGCTGTGCCAGAGTTTTCGTCAGAGCAAGTCTGGCGATTAAAGCTGGGGCCAGCGCGCCACCCGGCTGGAGTTTGTATCCCAATGTGACCAGGGCATGGTCTGCTTCATGATGCGTTGTTGACCGGCACGGTGTCCGGTAGGTCGGGCTCTCTGCCTGAGGTTTCGGACTTGTCACAAGCGGTTGTGACAACACTGCTTCGATTTGCGTGATAAACCGGTCGAGAAATTCGGCGTATGAACAATCGTGTTGTCGCAGGCGGGAGAAATAGTGTGCCGTCAATGTATTGTCTTGTTCATAGTGATGCCAGGTGATCAGATAGGTGAGGACCCGACGTTGCTCTTCTGGACTCTGGCAGTGCGCCAGACACTGGCGATAGCGTGCGAGCGCGGTGTCAATGTCCCCTTGAAAAGTGTGCATGGTTGCCAGGGTCAGCAAGGTGTCGACATGTGTGGGCTGTTGCTGGTGTGCCTGCTTGAGAAAATAAATAGCGGCCTCAAGATTGGATACCCGGCGCTGGTGCAGCGGAACATTGTTGCGATCCGGATGTTGATATGCACTCAACGCGCGTTGTAACAGATCGTGGTGTGTTGCGTGAACTGCCATAGCTTCGCCCTTGCCGAGACGGTGATACGCTCATGGTAGCGTATTCTCACGATGCGGCAAGCTCCCGAATGGTCAGGAATTGAATGGTGTTCGCCGATTTAGAGCTGGGCAGCCCGGTGATTTTGTCTACTGTTAATGCTATGAGCAGGTAGAGAAGAGGCAGAAGGATATGCATATGTACAATCCATTTAAGCAGCACGGCGCATTTAGCTGGTCGGAGTTAATGACTGATGATCCGGTGAAAGCGGTTGCCTTCTACACCGATGTGATCGGTTGGGAGGTGGAAGCCATGGAAATGCCCGATGGGGTCTACCATGTGCTGAAGGCCAATGGGGAAGCGGTCGGCGGTATTATGGCTAAGCCGGAAGGGTATGAGCATATCCCCAACCATTGGGGGACGTATGTCACCGTGGATGATGTGGATGCGACACTTGAGCAGGCGGAGGCCATGGGCGGAAAGGCGGTTTATCCGCCGATGAATGTGCCCGGTGTCGGCCGCATGTGCGCGATTGCCGATCCGGATGGCGCAGTTGTCTCGGTGATAACCTACGAAGAGAAAGCGTGATTTGAGCCGATGAACGTCGCGCAATAACCGGCGCGAAATAACTGTGTGAGTTGAGGCGCAGTGTTCGGATATGGGTCAACGATCAAAGCCGCCGGTTGAAGGGCGGCTTTGACCGAGCGGCGTTAAATGCTCAAACGCTGGCTGCTGGGATTACTCTTCCCATTGGACGAGCTGACCTTTTGGCCAACTTGCACCGATGTCATGATATTTCTTCTCGAGCAGGTGGCGTTTAATTTTGAGTGTCGGCGTCAGGATACCGTTCTCAATGCTCCAGGGCTCTTTCATCATCAGTACACCCTTGATTTGCGCATGAGATTCCAGCTCTTGGTTGATGGTATCAATCACATGGCGTGCTTTACGCTCATAACGCTCGCGATCAAAATTCGGGAAGTCATGCGGGATAGCAAGCAGAATGGGGGCGGGCAAGCCTGAGCCGATCACGCACATCATCTCGATATTACTGAGTTCAAACAGGCGCTTTTCAATCGGCACCGGGGCGACAAACTTACCTTTTGCCGTTTTAAAGGTATCGTTCTTCCGGCCTTGAATAGTCAGATAGCCCTCGTCATCCAGGAAGCCGATATCGCCGGTATGGAGCCAGCCTTCAGCATTGAATGCCGCTTGGCTGGCTTCTTCGTTTTTGTAGTAGCCCGAGAACATCCCGGCGCCCCGAACCAGAATTTCTTCATCGTCGGCAATTTTGATTTCGATCCCTGGTCCGGCGTTGCCGACTGTGCCGATTTTTTCACTGCGGAACGGATGGTTGAGGGTGCTGTAGGCAAATGACTCGGTCATCCCCCAGGCTTCGGTGATGTTCAACCCGATATGCTCATACCAGCGGAGCAGGGCCGGAGATACCGGCGCAGAGCCACATCCCAGAACCCGTGCTTTATCCAGTCCCAGACCGTCCGCCAGCTTGCGCTTGATGACACCGGAGATAAACGGAATTTTCAGCAACAGATTGAGTTTCTGCTGAGGCAGCTTCTCAAGGATCCGTTGCTGGAACAGGGTCCAGAGCCGGGGCACTGAAATGAACAGGGTCGGGCGGTGCATTTTCACATCGTCAATGAACGTCTCGAGGGATTCCGGAAATGCGACCTGAATGCCGGCCATGACGGATGAACCGTAGATATAGACACGCTCGGTAATATGGGCCAGCGGTAGGTAAGAGAACAGGCGCTCATCTTCCTGCATCCCGATATGATCGACCAGGCGCTGGGCTGTCCAGGCAAAGGCGCCGAATGTCAGCAGAGCCCCTTTGGGTAAACCGGAGGTGCCGGAGGTGTAGACAATGGACATCAGATCGTCGGGTTTGTGTTCGGGGCGTTCATCGCTCGGCTCATGTTCTGCCATCAGGGTATCCCAGTCATGCCGGCAAGAGAGCACATTCGGATAAGGAAACGCTATGGTCGGCAGATCAGGATGGTTAGCCAGCACTGCATCGGTCGCTTTATTATCATCGAGTTTCCCGATGAACAGCGCTTTCGACTCGCTGTGGCTGATACAGTGTTCGATGGTGTCAGCGCCTGCGGTCGGGAAAATAGGAACGCTGATATAGCTGCCCAGCATCAGCGCCAGATCGGTAATGAACCATTCAGCGCAGTTTTTCGAAATCAATGCGACGCGATCACCCGGCTCGATCCCCATGCTTCGCAATGCACTGACCAGGCGCAGGGCCTGATCCAGCACCTCAGCATAGGTGAAGTCGACAAATTGTCGGTTTTTAATTTGGCGGAGATAGATATCGTCCGGGCGCTCTTCTGCCCATTTCAATAACATTTCATGTGGTAAAGACTGCGTCATGAGGGTGTCCCTTAAGCGTTCTGTGGGCAGAGGTAAAGTCATTTTGTCATCCTTGTCTTGTTATATTGTTGTTAAAATAAAGGGGTCGAACTGGTCCGTCAAGTCCATGTTTTGAATTAAACTCCTGTAATTAAGTATGAAAATGGCCCCGAACTTGTCAAATAAAAGTTACATTCCATTAGAGCAAATTGTTTCAAAATGCTACTAATGTACATCAGGGGTCTGCGGGAGAAATACCCGTAGAGACATTGAACAAGGGAAGACATGAAGCAAAGGGAGGCACGGAGCAAAGTGAGCAGGGGGATTCCAGCGCAAGCCGGATAGACTGCGGGAATGAATATCCGGTGAGCTGATGTGGTGCTTGGGTACTGACGTTCGAAGCAACAGATAGAGATCACAAACGCTAAGCTGCTGATTTGCATTGTGATGATGGTGAGGCCAGGTATAATTGTACCATCGAAACGATGGGTTCTGCTCGGGCTTGATCACGGCTCAGCGGGCTCAGTGACGGGTTTAACAACAGAACGAGAAAACGATGATTAAGTACATAATGTTATTGCTGGTTGGGATCGGTGTGTATCTCGGTGTGACTTACAAAGATCAGATCGAAGATTTTGTCGATTCCCGTCCGGCGGAAGAGATGCAGGATTTGCTGGAAGAGGCTAAAGATCAGGTGTCAGAGAAGGCTGAGGTCTTGTCGGATAAGCTGGACGAATTGAGCAAGTAACCGCCAGAGCAACAAAAGGCAGCCATTTGGCTGCCTTTTTTGTATGCGTGCGAGCCAGTATTATGACTTGGCTGTTTCAGCGCTCGCCAATTTGGCTTCTTCAGCCTTACAAGCAGCAGCGGTGAAAAGCACATCCGTTGAACTGTTCAGGGCGGTTTCAGCAGAGTCCTGAATCACACCGATGATGAAGCCAACCGCAACCACTTGCATTGCGACGTCATTCGGGATCCCAAACAGGCTACACGCCAGTGGGATCAGCAGCAGTGAGCCACCCGCAACACCCGAGGCGCCACAGGCAGAAATGGCCGCGACCACACTCAGCAGAATTGCAGTGGCGAGATCAACTTCAACGCCCATCGTATGCACGGCAGCCAGCGTCAGGACGGTGATGGTGATCGCCGCACCGGCCATGTTGATGGTTGCACCCAGTGGAATGGAAACAGAGTATGTATCTTCGTGCAGATCCAAGTCTTTACACAGTTGCATGTTTACCGGGATGTTAGCCGCAGAGCTACGGGTAAAGAATGCCGTGATCCCACTTTCGCGGATGCAACGCAGCACCAGTGGATATGGGTTGGACTTGGTTTTGTAGAACACGATCAGCGGGTTTACGATCAGCGCGATGATCAGCATGGAGCCCAGCAGCACACCCAGCAGATGACCGTAGCTTGCCAATGCGGCAAAACCGGTTTCTGCAAAAGTGTTGGCGACTAAGCCGAAAATCCCGATTGGCGCCAGACGAATCACGAAACGAACAATCAGCGTAATGCCGTTAGACACATCATGGAACACTTGCTTGGTTGCTTCACTGGCTTGATGCAGGGCAAAACCCAGAGCGATCGCCCAGGCAAGGATCCCGATGAAGTTACCGGTCATCAGGGCATTCACTGGGTTATCAACAATTTTGAACAGCAGCGTGTTCAGAACTTCCGTAATCCCTTCGGGAGGCGTGGTTCCTGTTGCGCTGGCTACCAGAGTTAAATGGGTCGGGAAAAGGAAACTCATAGTAACGGCAGTCAACGAAGCCATCAGGGTACCGAACAGGTACAGCATGATGATCGGCTTCATATTGGTATGGGCGCCTTTTTTCTGGTTTGCAATTGAAGAAGCAACCAGGATAAAGACCAGTACCGGCGCGACAGCTTTCAGCGCGCTGACGAACAGGTTGCCAAGAAAGCCGACTTTTACGGCAGATTCAGGGGCAACGGAGGCGAGAATAACACCGGCAATAATGCCGATAAGGATTTGAATCACCAGGCTACCGTTGGCAACACGGGCGAGAAAGGGTTGTGTTTGGTTCATATTACGTCCTGCATCATTTTATAATATGTTACGGAAGGATTAAATTGTGCTTCCGAGACGTTTTTTAACAGGAAATCCGATTATTTTCCACCTTTCTTTTCATATACTATCGGTTTACAGGAATTTAACACCCTTTCAATCTGCGTTCATTAACTTCAGGTGCCGCAAGCCTGTTTGAAAACTGTTCGTTAACATAATAGTGAAAAGGCTGGCTGGAATGTTAAAAAAGCTCACGCGGCGGTGAGCTTTGGGTGATGACAGCATGGGGCCGACTTAGGAAAATCCGCCCAAATTACCTTTCGGGGACTAAAGGTTCCAGTGCAGACGGCTTGTCGGGGGCACAATTTTGCTGCGGCGATTGCTGCGTGATTGCGTCAATCAAGCGGAGCAAGTCGCGGTTGTTCCAGCGTGTTTCCGATGTCTCTGATGGTTTTTGGTAGTGTGCAGCCATCATCTCATGGACGGCTTGTGCCATCTGCGATTGCTGCGGGTGGCCTTCGTGCTGCTGACACCATCGCTGGTAGTGTAGCTGAGCCTGAAGCGGTTGATTTGCCTGAACCGCCAGCCGCAAACTTTCCAGGGGCGTTTGCTCGATATCACGGGATGGTGATGGCTTAGTCTGGTGACGGGGATTGCGGCGCGCGTTGAACCACAGCCCGGTCGAGAGCAACCATAAACTGGCAAAAAGTGCCGTCAGCCACGGCCACCAGCCCGCATCTCGAATGACTTCAGGGTCTGGTCGAAGCACTTGAACGTTTAGCGATCGGGTGGCATCGCCTTCGGTTTGGAGGGGGAGTGCGGCATTATTCAGCGGATCGCCGGGTAACACCAACAACGTCAGGCCATCCAGTTGACTGACCTGTTGCGTGCTGGTTGTCGTATTCCACCAATTGACCGCCAAGGGAGGCAACGTCAGGCTGCCCTGAGCCCGAGGAATGATCACTTGCTTCAGGGTCATGACGGTATAATCGTTGACGTGACTGTAAACGGGTTTCTCATTGTACACTTTCACCGAGCCCGGATAATCCAGGGAAAGATTCGGCATTTTGCTCTGCTCGGTATTTTTCATTTTCAGGGTGATGGTTCGGGTAATTGGAGCACCGACCCGGATCTCATCATTTTCAGGCTGCCATTGTTGTGTCAGTTGCAGATCTTCGGTCGGCAGCCATAGCCCAAAATAGCCGGACGGAATGTCTTTGACTTCCAGTTCAAGATCATCGGCTTTCTTCTCAATCGGCATCCGTACAGTGGAGCCAAATCCCCGGCCTTGTTTTAGGATGTTGCCGCGAAACTCTGCGCCCTGAAGTTGGTGCCGGCCCGGCTGATTTGCCGTGATTTGGTATTCACGGGTGATTGCCAGATAGCGGCGGCCATTGAGTACCGGCTCCGCCTGACGATCTTCTCCGACCTGCTTCACTTCCAGACCTTCGGCAGCGGGCGGTACCAGGGTGGCCTGGCTCATTTGCTCGCCAATCATCAAACGGACGGTATAGCGCACGCTTTCACCCAGGTAGAGTGAATTTTTATCAATCTCGGTGCTGATTTTGATATCCGGCTGGTCGGAGACTTGTGCGCTGGTTTGGGTCGATGTGATAACAATCGGATCGGTGATGGTGGCACCAATTCGAAAGCGGGGGATCGTAAATTCCCCCACAGCTTTGGTTGCCAGCGCAATGCGCCATTCCGTTTGACGGGACACGACACCATTGAGCATTTTGGTCTGGCTGCTGGTGCGTGGCGTGCCGTAATTGAAGTCCGGTGCCAGAACGGATAAGTCCAGCGCATTGACATTGACGCTGTCATCGATACTGATGGTCAGCTGAAACACCTCGTTCACTGCCACCTGGTTTTTGGACACGGTGGCGACGGCTTGGGCAGCGTATGTCGGCCAGCTGACAAATATCATCAGGATCAAACCGAGCCAACAGGCATCAAGAGATCGCCGACCGTCGGTACGGCGCATGTGTGGGGGAATGTTGAGTCTCATCATTTCTCTTGTACCATGCATTGGTTTCTTACCATGAATTCTCTGTTTCAGGGGTTGTCTGTTTTTCTCGTGCTTGCAAAATCAACTGGGCGCGGATCAGGGCACTGGTATCATCCGGAACCTGCTCTAACTTTTTCAAAACTGGATCGCTGGCTGACAGGGAGTTGTGCGGTGACGCATCTTCTATGGGTTCGGCAACACCTCCCTCACGCTGTTGCTCCGTTGATAGCTGTTCCGTTGATCGTTGCTCCGTGGATGATTGTTCAGAGCTTTGCTGTGCTCCGGGCAACGGATTTTCCGGTGCGTTCGGTTCTCCGTCATCAGCGGCACGGGCCGAAGGCGTGGGATCCGGCTGCACTTCTGATGATTGCCCGATATCGTCAGAGGGTTGACCTTGCATTGCCGCTTGATCTTGATCGGATGCCTGCGAAGCATTGTTCTGATTCTGCTGATTCTGCTGATTCTGCTGATTCTGCTGATTCTGCTGATTCTGCTGATTCTGCTGATTCTGCTGATTCTGCTGATTCTGCTGATTCTGCTGATTCTGTTTGCTATCGCCTTTGGGAGCAGGGGATTGCTGCCCGCCGGGTTGAATTTGGTCCTGTGCTTGGTTTTGATCCTGCTGTTGCTGTTGCTGTTGCTGTTGCTGCGCCCGTTTGACCTGTTCCAGGTTCTGGCGGGCGTCCGTATCGTCCGGGTTGTTTTCCAGCACTGATTCATACGCCGCAATGGCCTGGTCATACTGGCCGGATTGCGCGTAGGCATTCCCCAGATTGAAGCGGGACTGATCATCCGATAGCGGCTTCAGGGTTTCAATCGCTTGTGCATACTGGCCGGCTTTGTATTGTGCTGCGCCTTTCCAGCGCGGGTCCGTAAACAGATCGGCGGCTTGCGCATAGTCCTGCTGGCCGAAAGCTTGATGGCCTTGCTGGTTCGTATTTAGCCAAGGGGAAGCCATGGCCGGATCTTGGGGGAACACGCATAACATGACGGCAAGAACCAGCCCGCGGCGAAACCCGAACAGGGACAGAAAGACCACCGGAATGAGCAACCAGAACCCATCATTGATGCGCTCCTCAACTGTTTTCTCCTGACTTTGCTCGGCAGTGGCCTGCGGATTGGCTGTCGCGGCGATCAGGCGTTCAACATCATGGTTTGTGGGTTGAAACAGCTGGAGTTGGCCACCGGTTTGTTTGACCAGGGGCAGGAGCGTGCTGAGATTAACCTTGGCAACAACGGTCTCTCCCTGGCTGTTGGTCAGCAAACGACCGTCCGGTAGCCGGATCGGGGCGCCCTGACGGGTTCCGATGGCCAGGACGGAAAGCCGGTACTGGCTGTCTTTCAGGAGCGCCAGGGCCTGCTCAGACTCCTGATGACTCAGCCCATCTGTGATCAGGATGATATCTCCCGCCGGATGGCCGGCTTGTTTGAGCAGGCTGATGGCTTCCTCGATGCCGGCTGCTGCGTTACTGCCCTGGATCGGCATAATGTCCGGGGACAGGTACGGGATCAGGCTGGCCAGGGTATGACTGTCCCGGGTGAGCGGACTGACGACAAAGCCATCGGCGGCGTAGGCGACGAGGCCGGTACTCCCTTCGGTCCAACCGGGCAACAAATCCAGGGCCTTAAAGCGGGCCTGGGTCAACCGATTCGGTGTGATGTCAGTGGCATACATCGAACGGGACATATCCATGATCAGCACCCGTGCCCCCGCGAGATGGTAGGCGGGGATCTCGGCTTTTTCCCAACTGGGGCCTGCCAGCGCCAGCACGCTGAGCAGCCAGCCGGCTGCCAGAATTCCCCATTGAGGGAAAGCGGACGCCGCCGGTTGTGCACCGAAATGGCGGTTTAGGTGCGGCGCAATCAGTGCGGTTTTCTTTCGCTTGCGAATGAGCCAGGGGAGAACTGCGAGCAGTGGCAGCAACGCCAACAGCCATTCCGGGTGCAGCAGTGTTAAATCAGCCATGCCGCCTCCTCAACAGTGCAATCAGCACGGTGAGTAAGAGTGCCAGCGCGAGCGGGTAGCGAAAGATCTCTTCGCGTGGACGCCAGGTTTGTTGTGCAGTATTCACAGGTTCCATTTGATCAATCAGTTGATAAATTTGTTCCAGCTCCTGAGGGTTTCTGGCCCGAAAGTATTGTCCGCCGGTCAGCTGGGCAATCTCAGTTAAGGTTTTCTCATCCAAATCCTGTGATGGATTAACGGTTCGGGTGGAAAAGAAAGTACGCTGTTGCAGGACTTCGGCACCGATCCCAATGGTATAGATGGTGACGTCACTGCGCGCGGCTAACTCAGCCGCTTCAATCGGCTGGATCACACCGGCAGTGTTGCTGCCGTCACTGAGTAAAATGATCACGCGTTGCGGGGCCTGGCTGTCGATAAACGTTTTGGCTGCGATCCCAAGCCCTTCACCAATGGCAGTGCTTTGGCCGATTAATCCCAGTACACTCCGGTGTAACTGTTGTTGCACGGTATCGCGGTCAAACGTCAGGGGGGTTTGCAGGTAGGCGTGTTGTGCAAACAACACCAGGCCCAGGCGATCGCCCTGGCGCCGCTCGATAAAGTCTGCGAGTACTTGTTTCACGGCTGTGAGCCGATCGATGTGGTCACCATTCGGGGTGATCATATCTTCGATCGACATGGATCCGGACAGATCGACCGCCAGCATCATATCTCGGTGCTCAGGGTTGATTGCTATCGGATCACCATACCAAACCGGGCGTGCCAGGGCGCCAAGCAGCGCACACCAGGCCAGACCGACCATCAGTTTACGCCAGCGTGTGTCGGGTTGCTGGTGGCCGATGCCATCCGGCAGCTTGGGGAGCCGAATGGCGACGGGCTGCGCGATCGGCTGGGCATATCGGTAAATCAGCCAAGGCAGGGGCAGCAACGCCCAGGCCCAAATCCAGAAAAACTCAAACATGCCTCTCCTCCGCAGCCGTGGACGGTTGAGTGGGTTGCTGGCGTTGCAAGGCAGGCAAACGCGCGGTTTTCAGCCATCGTTCGGCTTGTTGATAGCAGTGTTGAAAGTCCTGCGGATCAAGCGCTTGCTTGGAAAAGATCCCGCGATGCCAGTGTTCGGATAAGGCAGCAAAGCTTTGCGTCGATGGGGGCAAATGGGTATCCAGAAACGCCAGCCATTGCGCGCCGGTCAGGCTGGCAACCTGTTGGCGCGGATAATAAGACATCGCGGTTTGACGGAGCAGTAAGTTAATTGCGTTTAGTGCATCGGGTTGATTGAAATCCGGCAGACGGCGCAATGCTTCTTTGCGTGCTCTTTGTTGTTGTCTGGATTGCCGGATGTGGCGAATGCCCATCCACAGTCCGCCGATCAGCAGACACAGGCCGATAAACAGGCATACCCACCAGCCCCAGGCGAGCGGCCAATAGTCGGGCGCATCAGGGAGATGAATGTCTGCCAGGGGCAGGGGAGTTGGGAGGTCGTTGACCGCTGGTTGCTCAGTCATGAAGCGACTCCTGCAGTGTTTAATTGAGAGATTAACGGGTGAGCCGCGGAAATCTGATGGACCGGGATTGCCAGGCTCTGGGCCAGGGTTTGGATAAAGTGTTGGTGGTGCTGGTATTGCTCCTGAAGCTGCTGGCGGGTGCTGGTGGCCGCAAAGTTCACCCACTGTGTTTGGCGGCTGTCTCTGACATGCTCGGCGCCCCGGAACCGGGTTTGGCCTTGTTCCAGCGGATCGAAAACCTGAACAAATTGGATCCGGTTGTGTTGGCGCAGTTGACTCAGACGACGTTTGTCGGTTGGTGTCAGGAGATAAAAATCACTGATCACGACGATGTCGCTGCCTTTCGGACACAGATGATGAAGGTGTTTCAGGGCTGCTGAGAATTCAAGTTGGGTTTGCTCGCCCGCTTGGCCTGAGGTCTCGGGGCGGTGCGCTTCCAACAGGGCATTGATCACCCGGAGCGGCCCTTGCTGACGCGCCGTCGGTTTACACTCGATGAGTTGAGTCCCGGTATAGATGATCGCGCCGATGCGGTCCTGCTCTTTGGCCGCCAGCCAGCTGAGTAAACTGGCTAAATGGGCGGCCTGGACCGATTTCAACAGCAGGGTGGAGCCGAACTGCATGTTTGGGCTGAGATCTACGAGCAGCATCACCGGCTGCTCCCGCTCTTCAGTGAACAGTTTGGTGTGTGTTTTACCGGTGCGGGCCGTGACCCGCCAGTCGATGGCCCGAATATCATCCCCCGCTTGATACGGCCGAACTTCTGCGAAGTTCATCCCGCGACCTTTCTTTCGGCTGATGTGCTGCCCATTCAGCTGCGACCAGATACTTTGCGCCGGTGGCAGCCAACGCACTGCCTGATTCTTATATTGCAGGAGCTCCGCCAGACACAAATTCACACCGTCGCTATGGGCAGGCAGCGCCGGGATCGGGGTCGTGTCCGTCATGCGCACGCAACCTGCTCGATGATCAGGCGAATGATGGTGTCGCTCGCGATGCCTTCGGCCTGGGCTTCATAGCTGAGCAGCAGGCGATGGCGCAGTACCGGGTAAGCCATCTGCTGAACGTCTTCCGGCGTCACGAAATCCCGGCCACAGAGCCAGGCATGGGCACGGGCGCAGCGATCCAGTGCCAGCGTGGCCCGCGGACTGACGCCCAGTTGCAGCCAGTTCGCCAGTTGATCACTGTAGCGCTCCGGCTCTCGGGTTGCCATGGTCAGACGGATAATATAGTGCTCGACTTCTTCGGCCATGTGGATATTGAGGACTGCCTGACGCGCCTCGAAAATTTCTTTCTGGCTGATGTGCACCGGCTCGGCAACATGAACCCCCATGGCTTCCCCCCGGTTCAGGCGCAGAATTTCCAGTTCGCTGGCCGCGTCCGGATAATTCACATTGAGTTGCAGCAGGAAGCGATCCAACTGTGCCTCCGGCAGTGGGTAGGTGCCTTCCTGTTCGATCGGGTTTTGTGTTGCCATCACCAGGAATAATGCGGGCAAGGCATAGGTTTGACGCCCCGCGGTAATCTGTTTTTCTGCCATGGCTTCCAGCATGGCGGCCTGAACTTTGGCGGGGGCCCGGTTGATTTCATCAGCCAGCAGCAATGAGTTGAAAATCGGGCCGGGCTGAAATTTGAATTCGCCGGTTTCCGGACGAAAGATATCAGTTCCGGTGAGATCGGCCGGCAATAGATCAGGGGTAAATTGAATCCGGTGGAAGCTGCCTTCAATGCAATCGGCCAGTACTTTCACGGCTCGGGTCTTGGCCAGCCCCGGTGGGCCCTCGACCAAAATATGGCCATCAGCCAGCAGGGCAATCAGCAGTTGCTTAACGAGATCGGGTTGACCAATCACCTGGCTGTCCAGGTAAGTCTGCAGGCGTTGAAACGTCGATGTTAACATAATGTGGGTTAAATCCTTTAACTACAAAAAAGTCAATTAAAAGGTGAGTTTTCTGACCAGAAATTCTGGTGAGAGTTCATTTTCGACAGCGACTTAGCTTTAGATTTTTTTGTGGCGAAATAGTATACATCACCGAGTTTATGCTAAGAATTATAGCTTCTACATAGGGTTACCAGGCGACAATTTCAACCGTATCGGTGGAGAAAGGTATTTCCGTTTTCGCTGCCAGCCAACTTGTGACGTAAGAAGGAGGGCGGTGCGCTGTCTTGAACAATCAGTAACGTTGGTGTGAGGCGGAATGCGTGCAACGAGCTTGTACTCTAAAGAATAAAATTACATATCAAATAACTCTTTAGAATGAACGTTTCTTAAAAGTAAGGGCGCGGATGACGGTTGATGATGATGAATGACATATTCTTGTACAGTCTTCGATTGGTTTATTAAAAAATTATTGTTCAACTTAGCACTAATATTGTGCGTCCATGCATGAAATGAGTGCAACTCAAATGAATGTTTCATGAAGTTGTTTGGCATCTCCATAGTTAATCTAATTATTTCACAGATTGAAATTATTGGCACTTTTGATGCATGAGATTATTTCGCCAGAAGCATGTATTGAGTGGGCGAATGATAATGATCTGGCACGCGAATTCTTTAATGGAATATTGGTACGACCATTGATGCTGTGTGTTGATATTGGCATGCCTGTATGTTCTTATAATATTTATGCAATATGTAGGTCACGGTATTGACTTAATTGACCGATACGATGCATGAAAAGTTTAGGAAAATAATCAGTTAATTCAATTAGGTTGGTTAATCCTTGAAACTGAATGCAAGCCGCTTTTTATTTTCAAGGCAGTAATAGCATCATCAATGATGGAATGGAGTCTTCTGTAATGAGCAAAACAGCATTAGTAACTGGTGCGAAAGGTGGTATTGGGTCGTCAATCACAAATGCGTTAGTCGACGCGGGGTATCGTGTGATTGCAACTTATTTCCCGAATGGGGAAGAAAAAGCGAAACAATGGTTCAAAGAAAATAACTATTCAGAAGACCAAGTTAGGTTATTTCCTCTGGATGTTACCGATACAGCCTATTGTAAAGAAGCATTAACGACCTTATTAGCGGAAGAAGGTCATGTTGATGTTCTGGTAAATAATGCAGGTATCACGCGAGATACAACATTTAAAAGAATGACTGCCGAGCAATGGAATGAAGTCATTACGACGAACCTGAATAGCCTCTATAACGTCACACATCCGCTCTTTGCGTCGATGTGTGAAAAAGGGAATGCCCGGATTATTAATATTTCTTCAGTCAATGGCCTGAAGGGACAGTTTGGTCAAACAAATTACTCAGCGGCAAAGGCGGGAATGATTGGCTTTACCAAAGCCCTGGCAGCAGAAGGTGCCCGTTCGGGTGTAACCGTCAACGCCATTGCTCCGGGCTATACCGGGACGCCGATGGTTGAAGCCATTAAACCGGAAGTCCTGGACTCCATCAAAGCAGAAATTCCGATGAAGCGTCTGGCGGCACCCGCCGAGGTGGCAGCAGCCGTTACCTTCCTTGCCAGCGATGCCGCTGCGTACATCACAGGCGAAACACTGTCTGTGAACGGCGGTTTGTACATGCATTAATTCGCGACTCAGGTTATTGAAAGGACGCTAAAAATGACAAAAGTTTATATTGTTGCTGCAAAACGTACCCCGTTGGGGAGCTTTAATGGTTCTCTGAAAACTGTGCCTGCACCTCGCCTGGCGGCTGTGGCGATTCAAGCGGCACTGGAGCAGGCCAGTGTGGATCCGGGCCTGCTTGATGAAGTGATTCTGGGCAACGTGGTCAGCGCGGCGCAAGGCATGGGACCGGGTCGCCAAGCGGCTTTGTATGCCGGAATCCCGCAGGAAGTGCCGGCTTACACCCTGAATATGGTGTGCGGCAGTGGAATGAAGACGGTCATGGATGCCGCTGCGCACATTAAGGCGGGTGATGCTGATTTGGTTGTTGCCGCGGGTGCGGAAAATATGTCGCAAATTCCGTTTTGCGTGCCGGCATCAATTCGTGACGGCCAGAAAATGGGTGGCCTCGAGTTGGCTGACCTGCTGATCAACGATGGCCTGACGGATGTTTTCAACAATTACCACATGGGCGTGACTGCTGAAAATGTTGTGGCGAAGGTTGGCCTGACACGCGAGCAACAAGACAACTTTGCACTGGCCAGTCAGCAAAAAGCGGTCGCTGCGATTGAGCAGGGTAAGTTTGCTGAAGAAATTGTGCCGGTTGAAGTCACTGTTCGCCGTAAGACGGCGGTAGTGGATACGGATGAATATCCAAAAGCGGACGCCAGCATCGAAGGCCTCGCGAGCCTGCGCCCTGCATTTAAGAAAGAAGGCGGGAGTGTGACTGCCGGGAATGCCTCTGGCATTAACGACGGCGCCAGCGCCATCATTGTTGCCTCTGAAACAGCCGTCCAGAAATATGGTCTGACGCCGCTGGCTGAAATTGAGAGTTACGCACAAGCTGGCGTCGCACCGGAAGTCATGGGCCTCGGTCCTGTTCCGGCGGTGACTAAAGCCCTGGACAAGGCCGGGTTATCGATTGGTGACATTGGCTTGTTCGAGTTTAATGAAGCGTTTGCTGGTCAGGCACTGGGTGTGCTGCATGAACTGGCGGGCGAGTTGGATACTCAGGTCGAAGATTTAGCTGAGCGTTCAAACGTCAATGGTGGTGCGATTGCACTGGGCCACCCGCTGGGTGCATCCGGCAACCGTATTATCGTCAGCCTACTCCACGAGATGCGTCGCCGCGGGACCAAATATGGGCTTGCCACGCTGTGCGTCGGGGGCGGTATGGGTACGGCTATCGTACTGAAGAACGTTGAATCGTAAGTGTTTAGTTTGTACCTGGGCTATAGGTGGCCCGGGTACTCCATTCATACTTTCTAATTGAAGGAAAACCGCTATGTATACGGAAATGTTTAAATCTTTCTCTGAGCAAACAGAAAAATCTCTGGCACCATACGTGAAGTTCAACAAGCTGTTCACCAAGAACGTTGAAGAGCTGACTGAGCTGCAACTGGCGGCCGTTCGCGCTTACAGTGATCTGGGTCTTTCTCAACTGAAAGCGGTCAGCGAAGTGAAAGACATTCAGTCTTTCGCTGAGTTCAACAGCCATCAGCTGGAAGCGTTAACAAAGCTGTCTCAGCAATTGATCGATGACAGCAACAAATTTAGCTCGATTGCTCAGTCGTTTAAGACTGAAGTTGAAGAGTTGGTTGCGGAAAATGTAAAGCAAGCCACGCCTGCTGCATAAGTGAAATGACCGCTCAGCCGCCCCTTTCTGTGGGCGGCTATTTTAGTCCTAACACTGAGGTCATTGTAATGAACTATAACTTCTTTGCGGACTACTTTGCCAAGCTCCAAGACATAAACCAGGCATGGTGGAAGGAACTTGAATCTGGCAAGGCAGCCATAAATTCTCCCCTTAATAAAGCGCTGAATGAAATTAATTTAGAAGATAGTGTCGAGTTTTTCGAAAAAGCTGCAGCGCAGCCATCTGTTTTAGCGAAAGCGCAAATGGAATGGTGGGAAAACCAATTGAAGATCTGGCAACACGTCACGCTGGCCGATGGTGATGCGTCTGATCTTGTTCAGCCCGAAAAAGATGATAAACGCTTTGTTGATCCGGCATGGGAAAATGAAGCATTTTATAGCTATATCAAGCAATCTTATCTGCTTTTCAGCAACACCATGAAACAAACCATTGATTCAATTGAAGGTGTTGATGATAAAGCAAAAGAACGTTTGCACTTTTTCTCTCGTCAGGCGATTAACGCCTTGTCACCGACGAACTTCATCACCACGAACCCGGAGCTGGCGAAGCTGACGGTGGCGACGAATGGTGAAAACCTCGTCAAAGGGATGGAGTTACTTCAGGAAGACATGAAGGCCAGTGCCGATGTGTTGAAGATCCGCATGACCAATGACAGCGCATTTGAGCTGGGTGTGAATGTGGCAAATTCTGAAGGCCAGGTGGTGTATAAAAACGACTTGTTTGAGCTGATTCAATACAAGCCGCTCACCGAAACGGTGAACGCAACGCCGCTGTTGATTGTGCCGCCGTTTATCAATAAATACTACATTCTGGATCTGCGTGAGAAAAACTCCATGGTCCGCTGGCTGGTGGAGCAAGGACACACGGTCTTTATGATGTCCTGGCGTAACCCGGATGTCAGCATGGTCAATGTTGACTTTGAACATTACGTACTGGACGGTGTGGTCCAAGCCGTTGACGTGGTTGAGGCCGTAACTGGTGAGAAGCAGATCAACGCTGCGGGTTACTGCATCGGTGGTACTTTGCTGGCCGTTGCTTTGGCTTACTATGCCGGGAAACGGATGCGCAACCGAATTAAGTCGGCGACGTTCTTCACCACACTGCTGGACTTTTCTCAGCCGGGAGAGATTGGGGCATATATCAATGATCCGATCATTTCGGCAATCGAAGCCCAGAATGAAGCCAAAGGGTATATGGACGGGCGCTCGTTGAGCGTAACGTTCAGCCTGCTGCGCGAAAACAGCCTCTACTGGAACTACTACATCAACAATTACCTGAAAGGGAACAGTCCGATCGACTTTGATCTGCTGTACTGGAATGGGGATAGTACCAATGTTGCTGTTGCTTGCCACAGTACGTTGCTGCGCCAGTTCTACCTGGAGAACAAGCTGGTCAAACCACAGGGATATCAAGTGGGCGGCGTGAATATTGATCTGTCGAAGATCAAAGTGCCGGTCTACTTTATCTCGACTCAGGAAGACCATATTGCACTCTGGCAGGGGACCTACCGCGGTGCGAAGAACCTGAGCAGCAAGCTGACGTTTGTGTTGGGTGAGTCCGGTCATATTGCCGGAATCGTGAACCATCCGGCAAAGAACAAGTACGGGTATTACACCAGCGATAAAATCGTTGAGGATCCGGAAGCATGGCTGAAATCTGCCGAGCGTCAGGAAGGCTCATGGTGGAATCACTGGAATACTTGGTTGGCCGGGTTCGAATCCGCAGAACCTGTGGAAGGACGAACACCGGGGAACGGCCAGTATCCGGCTTTAGCACCTGCACCGGGGAGCTATGTCCTTCAAACGTTGCCGATTGAAGTGTCGAATGCCGTTGAAGCATTCCAGCAGCCCCAAGGGGCTTAGTTTCGGTCAGTCTATCTATCTGAATTCAAGCCAGCGTTTATCGCTGGCTTTTTTTATGGCTTGGTTTATCAAATGGTTGTTACGTTTTATATCACTTGGCGATAAAATGTCTTTTTCGCATGATAATCAGACGAAGCGTCTGAGTGGGTATTTATGACTTTGGATCGCCGCGCCGACCTGATTTTAATCGGCACTACGATGCTGGCTGCCGCCGGGTGGATTTTTTCGAAAGAGGCGATTCAGGGTCTGCCGCCATTCGGGTTTATCGGGGCGCGTTTTGTGCTGGCCTCTGTGTGTCTACTGCCGTTTTGTTACTCAGCCTTAAAGCAGCTCAGCCGTCAGGAGCTGATCCGGGCGATGGGGGTCGGGTGTCTGCTCGGATGCTCGCTGCTGCTGTGGATTTATTCTATTTCCGTCAGTGACACCTTAGGCGAGGGCGCATTTATTATGAGCCTCTCGATGTTGTTTGTGCCCCTGATTGCCTGGCCGCTGTTCCGGCAGCGGCCGCCGAGGATGTTTTGGTGGTCTATGCCACTTGCGGTTGGTGGGCTGATGTTACTGTCGCTTGGCGGCGGCGGTTGGCAACAGTCTGCCAGCCAGCTGTGGTTTTTGAGTGCGGCATTAGCCCTGGCCTTGCATTTTAATGTCAACAGCCGGGTGGTTCGGCATGTGCCGCCGTTGCTGCTGACATGTATTCAGTTATTTGTCACCGGTGTGATGGGATGGATTGCGTCTTTGAGTGTCGAAACCTGGCCGGAGAGCATTCGTCTATCGACTTGGGGATGGTTTGCCATGAGTGTGCTTCTGGCGACCAGCTTGCGTTATGTGATGCAAACGACCGGGCAGAAACATAGCACAGCGGCGAATGCGGCCATTATCATGGTCCTGGAGCCGGTCTGGACCGTGGTGCTTAGTATCATTTGGTATGGAGAGGCCATGCCGATGCATAAATTACTGGGCTGTTGTCTGATTTTGACGGCCTTGCTGTTTTACCGCAGTGGTCCGACGCTCTTGTCCTGGCTGAAAGCAAAAACACGCTGAGATAGGTTTTTTGTTCCGGGCTGTGCCCCGGAACAGCGCTGATTGACATTTTTTGTTCTCATTTGAACCGTAGATGGGAGATGTTCAAGAATATTTTATTTTCTTTTTGTCTTCATCAGCATTCACGCAGCGAACCTGTTTAAATTAGTTTATGAACCAACCGCTTACGATGATTTTTTCGATCCCGATACCCTCACGGCGGATCCATTGAGTCAGAATACCAACGCCCCATTTTTTGAACCAACATCATTATTAACGACTATATTGTTATCAGAGAGTGAAATTGGTCAAAAATTTGATGCGGCTTGATGAATGAAAATTGACTCAATCTTTTTTGATCATTTAATTTGCGGAGGAAATTGCCGCCTTGGTTATGAATCTAAAGTGAATTGAGGTATCGCGGTGGTTCGTTTGTATGCAATCTTCTCGTTCAATCACCCAGTTGTGCATGGCATAATTTTGCTGTCATTGTGTGTTTTTTTTGGCATCAGTATCTACCAATTGCTTGTCCACGAAGCATTAATTTTTTTACCCGCTATTTTCTTGTTGATCCTTCCGATAATTTTCTTTGCCAAAGCGTCGGACTATCGACGCAAGTATTTACATGACTGAGGAACGGCACTTGGCTGAATGTTGTCATCACCGTAGGGAACGCTGCGCCTTCCATAAGCGTCGCGCTTTGGTCGTCCAGGCGTAGACATATTGGACGCCGCTGATGAGGACAAGTAAGACGACCGCCATGAGTCCAAGTGAAAGCAGCGGTTCGGGAATGTGCGGGAACAGTTGGTGGCAAATGATCAGCAGGGCCAGCACAATCTGTCCTAATGTACATCCTTTACCCCACCAACTGGGTTTGAGCTGATACGGGCCGAAGCAGAGATAAAATACTCCCGCGCCCAGCAAAATGATGATGTCTCTGAGAACCATCAGTGCGACGGCCCAGAATGGCATCAGCCCAATTTGAAAGAATGCAATGTAAGCACAAAGCAGCATGGCCTTGTCAGATAGCGGATCGACCATAGCACCGTAGCGGCTCATTGCCTGCAGTTTGCGGGCGAGCCAACCGTCCAATCCGTCAGTGATCCCGGCGATGGCGATCACCCA
Source organism: Photobacterium sp. TY1-4 (assembly GCF_025398175.1). Lineage (NCBI taxonomy): Bacteria > Pseudomonadati > Pseudomonadota > Gammaproteobacteria > Vibrionales > Vibrionaceae > Photobacterium > Photobacterium sp. TY1-4. Next base: position 90,245 of record NZ_CP099735.1, read on the forward strand.
CAGGACTGTCGGGAAGTTGCGCTCCAGGATCCCGAAGTAAATCGGGATGGCTAACAGCAAACGTAGGGTTGTCAGGACGTTTGGTATTTGTTTCACAAGGCTTCGAGGCATGCGTCGTGGTGATTGATCAATAGATGCTTCTTTCAGTGTAAGCCCAATTGCAGCAGTTGCAGGCCATGGGTTAGAGATCCATGCTTTCGAGTTGCCTGAGTAGTTGGGCCGCATCATCTTCAGAAATCAGGCATTGTTGTACATACTGTTGAAGATGTTCGGCTTGGGCGGTACGTAAGAAATTGCGTACTAACTGTTGCTGTACCGCCGTTGCCGTGTCGGGCTGCAGGTGCTCAATCTGGCTGATTTGCGTCTCGCATTCTTGTTGCCATCCTTGCCAAATCCCGGCGACATGTGTCGCAACGGTTTCCGGGATCTCTTCATCGTCAATGATCAGCGCCAGTTCATTCAAAACATACTGACAGCTCATCAGTCTGGCCCAGGCCATTTCATAGATCAGGGCCTGACGTTGCGGGTGGGGGTGAGTGATTGGCTGCCACAGCCGGGTCAGCAGTCCGGATAGCCGTTGGGGGAAGTGGGAAAAAGTGGGTCGTTGATACTGGTGGCGGATCGCTTCCATCTGTTCATCAAGGGAGTTTTTCAGCTCCTGATAAACTGCCGCTTTAATTAGCCCTTGGTCAAACAGCCGGTACAGATAGCCGATTTCGAGACTGGCGCAGCGCAGCAGCAGTCGATTCCAGAGTCCAATCGGACCGACCTCAGCGCTGAACCACGCTTGGAGCTGCTTTTCCTGCTCTGCAATCAATGGGTCTAACTTGGCAGAGAGTGCTTGGGGGATCCCTCCGTGGGCCAGTTCGGAGTTGAGCAGGGACTGCAAAACCTTCCGGCTGTGGTGAAGCGTAGACAGGGTCAGCTCGGCGGTGGCGATGCTGTCGCTGAGCTCCTTCTCTTTCAATTGGAAATGGCGAGCCAACGGGGTGATGAGAATGCCTTGCAGCAGAATGGTCAGGAACACCACCCCGGTTGTGATGGAGAGCAGGGTCTCATCGCCCAGCACGCTCACCAGGCCCATGGCCAGCGCCAGGGTCACGGCTCCCCGCATGCCGCCGACAAACATCAGGTGGCGAAACGCCATGGGGGTGGATTTTGCCTGGCGTTGGAGATGGCCGATATAGGGCAGCAAGCCGTAGGCGATTGCGGCGCGGGACAACCAGATCGCGGCCAGAATGATGACAGAGATGGTGATGTTATCCCAGAGCAGGCCCAAATCCGTCCACAGCCCGACAATCAGAAAGATGCTGGCTGAGGCGATGAACGACAGATAGGACCAGAAATGGTTGAGGTATTGCTGAGATTTTTTGGAAACCGGAAGCGGCGCGTGGGTCGCCAGTGAAATCCCCGCCACCGCTGCGGCAACAATGCCGCTGACTTCCAGGGCTTTTTCCGCAAACAGATAGCAACCGAAGGCCATCAGCAGGCTGAGGCTGATTTCGGAAAAAGGGTCATCCGGCATTTTTTGTAAACTCCACAAGGCCAGCCGGGCAAACAGCCACCCACAAATCACCCCTCCCAGCAGCGTGATGGCGAACAGGCCGCTGCCGTGTCCTAACGTCGGCCAAAATCCGTGAGACAGGGCGAAGCTGAGTACCAGCACTTTGGTCAGGGTGATGGCCGTGGCGTCGTTAAACAGGCTTTCCCCCTCAATCAGCATGATGAGATCTTTGGGGGCATTGAGCTGGCGGAATGCGGCAATCACGGCTGTCGGATCCGTAGCACTCAAAATTGCGCCGAGTAGCAGCGCATATTGCCAACTCAGCGGGGTCAAGTAGTACACGATCGTCGCAACGACGATAGATGAGATGAGGACTCCGGGGATCGCCAGGACAAAAATGGCGACGCGGTTGGCTGTGAGCTTACTGATATCCAGGTTGTAGGCAGTTTCAAAGACCAGGGTCGGCAATAAAATGTAGAGAATGACATCATGGGCCAGCTCTTTTTCCGAGAGTGGGTCAATCGGCAGCGAAAAACTGGGTTGGATCGCATGCATCGCCAGCCCGGCGAGGATGAGGGTGATCGAGTAGGGGAGCCGGCTCCGGCGGGATACCTCTTTCGCAACTACGGCGGCCAGTAAAAAAGTAAACAGCGCGAGAATAAATGCAAAACTGGAATCCGTCACCGCAAGATACCTTTTCTGAATGAAACCCCAAAATAACGTCAAAGTGCTCAGCAAAGAAAAACCGGTCTATCCAAGCCAATCAAGCCAATTACCTTTCTACATTAGTGTGTTAGGTGCCTTTCTGCTGTTACTTGTCGCACGAAAATGCAGTTTGCATCGGCCTCATGAAATTTATTACGCCTGGGGTTGTATATCGCGTGGCACCTTGGTAAGTTGTCGGCATGACTGTGAATATTATGTCTTTCATCATCACTTGCTTCTGGTGGCGCTCTCTACGATAGAGCGGCGCTGGATCTCGTGTATTCAATAGCCGCCGGTAGGCAGCTATTGACGAATCACAATCATGGTGTCTCCGGCGGAACATAACTCTGGAGTATGATCATGACCCACCATCAAGCCGTTTCAACCCAGGCTGGCACCACCGAGAAAGTATTGACCGGAGACCGGCCGACGGGACAACTTCATCTGGGCCATTTCGTTGGCTCGTTGCAGCAGCGAGTACAGTTGCAGGATCGCTATGAACAAACGATCCTGGTGGCCGACTTGCAGGGCTTAACCGATAACGGTCATCGCCCGAATAAAGTGGCCAATAACATTCTCAATGTTGTGGCGGACTACCTGGCGGTCGGGATCGATCCCCTGAAAACCAGCATCTGTCTGCAATCGGCGATCCCCGCGTTAGCGGAGCTTGCGATGTATTACGCCAATCTGGTCACGGTGGCGCGTTTACAGCGTAACCCAACCGTGAAAAATGAAATTGCCGGGAAAGGGTTTGGGGCTTCTATCCCGGCAGGATTTCTGACTTATCCCATCAGTCAGGCCGCGGACATCACTGCATTTAAAGCAACGTTGGTCCCGGTAGGTGACGACCAGCTGCCGATGCTGGAGCAAACTAACGAGATCGTGCGTAAACTCAACCAGATCGCCGGGCAGGATATTCTGGTCGAGTGTAAGCCTTTGCTGAGCAATATGCCCCGGCTGCCGGCCCCGGACGGCAAGCAGAAAATGTCGAAATCGATGGGGAACTGTATCTATCTGGACGCGGATGATCGGGCGATCGCGCGTGCCGTGAAGTCGATGTATACCGACCCGAATCACCTGCGCGTTGACGATCCGGGGTGTGTGGCCGGGAATGTGGTCTTCACCTATCTGGATGCCTTTCATCCGGATCCCGGTTATGTGGCTGATCTGAAGCAACAGTATGAGGCGGGCGGGCTGGCAGACGGCACCACCAAGCAAATCCTCACCGATTGCCTGCAAACGCTGATTGCGCCGATCCGAGCGCAGCGCGCGGTGTATATGGCCGATAAAGCGCAGCTGGTGGCGATCCTGAAACAGGGCAGTGAGCAGGCTCAGGACGAAGCCGATGCCGTGCTGACACAAATCAAGCGTGCCTTTGGTCTGAAATTGTTCTGAAACGATTTGCCCCGCAGGGCTGAGTCCTTGCGGGGCGGATGGATCACCAGGCCGACAGCAGGAAAAACAGGGCCATACTGAGTACTGTGGTCAGCAGGACATTATTCAGTTTCCAGGACAACAGAACAGCCACAACGGCCGCGACCAGGTAGGGATTGTGCCACGAGATTGCCACTTCTCCCTCGGGGAGAAAGACAATGGGCGAAAAAATGGCGGTTAGGACTGCCGGACTCGAATAGCTCAGCAACTTTTGGGTTTCAGCACCCAGCTTGATCGGTAAGCCGGGCGCCAGGAACAGATAGCGGCTAGCAAAGACCAGCAGGGCCATGGCGCCAATTGACATCCAAATCATGCTTCTTCTCCGGTGGGTTGTTGGGGAACCGGACTCTTCCGGAATCGATCATAGCCATAACCTGCGACCATGGCAGACAGGCTGGCCAGCATCAGTCCCCCTTCGATCTGATATGCCTGGCAAAATACGGAAGCTACCATCGCGACCAGTACGGAGAGCAGAACTGACATATTTTTGATGGCCGGAACTACCAGAGCGATGAAGGTCGCCGCGATGGCAAAGTCAAGGCCCAGAGTGTCCAGGTTCGGGATGAACTTCCCGGCAACAATTCCGGCAAATGAAGCCAGATTCCAACAGAGATAGAACCAGAGCCCCGCCCCGAGCGCGTACCAGCGGTTAAACTGTTGGGGGGATTGGTGGCCACACAAGGCGAACAGCTCATCAGTGAGCAAGAATCCCAAACCCAGACGCCATTTGAGCGGTAATGGGCTGATTTTATTGCGCATACTGATGCTGTAGAGCAAGTGGCGCGAGGTAATGATCAGCGTTGTCATCAGCAGGGTCGCCAGTCCGGCCCCGACTTTCAGCAGTCCGGTTGCGACCAGTTGGGCCGACCCGGCAAAAACGATGGCAGACAGGGCCTGACTTTGAAAAGGATCCAGCCCGATTTCGATCGCAAAAGACCCGGCCAGAAGACCCCAGGGGATCACGGCGATACACAGGGGTGTGACTGCCAGTGCACCTTGTCGGAACAAGGCAAACTTCGGTTCGGTGCGCGTTTCATTTGGACTTCGTTCTGACGGCGCTTGAGTCAGCGCGATGGCATCAGTCCGGCCGTTGGTGGATTCGGAGGTTGGTGTTTGCATGGTGTCTCAATGTTTTTGATTGATTGAGTTTGTACCTTACGTGATGAAGGCAGTGCAAACTTGTACGTTATTGCGCAGGTGTTACGGTGGCGTGAAGCGTATATGAGGTGCGATAGACACCGTACGGGTTGTCGGTGTCTATCCGGCGGTGATGCTGCGGTTATTTCCCGCAGCACTTTTTGTATTTTTGCTGGCTGCCGCATGAGCAAGGATCATTGCGGTTGGGTGTTTTTTCAAACGTTGTCGTTTTGGGCGTCTTTAAGAGGGCATCCAGCGCTTGAATATTTTCAGGCTGCTCAGCATTTACTTCAATCGTCGCAAACAAGCCATGCTCATTCAGGCGTGTCTCCAGCTGTTCTTTTCTCTCATTCGTTTGGACGGAAAGCAACAAAGGGTGCGCTTTTGAGCCAAGTTTCGTTGTGCGCTTGGTGTTGTAACCGAAGCTTTCATGTTTTGGCTTTTTCTCGATTCGACCCTTGAAGAAAAACTTTGACATTGAAATTACCTGTAGCATTAGATGTTGAGGGGAGGGTTATACAGTAAAACATGCAACGGATAAATCTCTTTTCGGAGGGGGTTCTTATTTTCAGTGATTTCAAGCTGAAGTGAAGGGACGCTCCGGCGGCTTGATGTGGGTCGTCTCGGGTTGCTTGAAAGCGGTTATGTTCAGGTTCGCGCTCAATGAGAGGCTTTTATCGGCCGATGAGTTCAGGTGGCAGATGCTGCACTAACCATCAGGGATGAACTTGTTTGGCGAATTGTCCCGGTGTGATCCCCATGGCTTTTTTGAAGTGGCGATGGAAATGGCTCTGATCGTGAAAGCCGGCTTCCTGCGCCGCATCTGACAGAGCATGTCCCTGGCGGATCAGCCTTTTGGCCAGACGTAACCGCGCCTGGATTTGGTAACTGTGCGGCGGCAGGCCAAAGGCCTTTTGAAACGCGCGAACCAAATGATAGGGGCTGAAGGAAGCCAGGTTAGCCAGTTCCTGCAAAGAGACATCGGCACATGGAAAATCATCGAGAAACTCTTTCACCAGATTGACCTGACGTTGGGCTTTGGCGGGGTCATCCGGCAGGCAAGGCCTGCGGCCGTGTTTGCACATGAGTTTGGTCAGGACACTGTAGAGCAGGGTTTCCCGCAGCAGACGGTTGGTCGAATTTTCAAATGTTTTGAACACCAGCCGGAGTTGGCCGGCCAACTCCGGGTCATTCACAACCGGGGATGGGAAGTAGGGTGCACCACTGTGAGAAGTGCCCGATGCCAGTTCTCTACTGATCACTTCAAACTGTTCCGGCAGAGGGTACATGGCCTGATAAGACCAGCCCCCTTCCGTCGCGGAGTGCCCATTATGGATCTCATCCGCATTGACCAGGATGATACTGTGTTGCGGGGCGACGTGGTTGCCACCGGTACGGTAAAACTTTTGGGCGCCGTTCTCAATCACCCCGACGGTATAGCCTTCGTGGCTGTGGCGGGAAAAATTCTGGCGATGATATTGCGCGTTCAATAACTCAATGCCACCCAACTCTTCGGCCACACGATAAGTTGCCTGCTCTCTGGACGGAGGTTGATTGTGTGGAGGAACCCGGGTTGAGGTCATGCGCAGCGTTATCCTTGGTCAATATCCTTCCGTGAGTATATCGAAGATTTTTGGAAGGCGTTTGTACAAAATTGCGCATCTCGGTAGCCAGCTTTCCTGATCCCTGCTATGTATAGCAAATTGCTCGGGGGAATATCCTCCATCACGTTTCGATCAGTGAGAGAACAAATGCGCATGCATGTGCTTGATATCCAGGTGGGGTGCCTGCTGCTCGGGGTGTTGGCCGGGATGGCGGTTCCTGTTGCGGCCGCGCAACAGACCCATTCAACGGTCATACCGAAAGTAGAAATTCAGCCCAAAGGCGTCGATCACCGGATTTGCTGGTATGGCGGAAAAGAATACTCTCAGGGCGCGATTCTCATCGTGGGGCAGACGCAGCTCCAATGCCAGCCTGAGAATCAATTTGAAACCAATGGCCGCTTGTCCTGGCATCCGCTGGTGCAGCCGTCATCGGGGAATCCATCACCGTAAGTGATTGATGATTCAACGTCTATCGCGGGCGGTAAACCAAGCGGATACAAAAACGCAGTGCTATGATGCACTGCGTGATTCTCGCGGCGATTGATGGCCGCATAGACAATGGCGAATTAGCGAACCATACGACCTGAGTTTGGCGCAACCTTCCCGGTGCCCCCCTGATGGTGCTCCGTGCTGACTCCCATTTCCTGCATCAGCAACTCTTTCATTGCCGCAGACTCGCGTTCATTGGTGGGTTTCCAATTTGCAATCACTTTTGCTCTATGACTCTTCATCGGACGATTCCTTTTATTCCATGCCAAACTGACAATTTATGCTTATGTGAGCATATTGCGTTTTCATTGTCATACAAAGTGAAGGGTTTTACCAGTATAAAAACGCAAGATATCGCATATGCGCATTCACTAATAATAGATGCGAATGAGGAACGGGTCACATCAGACCAGTGATATCGGTCAACGAAAAGTCTTACGAGGCAGATGGGCCGAAAATGGCAGGTAGGGATAAAAGGCGGCCACCCCGACGGTGGCCTGAAGTTGCTGTGTTTCGCCAGAAAATTATCGCGCCAGTGAGCGACTTTTCAGTTCAAAAATCAGTTTTTCCGCGCTGCATTCAAATCGCAGTCGGGCATGCAGTGACTCGCTGTCGTCTTCAATCGGGCTCACTTCATACAGATAATTTGCGTTCACCTCTGCGGCCAGGGCCAGGTAACGTTGGAGTTCGGCTTCGAGGATCGCTTTTCCCTGACCTGTAATCTCTACCTCAGCGACATCATCACCTTCTTTGATAATAAAGCCCATTTCAGCGGAAACACCGCACGCATCGCAGGCTTGGTAGTCCAGTTCTTCGTTTGCCATAGTGATCTCTTCATGATCTGTACTGATATACCAGTGAGTGTAATGTGATGTGATCGGGATCGCTATGACCTAAAACAAGTTCCGGCTTGCAGGAGGAAGAAAAAGACCCGCCGGAGGCGGGTCTGTCGGAAAAGTTGTCGGGTGATGGGATTAGTGTTCGATCCAACCGCGAGAGCAGGCGACTGCACGTTTCCAGCCGGAGTAACGGCGCTCACGTTTCTGTTGATCGCCATCCGGGGCAAACAGGCGATCCAGTTTGGCTTTTTCCTTCACTTCATCCAGATCCTGCCAGAAACCCACAGCCATCCCGGCCAGGTAGGCGGCTCCTAAAGCCGTCACTTCAGTCACGACCGGACGGTGGACTTCGGTATCCAGCAAATCGGCCTGGAATTGCATCAGGAAGTTGTTGGCAACGGCGCCGCCGTCAACTTTCAAACTGTCGAGGGTAATGCCTGAATCGGCCTGCATGGCATCCAGTACATCCCGGGCCTGGTACGCAATGCTTTCCAGGGTCGCACGGATAATATGATTCGCGTTCACGCCGCGTGTCAGGCCGACAATGGTGCCGCGGGCATAGGCATCCCAGTACGGTGCGCCCAGCCCGGTAAAGGCTGGAACCACATAGACGCCATTGGCCGTCTCTACTTTTTCAGCGAAATACTCGGTATCACGTGCATCATTGATCAGTTTCATTTCATCCCGCAGCCACTGGATTGAGGCGCCGGCCATGAATACGGCGCCTTCCAGGGCGTAGCTGACATCACCATCCGGACCGCAGGCCAGGGTGGTCAGTAGGCCGTTTGATGAGGTCACTTTGTTCGGCCCGGTATTCATCAGCAGGAAACAGCCGGTGCCATACGTATTTTTCGCCTGGCCGGAGGCCACACACATCTGGCCGAACAGGGCGGCCTGCTGATCGCCCGCAATGCCGGCAATCGGGATCCGGGTGCCGCCTTTTCCGCCCAGGTTCGCCATGCCGTAGATCTCGGATGATTTGCGGACCGCAGGCATCATGCTCAGCGGGATATCGAATTCTTTTAACAGCTTCTCATCCCATTCCAAAGTGTTGATGTTAAACAGCATGGTGCGCGATGCATTGGTGTAATCCGTCACATGAACCTGACCCTGGGTCATTTTCCAGGTCAGCCAGGTGTCAACGGTTCCAAACAGAAGCTCACCGGCTTCCGCCTTTTCCCGGGCACCTTCCACGTTGTCCAGGATCCATTTCACCTTCGTGCCTGAAAAATACGGGTCCAGCACCAATCCGGTGTTTTCTTTGATGTAGGCTTCCAGTCCGCGGGATTTCAGGGTTTCACAAATTTCCGCAGTACGGCGGCACTGCCAGACGATGGCGTTATACACTGGTTTACCGGTGTTCTTGTCCCAGACAATCGTTGTTTCGCGCTGGTTGGTGATCCCGATGGCTGCGATTTCATCGGTGCGGATTTCGGCCTTGGCTAGTGCTTCAGTCAGGGTTGAGCTTTGGGTGGCGTAAATTTCCAGCGGATCGTGTTCTACCCAGCCGGCATTTGGATAAATCTGAGTAAATTCACGTTGAGCGGTGCTGACGATATTGGCGTCATGGTCGAGAATGACAGCGCGTGAGCTGGTTGTGCCCTGATCCAGCGCGACAATGTATTTTTTCTCGGCGTTCATTAGCTTTCTTCCTCTTCTTTATAATTTGGCTCTGTTTTGTAAGCTCAACTGACGTTGCTGCTCCGGCTTGCCTTTTCTCGACCTTGTTGTTGACTGTGAGTGCTGAACAAGCTTCTGGTTAACAATTTCGAAACACAATATAGGTCGGTGCGACTGATAATGTACATAAAACGAAACTAAACTTTTCGTATTTGTGTCCAAATTGTGACTTTTATCGCTCCTTCGAGCGTGTTGTGGTGTGTGTTTTCGCAACTTGATGGGAAAGTAAACATAGCTGGCCGGCAAAAATACTGTGGGTTTATATGGCCTGAAAGGAGATAAATGCTACTGTTTTCAGGGATAATACCGACATTTCGATGAGTTACGGGAGATTTTATCCGTACTGCAGAGGTGGGGCAATGTGGTTCTTGGGGTGTTCAGGAAGAAAATGAGCGAGATCGCGTCTTCTTGAGCTGATGGTTCATGCGGGATGTTTTGATAACAGCCGATGAAAGAGAGTACCGAAAGTACTCTCTTGGGTTCGGTGCATGGCGCGATGCCGGCGCACCTCAGGCTTGCGGTCGATTAGTCCCGGCTGCGATTCTGAACATCGTAGCTATAATTGACCTTTACGATGGCCTGATAGCTTGGTGTGCCGGATGCGGTGAGGTATTCCTGCACGGCGAGCTGGGTGTCTTCGACGCTAATTGAGCGTGAGCGCAGGCCATTGTCATAAATTCCCAGTGACTTTTTCAGCTGCTGCGGCGTGGCCGTTTCGATTGTCTTGGCGAGGGCAATACCTTGCTGCGTCACTTGCGCTTCGTTATCACCGGTTGCCGCGATGAGGTGGCGGGTGTCTTGATAGGACGTCCAGGAAAAAGCGTGTGCGGACAGACTGATCCCCGCGAGTACAACAGCACTAAGTAGCTTGATCATGATTCGCTCCTTGGCTTACAACATGGGTAAGCCGGGTTGGTTGATAGAACCTGGGATCAAGACCTTTCTGTTGCCGAAATATTTCAGAAAAATTTCATTTTTTACTTAAAATAGAGATGGTTAGGTCTATACCAGATGTGGGGGCGCCCAATTGCCCCAGCATCTCAGGGAGTTACTCCGACAGGTGCGGATAGAGTTCGGCAACCTGGGCCCGGATTTGTCGGAACGGATAGGCCTCCAGTTTGGCAAAACCGCTCATTTGCCGCGCTTTCAGTTGCGTATGCAAAGGGGAGGACATCCCGCTGAGAAAACGGGTGACGGCCGCGGGGGAAGGCTGTTGCGGACACGCACTCAGAAACGGATCGCACCATGCCCGAAGCATGTTGGTTGAGATCTCCGGCAACACAGCTTCGGCGGGCAGTGTTGCAGGCTCCCCCCGGCACACGGAGCAATGACCGCACTGTTCGGGCGCACGGTGGTCCGCAAAGTAATGGGCCAGCGAATGGCTGAGGCATTGTTCGCTTTCGAAGAATCCAATCATCTGTTGGATCCGGCCGATTTCGTTGGTTTCTTTATTCCTAAACAGCGTATACAGGGTCGAGGCTAAAGATGCGCGATCAAACTGCGGATCACAGATCCGGAATACGTCGGTCATCTGTTTGCTTTCCAGGGTAATCCAGCCTTTCTCGTTGAAATAATCAATCGCGGCTACCACACGCTTGCGATCCGTTTGGGCTTGTTGCCACAGCGCATCAAAATCAACCGTATGCCAGGTTCGTGCTTTTGGAGAGCAGGCAAAGATCTGGCTGACGAATTGACGCCTTTCTCCCTGGAATTGTTCGATGATGGCCTCCGGCGCCAGGATCGGCTTAAAGCGGTAATCGGCAAAATAGGTGTACTGCGGCTCGATAATGCCGTGCACTTCCAGGTAAACCAGCAGCGTTTTTAGCGGTAACAAGCGGACATTGCTCTCCCGGGATAGGCGAGACAGGATCACTTCCCATTGGCCGCCCGCACTCTGGATTTGACCCAGAACGGCATCAATGGCGGCGAGATCCGGCGTATCCCCATAGACAAAGTTTTCCAGTACGTTGAGGCTGGATTTATTCGCCAGCACCGTGCAATGCGATGTCTGGCCGTCACGCCCGGCCCGGCCGATTTCCTGACTGTAGTTTTCAATGGATTTGGGCAGATCATAGTGGATCACCCGGCGGATATCGGCCTTGTCGATCCCCATGCCAAAGGCGATGGTGGCGATGATGCAGTGGCAGGCGCCTGACATGAAATCCTGCTGGATCTGCTGGCGGCGCTCGGCATCCATCCCGGCATGATAGGCCCGGGCCTGGAAGCCCTGTTGATTGAGCCACAGGGCTAACTCTTCGGCGGTTTTCTGCAGCGTTACGTAAACAATTGTCGGCTGGGTTGGCGACAGCTGCGCGAGCAGTGCGGACTGTTTCTGGGATTCGGCAACCGGTGTGATGGTCAAATCCAGATTTGGCCGATAGAAGCCGGTGACCACGACATCCTCCTCGGCAATACTGAATTTCTCGCGCATATCTTCGATAACGGCAGGTGTGGCCGTGGCGGTCAGCAGAAGGACCTGCGGGATCTTCAGCCAGTCACGGTGTTGCGGCAGTTTGAGATAGTCCGGACGGAAGTTATGTCCCCATTCAGAAATACAGTGGGCTTCGTCAACCACCAGCAGTGAAATCGGAATGGTGGCGATGAACTGGCGAAAACGTTCGTTGTTTAAGCGTTCGACGGAAATCATCAACACCTTGATGCTGCCGTCCCGGATGGCTTGCATGACTTGTTGGTTTTCTTCCCAGCTTTGAGTGGAATCGATGGTTGCTGCCGGAATATTCTTGCTGCGCAGGAATGCCAGTTGATCCTTCATCAGAGCCAGCAGCGGCGAGATGACCAGCGTGAGGTGGGGCAGCTGGACCGCCGGAAGTTGGTAACACAGCGATTTACCGGAGCCGGTCGGAAAAATGGCACAAGCGGACTGGCCGCTGAGGACCCGGGTGATCACCGCGTCCTGACCGGGACGGAGGCTGTCGAAACCAAAGTAGTGTTGCAGGGTATCTTGATACATAACGCGAAATGCCTGGCTCAGAAGGAAGCCCTGATGGTAACGCAGCCGTACATCAGGTGCACGTTGGAGAAGATAAAAATGACGGTTTTCCGAGGGGCTTTCGGGTTGAATGCTCAGGAATGGAGCCGGTCTTGAAGCAAGGCAACGTGCCGCCACACGGCGTCGTGTGGCGGCTGGGGATTATTTTTCTTCGAAGCGTGCCGCGAGCCGATGGAAATCGTCGACTTTTTCTTTCAGCATCAGGCTGGTGTGTTCGACCTGGCTGACTTCATCGAGGTTTTGCTGCGAGGCTTGGGCAATGGCATGGACGTGCTGGCTGGTTTGCGCGGACAAGTGCTCCTGCTCGGATGCCGAGCCGGACACCTGGCCAATCAGCGCGCTGATGGCCTGCATGTTTTGTTCAACCTGCTCCAGGCATTCTGCGCCCTTCGCGGCAATATCAACACATTCGTTGGTTTTGTCCCGGTTGCTTTCAATCAGTGACTGCCATTCGTTGATGGTCAGTAACATTTGCGCAATGCTGGACTGGATTTGCTCCGTCGCACTCTGGGTGCGGGAAGACAGCGCGCGGACTTCATCGGCAACCACCGCAAAACCGCGGCCATGTTCGCCGGCGCGGGCAGCTTCAATCGCGGCGTTCAACGCCAGCAGATTGGTTTGTTCCGCAATCCCATTAATTTCAGCCATGACGGTGCTGACCTTGCTGGCTTCGCCGCTCAGCTGATGCGTGGCTTCAGTGGCTTGCTCGGCCTGCGCCGACAGGGCTTGCAGGCTGCCTTGGGTTGACGTGAGCTGATCCCGGGTTTGATCGCAGTGAAAACGCGTTTCATCGAGTAACCCATTGCTGTCCGAGGCATGGGCAGCGACGGTCCGGGCAGAATCGGCAATACTGCTCATGGCATCGACGACATGGCGGATGTTGCTGTCCTGAGTGGAAATCGCCTGGTTGACCCGGTGGGCGGAATCACTGAGCTGATCGGCCAAGTCGTGCAACGGGACGGCGGAGTCGGTCATTCTGCCCAGCACGGTACGAATCCGGGCAGACGCCATTTTCAGGTGGTAGTCTGCGACAGAAAACTGACCGTCGCCGGAGAAAATCAGGCGGCTGATACTGTCATACTGCTGGCGGAGCTCTTTCAGGCGCAGCGGGGTTTCAATTAACTCCTGGCGAAACAGCAATCCAAGCACGGCCAGCGGCGTGAGACTCAGCAGGTTCTGGACGCTGAGCCCATCATCGAGAAAGCCGCTCAGGGCCGGTAAAGCACAGGCGATAGCCAGTGCGCCGTATTTCACGCTGCCGGGCAGGGCAAACGCTTGTTTGCGGCCGCGTTGTTCGGCTTTCAGCAGCTGCTGGTAGGCCGTTGTCGCGACCTGAATCCATTGCGACTGTGGCTTCACACGTACGGATTGGTAGCCGGTGATTTGGCCTTGTTCGTAGATTGGGGTGACGTAAGCATCGACCCAGTAAAAACCACCGCTTTTAGTTCGGTTTTTCACCACGCCACGCCAAGCTTTGCCTTCGCGCAATCGGGCCCACATATCCGCAAAGGCAGCCTTGGGCATGTCCGGATGGCGGATAATATTGTGGTTCTGACCAATCAGCTCTTCTTCACGGTAGCCGGCGACCCGGCAAAATGAAGGATTACAGTAGGTAATAACCCCTTTGAGATTTGTGGTCGAGACCAGCTGCTCTCCCTCCGGAAAGGTAACTTCTTGAGCAATGTTGGGAATGGTGTGACTTGCGGACATTCTGAATGAGCCTGACATTAACGATGTTTGTTATAGGTGTAGTTGAGCGAAGGTATAAAAGCACAGAGACTGTGGTGTATCAATATATTAATGATAATACATATAATAATGTTAATTGTGACACGAAAAAAATGGCTATTCGACACGGGTGCTGTTTGAAAAATCACCGTGTGGCCACATATTTTATACCTTGTAATAAGGACATTATTACTTTTTGAATTGAGATTCAATTGTATTTGCAAGGTAACCATTCGCTCAGTTTGCTGCAAAGGCAGGGCTTTGTTTCATTAAAAACAAGAAGATAATCGTATATGTGTCATGTTGTATAGGTTTATTTCTGGCAGCGATGATACCGAATCGCTAATGTGGTGATTCAGTGTGCAACCTTCATACGCTCGAGGAAATAACAATGGCATGGTTTAGAGGCCTCTCTTTTCGATGGAAGTTTGTGGTACCGATCCTGGTGGTCGTCAGCTTGTTTACGGCCTTGTTTGCCTGGGTCGCAATGGCTTCCAAACAGCAGGGACAAACCGGTGCGTTGCTGACCGATGAAATGCAGCCGGTCCTGGAACAAATTGAAGCCGGATACCGTGATATTTATCAGGTTGTTGCTGCCGGACAGGCCATTGTGCTTGCTCAGCGTGATCCGTTGCTGGTGAAAAGTAATCAGCTCAAGCTGGAGCAAAGTGCAGCGTCGGCACTGCCCGCATTACTTTCGACAAGGCGGCTTGTCGAAGTCGGGTTTGTTCCCGAGCAGTATGAGGAACGACTTCAGGCGCTGGAGGGCTCTTTTGCAGCCTGGGTGAAACATTACCAGGCCATTGCCCAGCGTCCGGCAAGTGCCGAAGCCTACTACATGCAGCATCAGATGGAGATGAACGCGGCATTGAATCGGTTGAGCGAGGATATTCAGGCGATGGAAGCCGATATTAAGCAAGCTCAGGGGCAATTGTTGCAGTTGTTGGATGCTGAAATGGCGACCGTAACCTTCCTGATGGAGGCCGGTATTGTCTTTGTGGTTGTGTTGTCGTTGCTGGTGGCCTGGGTGATGTCCGGATGGGTCAGTGCTCCGATGAAGCGGCTGACCCTGGCCATGAAGGACATCGCAGTCGGCCATGGGGATTTAACCCAGCGGATTGAAGCGGACGGAAAAGACGAAATCGGCGAACTGGCCAATGCCTTCAATGAATTTGTTTCCCGGATCCACTGTACCATGATCGAGGTAGCCTTGACTCTGGAGGCTGTTCGTTATGAAACGGTGAAAATTGAGGAGGAAACGCAGAGGGTCGTCACCACGACATCCCGTCAGCAGGAAGAGAGTGCCCTGGCGGCCACAGCCGTCCAGGAAATGAGCCTGACCAGCGATAATGTCAGCCAGCATGCCAACGAGGCTGCCCGGGCGACCCAGCAAGCGAGTCAGGAATCGGCGACGACACGCTCTGTCCTGACAGAAACCGTCAATTCGATTCATCAGCTGGCCGGTGAAATCGAAACTTCGTGCGAAGTGATTGGCCATCTGGAGCGGGATGTCGGCAATATCGCTTCAATCTTGGATGTGATCCGGGGGATTGCGGAGCAAACCAATCTGTTGGCACTCAATGCGGCGATCGAGGCGGCCCGGGCTGGCGAGCAGGGACGCGGATTTGCGGTGGTGGCGGATGAAGTGCGGACGCTGGCCAGTAAGACGCAAGACAGCACCGGGGAGATCCAGGTGATGATCGAACGGCTGCAGCAAGGCGCTCGCGCCGCCGTGCAGGCCATGGAGTCGAGCCGAACGAGCGGGACATCCACGGTTGAGAAGGCCAATACGGCCAACCGGTCGATTGACGCGATCAGTGAATCGGTGAATGTGATCAATGAGATGAACCTGCAAATCGCGACGGCCGCGACTGAGCAAAGTCAGGTCAGTGATAACATTAACCATAATGTACAGGAAATTGCCAAGATGAGTACCGAAATGGTCGACAGGGTCAGGGCAACAGAGCGGGCATTTTCTACGTTAACCCAGCAATGCACTCAGCTTGAAGCAATGGTGGGTCAGTTCCGGACCTAGTCTGATTCAGCGTCTTGGTTCGAGCGCTGCTGCGATCCTTTGCGGGGTGTCGGGCAACCGGGGCCCCGCTGTTGTATTCGGCGCAAACGGTTAGGCAATCGTTTTATTGTTTCCATTGGTAAACGCAGTGTTTCGGTTTCAATTGTGTTTCTTTCTTGTGACACGCAGATAGAGTCAATAAAATTCGCCTGAGACTAAGGGTATGCGATATGGATGAACAGGGTCCGGCGACGTACCGGGCCTGGGTCGAATTTGTCTCTGAATCGCTATACTTCGTACGAATCTGTCAGCCAAAGAAGAAAAAGTTATGAAACTGGAAGCCGTCGATTACACTGCCGATAATGCCGAAGCGCTATTTGTTGAATCCCTACGCAACACAGGATTCGGGGTTCTGAAGAACCACCCGATCCAGCAGAAGCTGGTGAGCTCAATCTATGAGCACTGGAATACTTTTTTCAACAGCGAAGAGAAGCAGGACTACTACTTCAATGTCGAAACGCAAGACGGCTTCTTCCCGGCTGAAGTGTCTGAAATTGCAAAAGGCCATACCAAGAAAGACATCAAAGAATATTTCCATTTCTACCCGTGGGGCCAGTGCCCGGAAGCGCTGCGCGAAGAGCTGCAGAACTATTACGATGAAGCCAACAAGCTGGCTGCTGAGCTGCTGTCCTGGGTTGAAAAACACTCACCTGACCATGTTTCCGCGCTGTACTCCCAATCCCTGTCCAGCATGATCGACGGCAGTGATAAAACGCTGCTGCGTGTTCTGCATTACCCGCCGTTGAACGGGGATGAAGAGCTGGGGGCGATCCGTGCCGGTGCTCACGAAGATATCAACCTGCTGACCGTGCTGCCGGCAGCCAATGAGCCTGGCTTGCAAGTGCAAACCAAAGAAGGCGACTGGCTGGATGTACCTTGTGACTTCGGTAACCTGATCATCAACATCGGGGATATGTTGCAGGAAGCTTCAGGGGGTTACTTCCCGTCCACGACTCATCGGGTGATCAACCCGGAAGGGACCGACAAGACCAAAGCGCGTATTTCCCTGCCGCTGTTCTTGCACCCGAAACCTGACGTGGTGTTGTCTGAGCGCCACACCGCAAACAGCTACCTGATGGAGCGCCTGAAAGAGCTGGGCGTGATCTAACGGGCTGAATCCGGGGTGTCGGCTCAATCCGGCCGGCACCCGATTTCCTTCTTCTTTGCACATTTCATCCCTAATTCCTCCTCAATATCTCCTTACGATCATCGTCGTTCTCAAATGGCTCATCATGCGGTGGCCATGGATTGATGTTTCTTTAACGTAAGGATGAACATGAGCAAGTATATTGCGTTAGTTGTGTCACTTTTTAGTATCTACTTGTCTGTGATCGCTTCAGAGCTCTGGCTAATCAGCTTTTCCGTTCTGGGCTACTTCCTGGTCATCATTGCGTTTATTGTGGATGCAACAACCAGCCCGCACATTGCGGTCGCGCAACCCGAGTGTCACCCGAACGCGTTGCCGACTGATCCGAAGAGCCATCACTCAACCGACATGCTCGTGCCCTGAGCTGAATGCGCGGCTAATCACAGGAATGAATGATGCTGAAATATATCGCTTTGTCGTTGTCACTAATTTGTTTGTTGTCTTCTTTGTTTTTGGGCGAAATGGTGATTTCGCTGCTGTTTCTGGCGGGCTTTATGACCTTGCTGTATGCGGTGATCCGGGATGTGTGGGGATCATTGCGGCGTAAGCGCCAGATGTATTTTATTTATTACTGATCGGCGTGACTCCGTACGGCCCGGTGACGGAATCATCACTTATTCATTTATTCATTTATTCATCAAGTTAATAATGACGCCGACAAAGCAAAAAAGTATCTTATACATCCTTGCAACAAATGCAGCCTGGAAACGCTTGGATACAGGTCTTTAGAGCAGTAGGCGAACAGAATATGGGAAAAATGATACGGATGTTGACCGGGAGCGTCCGAAGCTACATCCGGTTAAAAGCCATCATCATGATCGTGGTGACGACCCTGATTGGCTCCGTCACCATGGTGGCGCTAACCAAGATCTCCATGGATAACGGGCTGATGCGCTATGTCAACAGCACGGAGCAACAACGAGTAGAAAAACTGATCGAGTTACTGGAGCAGGACTTGCCCGGTTACCTGGAACGCAGAGTGAGCCCGCATCACTGGTGGCCGACCATGGTGAATGGCACCAAGTTGGAAGATGAAGAGCCGCAATGGCAGCCGACCCAGTTGTCGGAGTATTCCAAAGAGTTTGATGCTGAGTTCTTACAGGACCAGCCGGGTAGTGTGATCCGCTATGATCGCCGACCGCCACCGCCCGGAATGACGGGGGCTGAAATGGCCGCGGACGGACCGGCGGGACTTCCACGACCACGGTTGGGGGATGTCGTTCCCAGTGATTTTGAGCTGCGGGTATTTTTGCTGGATGCGGAGAAGAAAAGAATCATTGGCCCGCTGCAGCATGAAGATCAGATCCTGCACCCTTTACATCATAACGGAGAGATTCTGGGTTACCTGGGTTATATCCAGCCCGAGACCCTGGCTGAGGCGACAGAAGCGCAATTTGTCGATGAATTCAATGCCAGCCTGATTTGGATTTGGGCGGTGTCTTGCGGCCTGACGTTGGCAGTTGCACTCCCTTGGGCCCACTCGTTAATCAAAACAATTGAAGTGTTTAACAATGGGGTCCGGCAATTAGCGCTGGGAACTTACGGTACCCGGGTGAAGATTCAGCGCGAAGATGAGTTGGGTCAACTGGCCAGCGATATTAACCATTTGGCCGCGGTATTGGAGCAAAATGAGCGGGCCAGGCAACAGTGGATTGCGGATATTTCCCATGAGTTAAGAAACCCGCTGGCCATCATGCAGGCAGAAGTTGAAGCCGTGCAGGATGGTGTCCGTCAAAACGGCGAGTCAACCATGAAGTCGATCCACCATAATGTGACTCACCTGTCGCACCTGGTGAATGATCTGTATGAGCTGTCGCTCAGTGATATCGGTGCGCTCAGCTACGATAAGTATCCGGCATCGCCCATCGCTCTGATGGAGCAGTGTGTCGATTTGTACCGGGATGCGTTCGATGAAAAAGGGCTGGCGCTGTCAATTCGCTACATCGGTGAGCGCGACATCATGGCGGGGCTGACCATGGAGTTGGATCAGATCCGGATTCAGCAACTGTTTTCGAATGTGTTGAAAAACTCACTGAAATATACCGATGCCGGCGGGAAACTTGAGGTGGTGTGTCAGCACCTGCATAACCGATTACATCTCGCATTTAATGACTCAGCACCGGGTTTGTCGGACAGCGATCTGGCACAGATGTTTGAACGGCTGTTCCGTGCCGATCCTGCTCGCCAGCGGAGTAAATCTGGTGGGGCAGGGTTGGGTCTGTCTATTTGCCGGAGTATTGCTGAAGCTCACGACATGCGATTATCCGCGCAACATTCAGAGCTTGGCGGCGTGAGTATTCAAATCGGCATCACCTTGGAGTCGTAATGGAACATATTTTAGTTGTGGAAGATGAAGTGCAGCTGGCTGCGCTGACCGAAGATTACCTCAAGGCGGCGGGCTATCAGACCAGTGCGTTGCATGAAGGCACTCAGGTCGTGGAATGGGTCAGGGCTAATCAGCCTGATCTGATCTTGCTTGATTGCATGTTGCCGGGGAAAGATGGGATTTCAATTTGCCGCGAACTGCGCACGTTTACGCAGGTGCCGATTTTGATGGTAACGGCCAAAGTCGATGAAATTGATCGCTTGATCGGCCTGGAAATCGGGGCAGATGATTATATCTGTAAGCCGTGCAGCTTGCGTGAGGTCGTGGCACGGGTGAAGGCTGTGCTCAGACGCTATGCACTGGTGCCGCAGCATTTAACGCCGGAGCGAGAGCAGGAAACACAAACGCCGGCGTTGCAACTGGACAAAGCGAAGTTCAAAGCCACCCTGAACGGATTGGACCTGGATCTCACGGCGGTAGAATTTGCCATGCTGGATATTCTGGCTTCGTCACCGGGCCGGGTTTATTCCCGTAGCCAACTGATGGAAGCCATTTACCGGGACAACCGGATTGTCAGCGAACGGACCATAGACAGTCACATTAAAAAATTGCGCAAGAAATTTACCGAAGTTCAGCCGGATTACGAACTGATCCATTCGGTGTATGGCGCTGGATATAAGCTCGAATTTTCATGAATAAAACCTGAAGAAAACAGAGCATCGAAAACAACACAGGCAGCCTCGGCTGCCTGTTCGCGTTATGCGGGAACGTAAGCCGGCCGGGCAATCTTTCTCAGGCTCAGCAGAAGCCAGACGGTGAGCAGGCTGCTGCAGACGGGGAGGGCAACCCAGACGCCTTCGGTGCCGGCGAGGGCGGCAAAACTGAAGATCAGCAGGCTGATCAACACCAACTTCCCGCCGGTCAGCAGCGATGCTTCCTTCGGACGGTTAATCGACTGGAAGTAGGTGGCACCCACCAGTAACAGCCCTTCCATCGGCAGCCCCCAGAAATAGAGCTGCATCCCCTGTACGGCATCCGGCAAGATACTGGTCTGGGGACCGGCAAACAGGTAGACAAAATAGTGCGGGACACTGTAAATCACAGCCACGCCACAGAGCGCAACCAGCAAAGTGACGGCAAACGCCAGATTCCGGGTTTGAATCACCCGGGCCGTCTGCCCGGCGCCGGTGTTAAAGCTGGTGATCGGCTGGATACCTAGGGCGATCCCTTCAAAGACCAGATAGAAAAATGCCTCGGTGTAGCTGACCACCCCATAGGCGGCGACATCCATCGCATCCCCGACCCAAAGAAACGCCTTGTTGTGCAGGGTCAGCACCACGGACAGGTAGAGATACATCAGCAGGCTGGAAAAGCCCAGTCGGCTGATTTCCCAGATGCTGTGCCAGGTTAATCGCAGCGTGGCTTTGCGGATCCGAAGCGTGGCTTTGGGACTGAAAAAATGTTGCAGGCAGAGTAAAGCGGTTACCGCCTGCGACAACATGGTCGCGATGGCGGCACCGGTCAGCCCCCAGGGAAGCACAACGATAAAGACCCAGTCGAGGACAACATTCAGGATCCCGCCGAAAATCATGATCAGTGTGACCCGGTTTGGTTGCCCGTCGTTACGCAGCAGGGCTGAAAATGCCATCGCTAAGATCGGAAACAGCCCCAGTGCGAAATACCAGAACAGGTATTCGGAGGCCATCTCGAGAATTTCACCTTCTGCACCGAGCCAGCGCAGCAAGTGATCGCCACTGGCGATCCCCAGGGTGCAAATCATGATCGCGGCAATGCCGCACAGTAATAAGGTCTGACCGGCAATTTGTTCGGCACTGCGTGTTTTGCCTTCGCCAAGGCGGATAGAAACCAGCGCGGAGGCGCCCATCCCGATCATGGCTCCTACGGCATACAAAATGGAGCCAATCGGATAGCCCAGCATGATCCCCGCCAGCCCCTGCTCGCCGATGAAGTGGCCGACAAACATGCCGTCCACTGTGACATAAATCCCGGTGACCAGCATCGCGGCAATAGTCGGTACGGTGTAGCGAATAAACAACTTGAGAATGCTGTCATCGCGCAGGGCAAGGTATGACGGGGTCGTTGTCATGAGAGGGGATACAAGGCGGTCAGTAACAGGTAGCGATGAACCGTTTTGCTGCTGCTGTGGCGTTTGAGCGGGTGGTGGATCTGACGCTCCCCGTCGGGGAGTGTCAGGCGTTGAGCCAGGCTTTGTTCGCAGCCAAGCAGACGAATGCCGTCTGCCAGATAATCGCCTGTATTCTCCGGGAGTTGTCCCAACCACCAGGCGGGTATTTCTTTGCTGGCCTTGCTGCGATCAAACCAGTGATCGGCGACCAGAATCAGGTAGTGCGGGTGGGCGTGTGGTTGCTTCTGGTATGCAGCCTTCACCGTTTCGACGGCGGCAATGAGCGATTCTCGTCGCGCCAGGTTGGCGCTGACCAGCCGGTGCGCAATCACCCAGAGGGTAAAGTGGGGGGTATCGAGGCGAAAAACCGGTTGATCTGCTGTGTTTTGATGTGCGACGACCTGAACCTGCGCCGGAATGTCAGCCTGATTCAAGGTGGATATAATGCGGCGGCACAATGCTTTACCGAGATGGTCTCCACGCATTCCCCGGTTATGCACCGTCGGATAATGCTGCTCACAGAGCTGCAAGCAGTCAGCTTTAAACTGCTGAATACTGGCGGAGAGAAGATCATTGATCAAGAAAGCTAAACCTCATCAAACCCGGCAGCCTGTCAATAAGAATGTTAGATGATAAGTGAGGCAGGCAGCCCGGAAACTCGCGAAGGCTTCATCGTATCAGAAAATTTGCGCAGGCCAGATGATTTTTCTGGGGATTCGTGAGCGAAAATGCAACCTGGCACTCAATTTGCGTCTCCAGGTTGCCCGCTGGGTTTAACTTCGCTCTGTTGACGTAGGCCGTATCGGAAGTCCCGGAAGCCAGCGGCGCAGGGTTTTATGACGAAAGCTGAGTAAAATCAGGGCTGTGACGATATAGAATGCGGGCTCAATGATCCCCGATTTGACGGACCAGTAATAATGGATCGGTGCCAGTAGGATGGCGAGGTAGACCCAATTGTGTAGCTTCTGCCAGCGCGGCCCCAGCCGGCGCTGCATTCCCTGCGTTGAGGTGATGGCAAGCGCCAGCAAGATCAGCCAGCAGACTGCACCGAGGGTGAGGTAAGGCCGGGTGATAATTTCGCTGATCAGCAGCGAACTATCAAAACCCAGATCCAGCGCCAGATACACGATCAGATGCAAGACGGCCCAGAAAAAACTGTACAACCCCAGCACGCGACGCACTTTGATCAGGGCGCCTTGCCGGAACTTCCGCGCAATCGGGGAAACCAGCAAGGTCAGGATCAGGGTATTGAGGGCCGCTTTCCCGGTAAAATGGCTCAGGCCTTCCACCGGATCGGCCCCGAAACCTTCAGTCAGGGTCCGGGTGATCAGGATGGCGACAAATGCCAGTGAAGTCAGGTGAATCATCACTTTTAATCCGGTGAGATGTGATGCCGTGAGTTTCATTAAAACTGCTTCCTTAAATCCATACCCTGATACAAACGCGCGACCTGATCTGCATAACCGTTAAACATCAGGGTCGGTTGGCGACGGCTGCTGAACAGGCTGCCTTCCCCGATGAATCGCTCACTGGCCTGGCTCCAGCGCGGGTGGTCGACCTGCGGGTTCACATTGGCATAAAAGCCGTATTCATGGGGTGCCAGCAAATTCCAGGTGGTGGGGGGCTGGCGGTCGGTGAGTTGAATGCGAACAATCGATTTGATGCTCTTGAAGCCGTATTTCCAGGGAACGACCAGACGGAGAGGGGCACCGTTTTGCGGCGCGAGTGTTTTTCCGTACAAGCCGACGGCGATGAGCGTCAGCGGATGTAGGGCTTCGTCCAGGCGCAGCCCTTCCACATAGGGATAGTCGATACCGCCACCCAGACGTCTTGATGCTTGCCCCGGCATTTGTTTCGGGTCATATAAGGTTTGAAATGCCACATACTTTGCTTTGCCCATTGGGTTGGCTAAACGCAGCAGGCTGGCGAGAGGAAATCCGATCCAGGGGACATTCATCGACCAGGCTTCGACACAGCGCAAGCGGTAGATCCGCTCTTCCAGCGGAAACCGACTGAAAATATCTTCGTATCCCAGGGTGAGGGGCTTGTGCACCAACCCGCTTACTTCAATCGTCCACGGGTTGGTCTGGAAGTTACCGGATCGGGCGGCCGGATCGGATTTGTCGGTCCCGAATTCATAAAAATTATTGTATTTGAGGATCTTCTCTTCGGGCGTCAGCGAAAGCGAACGATTTGAGTAAGTGGAGCTCCGGGTCGCCAGTGCCCGGCGTTTGTCAGGGGCAGGCTTGGATTCAGAGCCCAGTAGGCTGTCAAATAAACCGGCATCGGCGCGGCTGGCCAGCGGGATCCCAACCAGGGTAATGCCCAGCTTTTTCAGAATGTCTCGCCGCTGGCGGTAAATGGACTCAGGGGTGACATCACTTTCTTTCAGGGCTCCGCTGGGGGATTTCTTGAGATACATAATCGTCCTTTGACCTGTGCATGTCATATAAATAGTTGATGTAGGAGTAGACCCGGTCACACACATATAAATTTCATGATATTGCCCTTTGCATTTTTGCCGAAAGAGGTTATGTTTCGCCGCGATACTGAGAATCACAGCTTCAGGGAAAAAGGATGTATAGACGCGCATTATTATTGGCCATTAGTTTGACAGTACCGCAGCAGGTTTTCGCAGCCAAATCACCCTTATCGGCTGGCGTTTATGTGGGGGACCCTTCTTCCGGGCTGACGGTAAAATACCGACAGGATGCGCAGTTTTCGCTGGGATTGGATACATTCAGCGTCACTGCCGATGCGCTGTGGAATGTCGCCGATCTTAGCAGCGGGGCACTCTATTCCCCGTTTCACCTGATCACCGGGGTGCAATGGGTCGATGATGAACAATATCAACTGGGTGTCCGTGTCGGGTTGGGGATGGATATTCCTTTCGACAGCTTCGATCTATATGCCGAAGGGGTGATGGCACAATATTTCCATGAGGAGACCGATGCCGAGTTTGAAGGCGCGATCGGGATCCGTTTCCCGCTGTAATCATGGCTTCGCGACGCGCTGAATTGCAATTGCCTAAACGAAACGCGTCATTTCTCTAAACACGCGACTTTTTGAAACAGAGTTGCCGGCGCGCACCGCCGGTAACCTGATTGAATGCCTCTCATGAAAGACCTCAACGCTTATCACGCCAATCTGGAATTGCAGCATATTTACCTGGAAACGTGCGCAGAACGGTTTCAGTATCTTGAGCTGTATCTGGAAGGGTATTACTGCTATCGGCATCAATGTGTCACCCGTCAGGGCAAAGCGGACTGGACGCAAATTTTCACCCATGCTGAGCGATCCATGGCGGCAAGCCAGGTCGTCGATCACAAGCAATTGGTGCGGCTGTTTCGGCTACCGCGGTCTGTATTGACCGGCAAACTGAAAACCCTGGTGCGGGATAATGAACTGACCCTGTCTCGGCTTGAACAATGCCTGGATGAACATCTGGATTATGTGATCCTGACGCGCCAGGAGTGGCAACAGTTAAAAGCGGCCGGATTCGAGAACCGGATGCCGGCGGACTATTATCGACCAGACTCGGCATCCTATCAGCAGGCAATGTCCCGTTTTCAGGCTTTAGGGATTACGTTCCCGGCTTAAACCGGTAAATGACCGGTTTTCATCAGCATCAGGCATCCGTTCGTCGTTCCCGGTTGGTGCCGGCTGCCCGCCGGATTTCGGATCCAGGTGCCCGGACCGTATTCCCCTTGTTCGTCATGGTAACCGCCGGACAGGATAAACACTTCTTCCCCACCGTCATGGCGGTGGCTGTTCAAATTCGCGTTGCGCTCCCAGCGAACCAGATAGGTTTGCTCATTGTCGAAACCGTGTAGCGGCATCGTGTACACCTGAGCGTCAATCGCGGGTTGCCAGCTGGCATTGTGGGTGTCGAGCCGGAAGGTTTCATGATCAGCACTCGGAAACATGTTGAGTTTTACGTACAGCAGGCAGCCGCTGTCGCTGCGGGGAGCGTGACAGGAACCCGGCGGATTTCGAATATAGGTGCCGGCCGGATAACTGCCGTACTCATCCTGAAAGACACCTTCAAGGACAAAAATCTCCTCGCCATTCGGATGAAAGTGAGCTGCGAAATGGGTTTTCGGCTCATAGCGGACCAGACTCGTCACCTGCCCGGATTCTGCGGCTTCCCGTTCGAGCGGGATCCGCCACACACCAAGTGCCGGGGAGGCCAGCCATTCCTGCGCCTGGGTATTAATCATGACACGCTGGTGTCGGTCCATATTGAGGGGGGATAGCGGATTCATGGGGAGCTCTTTATCCGGTGTTCTCCTTATTGAGTTTATACCCAAACGGCCGGGAGGCACGATGTTCATCAGAGATGAGGGCATGCCCCTGATCGGGTGTTATCGCCTGTGAGCTGGAGGTGAATATTCAGTCGATTGGCGGGTGTGACACAGTTCAGAGCGTTTCTGGCGCGTGTTTTGACAGGGCGATGACGAAGCGCGGTGCGGCGCTTGGTAAGATCGCGTATATGCTTGGGAAGACCACGTATATAGAGAGGAGCCGGCTCAGACCGGTGTTCTGTGTCTTAATGTTGAGAAGTCGTTGGTACAAGCTCAACATCATGATTCTTTCAGCCATACTTATCTGTATCTTTGATGGAGGGTTTTCGTGTTTCGTTCGTTATTTTTCTCCCTACTCTGCTTTTGCTCCGTGACGGCGCAAGCCATAGAATATCAACGCCCTGCCGATGACAGTAAGCTGGTGGGGGTGATGGAATATTATCAGGTGAATGAAGGCGAGAGTCTGGCCGATATTGCCAACAAATTCGATGTCGGCTTTCTGGCGCTGATGGAAGCGAATCAGGGCGTGGATCCGTTTTTGCCGACACCGGGTACCTTACTGACGGTGCCGACTCAGTTGATTCTGCCGGATGTGAAGCGGCAAGGGATTGTGATCAATCTTGCGGAACTGCGGCTATATTATTTTCCTGAAAATGATCCGGATCGGATGTATGTGTTCCCCATCGGTATCGGCCGGGTTGGACGGGAAACCCCGGAGATGACGACCTCGGTCAGCCAGAAAATCGTGGATCCGACCTGGACCCCGACCGCAAACATCCGACGCGAGTACCGTGAAAAGCATGGTATCGAACTGCCTGGCGTGGTGCCGGCCGGACCTGAAAACCCATTGGGTGAGTATGCCATGCGGCTGGCACATGGCAGCGGGCAGTACCTGATCCATGGGACGAACAAAGACTTCGGCATCGGGATGCGGGTCAGTTCCGGTTGCATCCGGATGAACCCCTGGGATATTGAGTGGTTATTTCCTCAAGTTGCGAAAGGCACGCGGGTCAAAGTGATTAACCAGCCTTTGAAACAAACCATAGAGCCGGACGGGTCGGTTTATGTCGAGGTCCACCAGCCATTGTCGCGTTCAGAATCCCAGGTGGGAGAGCATAAACCGGTTTCTGCGACCAAGACATTGCAGACTGCCGTACAACACGATGTGGATGCAGAAACTCGTCTGAGCAGTGCGTTGGTGATGCAAACCGGTATTCCGCAAGCCTTGATTCGGGAAGCAGCCCTGTAGTGACCCGCTCACCATTGGACAGGTGATTCGGATTCAGCTTGCAGGCGCCCTATCAAGCCACCACCGTATCAAGCCATCTTTGATTTAGTGGGTTTGCGGTAAAGCTTCACCAGTTCTGTTCAATTCAATGGACCAGCGAGCGCGCCATGCGCTCGCTACCGTTCATCCTTGGGTGTTTCCATGACCACCAGCGTGGAGATGGCATTGACCTGAGGGATCTCCCCCAGCACATCCGAATGAAATCGCTTATAGGTACTTAAATCAGCAGTTTCAACGCGCAGTAAGTACTCGCTGTTTCCCGTGATGTTATGACATTCCGTAACTTCCTTCGCCGTTTGCAGCCGTTGTTCGAAATCGAGCTGTGAGCGTTTGCCATGGCTCGACAGACCGATGGTGACGTAGGCAATAAAGCCAATGCCCATTTTCCCCGGGTCCAGTACGGCCCGATAGCCTTTGATGATCCCGCTGCGCTCCAGCTCCTGCACACGTCGCAGGGTGGCGGAGGGCGAAAGCCCGATACGCTCGGCAAGCTCGACATTGGATAATCTGCCGTTTGATTTCAGCTCACGCAATATTCTTTCGTCAAATCTGTCCATGTTGATTACATCTTGCGAAATTAAAGAGATTAGCACACAGATAGACACAAAATTGTGACTACCTCTCGCTAATATATACCGAAACAACCTCAGGTGGCGATGGCCGGTGAGATGTGTTGGGTATACAGGAAATGTCATCAATAAGGAATCAATATGGATTATCAACACCTGCTGGCTTTGACGAGCTTCGCGTTTGTCTCGACGGTCTCTCCGGGACCCAACAACATTATGTTGATGGCCTCCGGGGCCAATGTCGGTTTTATCCGCACCATTCCTCATATGCTGGGCATTGTGCTGGGGTTTAGCCTGATGGTGATTTTGGTCGGCGTCGGACTCATGGGGATCTTTGCGGCTTATCCCGTTGTGCATCACGTTCTGCAAGGGGGTTGCCTGCTTTATCTGTTTTATCTGGCTTTCAAAATCGCCCGAAGCCATCCGGGAGGGCAGCGTGACTTAGACTATCGCCCGCTGAGCTTTTTGGCGGCGGCTAACTTTCAGTGGATTAACCCGAAAGCCTGGTCCATGGCCTTGACCGCAGTGAGTGTTTATAACATTTCAGCCAATTGGCAAGGTGTGGTGTTGGTCTCGGCGGTGTTTGCGGTTATTAATCTGCCGTCAGTCAGTATTTGGACGGTGGCCGGAAAACAATTGCAAAACCTGTTGAACAATGCCGAGCGGATGAAATGGTTCAACTATATGATGGCAACGTTGCTGGTGGCCTCAACCCTGCCGATGATGGAGTTTTAACCTGACCGCCAGGTTTGCTCAAATGAGCCGGACAGAAAAATCCTGAAAATAGGTACTTTGGTAAAATCTCTGTCAGTTTTCTTGGGGATGCTATTCATACGGTTGGGAGACTGCGCATTAGGGGATATGCTTCAAACAAATGATAAATGAATGAGTATTTTCAATGCGCAAAATTCTTCTGGCTTCCCTGATGAGTGTGGCACTGGTGGGGTGTAACTCGAGCGACTCTGATAGCAGTCAAACGGGGACAATGAATCTGGCTTTTTCCGATGCGCCGGTTGATAACCTGACCAAGGTGTGTGTAGCGTTTGATCAAATCAAAGTTCACCATACCAATGGCAGCGAATCCAGTTGGGGCACCACCTCTTTTGCTGCAGATCAGAGTTCACCTGAGTGTATTCCGCCAGGTTTGTCCATTCCGGTCGATACGGACGGTCATCCGGCGTTTATGGTGATCAACCTGATGGCTTATCAGGGGGCGGAGGCTCTACAGGTACTGAGCGATGAGCAAGTGACGGCCGGTCAGTATACGCAATTGCGTCTGTCGGTCCTTGAGAAAGGCAGTTATACCAATGGTACGCCATACTCGCATGTTGTCACGGATACCAATGCTGTTGAGGGCATTCGGGTGCCGAGTGGCGAGCTGAAACTGGATGGTTTCAATGTGGAAGCGAATGCGACCCAAGCCTACACGCTGGAATTTGATTTGCGTAAAAGTATGGTCAGCAATGCCAATGGTTATCAGCTCAAGCCGCGCGGTGTCAGATTGGTGAATAATGACGCAGTCGCCACCATTTCAGGCCAGATTGCAGTAGCAAGCCCAGCCTGTGGCGGTAACATTGATGATGCGTATGTCTACGTTTATCAAGCGCCGACGGGTGGCGTCTATGGCGATCTCGGGGCTGCCACAGAGCCGTATGCAACGGCTGGGGTTGATACCGGGACGCGTGCGTTTGAGATCGGTTATCTGCCGCTGGGTAGCTATGATGTCACGTTGGTATGTAACGGTTCTGAAGACGATCCGGAACAGGGGGGTGATTCGCTGACGTTCGACAGCCAGGTGTTTGCTGATGAAGTGCTGTCCGCTTCCGGGGCAACCTATACATTTTAATGCGCTAATTTTAAGTGTATTTTAAGTGATTAAACCCGCCGGTCCGGCGGGTTTTTTTCATCCTGAAAGTAGGGTGCCGTATTTCGATAGGCGTCACCTCAGGATAAAATGCTTTGATTTTGAAGAAGGGCACGTTTTCACTGGTTTATCTCACTTAATTCTCAGTGAACGCTACGATTGGATATTCTTCCGCTGAACATTCTATGTTGACCAATTTATTTCTCCCCTGATGTTCATGAGTTTCATCTTGCCGTGAGCGAATCAAACCCGAAGCATTCACTAGAATAAATTGATGAATTCACCTGTGTATATTTTGAGACTTGTATAAATAAAAATTTGCTTTTTCTGGGTTCGTATCTCAAAACTATATTTACATGCGGCATGTGTTTTCTGGGGATTTATGAGTTTTTCTCTTGGGACGAATTTAGACATCACGCAAGTCATCGAACTGCAGCAACAATATCTGGCTTTCATTCGCCAGGAACCACAATGGCAGGTGGATGGCGGGGAGGTGTGCCGTGTGGATACTGCCGGGCTGCAGCTCTTGTTGTCATTGTTTGCAACCGTTGATCCTGCTGAGCGAAGGGTGCGTTGGCTCAGCTATTCCTCGGCGCTTCTCGACGCGGCAGTGTGTGCCGGGTTGGATGAAGCGTTGGGAATGAAAAAAGTTTGAACAAGCCCGGTGGCAAATTAGAAGCGTCACAATAAAAACAGTACGACCCATGAATAATCGTTAGCTAAGAACTTGCGAAATTTGCATAGAAGAGGTGAACTATGCCAAAAGTACTAACCGCCGATGATTCTTTATCCATTCGACAAATGGTCAGTCATACCCTGAAAGATGCGGGGTTTGAAGTGGACACTGCGAATGATGGCGCGGATGCGCTCAATAAAGCCAAGCAGCAACGTTATGATGTAATTATTTCCGACGTTAACATGCCGAATGTGGATGGTCTCGAGTTAGTGCGTCAACTCAGAGCCACTGCGCAATATAAATTCACGCCGATTTTAATGCTGACCACGGAAACATCCCCGGAAAAAAAGGCCGCAGGAAAACAAGCTGGGGCAACCGGCTGGATTGTGAAGCCATTTAATCCCGATACCTTATTGAAAACCCTGAGTCGTGTGATCTAGACGAGCAAGAACAGAGACCCTTGAGGATGGCGATATGGCGTTGGATATGGAACATCTGCGCACGGTTTTTTATCAGGAGTGCCGGGAAAATCTTGAGATCCTGGAAAATGAGCTGCTGGCCCTGGATCCGGATGGTGAGATGGATCTGGAGGTAGTGAATACTATCTTCAGGGCTGCGCACTCGATAAAGGGCGGCGGTGCCACGTTCGAATTGTATGAAATCAGTCAGTTTACTCATGCGATGGAAACCTTACTGGATGAAGCGCGCGAGGGGCGTCGCCAGCTCGATCGGAACAGTATTGATGTGTTGCTTCAGGGCGGCGATTGCATTCGCGACATGCTTGACGCTTATGAGAGCAACACCGAGATTGCTCCGGCTTTAACCGTCTCTGTTTCGGCTGCCCTGACCGAGCTACTTTCCAGTCCTCCGCAGACGCTCGCTCATGTATCCCCCTCAGTCACTTCAACTGACTTTACGGAGGAAGTGGCTGCACCCCCTGATGAGGTCTATTTGGGTGAGGAATGGGAAATTCATTTTACCCCCCATCGGGAGATCTTCTTTAGCGGCAATGATCCGGTGCGGATCCTGCGCGAACTTCAGGCGCTGGATCCAACTTGCCGGATCAAGGCGGACACTGCAGCAATGCCGGCTCTGGAAGCGCTGGAGCCTGAACTCTGTTACCTCCGTTGGGTGATCCGGCTGAGTGGCCGTGTCTCCCGGCAGGAGATCGACTTGATTTTTGAATGGGTCGCCGATGAGTGCGATCTCGACATACGGTCCGTGGAAGCTGCTGAGCACATGCCTCTGCAAGGCGTTGATGAGACAACGCTTGATACAAAGGCTCTCGACGTCAAAGAGACCCTCGGCACGAACGGCTCGTTCGAGATCCCACCAGAAATGTCTTCGGCCCAGATGCCGTCCGTTCAAACGTCACAAAACCGCGCTGCTGCGGCGACTCCCCGGATTGGCAACAGTGTGAGTTCAATTCGGGTTGATATCGAGAAAGTGGACGAGCTGATCAACTTGGTCGGCGAGCTAGTGATCACCCAATCGATGCTGACAGAGCTGGGTCAGGATTTTGATACCTCGAAGTTAGATCGGTTGCAGGCCGGGCTGGATCTGCTGCTGCAAAATACCAAATCCCTGCAGGAAAGCGTGCTCAACATCCGAATGCTGCCGATCAGTTTTGCCTTTAACCGCTTCCCGCGTCTGGTAAGAGATCTCTCTGCCAAGCTGGAGAAACAGGTGACGCTCAAGATTTCCGGCGAGCATACTGAGCTGGATAAAACGGTGCTGGAGCGGATCACCGACCCCTTGGTTCACCTGGTCCGCAACGCAATCGACCACGGCATTGAAGTACCGGAGGTGCGGCAGGACAAAGGTAAGTCGGAAACGGGCACGATCACCCTGGAGGCGTTTCATCAGGGCGGCTCCATTGTGATCCTGGTGCGCGACGATGGGGCCGGGTTGGACTGTGACAAGCTGTGGCGCAAAGCCATGGAGAAGTCCTTGGTGCCGTCGGGCAGCCAGCGGGATGATTTCACGCCCAACCAGATTTATCACCTGATTTTTGCACCGGGCTTCTCGACGGCCGAGCAGGTCTCCGATATCTCAGGTCGTGGTGTAGGGATGGATGTCGTAAAGCGCAACATTGAGGATCTGGGGGGCCACATTGAAGTGGATTCCACGCTGCATCACGGCAGTTGCTTTACGATTAGTTTGCCGTTGACGCTGGCAATCCTCGACGGGCAGTTGGTGAAAGTCGCTTCGCAAGTGTTTGTGATCCCGTTACTGACCATTATCGAATCGGTCCAGATGCAACCGGAGCGGCTGAAAGTTGCTGCTGGTGGTGTCGAGCTGTATCAGCTCCGAGAGGAAAATGTGCCGATCGTTCGTTTGGATGAAGTGTTCGGGCTCGGTACAAGCGATGGTCTGCACGGACGATTGTTGTGTTTGGTGGAAGCCGGGGGGAGTCGGATCGGATTGCTGCTCGATGAACTCCTGGGACAACAGCAGGTGGTGATCAAGAGCCTGGAAAACAATTACACCAAAGTCGACGGGATCTCCGGGGCCACCATTCTGGGGGATGGCTCGGTGGCACTGATCCTGGATGTGCAGGGATTGATTACGGCGCATGCCTCCGGGCGAACCATCGCCGCCTGATTCAGAGTAGAGGGATATGATGGAGATGTGGCAACACAGTCCGGGTACGCCGGATGAACATAAAGTTGAGCCGGCAAAGACGGTTACTGCGGATGGGAAGGGGATGCCTGAAGCATCGGACTTAATGTCCGGTGCTGAAGAAGAAGTGCTTGGGTTTGTTTTGGGTAATGAACTGTACGGCGTCGATATTCAGCAAATCGAAGAAATCCGAGTCTGGGAAACGCCGACGCCCATTCCCCGCGCGCCGGACTTTATCAAAGGCGTGATTAATCTGCGCGGCATGATCGTTCCGATTATGGATTTACGGATCCGCTTCTCCATAGGCATCGTGGATTACCTGAAGACGACCGTCGTGTTGGTGCTGCGGGCGCAGACGGATCACGGAGAAAAAATGATGGGGATTGTGGTCGATGCGGTGTCAGATGTCGTGGACATCAGCAAGCAGGAAATTGGCAGTACGGTCGGTGGAACTCCGGTTACCCCATACATGACCGGGATTGTCAACGTCGATCAGCGGGTGTTGACGCTGTTGAGTGTCGAGCAGTTGCTGAGCATCGATCGGTTCATGGGGTAAGGTGCAGGACAGGGTGCAACGGATGAAGGAATACTTGACGTTTCTGATCAATGGCGAAGAGTACGGGGTCGATATCCTGACTGTTCGGGAAGTTCGTGGCTGGTCTGCGATCCGGGCGCTCCCTCATACTCTGGATTATGTCCTCGGGGTGCTTGAGTTACGGGGGGAATACATTCCAATTGTCGATTTGCGCCAACGCTTTCAGATGCCGCCGACCGACGTAACGGGCACGACCGTTGTGGTGATCCTGAGAAATCAGGCGGAACAATCGTTGGGCATTGTTGTGGATGCGGTGTCTGAGGTCTATCAGTTTGCGCCGGCACAAATTAAGCCGGCGCCGGCGCTGGGCGACCCCGGCCGGCGTGGGTTTATTTCGGGTCTTGTCAGCGTCAATCAACGGCATGTGGTGCTGCTGGCGATAGAACGATTGTTTGATTTCGAGTTACTGGAAGAGCTATCTATTTCTGAAATTGAATGAGGGTGAGTGCAATGATGTGGTGGAAGAAAAAAGCACAGGGAAAATCATTGTCGAATGAGCAGCAAGTCAACAATCATATGGCGGTAGCCCTGGATGGCGCACAAACAGCCCTGATGATGATCGACCGTGATTTTAAAATTACGTATCTCAATAAGCGGTCGCTTGCGCTGATGCAAAAGCACGAAGCTGTTTTTCAAACCTTGTTTCCGAACTTTAAAGCCAACCAGGTTGATCTGCTGGGGCAATGCATCGATGTGTTCCATAAGAACCCGGCCCATCAGCGTGATATGTTGTCGGACCCGAACAACCTGCCTTACGAAACAACCATCAAGGTACAGGATGTCTCGTTGCGGTTGAATATCGGTGCAATGATAGACGCCCAGGGCAATTATCTCGGCAATACCCTGGAGTGGGATGACATTACCGAGAAGTGCCTTGCGGATGAGTCGATTGCCAGGTTACAGGCTGCCGTGGATCAAGCCCAGACTGCGATGGTAATGATTGACCGGGATCTTGAAATCACGTATGTCAACCAACAGACGATTACGTTGTTTGCTGAACATGAGGCGGAGTTCCGTACGGTCTGGCCGGAGTTTACGGCGAGCGAGTCCTGGCTGGTCGGGCGCTGCATTGACCATTTTCACCGACATCCGGCACATCAGCGCAAAGTGCTGGGCGATCCGGCCAACTTACCCTTTCATAGCGATATCACGATTGGTTCGGTCAAGATCGAGCTCAATGTCTCGGCGATCCATGACCGACAAGGCAACTACATCGGCAATACCCTGGAATGGCGGGATGTCACTCAGGAGCGGGCCATGGCAACCCAGGTCGGCCGCCTGGTCTCAGCTGTCGAAGGGATGACGACAAATCTGATGATGGCCGATAGCGATGGGGTCATTCAATACCTCAATCCGGCGCTTCAAACCTTGCTTTCTGAGCGGGAAGCCGCAATGGCGAAACACTTTCCCGGCTTTAAGGTGGATAATCTGGTTGGCCAGAGTATGGATATTTTCCATCAAAATCCGAAGCACCAACAGGCGATTATCAAAGATCCCAGCCGATTACCGTTCTCCGCCAAGGTTAAAGTGGGCGAGTTGGAGTTCATGCTGACCTGTATTGCGATGCATGATGACAAAGGCGTGTTCATTGGCCCGGCATTGCAATGGGAAGATATTACCGAGCAAATGGATGGTCAGCGCCAGGTGGACCGATTAATCCAAAACGCCATGCAGGGACAACTGGACAGCCGGATGGATACCTCCGTTTACGGCGGTTTCATGCAGGAGCTGGGCAATGGGATCAACGGCTTGCTGGATACGGTAGTTGAGCCGCTGAACCAGTGTATCGAAGTGATGTCGCAAGTGGCCGATGGTAACTTGCAACAGACCATGTCCACCGAACATCAGGGTGATTTCAGCAAGCTGGCCGATTCAGTCAATACCTCGATCACCAACTTACGCAAGATGGTCGATAAGATCACGACCTCCTCAGCCCGGGTTGCCACCGCCTCCACCGAAATTGCGGAAGGCAATAACGATCTCAGCCAGAGAACGGAAGCGCAAGCGGCCAGTCTGGAGCAGACGGCCGCGGCCATGGAAGAGATGACGGCAACGGTGAAACAGAATGCCGATAGTGCCAAGAGCGCCAACAAACTGGCCAACGATGCTTCCCATAAAGCGCACAAAGGGGGTGAAGTTGTGGGTGAGGCGGTCTCGGCGATGTCAGAGATCAGCACTGCCAGTAAGAAGATCTCAGACATTATCAGTGTCATTGATGAAATTGCCTTCCAGACGAATCTGCTGGCACTCAACGCTGCGGTCGAAGCAGCCCGCGCCGGTGAGCAGGGGCGTGGATTCGCTGTGGTTGCCGGTGAAGTGCGGAACCTGGCTCAGCGCAGTGCCGAAGCGGCGAAAGAGATTAAGGCGCTGATCAAAGACAGTGGCAATAAAGTCGCCGAGGGATCGCGGCTGGTGGATGAGTCCGGGGAAACACTAAAAGAAATTGTCGCTGCGGTGGGAGAAGTCTCAGGCTTGATTGCCCAAATTGATGCGGCCAGCCAGGAGCAGGCTTCCGGAATTGATGAGATCAGCAAAGCCATCGTCAAAATGGATGAGATGACGCAGCAAAATGCAGCGTTGGTCGAAGAAGCCACCGCGGCGAGCCAGTCTTTGAAGGAAGAAGGTGGAGAGCTGCTGGAACTGATGAACTTCTTCGAGACCGGGGATCACAGCTCGTTGAGCGCATCCGCCACACCCGCGAGGGCGACGCCGATGGCTCGTCCGGCCAAAGCAGGAACGCTTCATGCGGTGAGTCCCGCGTTACAGGGCGATGATGAATGGGAAGAGTTCTGATCTCCCCGCCGACGGAACCCAAGACGATGGAACCCACGCCGGTGTCGACGCATGAGCGTGAGTTCCGTTTTACCGGGCAAGATTTCGAACAAATTCGGCACAAATTACGTGCGGTCACCGGGATTCATCTGTCCGAACAAAAAATGTCGATGGTGTACGGGCGTTTGTCCCGCCGGATCCGTGAACTCAAGTTGAGCAGTGTGGCGGCGTATCTGCAGTATCTGAAGATGCACCCTGAGGAATATGAGTTTTTTATCAATGCGCTGACGACGAATAAAACCCATTTTTTTCGTGAGTTGCACCATTTTGACTATCTGGCGCAGACGCTGATCCCACAGTGGCGACAGCGCCCGCAGCGCCCGCAGCGCCCGCAGCGCCCGGTGCATATTTGGTCGACGGCATGCTCAACCGGTGAAGAGCCCTATAGCATTGCAGCCACTGTGCTCGCCGAGGGGGCAGATATTGCTGCGCGGGTGAAAATTCTGGCCACGGACTTGGACACCCAAGTATTGGCGACTGCCCGCAAGGGGATCTATCGCGGATCGGCAATGGCCGGGATCCCGGCGCCTTATCTGAAAGCCGGGTTTGTCCGGGGCAAAGGGGAATTTCAGGGCATGATGCAGCCGAAGTCATGTTGCCGGGAGATGATTTTATTTAGACAGCTCAATTTGTTTGCCCGTTGGCCGTTTAAGCAGCCGATGGATGTGATTTTTTGCCGGAATGTCCTGATTTATTTTGATAAGCCGACTCAGCATCAGTTGCTGGAACGCTTCTGGCAGCTGCTCTCTCCGGGGGGCGTGTTATTGCTCGGCCATTCGGAGTCGGTTGGCCCGCTCGCACATCAATTTACGGCAGTGGGCCAAACGTCTTATCTCAAACACTGATGATCGTGGGAGGTTGTGCGATGAAGGTGTCGACACGTCATGAGCCGCGAGGGGGTGAGTCTTCAACGGCTCAACCCGTGGCCCGGTTTTATCACGAGAAGCGTCAGATCATGATGGTGAAAATTAAGCCCGGTGAAGTCTATGTTTCTTCGCGGAACGAGCTGATCACAACCAACCTGGGATCATGTATTGCGGCCTGTATCTGGGACCCGGAACTGAGCATTGGCGGGATGAATCATTTGATGTTGTCCCATGCCCATGAAAACACGGCTCGCAACAGCACGACGTTCGGTGCTGGATCGGCCCGGACAGCCAAGTACGGCGATGTGGCCATGGGGATGCTCATTGCGCAATTGATCGAGCGGGGCGCAATGAAACACCGGCTTAAAGTGAAGTTATTCGGAGGCGGGCAGGTGATGGGGCAGTTTTCTTCCATCGGCCACGACAATGTCGTGTTTGCTTTGCAGTACATCAAGGATGCGGGATTGTCATTGATGGGTTCGGATTTAGGGGGCCAGGTGACCCGGCAATTGATGTTCGAACCAACCAGCGGCCGGGCCTGGGTGCGCCGCTTCCCGGCGATATTGCATCCGGCACAGGCACGAGCTGGAGCATCGCACCAGTCACAGCCTCGGCGCGGGTGTCAGGATAAGGAAATATCAGCGTGCTAGAGAAAAAGAAAATCAGGGTGCTGGTGGTGGATGACTCGGCGGTGTTCCGGGCTTTGCTGTGCGAACTGCTGGGCAGTGATCCCGAACTGGAAGTGGTCGGTACGGCGGCGGATCCGTATCAGGCCCGGGATCGCATCAAGCAGCTCGAGCCGGACGTGCTCACCTTGGATATCGAAATGCCGAAAATGAATGGCGTGCAGTTTTTGAAAAATCTGATGCGATTGCATCCGATGCCGGTGGTGATGGTCTCAACACTTACGCAGCATGGCGCCGAAACGACACTGGCCGCTTTAGAGCTGGGCGCGGTCGATTACTTTCCCAAACCGACCCAGGCCATCAGTCAGTTGGCCGAGTATCGAATCCAGGTAATAGAAAAAGTCAAAGCGGCAGCAAACGCCAATGTGATGAAGACGAATGTGCCCATTGCGCGGCCGAGGGCGAATTTCCCGGCGGATGATGCTCTAACGAACCGGTCTCCTGATGCACGAGAGCGAGTTCGTGCCGTAAAGCAACACAGTCGCCATAAGCTGATTGCCATCGGGGCGTCAACCGGCGGCACAGAAGCGATCAAATCGATTCTGGAGGCTTTGCCGGCCCAGATGCCGCCGATTGTTGTGGTGCAACATATTAAGCCGGTGTTTAGTGACTCGTTCGCGCAAAGACTGGATCGACTTTGCCGCCTAACGGTTCGGGAGGTGCAGGGGCGCATGCCGCTGGTCGCTGGCCACGTGTATATTGCACCGGGCGACCAGCATCTACAGGTGATTCGCCGGGGCGCCCAGCTCTATTGCCAACCGCTGAACACGGAGCCGGTCAATCGGCATTGTCCGTCGGTTGATGTGTTGTTTCACTCGGTTGCAGAGGTGGTGCCGTCTGAGAGTGTCGGGGTCTTATTAACAGGAATGGGCAAAGACGGTGCCCAGGGGCTGATGGCGATGCGGCAAAGTGGCGCGGTCACCATCGCACAGGACGAACAAAGTTCGGTGGTTTGGGGAATGCCGCGTGCGGCGATTGAATTGGGAGCGGCGGGAAAAACGCTGGCGCTCCCGCAGATAGCGACCTATTTGTTGGAGCAGGTTTATGGATGAGCTGAATTTTTCCGCCGGGCGCACGACGGGGCCCGCCGGGCAGGAAAACCGGGGTCAGCAGCACGGAGGGGCCCGGTGGGTATTGCCGTTGTTGATCAGCGCCGGAGCGGTCGTTGGGGTTGGGCTCACCGCTGAGGGACTGCTCCAGGGGATTGTCATCTTGATGGCGATGTTGAGTTGGGGGCAATGGTGGCTGGAAGGGGTTCAGACCAATCGGCAGATTGCGTCAGCACTGGCGCAGAGTAGGCCAGCGCCGGATATGCGGGTGTGCCTGCAGCAGTTGGAAGCCTTGCTGAAGGATGAACTGGCGTCGATCCGGGACTCGTTGCAAAAGCAACGTGGGGTGTTGGATGATTCGGTTGAAACCCTGAATAATAGCTTTTTCGGGATGGAAAGCGCCTGTCATGAGCAAAAAGATCGATCGGTGAGTCTGGTCAATAATCTGCTTGCCAATCGTGACAGCGATTATGCCCTGGACAAAGTGGTCGCGACCACTGAAGGGGCAATTGCAGAATTTATCCAGCAGCTCAATGAAATCAGCAGCAAGAGCCAATCGGCAGAGCACTCCATTCAGGAAATGTCCGCCAAATTGGATGATGTTTTCCAGCTGCTGGTTCGGGTCAAAGGCTTATCGGAGCAGACGAATTTACTGGCCTTGAATGCAGCCATTGAAGCCGCCCGGGCTGGTGAGCAGGGACGTGGCTTTGCTGTGGTTGCCGACGAAGTTCGGGCACTGTCCAAGCAAGCTTTTGAGCTCAATGATGCGATTCATAGCCATATCCAGGTGGCACAGGAAACGGTTCATGTTGCCAGCCGGACGGTCGGAGAAATTGCGGCGTTGGATATGGGGCAGACACTCACGTCGCAGCAGCATGTGGCTACGTTACTGCAAGGGGTGCAGGCGGTAAATGCAGAAGTTCGGAACGAAATGGATAAAGTCGCGGAGATCAGCGATAACCTGAAACAGGAAGTCGGAAACAGTATCCGGGCGTTGCAATTTGCCGATATCGTGACGCAGCAGGGGGAGCACGCGATGTACAGCCTGGTGTTGCTGGAAGAGCTGCATGACTTGGTTCGGGACCATGCCACCGCTGCAGAGATCAACTGGCATGACTTCAGCCAGGCATTGGCGGCCCTGACCGCAAGAGCCGGCCAAAGCATGCACACCATTGCGCAGCAAAGTTCTTTAGCAGAAGGGGATGTCGAGCTGTTCTAAACCTCTTCTCGTTTCATTGAAAATCAACGCAAGGCCCTTAACCCATCCCTCGGTTTGTTGCCGGGGGATGGGTTGCAGCTTTGGGTGACAGCGTTGAGTGCTCAGATTTGTCGGTGGCGTTGCGCCCAGGTGCCGATAAATACAAAAGTTGTCACGATCACCCCAACCAGCCAGACATTGGGGAGCTGGCTTAACTGGCGGCTGAGCCACGGAGCGGCCGAAACAATCAGGAAGCCAAACCCGAACGCATTGATGAGAATGAAGACGGCGGTGCGGAGAATAAAGTTGGTTCCGGAAAGCTGTCCTCGCAGCAGACGGTTAATATCGGCCCCGAAAACCACTAATAGGCAGGCGACCATGGCGGTGGCGATATCACCCATCCAAGGACGGATAAACTGGCCGAAATCTGATAATAATCCGATGATTGTATCCATAAAACATCACGTAAAAACCAAGCGATGCCTGAGGATACGGCGTTCTGAACCAATGGCCTATGGCTGCAAAGCAGGCCCGTAAGCAGGATCACAGAACCACCCGGCGCGGTTCGCTCGGAAATGATCCCATGAAGAAAACTGAACTGCCTGAGAAAGTCTGTCCGATCTGCGGACGGCCATTTCGCTGGCGAAAAAAATGGAAAGATTGCTGGCCTGAGGTGCGCTACTGTTCCGAACGGTGCCGACGGAAGCGCCAAAGCGGTCGAGTCAATTAATGCCATTGGGCGCGTCCAAGTATTTGGGCGCATGAATGTATACGGGGGCGTTAAAGTATACCGGGGCGTTAATACAAGCAGACCCATCCAAGCCATAGGGGGCACGTTAAACAATGCATGAGGCTGCAAACTCCAGCCCGGTTGAGGTTATACTATTGATCAGCAACTCATTGAGAACAGACGTACAGTTTTATCATGCTAGCGATTTCAAATACGGTGCAATTGGCGGATTGGGAAATAGATATTTCCGCGATCCGGGCTCAGGGCTCGGGTGGCCAGAATGTGAATAAGGTATCCAGTGCCATCCACCTACGGTTTGACATTAAACGGTCATCGTTACCTGCTTTTTATAAAGAGCGCCTGCTGCAACTTGCTGATCAGCGCATCACCAAGGATGGCGTGATCATCATCAAAGCGCAGCAGTATCGGACCCAGGAGCAGAACCGGGAAGATGCTTTGCTGCGTCTGCAACAGTTGATCCAGTCGGTTGCGGTACAACAGAAAGCGCGCAAGGCCACCAAACCGACCAAAGGTTCGCAACAACGCCGGATGGACAAAAAATCTCAGCGCGGGCAGGTGAAAACCATGCGCAGCAAGGTGAAGTTTTGAGCAGGTTAACAGTTTTGCGCTTTATCTCGTGAAAGGCGGCTAAGAAGCGTTTAGCTTCTTGGCTAACGTCATGAAATGTATAGGTGATACGGATGTCGGAAAAGAAAAACCATCAGCTGCTGCAGTTGTATTTACGTGAGTCTGAACGGGTTCGGCTGGCGGATTTGTCAGCATTACCGGCATTGGATGACAGCGAACAGGCCGACATGGCGCACTGGCTGACAACCAAACGCCAGTTTTCTGAAGCAGAAATTCCGGCGCAGCCCTGGCTCAAAACCTGTAGTGCCGGTCATGTCACGGAATTGGTATTTCACCCGGATGGCTCTGTCCGGGAGACGGCATTGTTTCAGCGCCAGCAGGGGACGGGTACCTGGCGGGTGGCAGATGGTGTCCTGGAGATTGCGCTTCATCGTGGTGATGACCGGTATGATTTTTCCGTGATCGCTAACAAGCAAAGCAGCCTTCATTCCGCGATTGAGTACAAAAACCATGCGCTGCACTCTTATCTCAAACTGGCACAAATGCGCCCGGTGAATATCTAGGCGGTTTGTTGGGTTGTTTTCTGGTTGAAACTAATTTTTATTTCAGTATCTTGGAATAAATATTGAGTGAAGTGAGAGTCAGGCTTGTGAACACAAAGACGAATGCAATGAAATCGGTCGCGGTAGTTGGCGGGACCCATGGGAATGAATTCAGTGGCATTTATCTGCTGCGAAAATGGCAGCAGCAACCGCAACTGATCGCCCGGGAAACCTTCACGACCCAAATGGTGTTTGCGAACCCGAAAGCGTTTGAGGAAAACAAACGTTACCTGGATGTGGATTTGAATCGTCAGTTCGGACTGGCTGACTTGAACAACCCGGAGCTGGCAAATTACGAGCAGAGTCGTGCCAAGGTTATTAACCAAAAACTGGGGCCGAAAGGGCATGCAAAAA
Organism: Photobacterium sp. TY1-4; assembly: GCF_025398175.1. NCBI lineage: Bacteria > Pseudomonadati > Pseudomonadota > Gammaproteobacteria > Vibrionales > Vibrionaceae > Photobacterium > Photobacterium sp. TY1-4. The sequence continues at coordinate 132,891 of NZ_CP099735.1, forward strand.
CCGATTTTATTATCGATCTGCATAACACCACCAGTAATATGGGACCAACGCTGATCCTGCTGCAATCGAATGCGTTCAACCGCCAGCTCGGGGCCTACGTCAAAGTGCAGATGCCGGAAGCAGTCATCGTGCTTGAAGATCAGGTCTCTGTTGAAGATCATCTGTTCCTCAGCTCCATCACCCCGCAAGGCGTGATAGTCGAGGTGGGGCCGCAGTCGCAATCGGTGTTGCGTCAGGATGTTCTGGATTGGATGGAGACGATGACCCGCCACATTCTGGATTTTATCGAGCTGCACAATACCGGGGCGATCCCGGCGCTGCCGGCGTCCTATGAAGCGTTTAAATATGAAGAAACCCTGAAGCTGCCGGAAGATGAGCAGGGTGAGCGTATCGGCATGGTTCACCGCAATGTGCAGGATGCAGATTTTAAACCGCTACTCCCGGGTGACCCGATTTATACCTTGTTCGACGGCACGGAAGTTTGCTGGGAAGGCGACTATGAAGCCTACCCGCATTTTATCAATGAAGCTGCGTATTATGATAACAACCTTGCGATGTCTTTGGCCCGGAAAGTGATTGTTGAAGTCTGAGCCGGCCTGAAAAAGATGCAGGTTGCACCCTGTCAAGAGCAGCTCTCGGAATGAAGCTGCTCTTTTTGTTTTGATTTCGGGTTCTCGACGCAGAGGATTTGACGATGACAACGCAACAATTCCCAACCCCACCGCGGCCTCCAGCGCCACGTCCCCCGGCATTCCCTTCGGGGCGGCTCTATGCGCTGATCGGGATCACCATGCTGGCATTTGCTGCCAATTCTCTCCTGAACCGGGTGGCACTCACCACCACAAACATTGATGCGGCGTCGTTTACGGCCATTCGTCTGTTATCCGGGGGCGTGATGTTATGGATGCTCACCCGAGTCAAATACGGCAAGGAGGCTCTGCGGGGAGATTGGTATTCGGCGTTGGCGTTGTTCGGGTATGCTGGGGGCTTTTCATTTGCGTATCTGAGTCTGCCGGCGGCAACCGGGGCGCTGCTGCTGTTTGCAGCCGTTCAGATCACCATGCTGGGCTATGGTTTGTGGACCGGGGAAAGGTTCCAGCGGCTACAGTGGGTCGGGTTTACCCTGGCGGTCCTCGGACTTGTGGTGTTGCTGTCCCCGGGGCTGAGTGCTCCTTCGTGGACCGGGGCCGGGTTGATGTTGATGGCCGGTATTGCCTGGGGGGTGTATTCGCTTCGCGGCAAAGGTGTTGGTGCCCCTTTACTGGTCACGACAGGTAATTTTATTCGCAGTGTCCCGCTGGCGGTGCTCCTGGTGGTGGTTACGTCGACGTCAGTCACAATCGATGTTGTCGGGGTCGCTTATGCGGTGCTCTCCGGCGCGTTGGCGTCCGGATTGGGCTATGCGCTCTGGTACCAACTGTTGCCCGCGATCCAGGCAACCACCGCCGCGACGGTCCAGCTCAGTGTGCCGGTGTTTGCCGCGGTGGGTGGCGTCTTGCTGCTTGGCGAACCTTTGTCGCTTCGGCTCCTGCTATCATCACTGGCCATTCTCGGGGGGATCGCACTGGTGTTGCGGGCGCCGGGGAAGCCGCGCCCTGACTAGCGGTTATTGATCAAAAATGTGGGTATGGATCGGCAGCGGGTTTCCGAGCCATTGAGCCCGCGAGGTGTGATCGGCCAGCTCTTCATCACTGACCGGATGGATCAGCACCGTCAGACCTTTTCGGTGTTGATCCAGCCACTCAATAAATCCCAAATCATTGTTGAGAAAGTGGACTTCGAACATCGGTTTGTCATGCGGGCCGACTTTCCGATGGACCAAGGGAAAAATGGCCGTAATGTCGGAACGTTCCTGACGAATGCGCTGATGGACCGCTTCGGCGGTGGTCTGCTCTGGCAGATCAAAGTAAACATGGGCATGAAACATGGCTTGCTTCTCCTGATATTGTTCATTCTCGTGCAATCGGTGATGCCAATTGCATTCCCTGCCTGAATCTGAGCCGATGGTTGAGACCATCTGATGTGCGGGTAGGGATTTGATGCAAGCTATTGTATATCAAGGGCGTATAAAGACCAGCAGCAGAACTTGACGGAATTGTTCGAAATATCTGATGAACGCTCGAATGCGTTGCAGCAGGTTAATCTGACGGCGGGTTTGATGCCTCCAGGTGGCGATGTTTGATGAAATGAATCAGCCACTGGGTGACCGCGAGGTGGTCTGTTTTTCCGGCCAGGGACTCGAGGGCAGCCCGGGCCGTAGCTGGGGGGTAACTGCTATGGCGCAGGGTGATTAAATCCTGCAGGTAGGTCGGGGTGAATTCCGGATGTCCCTGGATACCGAGAAAATGGGTGCCGACCAGAATCATGGCATAAGGGCAGCTTTGGCTACCGGCCAGAACCCGGGTATCCGGCGGGAGCTGGACAATTTGATCCTGATGACTGACCAATAAGGCATATTGTGGGGCAGAATGGGTTAGCCAGCTATGCAGGCGGGTTTCGGGAAGGTTCAGCTCGGCTCTCGCCAGGCCAAGCCCCCAGCCGGATTCAGCGCGGCAGACTTCTCCGCCGAGCGCCCGGGCGATCATCTGGTGACCAAAGCAAATGCCGACAAAAGGCAGGTGCTGCGCGTAGAGTTGATGGACGAACGATTCAAATACCCGGATCCACTTGATTTCGTCGTTGACCCCGAACCGGCTGCCGGAGGTGATGTAACCGTCACATTCGTCCAGCGCTTGCGGATACTGGCCTTCGGTTACCCGATAAAAGTTGAGGGTGATCGAGGAATCGACCTCGGAAAACAGCCGGGTAAACATTTCCGGGTAGTTCCCGTGGTGATCGCGTAGCGCTTGTCTGACGTCATCACAGAGCAGGACCCCGATTCTCATTGTGTTCTCCTACCATGTGTGGCTGTTGCGTGGGTGTTGTGTGTCTGTTTCGTGGCTATTGCGTAGATGTTGTGTGGTTTACCGGCGTGGCTTGGCGCAACATCGCAACGCCCGCGCGGTCCCGATTCAGATGATCTCAAAATAGCGGCTGAGCTCCCAGTCCGTGACATGCTTTCTGAACTCCCGCTCTTCCCATTCCCGCGAGGCGGCAAAGTGCTCGACAAAGGCATTTCCGAACAGGCTCCGGGCTGCTTCCGAGGCTTTGAACCGCTGGGTGGCATCCCACAAGGTGCGCGGTAGCTCCAATTCAGGCGCATGGGGTTGCTCGTAGGCATTGCCCACGACGGCTGGATAGGGTTCCCAGCCCTGGACGATGCCGTAAAGCCCGGAGCCGAGTGCTGCCGCCAGCGCCAAATAGGGATTGGCATCTGCGGCACCAATCCGGTATTCAATTCGCTGGCTTTTGGCCGAGCCGGTGATCACCCGTAGTGCCGTGGTGCGGTTTTCGATCCCCCAGGTCGCATCCGTCGGGGCCCAGAAACCGGGGATCATCCGGCTGTAGCTGTTTACCGACGGGGCAATCATACACAGCAGCTCCGGCATCAGGCGTTGCTGGCCGGCGAGAAACTGGCGCTGGAGTTGGCTCATGCCATCGGTCTGATTGGCATCGTAGAAGACCGGGGAGCCGTCTTTGTTTTTCAGGGATAGATGAATATGGCCGCTCTGACCAGGATAGTCATTGCTCCATTTGGCCATGAAGGTCGCCATCAACTCGTTCTTCTGCGCCAGTACCTTCATATAGGTTTTGAACAGCGCCGCTTTATCACCGGCCGCCCCGGCTTCATCCACGGCAATGGCGGCTTCAATGACGCCCGGTCCGGTTTCAGAGTGGATCCCTTCAATGGGGAAATCCATGGTTTCGCCCATGGCGAGAATGCTTTTGTACAACCCTGAGTAGGTTGAATTTCGGATCATCGAATAACCGAACCAGTCCGGGGTGATTGTTTCCAGGTTTCGAAATCCTTTCTCCCGGATCGAATGTGGCGTTTCACGGAACAGGAAAAATTCATATTCGAGTGCGGCCAGGGCCTTGAATCCCATCTCCGTGGCGAGATCGGTGACGCGTCGCAGCATCGCCCGCGGGCAGATCGGCTCGGCACTGCCGGCAAACTCGGCAATAAACAGCAGCATGCCATCTTCATCCAGCACATCCCGGCAACTGTCGGGAATGATCCGGACCGGTGCATCCGGGTAACCGGTATGCCAGCCGGTGTAACGGGCATTGTCGTAGAGCTGATCTTTCACATCCCAGCCGAGTACGACATCACAAAAGGCAAAGCCGTGGTCCAGGGACGAAAAGAATTTGTCGACGGACATATATTTGCCTCGCATGACGCCGTCGTTATCAAACAGCCCGACTTTCACGTGACTCAATCCGCGGGCTTTGATGATTGCTTTGGCATCATCAGCGGTCTTTACGTCTCTTGGTTCCATATGGCGGGTTCCCCAATGCTGCACCACAGCCGATTGATGTGTTGGTTGGTCCGGAGCCTTGCTGTCTGCAGTCGCCGCTGTTCTCGGGCAGCCGGTTACAAGGTTTTCCAGGTGGCTGATATATTTAACCTAGGAAGGTGACACATATTCGTCAACTTCCCCCTGTTGAATTCTCGGTCCGAGGGAGGTGGTGGCATGAAACGTGTTCCTGAGCCTTTTCGAATTAAAATGGTCGAGCCAATCCGCATGACCACGGCGGAAGAAAGAGCGATTGCACTAAAAGCGGCAGGCTATAATCCGTTTGCCCTGAAAAGTGAGGATGTCTATATCGACCTGTTGACGGACTCGGGCACCGGCGCGATGAGCGATACCCAGTGGTCCGCACTGATGATGGGCGATGAGTCTTACGCCGGAAGCCGGAGCTATTATCGCCTCAAGGAGGCGATTGACGACATCTTCGGTTACGCGGATTTTGTACCGACCCATCAGGGGCGGGGGGCCGAACAGATCCTGTTTCCCTGTCTGGTTGAAAAAATGCGCCAGGTGCGGGGCGGCACGCACCCGGTCTTTTTGTCTAATTACCATTTTGACACCACCACCGCACATGTTGAGATCTGCGGGGCAAAAGCGATCAACTTAGTCGATGAACGGGCTTTTGATACGGCCCGGCCTTTTCCCTGGAAGGGCAATATGGATCTCGAAAATCTCAACCGTGCGATTGTCCACTACGGCGCGGAAAACGTGGCCGGGATCATCATGACCATCACCTGTAACAATACCGGCGGGCAACCGGTGGCCATGGCCAATTTAAAGGCGGTCTATCAGTTGGCGCAGCAGCATGGGATTCCGGTGATCATGGACTCGGCCCGGTTTTGTGAAAATGCCTGGTTTATTCAGCAGCGTGATGAGCAGTACCGCAAGGTGTCGATCCAGGCCATTGTGGCCGAGATGTTTCGCTATGCCGATATGCTGACGCTTTCAGCCAAGAAAGATCCGATGGTCAACATTGGCGGCATCTGTGCGGTGCGCAATGATCCGGAGTTGTTTCGCCATGTCCAAGCTCGGTGTGTGCCGATGGAAGGGTTTGTGACTTATGGCGGCATGGCGGGTCGGGATATGGAAGCTCTGGCTCGCGGGCTGTATGACGGGATGGATGAAGACTGGCTGACGTATCGTATCAGTCAGGTGGCCTATTTGGCGGATCGGCTGCTGGAAGGAGGCGTCCCGATCCAGCAACCTGCTGGTGGGCATGCCGTGTTTGTGGATGCGAAAAGATTGTTGCCGCATATTCCGCCGGAACAATTCCCGGCGCAGTCGCTCTGTAATGCCCTGTATCTGGAAGCCGGGGTTCGGGCGGTGGAAATCGGTTCGCTGCTTGCCGGTCGTGACCCGGTCACAAATCGACAAAAGGCGTCTCCGATGGAGCTGATGCGCCTGACGATCCCGCGCCGGGTTTACACCAATGATCATATGGATTATGTCGCCGAAGCGCTGATTGCGGTCAGTCAACGGGCGGAATCTTTGTCCGGTCTGGTGTTTGACTATGAGCCGCCGCTGCTCAGACACTTCATGGCAAGGTTCAGGCCATTAGGGTAACTTTTTGCTCCCTCCGTTCCGCCCGGCTGAGAAAACGGTTTTTATGTGCCAGCGTCTGTGTTCCAATACGGTGATCGACCGCATTGATTTTTAAGACGTTCGTCAGCACGAGCAAGGAACTTCTCTATGTCACTCATCATTCCTATGGTGATTTTTATGCAGCAGCGTCTGGCTGAAACCGGTACCCCGGAGGAAGCAAGCGCGATGCAGGCTTATATGAAAACAAAGCAGCCGTTTTACGGGGTCAAAGCGCCTGAGCGCCGCGCCATTTTTCAACAGGCCCGGGAGCACACGCAGATCCGTGATTTTACCGATTACCGCCGCCTGGTACTTTGGTTATGGTCCGGCGAGAACCGGGAAGAGCAGTATCTGGCAATGGATGCCGCTGAGCACTACAAGGCGTTTCGCACCCTGGAAGCTTTCGACATCTACGAGGAGATGCTGCTCAGTGCCACGCACTGGGACACGGTCGATAAGATTGCCGCGAGTTTGATCGGCCCGCTGGTGAAAGAACATCGCGAGCTGGAAGCAAAGCTGCTGGCGTGGCGGGCGTCCGACAATCTATGGCTCCGCCGTGCGTCTCTACTGGTGCACCTCAAACACAAAACAGAGACCAATGTGCCTTTGTTGAGTGAAACCATTCTGATGCTGGCCGACGAGCAGGCGTTTTTTATTCGTAAAGCGATTGGCTGGGTTTTGCGGGAATACGGGAAAACGAACCCGGAATTCGTCACTGCGTTTGTGAAGGCGCATGCGCAGACCTTGTCTGCTTTGAGCCGCAATGAAGCGTTGAAAATTCTGTCCCAGTAACGAACGTATTGTCCCAGTAACGAATGCGCTGCCCCAGTATCATTGCTTGATGACAGCCCGCTCTCGGGTAAGGGGCATGAACGAGAAAGCCAGGCGGGTGAGCCTGGCTTCTCGATGTTCGGGGAGATGTTGCCTTAAAAATGGAGGTGGATCACCGACTCCGCAACACAGCCCGGACGACGCACACCTTCGATTTCAACGGTCAGTTCCTGAACAATTTCCAGGCCGCGCTTAATCGGTGTCACGCTTTGAATTCGGGTACTGGCCCGGACACGGTTGCCTGACTTCACCGGGTAAGGGAAGCGGATTTTGTTAAAACCGACATTCACCGTCATTTTCGCGGTCGGGAATTTCTGGTTCTCCGGGTCGACACTGTCGGTCAGCACGGAAAGTAGGGACAGCGTCAGAAAACCATGGGCAATGGTTGTCTTGAACGGTGATTCCGCCGCTGCTCGCTCAGGGTCCGTGTGGATCCATTGATGATCTTCGGTCACATCCGCAAAGCTGTTAATTCGCGCTTGATCCACCATGAGCCATTGCCCGACATGGATGACTTCACCCAGCGTCGCATTCAGCTCGTGAAACAATGCTTCCGCTTCCGGCTTCATCACGATGGCGGCAGGTTGTGGCGCAGGCTCTGCGGCAACCTTCAGCGCTGGCTCGGATTTCATCAACGGTGCAGTTTGCTCAACCGCGTCATCATTCGATGCGAGGTTATGACTATGAATAAATGCACCAATTTGCGTATTATTCGCCTTCTTCATGAGCTCAAGCCAGTAGTCACGCAACGAAGGTGAAAGGAAGTCTTTCAGTTCAAACTGTTGGCGCGATAGATCATCACGTTTTTGTTTAAAAAAATCGACTACATTCATGACTGTTTGACCTTATTAATATTCGTCTTGAAGTGGCTAAGGCGGCTTATTCTAGCCATTATTGAGAACAATTAAAGTGATTTTGTGCCATGGATCGCATTTTCCCCAACTCCGATTAATGAAAAGTTCATAATAATCAGATTGATAGGTCATTTGTTATTTTAGTGTAAATAATCTAACCTGTCCGGCAGCTGAACGATTATTTCTAATAAAACACTATTTTCAGCGAACACTTGTACACGGACTGACTTATTTTTAGCGTACACATGTAAGCAGAGTGAATTAACCAGAATACAGTGAAAGCAATAAAATGCGCAGGCGTAAAAATAAACAGCAATATAGATCATAGAGCAATTTGAAGTATATTTCTTGAACTATTTTGGCATGAATAACTTTTTTGTTCTATAGCCTGGAACCTTCTTGCTAACGCGTTTAATTCTCAATTCAGAGAAAAAGTAAAGGCACCAGCAGGCACTACGCTTAGTGAAAACTGACGAAGCTGGTGATCCTGTGTTGCATAAGCTGTACGGGTGGTGCCCGGTTATGCTCCTGCTGGTAGCGTTGTCTCTCGTCCCTGCCGAGGCGAAGGACGAGCTGGTTTTTGCCCTGGACAGTTATGTACAAAAGGCCGTAAAGCAGGGGATTCCCGGTGCATCTTTGGCCATTGTCGTTCACGGTAAAGTGCGATTGCTCCGCGGCTATGGTGTCACGCGATTGGGCGGGAAGCAGCGAGTCAATTCAGCGACGGTGTTTCCGCTGGCGTCGATTTCAAAAACCTTTACCTCGACCGTGGCAGCCATCCTGGTTTCCAGGGGGCTGATTGAGTGGGATACCCATGTGGTCCCTTATCTGGAACACGTCACATTCAGTGATCCCGAATTGGGTAAACATGTCACGCTGCGACATCTACTGTCGCATTCAAGCGGCTTGGTGCCGCATGCCTATACCGATTTACTGGAAGACAATGTGCGCTACCCCCGGATTTTGCAAATGCTCAACCGGGTCCGTTTTGTATGTGAGCCGGGAAAGTGCTACGGCTATCAAAATGTTCTGTATAACCTGGGGGGGGATATGCTGGCGATGGCGTCGGGAAAAGATTATTCGACATTGGTCCGGGAATTGATCTTTCTTCCGTTGCAGATGAGCCATGCCTCATTCGGATTATCCGGATTTCTCAATAGTCCCAATCGGGTTGAACCGCATGTCAAAGTGAAAAAGGGGTTTGCGGCGGTGAAACCGGCGGCGTATTACTACCGGGTCCCGGCGGCGGCCGGGGTGAACGCCAGCGCGCAGGATTTGGCCAAATGGATGCTGGCGCAGTTTGGTCACCAGCCGACGGTATTACGTCCTTCGGTGCTTGAAGTGATGCACAAACCCCATGTGAGGGCGAATCAGTACCGGTATCGCGCGAAGTTAAGCAATGTGTATTACGCGCTGGGGTGGCGGACATTTGATTACCAGGGAACGACCGGGTTTGTGCATCATGGCGGCTGGGTGAAGGGGATCCGTACTGAAATGGTGTTTAACCCGATCACCCAAACCGGGATGGTATTTCTGACCAATTGTGAAACCGATGTGGCACGGGAAATCGTGATTCAATTTCTCGAGCTGTATCAGCAATACATCGAGCAAAAATAATCACCAAAAGAGGCTCAATCTCATTGTGTCCACCGGCCAAATGGCCTTAAGATATTCCCGCCGACTGCGTAGGTGCAGGTGGTAAAACTTAATTCATTGAAGGAACCGAAACATGGCTAAAAAACGTCAGTTAAAACCGACTCATCCCGAACAGCCAGTGGCTGTCAATTCGGGATTGGCAACGCAGGGGACCGAGCTTGGCCGGGGCACGATTCAGGATAATGCGCTCAAAGCCGCTGTGACCAGCACCTTGTTCAGAACGCGGGTCGAGAAAGCGAAAAAAGGCAAAGGTAGTTTTCAGCGCAAGGCGAAGCATGCCGGACGAGAGTCCTATTCAATCGCCGCTTAAGTCTTTGACTTGAAGCGATTGCATAGGACTTTTCTCCGGGTTAGTGATGGGAAAGTTTTCTGCCCAGCAGAAATGACCGGGCAGAATCCACCATAAATCCCTGCTTGAGCACATTGCGACCCAACAGCATCCGAAACTTCATCGATTCGCGGTCCGTCAGGGTGATTTCAGCGGCCAGAATCTCATCCCCAAGGGCGATTTCAGTCTGGATCACATAGCGCATTTCGCGATGGCCACCCGAATCGGTGACTTGCCGCTGGTCACAGAGCCGGGCGTGGCATTCAACTACCGTATTGGTGTCGTTTTGCCAGGGGTGGATAAAGAATTGAACCCAGTCTTCTCCGTCTTTCTGATAGGGATTGACGATAAAGGCATGCAAGGCACTGGTCTTGGCGCCGGTATCCACTTTGGCTTTGATTGACGAAATCCCCAGGGCCGGCAGCGCCAGCCATTCCCGCCATCCGACAATGGTTTGCGTCGTTTTCATGAGGTGCCTCCGGCACTGATTTTTTCGGGGTCGTGTTTCTTGCTCTCTTTGTCTTTCTCTTTTTCTTTTTTGAGCCGGTTGAGCTCGGCATACCAAAATGCCATAAAGTCTTCGGTGAGCTGCTGTTCAATATTGACTGCTTCCTGGGTCGGGCAAAATATCGTGATGGTCATGACATTCTTACCGATATTAGACGTGCTTACCCGGACACTCGGTGCTGTCCCCTCCAGTTGGATCCCCAAACGTTTCTCGATGAGTCCGGTATAGCGTTGCGCCACTTCCTGGAAGGGGGCACAGTATTCATTGGCCTTTTCCAGGATGTAGGCTTTGGCATCAAACACATTGATGTCGGCCTCCCGGGTGAGGGTAAAGGAATGACTGATGTAGCGGCGCATGAAGTTGAGGTTCTGCACCGGACTGCCGACAAACTGATGGTTGGGGATCGACAGCGACTTCCCGGTATAGCCATAGCTGAGGTTCTCCATATCGATTTCCAACAGCGTGGTACTGAACCAGTCGCTGCGCGCAACTTCGCCGTAGTGCGAACCGATTTTGATCCAGTCGCCAATGACGAATGTCCGGTTGCTGGCGATATAGAGTGAGCCGAGGAAACATTGAATGAATTCACGGGTTGCAACCACCAGGGCAACCGCGAAGGCGGCGATCGACAGGGCCATATAGCGCAGCTCAGACAGCCAGATGATCATTAAGCCAAGCGCGATGGCCAGGTTGGTCAGGTTATTGATGGTGTTGATCCAGCGCTTGGGCTGTTCGTCATCACCATTCGGGCGCTGGCCCAGGTGGCGGACCGCCAGCCAGCGGATGACCCAGGCGATGGCGACCAGAACCAGTGATGCGATGAGTTTGTTACCGGTGATCAGCTCGTTCACCTGACGTCTCCTTTGTTCTCAGGCCGCGAATGACGGCGGCTGTTGTCTGCTTGACCATGCTAGCTTGGACCCTGTTGTCTCTTTGACTCTTTTGTCGCTTGAACCGCAGGATGTTGAGCGATTGCATGTTCGGGTATTGTATGTCCGGTCAGACAACATGAGAACTCAGTTTCAGTAACAATTGTTGTGCGAGCTATCCTGACCTTGCCCGCTAGCCTTTGCCCCGGGTCCGGGTGGTGCGCTGTTTGGCGTTGGCCTCCAGAAACATGATGATTTTGGCCGCAATATCGCGTTCCGAGGCCTTTTCAATCCCTTCCAGGCCCGGCGAGGAATTCACCTCCATCACCACCGGGCCATGCATGGATCGCAGCAGGTCGACCCCGGCGAGGTTGAGTCCCATGGTCCTGGCGGCACGCACCGCGGTGGAGCGCTCTTCCGGAGTGATCCGAACCAGGCTGGCCGAGCCGCCGCGGTGCAGGTTTGAGCGAAATTCACCTTCTTTGCCCTGACGCTTCATGGCTGCCACCACTTTATCGCCGATGACAAAGCAACGGATGTCTGCGCCACCGGCTTCCTTGATGAACTCCTGGACCATGATGTTGACATGCAGGCCGAGAAAGGCCTCGATCACACTCTCTGCAGCCGTCCGGGTTTCGGCCAGTACCACCCCGATGCCCTGGGTCCCTTCCAGCAGCTTGATCACCAGCGGAGCGCCCCCGACCATGTCGATCAGATCCGGGATATCGCTGGGTTTGTTCGCAAAGCCGGTGATGGGCAGGCCGATATTCTTGCGGGCCAGCAGTTGCAAAGATCGTAACTTATCGCGAGAGCGCGAGATCGCTACGGATTCGTTGATCGAAAATACGCCCATGGTTTCAAACTGGCGCAGGACGGCGGTGCCGTAAAAGGTGACGGAAGAGCCGATTCTGGGGATCACCGCGTCAAAATCTTCCAGGGCTTTCCCTTCAAAGTGTATGGAAGAAGCCTGGGAGTTAATGTTCATGTAACAACGCAGTACATCAATCACATGCATTTCGTGGCCGCGTTCTTCCCCCGCTTCGACCAGACGTTGTGTGGAGTAGAGTTTTTTGTTGCGAGACAAAATAGCAATTTTCATGGGATCGTCCTTAACGGTTGGGCCAAGGCTTGGTTTTGAACAAGACGTTTAAACACAAGCTAGCCGCAGATTCGGTACCATTGAGGCTTAGTCGTAAGAAACCGTTGAAAAAAACACACACTAACGAGTGTATACCATCCTCAGCCATTGCATTTCTGGACTATGCTGGTAAGTGTCCTGTCGGTACAGCGTGGCCCATACTGCATGGTGAAAAGAGGCAAACCGCCGAGGGAGTCGATCACCTTTGGTGAGGTTGAGGTGGCTGCCGGAGAGCGAAAAAGTATTTATCTGGATGTGGCCAGACTCTATACACACACCAGTCTCGATATGGTGGTGGAAGTGATTCACAGTAAACGGGAAGGCCCGGTATTGCTGGTTTCTGCCGCCATTCACGGCGATGAACTGAACGGCGTCGAAATTTGCCGCCAGTTGCTCAAACACAAAGCTTTGAACCGGATCCGCGGCACCTTGGTCATTGTCCCTGTGGTAAATATTTTCGGGTTTATTCACCGCTCTCGTTACCTGCCGGACCGGCGGGATATGAACCGCAGTTTCCCGGGCTCAGCCAAGGGTTCGGTCGGCGGTCGGTTTGCCTATCAGTTCCGGACTCAAATCCTCAGTCAGTGTACCCATGTGATTGACCTGCATACCGGCGCGGTGCATCGCAGCAACTTGCCCCAGATCCGGGCCAACATGGACAATCCGGTGGCGGCACAGATGTCGCTCAGCTTTGGTGCACCGGTGGTGATTGATTCCAAAACCCGCGACGGTTCTTTGCGAGAGTGTGCCGACAAGCAAGGGGTACCGGTTATTCTGTACGAAGCCGGGGAAGCACTGCGGTTTGACGCGGCCTCGATTAAGGGCGGGGTCCGTGGGATCCTCAATGTAATGCGCAGCCTTGAAATGTTGCCGACACCGAGGCTGGCAAAGAACACGGTCCAGCCGGTGATCGCACGGGCATCTTATTGGCTGCGGGCGGAAATCGATGGGATTTGCATGTTCATCGCCCGGCTGGGTCAGCGGGTTGCGGTTGGTGACGTCCTGGCGCTCATCTCTTCTCCCTTCAGTACCGATGAGTATCCGGTGATCAGCAGAACGGCCGGGATCATCATTGGCCGGAACAATATCCCCTTGGTTAATGAAGGGGATGCGCTGTTTCATATCGCCAAGTTTACGACTGTGGTCAAAGCAGAAAAAACAATCGAAACATTCCACTCTGAGATTGAAGAAGATTATTGACGGGTTTTGGCCCGGGGGATGATACAACGAGGCTGCGGAGCACCCGCAGCCTCGTTGTTTGTCCGATTTTCTGGGCGGCATTGATGCCTGCTGTTGGCAATGTCATTCGTTTGCGATGCTGGTTTCTTCCTATTGGGCTGATGGTGATGCCGGCGATCACGATGTCGGTGGTCGTGAGGGAACACAGGCCAGGACATCGTCAGTGGGTTTCAGGCAGTGGCCACTGAGTTTGCCATGCGGCGTCTCAACCTGGCACGGGCTATCCGGGGCTTTGTTCACGCAGGCCTTGATGGCTTCCGGTGGCGGCTGATGTCGGCCTTGTCTCGCTGGAAAGGACATGGGTTGTCGGTTATTGGTCGGGAAATCGGGTTGAGCACGTAAAGGATCGTCTGTCGCGGCCTGATGACGCCGGGGCGGCTGTATCATTGTTGAAGCGGTGTTGGCGGCTGCAGGGTAGGTCAGCGACGGACGTTGCCGGGACGCCGGTTGTTGCACCAATCGTGTAATCCCGCCCCGGACGCAGCGGGCCAGGTTTTGGATCCGGACTGCATCGCCTTGGGGGCCGCGGCCTTGCGGGTATTGGCCGGCGTTACCGGTTTTGGGATCGCTGCGTTGCGCTCCGGCGCCGTGAACGTCAAGCCAGCGTCCGTGCATGTAACCCATCGCGCGGCCAAAGGCGAGATAAACAGCGGCACCCTGATTGCGGACATTGGTATGCGTGGTGCTGCTCCAGTAAGCGCCGAAATCCTGTTGACCGGCTTCATTGATGATTGGGGTAGTGTTAAAGCTTGGGTCGATGGCGGCACTCTCGGTGGTATCCGGTGAGCGACGGTAATCGACGATTGATTGCAGGGCCTTGGCATTCGGCAGGCGCCAGTCGTGATAGCCACCCAGCGTCAGGCGGTCACAATAAGCCAACGCGTCCGGCCAGTTGAGAGGCTTCCCGCTGTCCCCCTGTTGCCAGATCAGCCCGGTCGCAACATCGGTAATAGTGCCGTTTTGATTGTCCGAAAACTGGTTTTGTCCGTAATTCGGCTGGTTGCGAACCAACATGACGTAGAAGGTTTTTTCTCCGTGCGGCGCCCCCGGTGGTGGCGTGCCAATGCCGTATCCTTTGATGCGCCCATCCATGAAGTTGACGCCGAAAATACTGTCCTGATTGCCCATGGTGGTGGCGACATACCGGGTACTGCTGGCGTACTGGCTGTCAATGAGCCGTTCTCCGGCATTTTGATCTCCGGGCCCGAATCCGAACACTGCAGCATCAATAAAGGGACGTAAGGTCAGCGTGCGTTGGCGGTTGCCCCCTTGCGCATCTGGTTCTTGTCCGTCAAACAGGATCAGTGAGTAAAGCGTTTTGATGTCCGGAAGCCGCCAGTCGTGATAACCGCCGATCGTCGCTGTGTCGGCGTATGCCAGTGCTTGCCGGTAGGTCAGCTTATCTCGGCTGTTAATGCTGCCGTCGCCGTTGAGATCGGTGGTCTGGGTCCACATCAGGCCGGTGACATTATCGGTGACCGTTCCGTCATGGTGATTGGTATAGCTGGGCGTCAGCCCTTGGTATTGGGCATCCTGGCCGAATGTGTGCTCACCCGGAGACGGACAGGTGCGCTGGCGGTGCATTTGGCCGGCGCACTCACTGAGATGCGTATCAACAATCGGAAAGCTGGATGTCGCTGACTCTGCTTGCGCCGTTGAACTCAGTGCAGCGGCCAAGGCGACAGTAGCCATTAAAGCAGTGTTCATGTCCTGTTCCTGGACTCAAGATGATTTCAATACAGAACAGTCTACCTGAACGACAGCCATCAAATACGGAAAAAATAAGGAAATGCGCACAGAGTATCTTGGCTAAAATGGTATTGATTGCTTACATAATTAGCCGTGATTGGTGTTGTGTGGTTGCCTCGTCACAGACAGGTAAGGATGAAAAATGAATGATACTGAAAAGAAACAAGTCATTGATCTGCTCAACAATATTATGGAACTTGAACTCGCCGGCGTGGTGCGGTACACCCACTATTCGCTGATGGTGTTTGGCTATAACCGGATTCCAATTGTTTCCTGGCTGAAAGGAAATGCCGACGAAGGTCTGCTGCATGCACAAAAAGCCGGGGAGATGGTGACGCTGCTCGGCGGACACCCGTCCTTAAAAGTCGGTCCGTTGCTGGAAACACACCAGCACGATATCGGCGATATGATGCGCGAGAGTTTGGCGCATGAAGAATCGGCGTTAGCGCTGTATTACAAACTGTTGAAACTGGTCGAAGGGAAGTCGGTGGTGTTGGAAGAGTACGCCCGGGACATGATTTCGCAAGAAGAGTTGCACCGTGATGAAGTGAACAAAATGCTGCGGCGGCCCGGCGAAACCCAACCGTTCGAAGAATGAACCGGCGCCGTGTAGGCGGCGCGTAGAATCGCTATCGCAGGGAGCGGGCATGCGTATTCAGTATCAGTCGGATCTCCATCTGGAGTTCATGCCGTCACTGGCAGATTATGCGCTTCCTCGGGTGGGGGCTGATGTGATTGTGATTGCCGGGGATATCGGGGTGCACAGTGATCCCCGTTATATTGACTGGACACTTGAAGCAACCGCTGGGACGCCGACGATTGTCGTTGCGGGCAACCATGAGCCTTATGGGTCGAGTCGGCAACAGAGCCTGCATATCTGGCGTCAGGCCACGGCAAACACCCATATTCACTTTCTGGAAAAAGCGCAATGCGAACTCCAGGGTGTCCGGTTTCTGGGGGCGACTTTATTTACCGACTATAACCTGCGGGGCGATCGGGAGAAGGCCATGCACGTGGCCGCACTCGGTCTCAATGACCATCGCATGGTGCAATACGGCGATCGGATGTTTACTCCGGACGATGCCTACACTGAGCATTGCCTGGCGCGCCAGTTTCTCGAAGATGCCCTCAGTCGTCATTTTCCGGGACCGACCGTCGTCGTGACCCATCACGCGCCCAGCCCCCAATGCTGGGGGAGCGGGGTGCCCGCCAAATTAGCCAGACCGGATGCGTTGGCTCCGGCCTATGTGAGCGATCTGGAATCAGTGATGGCCAAGCATGAGATTGCGCTTTGGTTCCACGGCCACCTGCATCACAGTGTTGATGTTGTCCGGCATGGTACCCGGGTGCTGAGCAACCCCAGAGGGTACTGGCCGGACGCTTTGAACCCAGCCTTTGAACCGGGGAAAGTTGTCGTGCTTTAACTTCTTATTCCGGCGGATACTGCCATGCTCAGTGGATCTATTCAGGATTGGCCGTATTTCCGATTGCGTTGTGCTTCAGTTGTTCTCTATCAAGGTGGTGAATCACGTGCCACCTATGGCATACTGATATAACCATCTGATTGTCAAAGGATTGAGATATTGGAAACGGAAAGGCTACGCATCGAGCCCCCGGCGATGTGCTGGGTTGAACCTACGTTTGAAGCGGTTTGTGCCCATCGCGACACGCTGAGTGTCTTCTTACCCTGGGTACCTCATCACCAGACGATTGAACAGGCCACGCAAGCCATGCGTGAGGCGATCGATAATTTTGAACATCAGCGCGGTGAACTCAGGTTTTTCGTGATCCGAAAGTCCGATGCCCGTCTGCTCGGGGCCGTCGGGCTGATCCTGAAAGATCCGGCCGTGCCGCTTTGTGAAATCGGTTACTGGCTTCGTAGTGATGAAGTCGGCAAAGGGTACATCACGGAAGCGGTGGCCCGGGTGGAACAATATGCGCTGGAGCACCTGAACGCAGAGCGTCTGGAAATCATCACGTCTGCGACTAATCTGCGTAGCCGGGCGGTTGCGGAGCGCAGCGGCTATCGTTTGGAAGCCCGGCTGGAAAAAGCGCGTCGGTTGCCGTCCGGATCATTAGACGACACCGTGATTTACTGTAAACATCGTTCATCATCTCCCCGTCCTGAACCAACTCAGCGGGTTGCGCCATCAAAAATAACAGGAGTGTGAAATGCCTCATTGCATTATTGAATATTCGAAGGGACTGGAAGCGGCGATTTCACCCGATGAACTCTCTTCAACCGTATTTGAGGGCGCGTTGGCGTCCGGACTCTTTACCCCGGCAGATATTAAAACCCGGGTGATCCCGTACACCAGCTATCAGGTGGGGGAAACCACGGCAGGGTTTATTCATGTGACGGCGCGGATTCTGGCCGGTCGCAATGAAACAAAGAAAAAGAATTTGTCTCATCAAATCCTGGAGAGACTCCAGCAGCTCGATCAACCCAATACCTCTTACACGGTCGAGGTGGTTGATATTGACGTTGCCAGCTACGCCAAGTCCGCCAGCTAGTACATTGACAGGACTGGCATTCAGAATCGCGGTGACCGAAGTGTTTTTCAGTCACCGCGATTTTGTTTGACTCCGCCAGTGGGTCAGCAAAGCACGCTTGAACGGCTGTTCAGATTGACTTCTTGGTCACTTCCATCAATTTTGCTTATCTACAGGATGAAAAAGATGATTTGTTCTGTTTCTCGGAGGTTTTTATAACAGCAGCATAAACTTTCCTTCGTAGATGCTGATGAACGTAGACACTTTAATTGATGCTATCCATACCCATGGCTGGTGTATTTGGGATGATTTCTTAACCCCGGAACAGGTGAGCGAATTACGCGCATCGATTCCCGCCAATTGGCAACAGTCCGGCATCGGCCGGGATATGGATTACGTTCAGGAAGCGCGGGTTCGCAAAGACAAGATCCAGTGGTTAGCACCTGAGATGGGTGTACCAGTGCAGTATTATTTGCAGCAGATGGAAGATTTGCGCGCGGCGGTGAATCGTCATTTATACCTCGGGTTGTTTGAGTATGAGGCGCACTTTGCCAAATATGAGCCGGGTGACTTCTACAAAAAGCATCTGGATAGCTTCCGGGGGCAGAGCAACCGCAAATTGACCACGGTGTTTTATCTCAATGATCACTGGGTGGCAGAAGATGGTGGTGAGTTGGTAATGTACGATCTGGACGATCAGCATCTGGCGCAGGTCGCCCCCAAAGCCGGTCGGCTGGTTGTGTTCCTGTCGGAGAATTTCCCCCATGAAGTGTTACCCGCACATAAGCGCCGTTACAGCATCGCCGGATGGTACCGGGTCAACGGCAACACCGGTGATCGGCTGGATGTCGCCAGATAAAGCCACTTAATCTTTGGCTAAGTCGCGAAACAATCAAGTCTTCACGGACAGGCACGCTCAGGCGTGCCTGTTTTTTTATGTTTAGCAGTGACGGCAGGGTGGGGGAAGCCGTATTGACGGTTCGGCCGGGGTGTGAGTCACACTGTGGCGATCGAATCGGAGATAATTGCACCAGAAACAGGACGAAGTAGCGACACAGGCTTTAGACTTATGGCAATACCAGCGCCGAGAAGTCGGCCGTGATCGCCCATGATGCGAGATCGCATTCGCTGTTGCTGGGTGGGTTCGAGTGGGGTCAGAGAAGGAGAGACGGATGCAGTCGATGAATAAAACAGCTAGCATCATCCTGGGGCTCGGCATTTTTTTGGGGCTGACGATGCTGGGGTATCAGCTGGGCCATGCGGTGATTGAGCATAAACTGTATGATCGCAGCGTGACGGTCAAGGGGTTATCTGAACGTGAGTATCCGGCAGACCTGGTCATTTGGCCGATCCAGTTCAATGTGGCGGGGAATGAACTGGTGGAAGTGTACCAAACCCTGGATGCGCATGCCGAAGCGATTCGGGCGCACCTGATCAGCCACGGGATTGCTGCGGATGATATTTCGCTGTCTGCCCCTTCCATTACGGACAAATCCGCTCAGCAATACGGCAATGATTCAGCCGCGCCATTTCGTTTTACCGCGCTGCGCAATGTGACGGTCTATTCGGAGAAGATTGCCGAAGTGCGCCAGGTGATGAATACCTTGTCTGTACTCGGGCAAAAAGGCATTGTCTTTACCGGGGATAATTACCAAAGCCAGACCGATTATCTGTTTACCCGCCTGAATGAGATCAAACCGGCCATGATTGAAGAAGCGACCTTGAACGCCAGAAAGGTCGCTGAAAAATTTGCCGCAGATTCCGACAGCCATTTGGGGAAGATTAAGCGTGCGTCTCAAGGACAGTTTACAATCAGTGCCCGGGATAAAAATAACCCGCATATTAAAAAGGTTCGGGTGGTGTCGACCATCGAATATTATCTGTCGGATTAAACCGCACGATTTTTCGCATCAGTTTTCTGCTTGCTGCCATGTCATGACTTTTGGCACATGGCAGTCGCCGCCGCATTGCTTAACCTGACGATACATTTTTTATCAGGATAAGGGATCGGTCATGAAAACTTCATGGTGGCGATATGGATTCATTGGGTTCGCGTTTTTGGCGGGTTGCTCCGAGGAAGATTTGGAGACATCCAACTTTGGTTCCGATTATTATAAGAACCAATATACGCTGATGAATGCGACAGACTACGAAATAGATTTTCATATGGCCAATACCGAGTTGGACGGTGATGAGCGAGATGTCGAAAACAGTAAATACCTGAAATATACTCTGGCTGCCGGTGCAGCGCCGGTTGAGATCACGCATGAGCACAATATAGAGCGACAGATTACCTTCTATGCTGCCGCGAGAAATCAACTGGGGTTGTTAGGCCGCGAAAAATTTAAAGTCACCAATGATCGGGATTATCACTTTCTGGCCTGGCAGCATCAGGGACAAATTGATGTCAGTATTTACGAGCAGGCGAAAGATGATCGGGGTGGCGAATTTGCGGTCCGGATCTTTGCCGCTGATCCGGTGAATCTCACGATAGAGGGCAGCCCGGTCGCACTCACCACCGGGACGATGAGCGGCCGCTATTTTGTCGACCAGTGCAATGGCGGTATTCAGATGAATGGTCAACCAATTTCCATCTGTGATGCATCCTTCGGGCGTTCTTACCTGTTGGTTGTCGACACTGACGGCCGCCAAGCCTTATACCTGGAATATTAAGTCAGACGATGGAGTCATGAATGGAAGCAATTGATGTGAGGCCGCCTTCAAGGGCCAGCTGGCAACACCTGAAGCTGGGGGGCACGGAAAGCTGGCTACACATGGGGTTAGTCTTATTCACCTGTTTAACCGTATTGGTCTTTACGGGTTACACCTCCTGGTTTGAACCGCAGTCATTACGCTTCCCATCCGATGATATCCGGCTGGCCATGGGGACCTTACTGGTTGTTTTTCTGGTGTTTATCGGCTGCCATTTGTATCGGCTGAGTACACACAAATCATCGGTTTATCCGCTGGTGACGCAATTTATTGCGATGCTGTTGCTCCTGGCGCTGGTCAATAACGGCATTATTATGATCCTGTGTATCGTCTTTATCGCCAGTATTCCCAAGATCTGGCCGATCCGGGTTTGTATTGCGCTGAGTATTGGCCTGCCGGCCGCTTATTTTTTGGTCTCCGATATTTCGTACGCACTGGTCAACGCAATTTTATTTACCACCTACAACCTGTTTGCCTTGCGGCTGTCTTACGCGATTGAAAATGAGCGGGCATCCAATCAGGCGAACCGGGACCTTGTCCGGGAGCTGCGGGCAACCCAGACCTTACTGTCGGATACCGCGAAGCGAGATGAGCGGCTGCGGATTGCCCGAGATATTCATGATGTGATGGGGCATCGGTTGACCGCATTGAACATGCAACTGGAATTGACGCTCCAGCTCTGTGCAAAGGACGATCTGGCTCAGATCCAGAAAGCAAAACGCTTGTCTGAGGAACTGTTGTCAGATATTCGTCAGGCCGTCAGTGATTTGCGCCGGTTTGATTCGATTAATCTGGAACAGGCGCTGTATGAACAGGTACGAGACCTTGATCAGCTGCAGGTGACGATCGACTTTCAGCCGGACTTGCGGATCAGCAACGCGCAGGTGGCGGAGTTGTTCTTCCGGGCGAGTCAGGAGGCGATCACCAACGTCACCCGCCATAGTGATGCCCGCCAGTGTCAAATCCGGCTCTGGCAGGATGATGAGCATGTCTACTGGCAGGCTAGTGATCCGGGCCGGATAAAACAGCCCATTCAGTTGGGGAACGGCCTGAAAGGCATGAAAGAAAGGGCTGCAATGCTCGATGGTGAAATGACTCTCGATACCCGTGAGGGCACGACGGTCTGTTTGAGTTTGCCGGTTTCATTACTAGGAGAAAAATAGTGGCGCGTGTCGTAGTCATTGATGATCAGAACCTGGTTCTGGAAGGGTTGTGCAGCTTGCTGGACTTGCATCCAGCAATTGAGGTGGTGGCCCGGGCCCATGATGCCCAGGATATTTTGACCTTTATTGAAACTCATGAGCCCGATGTGGTGATCCTGGATGTCAGGATGCCCAAAGTCTCGGGGATCGATGCCCTGAAAATGATCCGTAATGCAGGCATCGACATCCCGGTGATGCTCTTGTCGACATTTGATGAGCATGACTTAGTGCTCGAAAGTATCCGACTCGGAGCGCAGGGCTATTTGAGGAAAGATATTTCGTTTCAGGTGCTGACCGAAGCCGTGCTGTCGTTGCACCAGGGGAAGCGCTGGTTTCAGCCGGCGGTGACTCAGGGCATCACCAGTCGCAGCGAACTGGAGGCGTTAAACAATGAGCAGCCGTTTACACCGCTTTCGGACAGTGAGCTGGAAATTTTACGCCTGATTGCTGCGGGTTTCTCAAATGCTGAAATTGCCTCAGCTTTGTTTAAATCGACCGGAACCGTGCGTAATCAGGTGTCGTCCATTCTGACCAAGCTGGTGGTCCGGGATCGCACCCGCGCCGTCTTAAGAGGGATTGAGTTAAAGTTGATTTGATTGTGAACTGGGCAACGCTCATTCTCTGCACTTAGATAAATGATATTAAATACAGTCTCTTAGCTGTATTTTTATTGCAACTCCCTCTGCAACGCTTTACTCTGGCAACAGATTCATTGTTGTTCAACCGGCGCCTGAAAAGGATTGTCTTGGGTGCCGGTTATCAGAATCCCCCCATTTTTCACATGATGCCCCTGAAGCAGGGGCGCCGTGCGTGATCCATGTCTTCAGGGAGAAAAGTCATGCCATATATCAATGTCCAGATCACTAAAGGCGCCACTCGGGCTCAGAAAGCGCAATTGGTGAAGGAAATGACCGACACGTTGGCCAGAGTGCTGAATAAGCGGCCCGAGCATACCCATATTGTGATCCAGGAAATTGAAGAGGAAAACTGGGGGTATGCCGGTGTACTGACCGATGATTGGAAAGCGCAGCAAGCATCCTCATCTGAAGATCACCTGCTGGATTGATTGAATACGGAAGATATTGCACAAGGATAGTTATGGAACTCATTTCCCCCTCACTGGCCGATGAAACGGCGTTCTTAACCTTTTATCACGATTTTCTGCACAATGACACGGAAAATGCGGATTTTTACCGCCCGGCAACGGTTGATTTTGCCGTTTATGTGGAAAGTCTAATTAACGAATCAAAAGGGATCGGATTACCGGAAGGTTATGTCCCTTGTCATCACTACTGGCTCAGGCATGACCACGGCGATATTGTGGGTGTGATCCGCATTCGGCACCATATTGATAATCCTTTTTTATCGCTCGAAGGCGGCCATATCGGCTATGACGTTGCCCCAGCCCATCGAAGACAAGGCTATGGCACGGCTCTGCTGGCATTGGGGCTAAAAAAAGCGAAGGCGATTGGTTTATCTCAAGTGCTGGTCACTGCCGATGAAGATAATCCCGGCTCCCGGAAAATTATCGAAGCCAACGGCGGGGTACTGGAAAATATTGTGATGGGTAAGGTTTTTCCCAATCCGATTGCTCGCTATTGGATCACGATTTAAAGCAGCTCACTGGCCGAGCTGTTGGGAATCGTCGAGTCACGGAAATTCAAGGCATGGATGAAGGGGAGAAGCTGGTGACAGAGCTGGCCCGATTAGGCAAAGCAAGTGTCAGGCAAATCATGTTAGGCGGGAAAACATGCATTGAAAAGCAGCCGGTTTCAGAGACGGAGCTGCTTTTCTACCAGCATTACGCTGACCGGTTGAATGCGCGCGGCATTTTCTCACCGGCGATCACGGCGTTGGACGCAGACGAAAAACGGATCGTGATGGAGTTGATTCCGCACGCTGTCGAGCTGGCCGAACTTCAGACACCCGCCGTGTTTCAGCATTTGGCCGGGATCCATGCGATGGAAGTCGAAGATCCCTCGCTGCCATTTTACCGGGCTTACTGGACTAAGGAAGCCACGGTATCAGCGTTGGCTGCGTTGGCGCTGCCGCCGAAACCTGCTGATATTTTTCACGCGGTTCAGGTCCAGTCTGCGGTGATCTTTGCCGGTAACCGATTGCTCACCGGAGACAGTAATCCGGGGAACTGGGGGCGCAGAGCCAACGGTGAACTGGTGCAGTTTGACTGGGAGCGGTTGACGATGGGTTGTCCGAGTATTGATTTGGCACCGTTGATCAAGGGCATGGGAAATCCGGCACAGTATGAAGCGTATGCCGGGCAGTATCTGGCATGCCGCCGTAGGGTGTCAGATGTGCCGACGATTGCGCCGGAAACGTTGGTGAGCCATATCGCGATGGCCAAAGCCTGGATTGTGATAGAAGTGGTCAATATTCTGGTCAGTTCCCGCCACCGGGATTCGGCGATGTATCTGGATTGGTATCGACAGCAACTCCCGACATGGTGCGATGAGATTGCCGGCCTCCTGTAAATCACCGCGCTCTGTTTCAGTTTCAATAGGATAATTAGTATGGCATCAAGTACTGCCGAGCGCTGGCGGGGATATTATGACAAAGCTATTCAGCGCTCGCATCATCCCATCACCGAGATGGCCGTTGCGGAGAATCACTCCGGGTTGAATGTGGCGGTCGATTGCGGCTGTGGCGCAGGCGGCGATATTCAGTTCCTCCGTGAGCAGGGTTATCAGGTACATGGATTTGATATCAATGTGGACTCGATTGAGATTTGTCGGCAGCGTTTTGAACAAGACCCGTTGATTGATATTGCTCAGGACAGCTTCGAGGATTTTGACTATCCAACCACTGGCGTGCTGATCGCCAATGCCAGCTTGTATTTCGCCGAGCCGACGCAATTTGCGCGGACCTGGCAGAGCATCACCGATGCGATTGAAATCGGCGGGGTTTTCGCGGGTGGGTTCATGGGCGTGGCGGATGATTGGGCGACGCATTCCGATCATACCATCACGGCTTTAAGCCGGTTGCAGGTGGAAGCTTTGTTCGACGGATTCACGATTTTAAAGTTTGATGAGCGAAATCAGCCGGGGAAAACGGCGCTCGGCAGACACAAGCATTGGCACACGTTTAGTGTGGTCGCAAGGAAAATACGATGAGAAAAATTGAAGTGGTTGCGTACCGTGCGTCCTGGGCGGACGATTTTGAACAGGAAAAGCAGGCCATCGCAGGGTGCCTCTGTGCTGACAACCTTGCGGGGATCCACCATATCGGCAGTACCTCTGTTGCAGGTCTCGCTGCCAAGCCCTTGATTGATATTCTGCTGGAAGTGAACGATCTGGCGGCGCTGGACCAACAGACGGCCGCGATGGAAGCGTTAGGGTATGTCGCCAAAGGCGAGTTCGGGATCCCGGAACGGCGCTTTTTCTATAAAGGGGAAACGGAGCGTACACACCATGTGCACGCGTTTGTGAAAGACTCACCCGGCTCGGTGCGTCATTTGGTATTTCGTGATTATTTGCGCGCGTTTCCTGAAGTTTGCGAGCAATATGCGACGCTGAAGCAGGAAGGTGCTGCGCAATGTCATCACGACAATGCGAAATATTGCGCTCATAAGAACGATTTTGTTCAGTTGCATGAACAAGCGGCGTTGAAATGGAAGTTTGGCTGAAGTCTCTATTTTGATGTGTTCACGGATGAAAAAGTCTGAATGATGAAAGCTTATCTTTTGACGGTGTTTAGCGGGGAACAAGCTGTCGGAAATCCGGCGGGTGTCGTCGTGCTTGATGACTGGCTGGACACGGCAGCCTTGCAACAAATCGCCCGACACCTGGCCCAACCGGTGACGACGTTTGTTGTCTATGATGAATCTCACGGTGGATCTCAGTACGCCGTTCGCTGGTTCTCCCAGCAGGCTGAAATCAATCTGTGCGGTCATGGCAGTCTGGCTGCGGCAGCTGTGTTGTTGGAATTTGGGGAGCAGGCGCCCGGGGATGCCGGAACCGAGACTGAGGTTGATGCTGATGCTGATGTTGAGCCAGAGGCTGAGGCTGAGGCCAACATGGTGACCCTGACCAGCGAACACGGTACGGTGATCGTGCGCAAAGATGGCCCACGGTATCACATGACGCTGCCGGGCTGGCAGCCGAACCGTTTACCGGATCTAAAGCGGTATCTGAAGCAAATCGGCCTGCCGGTGATCGACAGCTTCGCCACCCGGGATTTGGTGCTGGTGGCGGAAAGCCCGGACGTGGTGCGTCAGTTCACGCCGGATATGGCGGTGCTGGCGGCGATTGCAGATTATCATGCCGTGATCCTGACGGCGCAGGACGGCCGTGATAGCTATGTGCTGCGATATTTTGCGCCCAAAATCGGGATTGATGAAGATATCGCGACCGGATCAGCCCAGTGCTCGCTGGCACCTTACTGGCTGGAACAACTGGGCCGGGAAACGCTCAAAGTTACCCAGCTTTCGGCGAAAGGCGGGGCATTTGTGGTCCGGCAACAAGGTGAAGGACATATCTCGTTGCAGGTTGAGGTCCGCTTGGTGTCGGTGCTCAACCTTCCCTGATGGCTGTGCCCTAATCGTCGGCTGTCAGGAAAAGGGTTACTCAGGGAGGGAGCTTGCCCATGATGAAAGAGACACCCCAACTCACGTTCACAGCGGTGGATATGGATCGGGATCTCGAGTTGTGCCTTGAATTTCGCCGGGAGACGCACCGGGTCAGTTACGGCAATCTCGACCATTTTAGCCGGGAGGAAACGCTGGCCTGGTTTGAGGCATTGGTTGCCAATCCGGATGCCGGTTTTTTGCATGTGCGTGACGCCGGGGAGATCATCGGTCAGCTGGAATATCAGTGCCCTCGCACTGACGCTGAGGGTCAACGCTACGGCTACATTAATCTTATTTACCTGGTTCCGGCGTTCCGGCATCGGCATCTCGGTGGTCGGCTTCAGGCCTACATGCTGGATCAATTTCAAGCACAGGGCTGTACCCAAGCCCGCCTGCGGTACTTGCCGCACAATACAGCAGCGGGCGAGTTTTATCGCAGGCAGGGTTGGCAACCGGTTGGCGTCGTTCAGCCCAATGGCCAGTTGATGGACAAATCCTTGGCGGGTCGGTTTCGGGCAAGGGAATGATTTCCCCTGCGAACCAGCTCAGCCAATCGCCAGTCGGGCTTCCGGATGACGAACCCGCTTGGCATGGGGGCTCGCCAGACAGTAAGCCACCGTTAAGGGCCCCAAACGGCCCATGAACATCAGAAAAATGATGATCACTTCCCCGGCGTCGGAGAGCTCGCCAGTTAATCCGCGTGAGAGGCCGACTGTCCCGAGGGCAGACACCGCTTCAAAGACCACATCCAGCATCGGCGCATTTTCCGTCAGGAGCAGCAGGAAAATCGCCAACCAGGTCACCCCAATCGAAATCAGCCCCATTGCCAGTGCTTTGCGAATCGTGTCTGTTGCGATGCGGCGCTGAAACACATGAATGTCCTGATTTCGTTCCAGAAAACCATAGGTCGCCATGACCAGCACCATGAAGGTCACGACCTTGATCCCGCTGGCGGTACTGAGCGAACCGCCGCCGATAAACATCAGGACCAGAATCAGTGCCGTGGTGGCATCTTCCAGTTGATCAATCGCCAGCGTGTTGAACCCGGCCGTGCGTGGGGTCACGGCCTGAAACCAGGCCGCCAGCCATTTGCCGCCTTCTGAGAGGGGGGCCAGGGTATTGGGGTTGTGATACTCAATACAATAAATGGCCAGCAGGGCAACGCCGTTGATGATCACGGTGCCGGAGAGCATCATTTTGCTATAGGTGGATAACTGGCGCCAGCAGCGCTTTTGCCACAAATCCATCCATACCGTGAATCCCAGCCCACCGGTAATAAACAGCGCGGTAATGGTCAGGTTGACGGTCGGATCGTCGACATAGGGCATCAGGCTGTCGCTGCTCAGGGCAAATCCGGCGTTGTTGAACGCTGAAATGGTATAGAAAAAGCTGTGGAACAGGCTGGTTTGCCAGCCCAGCGTTTCGGCCCAGCGGATAAAGAGGATCAGCATCCCCAGACTTTCGACGATCAGCGCAAATAGAAACACCGACTTGGCGGTGGCCATAATGGTTGATGCATCGGTCTGGTTAAACGCCTCCTTGGCAACGGTCCGCTGTAAAAAGCCGATTTTTCCGCCGAGGGCAATCAGGGTGACGATGGCAAACGTCATGATGCCGAGGCCGCCCAGCTGGATCAGCAAGGCGATGATGATTTGTCCCAAAGGGGTGTAGGCCGTGCCGGTATCAACGACGACCAATCCTGTGACAGTCACGGCGGAAGTGACGGTAAACAGACTTTCCAGCCAGGTGATGGGCTGGGTGGTCGACCAGGGGAGCTTCAGGGCCAGGGTGCTGAGGGTGATAAACAGCAGGAAGCTACCGCAGAGGATCAAGGGCGGCGCCGCGAGGATCTTCTTGCCTGCTTTGGGTTTTCTCTCAATCGGAGAGACAGAAGGATGCCAAGTGATCATGGGTTATACCAACCTTGGTGCCAGTTGAGTGAGTGCTGCACGCGAGCCGCTGAGCAGCAGGATGTCATCGGGCTGGACGCGAAAATCCAACGGGAGTTGCGTCAGGGTCTGCTGATCCCGCTTGAGCAGCAGTACATCGATTGAGGTGCTGGTGCGCTCGAGGATCTGGCTCAAGCTTTGATCCTGCCAGGCGGATTTCACGTGGACTTCAACCACATACATGCCATGGCCGAGGGCAAGGTAGTTGTGCACCATCGGGTAATGGAGCGCCTGAGCAACCCGCATGCCCATTTCTTCTTCCGGATGGATAATCCGCGACACACCGAGTTTCGAGACGATGGTGTGGTGAGCCTTGGTGCTGGCTTTGACCCAGATTTCCCGAACGCCGATATTTTTGAGGCTCAGCGTACACAGCAGGCTGGACTGCATGTCGGCCCCGATCGCGACCAGCACGGCATCGCTGTTGGACAAGTCCAGTTCGCGCAGGGCATTTTCATCGGTGGCATCGCAAATGACAGTTTGGGTGAGTTCCTCGACATATTTGTCGGCAACCGTGGCACTTCGGTCGACCCCGGTCACGGTATGTCCCAGATGAATGAGTTCCAGACTGGCTGCGATGCCGAAGCGGCCGAGCCCAATGACGGTAAAGTGAGCCATATTATTCCTCGTTTCGATTTAATCTCTGTGTTGAAGGTGTACAAAGCCGACCCGAGTCATTTCGGGCGTGCTTGAGCCGGCATCCCGTCAGAAACGGGCTGCCTGATGCTGTGGTCTATGCGGGTATGGAGCCGAGTGTAACCATGCGGCTCGGTGGTGCCGCGGGTCTATTCGCGATGGATCAGCTCGGGCAAAAAGCGGTAGCCGATCCCCGGTTCGGTTTTGATAAACCGGGGCTGGTCAGCATCATCATTTAATTTTCGCCTGAGCTGGCTGATGAAGATCCGGAGGTAATGGGTATCGTCCTGATGCGTCTCTCCCCAGATATCGCGCAGCAAGTGATCTTGCTTGACCAGCTCCCCGGCGTGGCGGGCCAGCGTCGAGAGCAGGGCGAACTCTTTTTTCGACAGGGAAAGCGGCTGGTGGTTGAGCAGCACCTCGTGGCGTTCGATATCCAGGGTCATTTGTTCAAACACCAGCTTGTTCGCCGGCTTTTCGGCAGGGATGAGATCGCGCAGCAGCACTTTGATGCGGGCCATCAGCTCGCGGATCCCGAACGGCTTGCTTAAATAGTCGTTGGCGCCGAGTTCGAGCAGGCGGACTTTTTCATCCTCTTCATCCCGGGCAGTCAGCACCAGCACCGGCGTGGGCTGGTCACGGCGCAGGCGTTGCAGCAAATCGCTGCCGTCCCCGTCCGGTAAACCCAAATCCAGAATAATCAGGTCGGGCGCCGCTGTGTTGATTTGTGCCTGCGCCTCAGCCAGATTTGTTGCACTGACGGACTGAAATCCTTCGGCCGCAAGGGCAATGCGGATGAAAGTCTGGATTTGCGGCTCATCATCAATGATGAGGATGGTGTAGGGCGTCATGACAGATCCTCGCGGCAGCGCTCTTTGTGGTATAGCTCTTTGTGACAGAGCTCCTCGTAACAAGGAAGCTGGATTCGGATGGTGCAGCCGTGGTCAACCGGCACAATGGCAATGGTGCCCCGGTGGGCGTCGATAATACTTTTAGTGACGGTCAGGCCCATACCTGATCCGCCGTCCGCCTGATTGCCGGGGTGCTGGGAGTAGAACAGGTCAAATACCTGTTGGTGCTGGTCCGGCGGGATCCCCGGACCCTGATCGCAGATATCCAGGGTTACCTGATCGCCGTCTAGGTAGACCTCAACCCTGACTTTCTCCTGCGCCGGAGAATAAGCGACTGCATTATCAATCACATTGAACAGCGCCTGTTCCAGCAGGGAAGCCTGAACATGCACCCGGGGTAGATCCGGGATGATGTGCAAAACAATCCGATCGCTGCGCTCCCGGCGGCAGGCTGCATGCACGATCGGGGCAATTGATTGTTCCGTGGTTTGCAACGTGACTTGATCCCATTGCAGTTTCGTCGCCTGCAGCAGGTTCTCGATATAGTGGTGCAAGCGATGGCTTTCATCCATTGCACTTTGTAGCAACTCTTCCTGTTGCGGCTCTGCCAGCTTGCTGCGATACGCCTGCAAGGTGCTGAGTGTTCCGATAATGGTGGAGAGCGGCGTGCGCAGATCATGGGAGACGGACAGCAGAATGTTACTGCGCAGGGTTGCTTGTTTCAGCGCCTGTTGCTGACGGCGGTAGTGCTCGGCCAGCTGGCTAGTGATCAGGGCAACGAGCAGGAACACCCCCAGGTTCATGATGTCACTGGGGTGGAACATCTGGAGGGAAAAGCGTGGCGCAGTAAAGAAAAAGTTGAAACTCAGCGCGCTGCACACGGCGGCGGCAAACGCCCGGAACCGATCCCCATGTAAAGCCACCCAAACCACACCGAGTTGCAGGATCAGCAAAACTGCCGCGGTGGAGTGAAGCCAGTGATCGAGCAGGGCACTCACCGCCAGCGCGGCGAGGGTGGTGCCGGCCGCAAACAGCCACGGCTTGGTAAAATACCGTGTACCGGCGCAATTCGCTTGGGTGAAATGCTGCGCCTTGATTGTCTGTTGGGGTGCAGAGGCTTTCATAACTTGGGGTCGTTGACTGAACATGGGGTGACTTTATCAGAGTTTGGGGAATGCTGGCCGTAAAGAAAGCGTAATTTCTTTTGAGTCAGCAGGTTAACAGCGGCAATGGCGATAACCTATTCGTCGAGTTGAGAGCAAATTCAAGTTTCCAGGCTGTACTTCTGTTTGTCTCTCAATATTGCTGTGATGTGAAATCAGTGTCACTTATACTGAGCTCGATTTTGATTGCAGCTGCAATCTCTGTTGTGCTGACGCTGCGCCGGATAGTCCGATACGGTTTGGCGTCATGCATTTCAATAAGAACAAAAGGAATTGGTTTGATTCATCAAAATAACATTCGTCAGTTTTATGAGGTTGAAGTCGCGTACAGCCGCTTTAATAATTTGCGCACCTTCTCGACCGGACTGCCCAGCGAGATGCGGGTGATCGAACAAGCGGGCTTGACGGTTTTTGTTGATCCCACTCGTCCGTATGATAACCGGATCCTCGGGCTGAATGCAGACAATGAAGTTCACCTGGAGACTGTGCTCGGCGAATATCCCGAACCGATTGCACCCTATCTCGAACTCGAACCCGAAGCGGTGTCGCAGGTGCTGTCGAACCGGCTGGTATCGCTGGGCTATCTGCCGGTGTTGTCTCTGGAATATCTGGCGTTACCTCTGGAGCGTTATGATGCCGCACAGTGCCCGACGGATATTCATGTCGAGCGGTGGGGACCGGAACGCGCGGATGATTTCCTGGCGCTGCTGAAAACTTCCGGCGTCCAGTGCAGTGATGAGATTTGGGCGCTGAAACGCCAGTTTTACTGCACCGAGCAGTTTCGCTGTTTTGTCGCCATGGTCGATGAGCAACCCTGCGCCTGGGCCACATCATTCATCGAGCAGGGGACCGCGCTGCTGGCTAATGCTTATACCCAGGAAACGAGCCGTGGACGGGGATGCCAGACTGCGTTGCTGCATGCCCGTGCCAGAGACGCGCAGTCACTGGGCTGCACTGACTTGCTGACGGATGTGCTGCCGCAAAGTCAGAGCGCGCTGAATTGTAAAAAACTGGGCTTCTCAACCCTGACGGTGCGTTCGATTTGGGAGCGGACTGTCGCGGGATAAGCTATTGAAGTGGCTGAAAGTGCAACACGGCTTGTTGCGCTTTCAGTCAATATTGATATCATCGCGGGAAATAGTCGGGGAGCCGGAAGGCTGAGATCGCATTGCGAGACCCGTTGAACCTGATTCAGTTAACACTGGCGTAGGGAACTATACCGCTTGCGATGGAAGGTATCATGCCTTCGCCTCAATAAATGGATCGCCGGGCGCTGTTCTCTCTTTCCAGCCCGATGTATCTGCCTGATGAATCCAGCCTTCGTGTGTCGTCAAATGGCTGTTTCCCGCTGACATCGTTTCTGATCAGGTATTCCCCTAAATGAACCGCTCACCGGTGAGCGTGACAAGGCCGCGTCACAGCGACGTCTGAGGAAGCATATGAATACCGAAACTATCGTCTCCGCACTGAATGCCGTGCGTCAGCAAAAGCCGCTGGTGGTCAATATCACCAATTACGTTGTCATGAACAACACCGCCAATGCGTTGCTGGCACTGGGTGCATCCCCGATCATGGCGCATTCGCGTGAGGAAATGGCTGAAATGATGCGTTTTGCCGGTGCGTTGGTGGTGAATATCGGCACCCTGGATAGTGCCTGGACGCCGCGCATGGCTTATGCCGTTGAGCAAGCGAATCGACATGGTAAGCCGGTAGTGCTGGATCCGGTCGGTTGTGGGGCCAGCACCCTGCGTACCCAAACGTCGCGTCAGATCGCTCAGGCGGCAGCGCAGCTGATCATCCGCGGCAATGCCTCGGAGATTATTGCGTTAGCCGGAGAAGCAGGCCAGAACAAAGGGGTCGATGCATTGGACAGCAGTGAAGCTGCCGTGGGGGCGGCGCGTCATCTGGCCGAGGTCTATGGTTGCAATGTGGTGATTTCAGGCGCGACCGACGTCGTGGTGACCGCGGAAGGCGAGGTTCGGCTGCGCAACGGCCATGCCATGATGCCGTTTGTCACCGGGATGGGCTGTACGCTGTCGGCGCTGACCGGCGCCTTTGCGGCAGTGGGCGAAACCACGGGTCTTGCTGCCGCCGCTGTCCTGGGGATTGCCGGAGAAATCGCCGCTGAGCAGTCCGCCGGGCCCGGAAGCCTGCAGCTTAACCTGCTCGATGCGCTGTATCAGCTCGATGAAGCCACGTTGCGCCAGCGCCTGAAGTTGGCCTAAGGAAAGCTGTTGTGAACCCATATCGTTTATATCTGGTGACAGACGATCAGCAAGATCTTGCGACCCTGACCTCGGTTGTGGCACAGGCCGTTGCGGGTGGGGTGACCATGGTGCAGGTGCGGGAAAAGCACGGCGATGTTCGTGCGTTTATCGAGCGGGCACAGGCAGTGAAAGACATCCTTCGCGGCACGGGTGTGCCTTTGATCATCAATGATCGCGTCGATGTCGCCCTGACGGTCGATGCCGATGGTGTCCATCTGGGGCAATCGGATATGCCAGCGGTACTGGCGCGCCAACTGATTGGTGAAGACAAGCTGCTCGGCTTGTCGATTGAAAACGAGCAGCAGCTCATTGAAGCCGAATCGTTGCCGTTGGATTATCTGGGCCTGAGTGCGATTTTTACCACTCCGACCAAAACCGATATCAAAAAAGCCTGGGGCATTGATGGGCTGGCCATGGCGATTGCCCAAAGCAGTTATCCCATCGTTGCGATTGGCGGGATCAACGCCGCCAATCTCGATGCGGTGGTGGAAACGGGCGTTGACGGGATTGCGCTGGTCTCAGCCATTTGCCACGCCGACTCACCGCGTGATGCGGCGGCTGTTCTGCGGCAACAGCTGGCTGCGCAGGAAACCGTGCGTGAATGACTCCCGGTGATCGACGCTTGTCCCTGAAGTCGGTCATTTCACGCCGAAAAATGCTCAGCGCTTGCCGGGGTTCATGATAGAATCCCGCGCTTACTTGTGTTGCGCCGGTTTCAGGCGCAACCTGATTGTTTGATGAACCTGAGGCGATCCATGCCATTCTCTAAACTTGGACTGAGCAAACCACTGACGCAAGCGGTGGCAGCGCTCGGTTATACCCAACCGACCACGATCCAGGCCAAAGCGATCCCGGTGATCCTGGAAGGCAAGAACCTGATTGCCGCTGCGCAAACCGGCACCGGTAAAACGGCCAGCTTCGTGCTGCCTATCCTGGAAAAGCTGAGCCAGGGACAGACGAAAAAGAAAAAGCGGATCCGTGCACTGATCCTAGTCCCGACCCGCGAGTTGGCCATTCAGGTTGAAGAGAAGATCACCCAGTATGGTCAGGACCTGGGGCTGACGTCGCTGGCGATGTATGGCGGGGTCGACGAGCAGCAGCAGAAACAGCGTCTGATTGAAGGCGTGGACGTGTTGGTGGCAACGCCGGGTCGTCTGCTGGATTTGTATGGCCAGCGGGCTGTGTATTTCGAAGAAGTCGAAATGCTGGTGCTGGATGAAGCCGACCGCATGCTGGATATGGGCTTTATCGATGATCTGAACAAGATCCTGGATCGCCTGCCGGAAGACATTCAGCAGTTGCTGTTTTCCGCGACGTTGTCGCGTAAAGTCCGTGATCTGGCGAAGTCTGCGGTGATCGATCCGCATGAAATCACCATCGCCGCCAATCAGGCATCGAAAGCCAATATTGAACAGTGGTTGATCACGGTCGATAAAGATAAAAAGTCGGCTTTGCTGAGCCACTTAATCAACGAAAACCAGTGGGATCAGGCGCTGATTTTTATCGAAACCAAACACGGCGCGGCAAAGCTGGTGTCCCAGTTGGAAAAACGCGGCATTGCAGCGGAAGCGTTCCACAGCGGGCGCAGCCAGGCCGCACGTGCTCAGTTGCTGGAAGATTTTAAAGCCGGCAGCCTGAAATATCTGGTGGCAACCGGGGTTGCGGCGCGCGGGATCGATATCGAAGAGCTGTCGCGTGTGGTGAACTATGATCTGCCGTTCCCGGCGGATGAATATGTCCACCGGATTGGCCGGACCGGCCGGGCAAATGCCTCGGGTGAGGCGATCTCGTTTGTCTCGAAAGACAACTTCAAAAACCTGTGCATGATCGAAAGCCGCCTGGGCCATCTGATTGAACGCCGGGAAGTGGAAGGTTTTGCACCGAAAAAACCGGTGCCGATCTCGATTCTGAACTACGTCCCGAAAAGCAAGCGACAGCCGCAGGACAAAGGCTGATGTAGCCTTTACTTCATGTAGCCCTTACTTCATGTAATCCGGACTTCAACGAAAACAGGCGCTCAATCGAGCGCCTGTTTTTTTATCAGGTTTGGCACAACCCATCGGAGCGGATGGCTCACGCCGACTCATATTGTTGGGGGCAATGTGATCACAGCACCTTGTTGATCGCGGCTTCAGCGCACTGCACATCCAGGTGGCCACCCGGCGCGCCGCCGACACCAATGGCACCGATCACCGTATTGTTGACGGTCAGCGGCAGGCCGCCAGCCAGGAGCAACAGGTTGTCATCCATATCTTTCAGCGGTTGCAACATCGGCTTATCCGCGATGGTCTTCATCAGGTTGGCCGTCGGTTGTTTCATGCTCGCGGCGGTGAAGGCTTTTTTGCGTGAGCTGTCGAGGGTGTGCTTACCCGCATTGTCTGCGCGAAGCTGTGCAATGACGTTGCCGGTGACATCCACAACGGTGGCGGTGACTGTGTAGCCTTTGGCTGAACACTGCGCGACAGCCTCCTGGCTCAGCGCAAATGCCGTGGCTGATGAGATTTGGGCAATCGAAATCGTGGCTGCCTGATTCTCGGCACTGGCCTGGAAAGACGTTGCAGCCAGACCTGCGAAGAGGGTGCTCAGTAGCGTTGTTTTCAAAGATGTCATGTGATCCTCCATGAACGGGTGATGTTTGGGTACATGCAGTCAGGTTAGCGACATCGGGATTGCCGGAGGCTTTCAGGAACATTACAAGCGTGTAATGTTCCTGAAATTCGCCCAGAAAAGCTGATACAGTGAGCGGGTTATTCCCCACACAGGTTGATAGATTCAGTGAACGTATTACTGATCGAAGATGATCTGCACATCACCCGGTTTCTGACCCAGGGCTTTATGCAGGAAGGTTACACTGTGACTCAGGCAGGCGATGGCGTTGACGGGCTGCATTATGCGACCACCGCCCACTATGACGTGATTGTGCTGGACTTGATGTTGCCGAAGAAAGACGGGCTGCAAGTGCTTGCCGAGCTGCGCGGCATGGGGCATACCACCCCGGTGATCATTCTCAGCGCCAAACATTCCGTGGAAGAGCGGGTGTTGGGGCTTCGCTCCGGCGCGGACGACTATCTGGTCAAGCCGTTTGCCTTTTCCGAGCTGCTGGCCCGCTGCCAGATCTTAACCCGCAGAAGCCCGTCTCAGGCCGCACCTGCGCATCAGCTGAGTTATCATGATCTCACCCTGGATTTACTCAAACATAGCTTGCACCGCGGCGGACAGCCGATCCCACTCAATCAGCGGGAGTTTATGTTGATGCAGTTGTTGTTGCAGCATCCGGAAAAAGTGCTGTCGAAAACGGCGATCCTGGAGCAGGTGTGGGGCTATCAGTTTGATCCGCAAACCAATGTGGTTGATGTACTGGTCTGTCGTCTGCGCGGCAAAGTGGATAAGCACTTTGACTTACCCTTAATCCACACCATCCGAGGCGTCGGCTATGTCCTCAAAGCAGAAGGTTGAAGTTGCCCTGGCTCTGACTCAGCGCCAGCTGTTTCGCAAGTTTATGGCCATTTTGCTGTTGGCGTTGCTGGTGATTGAAGCCGTGGTCGGCGGCATTTTCTTCTATGACCTGTATCGGGTTGAGACCAAAATCATGACGTCCTTGTCGGTGGAGTACCAGCGGATCCTCAAGTTTGAGTCCGATGACAAGCTGGACCATGTGATCCGAGCCAATCCGCAACGACTGGTGGACAATCATATCGCGGCGTTTGTTGTACCAAACCCCGCTGCTGGAGCGACGTCCGGTGAGAGAGCCCAAGTCCGGTTTCTGGCCGGGGAGGGGCAAATTCCTGCGGATCTCGATTTTTCAGCCTTTCAGGTCGGTGATCATTCCTGGATCAGCGCGTTTCTCGCCAATCCCTACATGACGCTCAAGATGCAGGGGAAGGATCACGACTTTTGGTTGGTGCTCGATAACCAGGCCCGCTACCCGGTAGCGATGAAACAGTGGCTGATGACTTTCCTGGCCTTGGTTCTACTGGCGTGTTTCACTTCGGTGTTTATCTGGCGATTGATCCATAATACCTTGCAGCCGCTCGTGGTGTTGGGCCATCACCTGGATGATTTGAGTCGGGGCACGCTGGATGCTTTTGCCCGGCATGCCGGTGAAGCGGAAGTACCGCAGGGACTGGCCGCGATTAACCACAGCGTGCGCGAGGCCGTTTCGCGGCTGCATGGCGTCGTGACGACCATGGATCGGACTCTGGATGCGATTGCCCATGATATTCGAACGCCGCTGTCGCGAATTCAGTTGTCGACGGAAAACGCCTTGCTGAGCGCGCTGCAAGGTGACGAAAAATCGGCCTTGCAGGCCAATGCGCTGGCGGATTGCTCCGAATATGCGGCCCAGGCGAGTAACCTGCTGACCGCGTTGATGAAGCTCAACGATGAGCAAACCGGCAAACGTACGGTGCAGCGAATCCCGGTGAACGTGAACGACATCTTGCGGCGTGTGGCGAGTTGGTATGAGGACATTGCCGAACTCAAAGGGATTGAGCTCCAATGTGATCCGGCCCCAAGTCTGATGATGGACTCAGACGCAGACAAATTGACGCAAATCCTGGTCAATCTGGTCGATAACGCGCTGAAGTTTACTGAAGCTGGCGGGCGGGTGACGCTGACATCGGCAGCGCTGGCACAGGGCGGAGTCGCCCTGCAAGTGGCCGATACCGGGATTGGGATTGCCCCGGAGCATCAGGCGCTGGTCTTTAAACGCTTGTACCGCGTCGATGAAAGTCGCAGTAATACGGAAGGTTACGGGTTGGGGCTCTCTCTGGCAGCGGCGATGGTACGCAATCTTGGCGGGACAATGACGCTGACCTCTGCGCCGGGGCAGGGCAGTACCTTTTGCGTGCTGTTTCCGAACGCGGTTGAATAACCGGCGGCGGAGAGCCTGCATAAGATGCGAGGCGATGGGCTTGCGGGAGCTAGGGCTGCTGCCAGTGTGCATCGGGTTGCTTTAGTCGAAAAGAGATCTGGCTTGTAGAATTTGAACATGATCGTGTGTGGTCAACGTCAATCAGCCAATGAGACTGGTTTCTCAGGAGCATCCCCATGCAAACGATAGTGTGGCATCAGTTGGTCCGTTCAATCCTTATTCTTCTCTGGCTCGTCGCCGCCGGTGCGCAGGCCAAGCCAGAGCCTCAGCAAGATTATTATCATTTCGCCAATGCAGCATGGTTGGACAATACGCCGATCCCGGAGGATATGCCGGGCGTGGATAATTTTGTCCAGCTGACCCTCAAGGTCAATGCGCTGGTGCGGGAGTCGCTTGAAGCGCTGGAACAACGCAAGACGCCGTTAACGGCTTATGAGCAGCAACTCCTGGATCTCTATCATTCCTATCTCGACACCGACCGGCGCAATCAGCTGGGGATCACTCCGCTGGTGCCTGAGCTGAAGTTGATTGCCGATGCGAAGGATCATCAACAGCTCGCGGGCGTGTTTGCGGCGTTTCAGCGCCAGGGCATTGGTGTTCCCCTGGTGATGGCGGTCATGCCCGATCCCAAGCAGTCGACACGGCATGTACTGGGTGTGGTTCAGTACGGACTGGGGCAGAGCCAGGCGGTGTTAGTCGGCGAGGATGATCGCTCGAAAAAAATCCGCGAGCTCTATCAAACCCATATCGCCAAGATGCTTTCGTTGGCCGGTATTACCGGGGCAGCGGAAAAAGCCCCTCAGGTCTTGACGCTGGAGCAGCAACTGGCCCGGATCCAGTGGACACCGGCTCAGAATCGGGATCCCCGCAAGAAATACAATCCTTTCACCCTGGCTCAGTTGCAACAGACGCTGAGTACCTTTCCGGTGCAAGCCATGATGTCTGACTTGGGAGTCGCATCGGTTGAGGGCGTAGTGGTGCAGCAGCCATCGTATCTGGAAGCGCTCAATGCACTCTTTCCCTCAACCAAGGTGGCGGTGTGGCAAGACTATCTGCGGATGCGTTTGCTGGCTGAAAGAGGACCGTTGCTGACCCAGGATTTCCAGGATGAACTGAATCGTTATCAACGGGCGCTGGGCGGCTCACAGAAAGAAATGCCGCAGTGGCTCAGAGCGGTGCTGTTTTTGGGAGAAAGCGTAGATATGCTGGTTGGCCGGGTGTACATCGAACAGCAGTTCAGCCGTGAAGCGCTGGCCCAGGTGAATCACATTGTTCAGACCATCAAGGAAGAATACAGCATGGCGATTGAAGGCTCGACGCTGTTCAGTGATGCAACCAAAGCGGAGGCGCTCGCCAAGCTGAAGAACATGCGCTTTTATGTTGGCTATCCTGAAGTGTGGAAAGACTACAGTACCTTGAAAGTGGCCCCGGATGATCTCGTTGGGAATGCCCGGGCCATC
Organism: Photobacterium sp. TY1-4; assembly: GCF_025398175.1. Classification (NCBI taxonomy): domain Bacteria; kingdom Pseudomonadati; phylum Pseudomonadota; class Gammaproteobacteria; order Vibrionales; family Vibrionaceae; genus Photobacterium; species Photobacterium sp. TY1-4. The sequence goes on from NZ_CP099735.1 coordinate 172,244, forward strand.
GCCCGCTTTGATCACGAGTCTATGGTGGCGAAGCTGAGCCAGCCGGTCGACCCGGATGAATGGCTTCAGTCACCGACCGTGGTCAACGCTTATTATCAACCGTCGGCGAATAAATTTATCCTGCTGGCTGCGATCCTGCAGCCGCCGTTTTTCGATGCGGCTTGGGATGATGCAGCGCAATTTGGCGGGATTGGTTTTATTATCGGCCATGAAATTGGTCATGGCTTTGATGATCAGGGGAGTCAGTTTGATGCCGAAGGGAACCTGAGGAACTGGTGGACAGCAGCAGATCGTAAGAAGTTCAATGCGGTGGCGGCGCGGGCCGTGGCTCAGGCCAATGCGTATGAAATTTTGCCGGGACATTTTCTCAATGGCGAACTGGAGCTGGGCGAGATCCTGGGAGACCTGAATGGGCTGCATATCGCCTACCGCGCGCATCGGCGCATCATGAGCACGGAGCAGGATCCGCAGCAAGCTGATCGTACGTTCTTTGAACAGGCGGCTAAGGTGTGGCGCAGCAATCTTCGTCAGCCCATTTTGCTGAAGTTCCTTGAAACCGATGGCCACCCGCCCGGAGAGTATCGGGTAAACGGCATCTTTCCGCATCTGGATGCGTTTCATACCCTGTATCAAACTCAGGTCGGGGATGGGATGTACCTCGCGCCAAAAGACCGGCTTAAAATTTGGTAGCAGAAAATTGGATCGTGGCGTTGGGGGTAAATAACCAACAGGTTGCATTGACAGGCGGCACGGATTTGGGTAGATTCGCCCCAAATTGTTTTTAAACACTCTCTACCATGTTGTACATCTTATTCAAGAGCTTCGTCAGAAGGGTCTGCTCCGCGCACAAACACGATGAAGTGTTGCTCGGAGCTTAAATAACCTGAATCTTCATCAGTTGCGGTGATGTGCGAAAGCGCAGGTCAGCTTGCATCTGATGTGTACGGGTAGAGAAGGCGGCCGGTGATGCTTCATCACCGGCCTTTTTGTATCTGAAATTTATCAGAAACGAGATGACAGTGAACGTTATCCAGGGGTCGGTGCATTGCTACCGACCCCTTTTTTTATGGTTTAAAAACATGAGTTTATTAGTGATTCAAAACCTGACATATCAGGTTGCCGACAAAGTATTATATCAAGATGCCAATTTCGCCCTGCACACCGGCGAGCACATCGGGGTGACCGGCCACAACGGCGTTGGAAAAAGTACCCTGCTGAAACTCCTGCAAGGGGAGTATTTACCGGATCAGGGGGAGATCCATTGGCAGCCGAATCGTGTGATGGGGTATCTGGATCAGCACGGGACGGTCAACAAGGCGTTGTCGATTCAGGATTACCTCGCTTCTGCATTTGCCGAGCTGTTCGAGGCGGAACAGATCCTGATGGCCTTGTACGAACAGATGGCAATCGATACCTCGACGGTGCTGCTCAACCGGGCTGCGGCACTGCAGTCGCTGTTGGAAAAAGAGCAGTTCTACACCCTGGATCACCGGATCACCCAGATTGCAGCCGGGTTGGGGATAGACCGCTTCGGACTCGAGACCCGGATGGGCGCGCTCAGCGGCGGCCAGCGGCACAAGGTGATGTTGGCTAAACTGCTGTTGCAACAACCGGATGTGCTGTTGCTTGATGAGCCGACCAACTATCTCGATACCGATCATGTCGAATGGCTGGGCGGGTTTCTCGAACAGTATCCGGGCGCATTTATGGTGGTGTCGCACGACATCGCATTTCTTGAGCGCATTGCCAATGGCATCTGTGACATTGACCATCAGCAGATCAAAAAATACAAAGGTCACTACGCCAAGGCGATGGCGCAGAAAGCGCAGGAGCAGCAGCATCTGGTCAAACAATTTGAAGCGCAGCAACGCCAGATTGAAAAGCTCGAGGCTTACATTTCCAAAAATGGTGCCGGGGTCAATGCGACCATCGCCAATGGCCGCAAGAAGCAGCTGGCCAAGATTGATCGGCTGGCGAAACCGGAAGAAAAGTCCACGCCGGCATTTCACTTCGCCGCCGCACCGCTGAACGCCCAGCGGGTGATTGCCACCCGAGGCTTGAAGATTGGCTATCAGCGACCACTGTTGCCGCCGGTGAACCTGGATATCCAGCGCGGCGAGAAAATCGCAATTGTCGGCTTTAACGGAATGGGGAAATCGACCTTACTGAAAACCCTGATCGGCGAGGTCGATGCACTCTCAGGCCAGGTGGAAACCGCCAAGGGTATCAAGTGGGGTTATTTTGCCCAGGACTTGTATTGGCCGTACCCGGACAGTACCCCGGTTCAGGTGGTGCGGGCGGCCAATGCTGCCCTGAATGATAAAATGGCCCATCAGCAACTGGCCCGGTTTGGTGTTTCCGGTCGCAAAGCGCAGCAAAGCCTGGCAACGCTGAGTGGCGGTGAGCAAACCAAGGTGAAGCTGTGCTGTCTGGCGGTGGAGAACACCAATGTCTTGATCCTGGATGAGCCGACCACGCATTTGGATGTCGATGTGAAATCGGCGCTGAAGGAAGCTTTGATGCGCTATGACGGTACCGTGGTGTTGGTCTCGCACGAAGCCGAATTTGTGCGGGGCTGGCCGGATAAAGTGTTTGATATTTCGCAGCTCAATCCGACTTCGGCGTAATCAACAGCAGACCATGACAACGGGCGTCCCGGTTAACACCTGGGCGCCCGTTTTGTTTTTTGTGCCGATGGTTTAGCGGCTCAGCTGAATTCTCGCAAAATGACTGTTGCTCTCCTGGATCTGGATTGCATGCAGCGGCAGGTTCGGATTCAGGCGCCATTGCGTCTCGTCAATGCCGAATTCGGTAAGGACACGCTGGCTCAGCTCCGGCACGATCGGCAAATAACTCAGGGCGACCTGTTGCAGCACGTTGGCGATCACAAAGCAGGTATTGATCGTTTGTCGGCGGTCCTGTCCCTTACTGATCAGCCATGGCGCCCGGTGGTGGAAAAAGGCGTTGAGTTGGTCCAGCAGCTGTTTGAGCACCAAAGTGACCTGGTAAATATCATAGTCCTGATAGTGCCGGATCACTTGTTCCAGCTGTGCCCGACTGGTGCTCAGCAATTGCTCACATTCATCATCAAGGTATTTGCCAAGGCTGCCTTCGAGCTGACCGTCAAAGTATTTCACGACCAGGGTGTTGTTGCGTTTCACCAGATTGGCGAAGTTGTTCGCCAGGTCGGCATTAATCACTTCTGCCAGCTCGTCAATCGCGACATTGCCATCGCGGTAGAGCGGTTTTTGCCGAACCAGGGCATAACGCAGGCCATCGGCGGTGAGCTGGTGGCTGAAGGTGCTTGGATTGACCGTGGTTTCCGGATTGGATTTGGAGATTTTCTGGCCTTCAATCGTCCACCATCCGTGTACCACCAGTTTCTTCGGCAGCGGCAGATCAAGCGCCAGTAGGAATGCCGGCCAGTAGAGCGCGTGGAATTTCAGGATATCTTTGCCCAGGATGTGCGCCGTGTTCGCGATTGCGGTACTGGCATGGCCGGTTTGCTGGATGGCGGTAATGTAGCTAAACAGCGCGTCTATCCACACATACACCGTATGTTCGCTGTGGTTCGGTACCTGTACGCCCCAGCTGTTATTGATCCGCGACACGGACAAGTCTTCCAGCGGGCCTTCCTGGAGCAGGGCGATGATTGATTCCTGAAAATGACTCGGGGTGATCAGATCCGGATGAGCCAGATAGTCATCCAGGAGTTGCTGGCGGTAGTTTTCCAACCGGAACAGGTAGGTTTCTTCAGCCACGGTAACAACCGGTTTTTTGTGGACCGGACAGTGCTCGTCCTCCAACTCACGCGGCGAATAATATTGCTCGCAGGCGACACAGTACTGACCGGAATAGGAACCCAGATAGATGTCGCCGCGTTCAAACAGTTGCTGCCAGACGTCGCGCACATGGGCTTTGTGCGCCGATTGCGTGGTCCGGATGAAAATGTCCGGTCGGATGGTCAGCTCAGGCCATAACGCGGCGAAGGTTTCTGCCTTGGTATCAACAAAGGTTGCGATATCTGTCGCGGCTGCCTGGGCAGTGGACGCAATTTTCTGACCGTGTTCATCGGTACCGGTGATCAGCACATTTTCCTCGCCGATGAGTTGGCTGAAGCGGTGGCAGATATCGGCAACAATACCGCTGTAGGCATGGCCCAGATGCGGCTCACCGTTGGCATAAAAAATCGGCGTGGTTACAAAAGAAGTCATCAGTGCGTCTCCATACGTAAAATGAAATCGCTGGAATGGACGCAGTCACTGAGGGTTTTGAGTGGGGTTCATTGGCGCACCATTCCAGTTTGTGAGTGTGGAATGGTGTTGCTTGGTGTTTTCTTTAGAACAAGCAGCCCATCCCCCGCAGCATTCGCTGAGAAGGCATGTGCATCATTGACATTAGGGGGAGTGAGATCTTGTTCATATGGCTCAAGTTAACAGAGACTTAGCGATGCGACAAGCCTGTTGTTACCGATAATTTTCCTTATTCATGAAAGAAAAGGGAGCAACCTGTGCTCCCTGGAGTGATTAGCGGTCAAATCGTTGGTGGGCTTGTTCAAGCGCATCAATATCATGGTTGCAAATCAAATCTTTCAACGCCTCGAACTTTTCCTCGGGCCAGTCGTAGATCTTCAGCGCCATCAGTCGGCGGATAGTCTCTTCCGGAAAACGCCGGCGGATCGCTTTGGCCGGGTTCCCACCGACGACAGTATAAGGCGCGACATTCTTGGTGATCACGCTATTGGCAGCGACAATAGCGCCTTCACCCACAGTGACTCCCGGTATGATCATTGCCCGCATTCCAATCCAGCATCCGTCTTCCAGCACCGTATCTCCCTTGGATTGATAAGCCTCTTCAATGCGATCCATGAAGGGGTAGAGGCTGAACCAGTCGGACCGGTGGGTATGGTTACCGCCCATCAGGATCACTGCTTCCGCACCAATACAGACGTAATCGCCGATGTAGAGTTTGTCGATCTCCCAGCGTGGCTCCCAGTGTTGACTGGCTTCATCGCCATGCAGGTAACGGACGACCGAGTGCTCGAAGCCCTGATCGTAAGCGTCACTGTAGTAACTGTGAGTGCCTTTCAGGATGATGTTTGGGTTTTTGACGGTCTCATGGAGCATTTCCATTTTGGACCAATGTTTGATTGTCATATTTTGTTCCTGTGGATGTCTCGCAGTACATGCGAGCTTGGATCAGCCGCAGAGACAGAACCTTACTCACGCATTGGGCGTATGTATGAGTTCAGGATGTTGATTCGGCGGCAGTGAATCAAAGAGGGATTCACTGCCCAAGCTAAGCGATTTGCGGACGCTTCAGGTAAGCGATTTGAACAGCGAAGATGCACGCGAGCAGACGAGCGAACTGAGTCATATTGAGCACCTCCGGTCAATATGGGTAAGCAATGGCGATCATAGGCCTGCCGGGTGAAAAGTCAAGCCTGCTGGTTGAATCATGAAAGTTGTCCAAATCAATGGCAGGTTAGTGCTTGCCGGTTTGATTTTGTTCATTTTCCAACGCTTTATCGGTGATCTCTTTGTACAGATTGATCAGGCTGGCAGCCAGGCTTTGCCATTCCGGATGACGCTCCATCAGCGGCATGGCACGATGTGCATCTTCCAAGACTTCTTTCAGAAACTGAATATCGAGATCATTCAGGGTTTCGCCGTTATCAACGCGTTCTTTCATCGATAATGCGCGGGGCAGGCGTTGCGATTCCATCCGTTCAGCCACTGCTTGCAAAATACCGGCATCTTTTTCTTCTTTGTCCATCAGTGTCCCACAGGTTCGAGTGTATCGATGAGGATATTGTAGTCGCTTCTCCCTGGGAAAGCGTCTGTCGACTGCTGAATTTGCTAGCCGGATCGAATGGGCCGTAAAAGAACTCTCGAGTTGGTGATGATGCGACAGCCGTCTTTCGAGGTATTTCCATAAACGCTGAGTGTACGGGTACAACACGCCATAGAATCGTTATTCTGAGCCATTGATCACACCGTATTTCACGTTTGCTGGCTAGGTTTAATGATGTCGTATAGCGAGCTTAGGTTCATATAGGGAAAGCAATGGCTTATTTAATCGTCTGCTGTGACGGGACCTGGAATGATCCGGAAAACAGCGATGATGGCGTTTCGAGCCCCACCAATGTGCGGCAGATCTTCAATTTCCTGCCGTCAAAGCCCGATAAGCAGGAAACTCGTTATCAGTCTGGTGTGGGTACCGGCGGGTTTATCGATCGTGCAGTGGGCGGGATTTTGGGCTATGGGCTCAGCGAAGACATCCGCGACTGTTATCAGTGGCTGTCCGATAAATATCAACCCGGCGATCAGATCATTTTGCTTGGATTCAGCCGCGGTGCTTATTCTGCCAGGAGTCTGGCCGGCATGATCGCCCGTTACGGTCTCATTGACTTTTCCTATGTGAAAGATGTCGATCGTGACAAAGTGGTAAAGCAGATCTATCGGGAAGGGTATCGCCGTCAGGAATCACGTAGTTATCTTGAAGTCCACTATCACCTCGATTTTTATCCTGATTCCGATCAGGTGAAATTTCTTGGCGTGTGGGATACCGTCGGTGCGCTGGGGATCCCCAATGACAAGGCATTGCTGGATCTGTTTGATAACCCGAAAAATTACGAGTTCCACGATGTTTGCCTGAGTCCCAAAGTCGAATGTGCTCGCCATGCGGTGGCGATTGATGAAGAGCGGGGCAGTTTTTGCCCGACGTTATGGGCAACCGGCCAGCATCCGGATGTCAAACAAGTCTGGTTCCCGGGTGTACATAGTGATGTCGGCGGGGGGTATCGGGAAAATGGGTTATCCGATGGTGCCTTGCAATGGATGATTGACGAGTTGAAACAGAAAGTTCCGGCTTTGCTGTGGGATCCGCTCCAGGTGTCGCAGGTCGTCCCGAATCCGCAAGATGAGCTGCATGAATCACACAAGGGCTTCATGAAAGTGTTGGTGACTGCGCCGCGTTCCATTCCGAACCTGGATCAAAAAAAGAGCCAGGAGAGCCTTCATACCTCCGTCCAGGCACGTCGTAAGCAACCGCCCCGTACCCATGGGCCCTATCGCTCCACCCAACTATTGTCACCGCAGCACCCCGTCACCGTTGATATTTACGCCAGGCACCAATGGTACTGGACCGGCATTTATTTAGAAGCCAACCGGACCTATCAGTTTAACGCGACCGGTGCCTGGGTGGATTCCAATATCCCTTGCGGGCCGGGCGGCACCATAGACAGTAAGTTTTCCCCGGGAGAATTGCTGCGCATGATGGGTACGCTGACCGGGAAACTTGAATCAGCCTTTAAAAGCATTTTTGATAAAGAGGATGCCAACTTTGTCGGCACCAAGCGGGTTGAAAGCTCGCCCTGGTTCTGCCTGATGGGCGCCATTGCCAACAGCGAAAACCCCGGCAAAGACGGCACCCACGGCCAACTGCGGATTTTCGAGATAGGGGAAAATGCGATGTTCACACCGAAGAAATCCGGTTATCTGTATTGCTTCGCCAACGACGCCTGGGGCTTTTACGGTAACAACCGGGGTTATGTTACGCTGACGGTAACGCAGGGGGATGGGGCGTAGGGTGGGTGTATAGGGGCAATATATTGTTATTGCCCCAAACCAATTTAGAGCTTAAAAGTTGAGACAACCTTTTGTGTCTTGGTTGACCTATTTTATCTAATGACTAACATTAACTTGGTCTGGAAAAAGTATACTTGGGTAAAGCAGAAGCATGCTCTATTTTACCGGGCAAGCCTCTTAACAGTGTGAGTACATTATTTGATATCGCTAAAAATTGATCGTATCAATAAAGCCCGTCAGTCGAGATACCAGTTTGTCGCATAAATCACTGAAAGGACGAGAAGGACTAGAAGAACTGGGAGGGCTAACATCCTTGCCAACTTTTTCATAAAGCTTGGTTTATCAAAGACCACGCCTTCTGCTTCCCTCACTCTTCTCTCTTCATCAAAATGCCACTTAATAGCTAAGTAGGCTCCAATACCTAATACAATAAGCTTAAAAGCTCCGGCAAAGTACGGAAAGATGTTAGCCCAACTGCCGTTCATTATCTATCTCCATCAGATTAAATATCGATTTTGCGTTAGCATAATCAAAGGTTCATGTTTAGTGCGCACCCAAAGTCAGGCGTTCTAGCCTGCGCAAGTCTACTGCTCGCGCTAGCTGTCCACAACTCTCTTTGCAATACCTGTAGTGATTGGTGGTTTGCTAAATTAGCAATAGCACTGGCAGATTGTTGTCCAAAACCGTGATAGACAAGGTTTGCGTTGCCTCTCGCCGTGATGCCCCTTGAGTTGTGCTTACGGCTGGCGAACCACCTTTTCCGCCTCCGTAAACTCTGGGAAAACCGCCTGAATAGAGGATACCCCCTTGATCAGAACTGGTTGCATATCCTCCTTGTTTGTGAGTAACTTAGCGAAAAGTTGAAATGAGCAGTTCAGGCTGCCGTGTTCACCAGTCGCCCTGGATTGCCGCTCTTTATTGGAGAAAACATGGAAGTACGATTCTTAGATCACGATTCAGATCACTCCGCGGTGCTTGAGGTGCTGCTGCAATTGCGACCAAGCTATGACATCGACTCATTGTCAGCCCAGATCAAAAAACAACAGGCGAACGGCTACCAGGTTGTTTACGTGAAGTCTCCGGACGGTATTCTCGCAGTGGCGGGTTATGTGGTGGGGGAAAAACTGGCTTGGGGCAAATATATCTACATCGATGACTTAGTCACCAATGCAAATCATCGTTCCAGTGGCGTTGGCAAGTTTCTCATCGACTGGTTCAAAGCGTATGCCCTGGAAATCGGGTGCGAACAAATCCATCTCGATTCCGGTGTTCAGCGTTTTCCAGCCCATAAGTTCTATTTACGGGAAGGGTTCCACATTGCGAGTCATCACTTTTCTTTGCTGGATGTGAAATGTTCGAACCTTTAATCGCTGATAGGGATGAACTGAAGCTGGGAATCTCGGCACCTGAAGCTGGCTCAGTTGATCAGGAATACTTCATCCCTTTAAGCCAACTTTCAAAGGCGCTGATACTGGATTCATCTTTTGATCTTCTGTTGGTTTCTGGTGCTTCTCCTCAGCAAGCGCAAATCGTCACTGCGTCCTGTGAAAAATCAGCAACCGTTGTCGCCTTTGTTGAAAGCCCATCCGCTGATATGACTGCGATTTGGGACGTTATGGTAAATCTTTCAGGCAAGCTCTTTTCTAATGAAATGCCGGATAATATTGATGTGGCTGATGTTCGTAACTTAGTTCAAGACTCTGATGTGTTGTTTGCTTTTAACTGTAAAAATACAGCAATCGATTATCTCGCGGATCAGGATTCAGGCGAGGTTGTCGGTGGGATTTATCTTGCCCATCGCCATACAGATTTAGCTGAATATGAATCAACCAATCAGCAACTGCTAAGGTATATCTCGGCGTATGGCTACTTAAGTTCAAGTGTTTACCGTCGTGGTCGCGCGGACAGTACGATCTTGCTGGGCATCAGAGCCTTGCTCTGATGATCCTATCCGTGGATACTGCACGGATGTTCGGCTCGGTCAGTGTAGCCTTCAGAAAGTGATATGGGATCGCCTGTGATGACACAATTGAACTGACCAAATGTATTAAGCCTGATGAGGGGAGAGCCCCTGTTATTCGTGATGTTTACAGGAGAAATTGATGATTGCGTGGCCTTGCGTATTTCACCTCGAAGGTGATGACGAACTGATTTATCTCGCTTCGGAATCTGAGTTCATCAATGAGTCGGAGTCGCTGATCTGGGGTGAAAACGACCGAGTCATCGATTCAGCCGGTCAAAGCTATGGCTTATTGTCAGGCGAAGCCGGCAATATTGAACTCAAGCCGTGTGGGCATCGGTTGGCACTCAGCGAGGTAACCGCGCTGGTGCAAGCGCATGAGTTTTCAAAAGCAGAAATGTGTCTGACCAAAATACAATTTCTATCCATTTCCGAAGCAATCAGCTCGGTGTCTTGAGACAAGTTAATATCCGATGTGGCGTGTGGCTCATCAGCTTGCCCTGGTGAATCGCTCTGTGGATACTGATATGATGTTTGGCTGAGTCTGTGCCATCTTCAGATTGTGGTTTGAGATCACCGCCGATAAGGGCGAGCCTGATTGATTCATGAGAGTACAACTGGGGGCTATATGTTTTTCACGTTGTTGTTCGTCACATTTGCTTTAGCAATCGCTGTCTCATTTTGTGTCGTTAAAATATTCGACAGTCCAATTGCCTCAATATTCAGTCGAATTATTCAGGACCCAATCAGCAGTGCATGGCATAAATACGTGACGTTTGCAGCCTATGTGGTGGGTATTTCTGGTGGGGTAAGAATATATCAGCTCGAAAGGTATATCAGCGCACCTCATAAAGATACGCAAATACTTGAACTCACCGTTGAAAGGTGGACGCTGGAAGTGTATCGAACCATTATTGAAACGCTTCAGGCAATTGCGTGGATGTATTTGGTGGTATTTATATTCGCATTAATTGCCTATGTCATCGTGCGAGGATTTGAGTTAAAGCATGGAAAACTTAACAGTTCAAAATAGTAGTGACGCGTGTCAAATAGAAAAAGACCTTTACGACGCAGCCGTTCAGCTCATCAAATCGCGTTATCCGGCAGGTTGGGGTGGTGCTGCCGCAGTGAGAACGGCTTCCGGCAAAATCCTCACCAGTATTGCGCCAGATGTGAACAATGACGCTTTATCGCTCTGTATGGAAGTTGGAGCGTACTTGGAAGCGCATAAGCTTAACGAAGCGGTGACTCATTCATTGTGCTTGTGTCGCGAAGACGAGCAGAGCGAATTTCTCATTTTATCCCCTTGTGGGGTTTGCCAAGAGCGTTTAGTTCATTGGGGGGGCGATGTGAAAGCAGCGATATCCACCGATAGTAATCATTTGGTTTTTAAAACGATACGAGAGCTGATGCCGCACCACTGGTCTTTGGTGAATGGTGATGTGTTGTAACAACACGAACTGGGGATACTTTCTCCGGTTCGTGATCAAGCTGATTACCTCTGTCAAAGCCTGATGAGAGAGCGAAGTTATGGGTGTGAGGTCTGGAGGAGAACAACGTGAAAGTTTCTGCATATATGGCGCAAAGCCTGGATGGGTATATCGCCGGACCAAATGGAGAACTGGACTGGCTTGAAGACATCGAGAATCCGGAGGGGAGTGACTTTGGCTTTGCCGAATTTATGTCCACTGTCGATGCATTGCTGATGGGGAAGCATACTTTTGAAAAAGTCGCTTCGTTTGGCTTCTGGCCATACGACAAGCCTGTTTACGTGGCCAGCAATTCATTGACATCTCTGCCTGAGGAGCTGGAAGATAAAGTCACGATTGTTTCCGGAAGTTTGTCGGATATGCTCGCGCAACTTGAGTCCCGCAATGTCAGATCCGTTTATGTTGACGGTGGTCAGCTGATTCAAAGCGCGCTTCGCCATGGTGTGCTCCGTGAAATAACCGTGACGACGATGCCGGTCATCCTTGGTGACGGTATTTCGCTGTTTGGCCCGTTAGAGAGCAAAGTGACATAATCTGACAGGTTGCCCTAACTCGGTTCTGCCCCTTTATGCGTTAGCCCTTTGACTCATTCACATCCTGTTCATGCACTTTTTCCCTAGTAAAAGTTATCCATTCTTCTAATGCTGTTCGCTGTGAATCCCTGTGATGTTCTACGGGGGTACTTTCAACGATCACATGAGGTCTGAGTGGTTATTGAAGTTAAAGTCGTTGAGTGTACAATGAAATAATAATAAGACATTAGGAATAGTAATTGTATGAATCAACGAATAATTAAAGCTATAAATACGTCAGTTGTAGAAGGAAACATACAGCAACTTACCCTATGGAAAGCTCAAGATGATTGGCGTAATTATGCGAAGGCATTCGGTGCATCGCGTAATTCCATAAAATTAGCGGATCTTATTGAAGAAAAACATCCTAGGTTATCTTCTTCAAAATTTCGCGCTGGAGGGCATGGTGAAAAAATTAATGCATTGTATTTGGCGAAATGGTTAGTTTTAGCGGCTTCTACGGTTGGGGCAGAACTTGCTTATTCGTCTTTGCTAGAACTTGAATCTTCATCAGATGTTGTGGTTTATAATATGTCACTGATTAGTGGGGTTGATTTTAAAGGGAAAGTAGAATTAATAGATGGTATTTATTTTTGTGATTTTGATAATTTACCCAGTACAATAAGGGAAAATGTAAATAACAAATTAATAAATTTATCTTCAAATATTTCATCTAGTGATAGAGTTCACCCGCCCTACACATTTCTATGTCAACCCATGGAAAGCAAATTACTTTCAAATGTTCTTAGTGATGCTAACATCAATACTATTAAAGGTTACGTAAATAACGAATTTTTAATAACTAATTTTCTATCTTTATTCGCTTCTAACCACGCTCCTTGCATTGAATTACGTTGGTGTATTTTAGAAGATGCCACACCTCTTTCTGGCATAATAGACACACATTCAACTCAATACTTAGAGGTTGTTAAGCCTAAACATTATGATTCATGGAATGGTATTGACGCTGAACAAATTACTCATTTATTTGAAAAATACTTTTCTATGAATGAGAAGCTTAGATTGCCTTTAGATATTTCTTTGGCGCGTCGCAGTCAGGCTATGAATACTTGGAATGATATAAATAAAGCTATTGACTTAGGTATTTCTCTTGAGTCGATATTAACAAAACCTGATACTAATGGAGAGCTAACTCTCCAAATAAAAATTATTGGTTCAAAATTGGCGTCTTCTGACCTTGGCAAGCGGAAGGAAATATCTTCTTTATTAAATGCAGCATACAGTATACGCTCCTCTGCCGTTCATAATGGCATTCTTAATGATTCTTACAAAGTTAACGGTCGAGGGAAATTAAAACCTAGTATTATTATGGATGAAACTTTTCCAATTTTGAGGGATTGTTTAGTAAAAATTATTGAAAAAAATGGATTAACTAAAGATGACTATGAAGAACTGTTTTTTTCGTAATTTTATCGCTATGTACAGAAACAGCAGTTCCGAATTACTTAGCTGATATTCTGAGTCGCTTACAAGTACAGATTCTATTTTAATAAATACGATGCTTCAGTTTCACGATGGTTAAGTATTAAAATAACTTTACTATACTTGAAGTTATCAATGAATCACTTGAATTGGTATGAATGCTAACTTGGAGTTGTACAGTTGTGAGTTGCGATACCAGCAGACCGTCTGTACCGGTTTAGTCATGACTTACGAGCAGATGTATAATATCGAGTATGAGCTACTACAACTCCACAATTCAGAATTTACTTTTGCTTACTTGCACTTAATTTCTCAGTGGCATCAATCAAGATAACGTGATCAGTCTTTAACCCTAAATCTTTGTACTCTTTAATATTTTCAATTAGTTGGAAGTATGATTTACTAGGATTTCCCGAATTGAGTACGATATAGATTCCTTTGTCAGTTTTTTCACTACGCTGGTATTGAGTTAGCTGATGAACTAGCCCATTGAGGACATTTTGGTTTTGGGATAGTTTAAGTTCTACGCAAATTTTTGAGCCGTTTCCTTGGGAAAATTTGAAATCAACGATACCATTTCCAGTACTTGTTTCTGGTGAGATATCGACATCATATAGCTCGCATATTCTGCCCAAAACGGCCTCGAATATACGTTGAAACTGCTTCTCTGGTTTGGAACTCAAACTTCGCCATAAACCTTTTTCTTCGACACGATGTTTAAATGACTCAATCTCGGTTAGTAACCAACTGTATAGCTCGTCTTCGTTCATCTTTAGTTGGAAAAAAGACTTTCTACTGTTCATTAGAAAACCAAAGTTATCATCAATTAGCCTCAAGTGATGTTGAATGCCGATAAAGTTCTTTGTTTCAATTCTACTGGCTATTTGAGAGCTTATATCAAAGAGATGTTCAAACATTAGCCAAGCTCTAAATACTTTGTGATCAGTCTCTCCTTCAAACTCATAATCAGCTATTAAATACTCGTTAAAGCCCTCTTCGTCATGGCTCCTGAAATAATCCAAGATTTGACTTTGTGCATAGAATTTTCGACTTTGATTGGAGTTGTACTTGAGTTTGAATGCTAGAAAGTCATGGAAGGTTGTTACTTCCATTCTCTCTATATGGGTATCACCATACGACGGAATATTATCGATGTTATAGTTGTAATAGCGGGCATTGCAGGTAGCTCTATCATACTCATGATAAACGGTTTTAGCTTCTGAAGAATTAGGGTTAATCAGAGGCGAGGTATACTTAAAGATGTGGTTCCTTTCGGTGACGATAGATGACTCAATACGATTTTTTAATTCTTTCATCTCATCAATCATAATCAAGTAGTCCCGCTGATTCTAAGCATTTGTTGATTGTAATTAATTTATAGATAATAAACAATTTAAAGTTGAAGGGACGGATGGGGCGTCTTACCTTTCGTCTATCTAAGTTTCTCTTACTATAGATAATCCATATATCGCTAAATTAGCAAAATCATTGACACGTTTTTGTCCAAATCCGCGCCAGCTCGTCTGGAGTAACTTGGGATCAGCAGCAGGGTGAGAGCACGTATGTTCACTTTTTGAACATCTGTGAATTTCCTTGGGCTGGTTGAGTATTTATTAGACACCTCATGCATTTCACACCTGTGGCAGATGGTTAAAAATTACTCTTTTTGTAGATCCCAACGTGCCTTTCGTGTGGCGACTTTACAATTTGTTAACTCACGCTCTCACCCTGGGATCAGCAGAATGCAAAATTGGGGTGTTTTTCGATAAGCGCCGAGCCAGAAACTCGACGCCTCTATCGTTAGATAGTTACCGCAAACCAACTGTGGTAATCATTACTCCGCTCAAGCACTCCCTTGTTAGAAAGTCGTATTAGGAACCTCACCCTGACGACGTAATCCATCCATCCCTCTACCTCTAGAATTTCGAGGGGATTAGATAAGCGCCGCGCATGAAGATATTCTGCCGCAAGCTGATAGCATGTGTTGTTTGGACGCTTTGGCGTCAGAGTGAGTTGGTTGGTCGTGAAAGCTTTAGAGATATATTGCATGGTAGCTCCTTCAAAATAAGTAAATGAATGAAGCCGTGATGGGGTATGTGAATCAAGGACAAGAACACCACGGCCAGAGCCTTTAGTGTCCAGACTACTATGCTAGAGTCATTGATGAGGGCATCACCACCATACTTGACCAGCTCCCAAATAGCAAGACTATGCTGTACTTAGCCAAGAATCCATTAGTTTTTATTATTAACTTTGCTACCTATTAATTGGCCTAGGCAACTCGCTTTTGTCCAGTTGTGAGTTACGATACAAGCAGTTCAACTATACGATCTAGTTGTAACTTTCCAGCGGATGTGTAAGAGCGAGTATGAGCGACTCTATATCAGGTGGTAGCGGCCTGATCGATGTGCTAAA
The DNA here is from genome assembly GCF_025398175.1 of Photobacterium sp. TY1-4. Classification (NCBI taxonomy): domain Bacteria; kingdom Pseudomonadati; phylum Pseudomonadota; class Gammaproteobacteria; order Vibrionales; family Vibrionaceae; genus Photobacterium; species Photobacterium sp. TY1-4. The sequence goes on from NZ_CP099735.1 coordinate 187,713, forward strand.
CGGCCTTATCACTCGATGACAAGCCTGCGTATTGCAGGCTTGTTTATTGTGCATCGCACGCACTTGTGCAGATGCCCTACTGAGTTGGGTCAATCGTTAGCGGCGTAAAGGTCGCCGTGGCATTGTTGCCTGCTGCCGTGTAGTCCGTATAGGTCTGGCCTTGGCGCAGGGTGTAGTAAACATCAATAAAGTCATCGTCGTTGGTCGCCCAGCTATCCGGGATCGCTTCCAGTACTTTGCCGGTGAGCTGTGGAATCACCGCATAAGCCTGCACTTCCGGATCGGGAATCGCCTTCAGGGCTGCGGTCGCCACTTCTAATAATGCGCGCGCTAAGTCTTTGTAGTTGGTACCGTCATCTTTCTCCATGAGCAGCATATCAGCCGCCGACCAGCGGTAGCGCTGCCAGTGGATCATCACCTGGTTCGGGAAGTAGTCTGTCTCACTGTAGTCCAGATACGGCATGTCGATGATATCCAACACCGGCTCATCACGGCTTGGATTCACCCCCGTCACAATTGCGTACACTTCCGCTTTGCCGGAGATCCAGGGTTCCTGATCATCTTTCAGGCGGATTTTGCTCAGCACCGTGGTTGAGATGCTGGGAACCTCTACTTGCGTATTAAAGTCACTTGCGGCCGCTGAAAACGATTGGTGTGTCATTGAGCGGGGTGCGGCATCGGGATGATGTTCCCCTTGCAAGCGTTTAATCTCATCATTCATTGCTTTGATACCGGCTTCCAGCTCTTTGCGGGAATTGGTATCAACGACGAGCACCGGGCGATCCGGCACCTCATAGACATCCAGTAGGTGAATATTGCCGTCGATATCGTAGGCTTCGATGTACTGCCAGTGTTGATCGTTCCCTTCCGGTTCCCAGGCAAAAAGCGGGGATTGGCCTGCCTGCCAGCGGGCCAGCATGGATTGATCCGCCAGGCGTAGTTCCATGATGGTGTCGGTATAGCTGTCGATGCCTTTTTCGACCCGTAAAGCCTCATCCATTGCCATCATCGACTGCGCAAATGGTGCCGCACGTTTGCTCTGCTTGAGTTCGTTGAGGGGCGCATTGAGCTGGTACTGGCTGATCGTGCGATGCAGAACTGGTGCCAGCTGCTGGTACTGCTGGCTCAAGCTCAAGGCTAAGGTGCGTTTGGATTCTGCTGTGGAGACTACCGTAGATGATGTGGATGCGATAGATGCGGGTGAGGCTGGTGCCGGAGATGCGTCTACCGCACCGGTTGCTAAAATCCCGGCCGCGATGGCAAGAGGTCGTGTCAGATACATTTGAGGGGTCCTTATAAGAGTTTTTATTCTAATTTATACGCACTGCAATGCAGCACATAAGTTTGTTTATGCCACTGAATGAATCAGGCGAGCAACAAGCATGTTTCTAACTGTGAGATGCGTTCAGTGAATGATAGCCATTCTCATAGGGAATGGCGTGGGTTGTGGCGGTTTAGCGTTTACCCGTCGCGCCGGATGCTGTCTAATATGAAAAACAACAACAGATAAACCAGATATGGCGTGTCGGGCAGTGCCCGGTGTTCGCCTTCAAATGACAGGGACTGACATGAGTGTATTGAATACTGAACAACTGATCCGTGACTTTCCGTTAGTGAACCAGCTGATTGCCCTGGAAGAGGTCTGCTGGTTTAACCCGAACAGTACAACGCTGGGGGAAGGCTTGCCTTATGTCGGACTGGAGCAGAAGGATATCCGTGATGCCAGTGACCGTCTGAAACGATTTGCGCCGTATCTGATGAAAGCGTTTCCGGAAACCGCGGCATCGAACGGGATCATTGAATCCGACGTTGTCGCCATTCCTGAGATGCAGCGTGCCTTGTCGGCGCAATACGGTACTGAAATCACCGGGCGACTGCTGCTGAAAAAAGACAGCCATTTGCCGATCTCCGGTTCGATCAAAGCGCGTGGCGGGATCTATGAAGTGTTAACCCATGCGGAAAAGCTGGCCATGGCGGCGGGCTTACTCACGGAAGCTGACGATTACAGCAAGTTGTTGAGTCAGGAATTCAGAGATTTTTTCAGTCAATACAGCATTGCGGTTGGCTCGACGGGCAACCTGGGAATGTCCATCGGCATCATAAGTGCCAAGCTGGGGTTCTCGGTGTCGGTACATATGTCCGCTGATGCGCGCGAGTGGAAGAAACGTAAACTCCGCTCGCACGGGGTGACGGTGGTCGAGTACGCACAGGATTACGGGGTCGCGGTGGCTCAGGGACGAAAAGAGGCCGAGCAGGATCCGAACTGTTTCTTTATCGATGATGAAAATTCGAAGACTTTATTCCTGGGCTATTCCGTTGCTGGGGAGCGGGTGAAACAACAGTTCGATGCGCAGGGAATCACGGTTGATGCCGAGCATCCGCTCTTTGTTTATCTGCCATGTGGCGTTGGCGGTGGCCCCGGCGGGGTGGCTTTCGGCTTGAAGATGGCCTTTGGCGATCATGTCCATTGTATTTTCGCCGAGCCGACTCATTCCCCCTGTATGCTGCTGGGCGTTCACACGGGCTTGCATGACGGCATTTCGGTGCAAGATATCGGGATCGACAACGTGACCGCAGCCGACGGCTTGGCGGTAGGGCGCGCTTCCGGTTTTGTCGGCCGGGCGATGGAAAGGTTGCTGGATGGGTACTACACCATCAGTGATGAGCGGATGTATCGCCATCTGGCAGAGTTGAGCCGGTACGAAGCGATTCAGTTGGAGCCGTCTGCATTGGCGGGCATGATGGGACCGGTTAGGGTCACCAGGGATCAGGCATACCGCGCGCGTTTCGGGCTTGATGAGCAGACGATGAAAAACGCCACCCATTTGGTCTGGGCCACCGGCGGCGGGATGGTACCGGATGAGGAAATGGCGGTCTATCTCGCTCAACCCCAAGATTAATCCTCACTCATCAGGCACGGCCCCGGCTGTGCCTGATGTCTTCTGGTGTTCACTTAAACATCATCTTTCTGAATCGACGCTCTCCAAATTTTCCGAGACTGCTTTAAAACCTGTTAAACAACAGGGAATTGCCACTTAGATTGGAAGCGGTTTATCACTTCTAATATGCGGTAAATGTTTTCATTATCATTTTCATCAATTGATCAAGAATCTGTAACGTAAATACTCTAACTTCGGCCATTCTTTTAGCAAAACAAAAGGATGTACCATGAATATCAAGCAGTGGACCGCAGCGCTTCCTTTGATGCTGGCCGCACCAGCCATGGCGGATACCGATGTGTATCTCACCAATAATTCTGATCAACCGCTATCGATCCAGATCAAGCACACGGGAAGCGATCAACTGCAATTGGGCGAGGAATGGCAGCAGCACACCCAAACATTAGGCCCGTGGGAAACCAAAGCAGTGATGAGCTTTAACCGGTGGGAAGGGGTGGAATCGGGCCAGACGTATCAGTTTGAGACGGTGGTTTCCAATGTCCGGGGTGAAAGCGTCACACTGTTCCAAAAAATGGCGGGACACTGGTACAACTCGACCATCGAGCACGGCGTCACCGCAGCGGATGTCCCGCTGGCCCTGAAAGATGACCGAAATGTCCATCGTTACCAATCGGCATCGTTTGGGGAACGCGCGGTCGAGCTCGCCTTTAAGTCAGAAAGTACGGCCCGCTACGACGATTTGTACTACACCATTACACCGGAAAAACAGGATGAAGGGGTCGATCCGGATGCCAATACCCTGAAGATGATGACGTACAACATCTGGATGCTGCCGGCGGTGGCCTCTCATATTGACGACCGGTTCGATATCATCCCGGCGCATGTCAAAGGCTACGATGTACTGGCGCTTCAGGAAGTGTTCGCCGGTGGCCGGGATGCATTTCTGCGCGAGCTTGCCAAGGAATATCCGTACCAAACCAAAATGCTGGATCAGGATGGGTTTAACATCCATGACGGTGGCGTGATGATTGTCAGCCGCTACCCGATTGTGAATCAGGCACAGTATGTGTTCCCGGATTGCAGCGGCACCGACTGTTTTGCCGATAAAGGGGTGAACTACGCGGAAGTGATTAAAAATGGGCAGGCGTATCATGTGTTCGCAACCCATACCGCGTCGTTCGATACCGATACGGCCCGCGAATACCGCCAGCGCCAGTTCAAACAAATGCGGGATATGGCCCGGTCACTGAATATTCCGGCTGACGAAACCGTGGTCTACAGCGGCGATTTCAACGTGAATAAGCTGAAATTCCCGGGAGATTATCAGCAGATGATGGCCAATTTGAATGCAGCCGAGCCAACCTACACCGGTTATACGGCATCTACATTTGATCCGCGCATTAATGACTTTGCCGGAGAAGCGCTGTCCGGCGGCGAAAATGTTGAGTATCTCGATTATGTGATGGTGAGCGAGGAGTACGGCCAGAAATCGGAAAACACCAACCGGGTCGATGTTCCGCGAACCACCGATGAGCGACTGTGGCAGCATTACAACCTGTCGGATCACTTCCCGGTTACGGCGGTGATTAAGTAATGGGGCGCATGTTCCCGATCCTCATGCTCGCCGCAATGGCGGGCATGTTTCTGGTGTTTGAATCGGACGAGGATGCCGAAGTGCCAACCGGCAATCGTACAGGGACGGCGGAATCTCGCGAAGTACATACCGTCGCTGAGCATAATTTCCCAGCCGCTGTGACCGGCCAATCGACGGAATTGACCTCGACAGTCGAACCAATATCAGTGACAGCGTCACAATCTCCTCTGCCGGCAAACCTCGAAGCGAACAGTCAGATCCTGAATCAAGCCTCTGGTCGTGAGCTGCGGGATGCATTAGAAGCATTCTGGTTGGCATGCGGTCAGCAAGAAAATTGCCTTCATCAGCTGCGCACGATGGAGGGCAGGCTGGATGCTGATAGATATGCTTTGCTGGCAGACTATCCGGCCATGAAAGGGGGATGGCAGCAAACACTGGGTGAGCTGGATTTGGCGCAAACGCCGGATATTGCCGAGCGGGTTGAAGCGGTGAAAACGCAGGCAATTGCCGTCTGGGGAGCCGATGCCGATCAGCTATTTGCGGATGAATTTGCGTTATACGATTTTAAGCTTGAATCCCGGGCACTGGCGGACGCACCACCAGAGACATTCATCGATCAATATCAAGCGCTGGTGGCGACATGGCAACATCGTGCAGGTGCTTTGGCCATCGACAGCAGTGCTGGCCGATATGAACAAGCGGTTGCGCTGATCCCGGTGAGCTACAGTCCGCAACAAAAGCAGCGCCTTCGAGCGCAGCTGGCACAGGTTTATTTAACGGACTTTGAGCAAGCGGCCATCACGCAGCGCCAGGAGCAAGTGGCGCAACAAGCGAAGCAGGTGAGTGACTATCAGTCTGCCCTGAGCCGGCTCAAACAGGATTTGGCCGAGCAGCGTGCGACGGACGCTGTGTCGATGCCGGAAGCTCAATGGCAAACCTATTCTCAGCAACAGATAGCCGACTTCCGCCGGGATTTCTTTGCTCAGTGATGTTTGTTGAGTACGGTTTGTCCAGCTTTCTGAGCCAAAACAGCTACAAAATCCGGCCATCTTTCATCTCAATCACACGGCTGGCGCGGCTGGCACGCGCCAGATCGTGAGTGACCATCAGGACGGTGACTCCTTCGCGATTCAGCGCCTCAATGGTTTGCATGATCTCATCCCCAGTGTGCTGATCCAGATTCCCGGTGGGTTCATCAGCCAGCAAGATCGACGGGTCGCCGACCAGCGCCCGGGCAATGGCGACCCGCTGGCGTTCGCCGCCGGACAGCTCCTGCGGCTTGTGGCAGGCGCGCCGGGTCAGTCCCACTTTCTCCAGCACAGATTGGACTTTGCAGGTGCGCTGCTGGCGGGTGAGTGGCCTGTAGAGCAGCGGCAGTTCGATGTTTTCCCGCACATTGAGTTGTGGCAACAGGTGGAAGGCCTGAAAGATAAATCCGATTTGGGCATTGCGGACACGGGACAAGGCGGCATCGGAGAGAGTGTTGACCCGGGTGCCGTCCAAGCGGTAGTTCCCCTGCGTCGGGCGATCCAGACAGCCGATAATTTGCAGCAGGGTTGACTTGCCGGAGCCGGACGTGCCGGTGATCGCGATGTATTCGCCGGGCATCACCATGAATGACACCGCATGCAGTGCGGTGACATCCGTCTGGCCCATCGGATAAGTCCGGCTGACGCCGTCGAGGTGAACCAGCGCGTCCGCGTGATCCCGAGGATCTTGCTTGTCAGACGTTTGGGGGCCAGGCTCTTGGTTGCCGGTCTTTGGGCTGCCTGGCTCTTGGTGACTAGGCTCTTGGTGACTAGACTCTTGGTGAATAGGCGCTTGGTAAATAGACGCTTGGTGCATCGCCCCTTGCCGAAATGGATCGGATGTAGATTTCATGGCTGAAGGTTACTCCTGTTTCAGGGCGCGGATAGGGTCGAGCCGCGCGGCGAGCAACGCGGGATAGAGCCCGGAGAGGATCCCGACCGCAGCGGCAGAGCCGAGCGCCAACAGTACGGCGCCGGGGGTGATCACCACGGGAAAGTCCCGTAAATGGGCGATGATTGCCACGAGTCCGCAGCCCAGGATCAGTCCGGAGAGTCCGCCGATGGTCGTCAGGCAGGTTGCTTCAATCAGGAACTGATTCCTGATGTCCCGGTTCGTGGCACCCACCGCCCGCCGCAGACCTATCTCTTCGGTTCGTTCCCGCACCGCGACCAGCATAACGTTCATGATGCTGATCCCCCCGACAACCAGCGAAATGGCGGCCACCGAAGTGAGCCAGAAAGTCAGCGTGCGGGTTGCTTCGGTCATGCTTTCCTGGATCGCGGTCAGATCGTTGATGAAGAAATCATTGGGTTGGCCGTCCGGAATCCGGTGCTGATGGCGCAAGACCTGCTGAATATCCAGCACGGTTTGCTGGATCCGGCTTGGATCCTTGACCCGCAGATGGGCATAGTGAATCGCCCCAGGGTGGGTCTGGCTCAGGCCAATCACCCGCAGCCGGGCCGTGGCGAGCGGCACCAGGACTTTATCGTCCTGATCGGCGCCGCCGGGGGCCTGTCCCTTGCGTTTAAGCACGCCGATCACCTTAAACGGTGTTTTACCAATCCGGATGGTTTTGCCGATGGCGGCTGTGAGGGGATCAACCGAGCTATCGCTGGTGGCGAACAGCTCCCGGGCAACGGTATGCCCCAGAATCGCGACTTTTCGGGCGCGGGTTGCTTCGCGCTCGGTAAACACGCGTCCCTGAGCCAGCGTCCAACCCCGAAGCTGAAAGTAATCTTGGGTGGTTCCCTGGATCAGGCTGATCCAGTTTCTGGCCTGATACAGCACCCGGCCGTCGGCGTAAATCGACGGTGCCGCAGCCTGTATCTCCGGAACTGCCTGGCGAATGGCTTCAATATCGCGGTCGGTCAGGGTCGGGGTGTGGTGTTCCAGTCGTACACCGCCGTTTTCCAGCATCCCCGGCTCGATAAACAACAAATTGGCGCCCAGGCTTTCGACGCGCTGCAGTACCTGATGCTGGCTACCGGCGCCGACACCAATCACGGTGACCACCGCCGCAACGCCAATCAAAATCCCGAGGATCGTCAGCAGGCTTCGCAGGCGGTGGCGGTAAATCGTGCGCAGCGCATGGGTGAGGTGCAGCCCGGCATACATCATTTGATCCCGTTAACTGTCTCGGCAACCGACGACACGGCTGCTTCTGGGGGATTGGAGATTGATGCGCGGGGCATTGTGTGAAGTGGGGCGGTTGTTTCACGGGTGTATTCCTGAGGCGTGTTTGGCGCTGCTGGGGTCGGGACAGGTTCGGCTTCGGCGTTGATTTCAACAATGGCCGTCATCCCGGGCAGCAGGGATTCGTCCGGATTCTCTGCCAGCAGCACCACGGTATAGGTTACCACGTTGTCGACGATGATCGGAGCGACCCGGATTTGCGTGATCCGGGCTTCAAATTGCCGCTCACCGTAGGCCGGTACGGTGAACACAGCGAGTTGGCCGATTCGGATCAGGCCAATGTCCGCTTCATCAATTCGGGCGTGGATCTCCATTTCCGTCAGGGTACGGGCTATTTTGAATAATTTTGGCGCTTCGAGACTGGCGGCGACGGTTTGTCCGCGCATGACTTCGCGGGAAAGCACCACACCGTCAATGGGCGCACGAATGGTGGTCCGGGCCAGGGCGACGCGGGCTTCTTGAAGCGCGGCTTCCTGATTTCTGACCACGGCCTGAGCCCGGTCCAGCTCGGCACGGGCTATCCAGACCTCAGTTTCGGCTTCATCCAGCGCATTTGCCGATGCGGCGCTGCGTTTGTTGAGGGTTTTGACCCGATCCAGTGAGCGCGAAGACTGACGCAGTGAGGATTTTCGGACATCGACGGTGGCTTTGGCATCAAGCAATGCGGCTTCCGCCTGCCGTAACTGAGCCTCGAAAAATTCCGGATCCAGGCGGGCAATCACTTGGTCGCGATGTACTTTGTCATTGAAATCCACCAGCAGTTCGGTGATCCGCCCGGAGACTTCAGAGCCGACTTCAACCTCGCCAACCGGTTTCAAGCTACCCGAGGCGATGACCAATTGCGCCAGCGTGGGATTCAGTGACAGCCCGGTCGGCTCAGCCCCGGAAAGTGTTTCGTCCAAGACCGGTTGGGAGCGGCCGGCGCTTTGGAAAGAATCGCATGCGGCGAGGAAGAAACAGAATAGCAAAACGACATAGCTGAGCCAGAAAGAATGGGGCATCGGTCTGAATTCTCCATATATTCAGCGGCTGAGAAACGGTGGCTTCTTCCGTGCAGTTCGCGGCAGAATACAGAACTGTCATGCCGACCAGGCGTCGGGATGAGGCAGCGGGCGCTTCAAGCGTCCCGCTGCGATCGGTATGAAAGATCGCGAGGTGAAGGCACGTACGATCTGCCTGCGCAATACTGCGGCTAGCCCCAGTATTTATCGCAGCGTTGCACAACATGTTTATTGTTCTTGTAATCTTTGTCCCGGTATTCATAGGACTTTTTAGAACCATAGTACTTGGTATAACGTTTTTTCGGCTTGTAGTCCTGATACTTGCTGTCTTTATGGACGTAGGTGTTGTAAGACTTTTTCGAAACGGAGCAACTGACTTTCACTTTAGAAGAGATATAACCGGAACTGTGAACGCCATAGTTGCTTTTGGCGTGCACACCTGTGGTCACAAGTGCAAGTGCTGCAAGAAGGCCAACTGTTTTTACATTCATTGTTTCAAATTCCTAATTATTTTATCTAAAGGGCACTCCTGTACGATTCTCTGGTCAATCCGTTTACCACGATATTATTTATAGGTACCCCGGATAGGCTCCGCAAAAATTCAGCGGAAATATCCGTTCCAATCTTGAGACGTCTTTATTGTTTATCAGAAAGGGGTAGATTATTGAGACAAATCGTCGGCAACGAGCGTCCTTTCATCGGTCTGCGTGACCACAGTTCCGGTTGGCGTGCGTCCTTGTTCGACAGGGGCCGTCTCAATACCTAGACTGATCATCAAGAGCCTGCTTTTGCCGCAGGCGAAATCCTGCATGGCTACGCGACCGACAGGCGCTGTTTTATGGCTACACATCCAGCTGATATCCCCAACGAAGAAACGCTTTCGCAACTGCCGGAAAACGGAGGTGGTTACTGGAACCGTTTGGTCTTTGAGCAAAGTCCATATCTGTTACAACATGCCGCGAACCCGGTGGACTGGTACCCCTGGGGCGACGCCGCGTTTGAAAAAGCCAAGCGGGAAAACAAGCCGATCTTTTTGTCGATTGGCTATGCGACATGCCATTGGTGCCATGTGATGGCCCGGGAATCCTTTGAGGACGCTGAAGTCGCGGCGTTGCTGAATCGGGACTATGTAGCGATCAAAGTGGATCGGGAAGAGCGCCCGGATATCGACCATCTACATATGACCGCTTGTCAGGCCATGACCGGCAGGGGTGGCTGGCCGCTTAGCTGTTTTCTGACCCCCGACGGTCAAGTGTTCTATGCCACGACTTATTTGCCGAAGCTGGGAAGCGGGAATCATCCCGGGATGATGGAATTGCTGCCGAGTGTGATGCACGCCTGGCTGACTCAACCGGAGATTCTGCGCAATGGCGCGATGCAGCTCAGCAACCGGTTTCGGGCACTGACGCAGCAGGCGCCGTCGGGAGCACTTGCCAGCCACATTGAAACTCAGGCGTTTGAATGGTTTGAGCAGAACTTCGATCCGTTGAATGGCGGATTTGGCCAGGCACCCAAGTTTCCGTCACCGCATCAGCACCTGTTTTTGCTCCGATACTGGCATCGTCATGGCACGCCACAGGCATTCGCCATGGTCCGGAAATCCTTGCAGGCGATGCGCCTGGGCGGACTGTTTGACCATGTCGGATTTGGTTTTCACCGCTACAGTACGGATAACCGCTGGCTGCTGCCTCACTTTGAAAAAATGCTCTACGATCAGGCGATGTTGCTGCTGGCTTATAGCGAAGCGTATGCAGCCACCGGGGAGACGTTCTACCACCAGACCGCCGGCGAGATTGTCCAGTACCTGACTACTCGCATGCAGCATCCGGGCGGGGGATTCTACAGCGCCGAAGATGCCGATATCGAAGGGGAAGAGGGGAAGTTCTACGTTTGGCGATATGAGGAGTTGAGCCGCATCCTGCCACCGGATGAGTTGACGTGGCTTGCCGGGCAATTTCATATTTTACCGCAGGGGAATTTCCTGGATGAAGCCACGGGTCGTCCGATCGGGGCGAATATCCTGCACCTCACGCGGCTTCCCCGCGAGCTGGCAGCCATTGCCGGCGAATCTCTGCCGGTATGGCAGGATCGTTGGACAGGGATCCGTCATCAGTTGGCCAGCCAGCGAATGCTCCGGGTGCCGCCGCTTTGTGATGACAAAGTGCTGACAGACTGGAACGGTCTGATGATTACTGCGCTGGCCCGCAGTGCCGGGTTGCGCGATGCCCCGGAAGATTTGCAGACTGCCCGGCAGGCCTTTGATTTTGTTTTAAGTCATTTGAACGACGAAACGGATCAGCTCAACAAACGGTACCGTAATGGCAAGTCCGGATTACCGGGCCTGCTGGATGACTATGCTGCTATGATCGGTGCGGCTCTGGCGTTACATCAGGCAACACTGGCATTCTCTTATCTGCGCCAGGCATTGCGTTGGATGGCAGTGGCGATCAATAAGTTCTGGGACCCCAGCCATGGCGGATTCTTCCTGACTGAATCGGATACTGAGTTGGCGGTGCGCGCCAAGGATGGTTACGACGGCGCTTCGCCGTCAGGCAATGCGTTAATGGCCCGGAACCTGGTGATGCTGTATCAGTTGACCGGACAGCGCCGTTGGCGCAATTACTTTGACAGCCTGGTGGGGGCTTTTGCTGATCAGGTGAACGCGTATCCGGCCGGATTCACCCTGTTGCTCAGTGCGCTGGATTGGATGAATCATCCCGGACCGAACCTGGTGCTGGCCGGTCCGGAGCCACTCGAAGCACTGATGGCGCCACTTCGGGGGCGGTATATGCCCAATGCGGTCTGGCTTGGTGTGGACGCGGCACATCAGGCTGAGCTTAGCCAGTTCGCGCCGTTTACTGGCCAGATGGAGACTCGGGAACCCGCTTTGTATGTTTGCCGGGGAACGGCCTGTGAGCTGCCGGTCACCGGACTGGAGCAGATCGCCGCCCGCTTACAAGCCCTGGCGGCAGAGTGTCGTCAGGCGGCGCCATCCGCATGAATTCAGGGCCGCATCGTCCTCAAGACAGCCAAGCGGATCCGCGTGCCGAATTCCATGCACCGGCATCCGATCCTGTCGCAACCGTCTTTGCCTATCACGAGCGCACCAAACATCAGTTTGATCGTTACGCCAGGGCGTTGGGGTATTTGGACTGGGTCAACCAGCCGTGCCCGTTTCGTCACTATGCCGGTAGTCAAACAATCGATTTACCGTTGCCAGAGCAGGACCTGACGCCTGGCTATGACGCCTTTTTTGCCGATCAGGCCATGACGCCACAGTCGGTTCATCCAACCTCGTTGTCCGCCTTCTTCTATTATTCGCTGGCTCTTTCCGCCTGGAAGCGGTATCAGCAGAATCGCTGGTCGCTGCGGGTGAATCCGTCGAGCGGGAATCTGCATCCCACCGAGTGTTATTTAATCGCGAATGCTTTACCCGGTTTCGCTGGACGGCCGGGGATTTATCATTACGCACCGCTGCAGCATCAGCTCGATTGCCGGGCCACATTGACGACTGCGGACTGGCAGGCTCTGATGGCGGAGCTTGCGCCGCGGGGGAGTGCATTGCCGGACGGAACTTTCCTTGTCGCGCTCAGCTCAATTCACTGGCGCGAAGCCTGGAAATATGGTGAACGGGCATTTCGGTACTGTCAGCATGACTGTGGTCATGCGCTGGCTGCACTGACGATCGCCGCCGGTCTGCAAGGCTGGCAACTTCAACTGCTGGAAGGGATCTCGGATCGGGATCTGGCGACCCTGACGGGCCTGGATCGCAAGCAGGATGGTTTTGACCCGACCGAGGTGGAATCGCCGGATTTGCTTGCCGTGGTGACCCCGGCGGGTACGCGCATCCAATCTGGCTGGTTGCCTTTACAAGACCTGATGAACACGATTGCTCATGCCGACTGGCACGGGCAAGCGAATTTGCTCAGTGACGCGCATCATCCCTGGCCTTGGATCGACAAGGTGGCGCAGGCTACACGCAAGCCAACAACAGACTCGGCCCCGGAAACAACAGCCAGCGCTGAGCCGGACAACATGGTTGGCGTTGAGCAGCCGCCGGAGGTCAAGCAGCATTCGGAGATCAAGTCGCAAACCGACCACTCGTCAATCACGGCAGGGCAGATCATTCGCCAGCGCCGCAGTGCGCTGGACATGGATGGTAACACCTACATCAGCCGTCCCCTGTTTTACGCCATCCTCCATCGCACGTTACCGCTCGAAAATCCCCGTTTGTTTGCTGCCTGTCGTTGGCCGCCCCGGGTTCATCTCGGGCTCTTTGTGCACCGTGTCACGGGCTTGCCGCCCGGACTATATGCGCTGGTCAGAGACGTGGCGGTGAACGCACAACTGCGTGAGGCGATGAATCCTGATTTTATCTGGCGAAAACCGACAGACTGTCCGCAATCCTTGCCGTTATATTGTCTCTGTGAGGGCGATGCCCGGGAAGTGTCTGAGCTGCTCAGCTGTCATCAGAGTATCGCCAGCGGCGGCGTGTTCAGTTGCGCGATGCTGGCCGAATTCGAACAACCGATCCGGACGCTGGGACCGTGGTGGTATCGGCGTTTGTTTTGGGAAACCGGGATGATCGGGCAGATGTTGTACCTGGAAGCTGAAGCCAGCGGGATCCGTGCCACCGGGATTGGTTGCTATTTTGATGATCCGGTCCATCAACTGTTCGGGATAAATGATCGCAGTTTTCAGAGTCTGTATCACTTCACCATGGGCGGCCCCGTCGAGGATACGCGTCTGGAAACCCGCGCAGCCTATGAGACCTATTGCCCGGATCAGGACGAGCCCTGAACTCATCAGCTTTGTCTCTGCTGGACATGCAAGCATAATAAAGCAGACAGCAATAAGAATAGATAAGGGATATCATGATGGAAAAAGTGCCGTTCGTGATCAGAACCATGGCCCGAGAAGAGGTTGATCTTGCCATAGAATGGGCCGCTCAGGAGGGATGGAATCCGGGACTCAACGATGCCGCCAATTATTACGCCGCCGATCCGAATGGTTTTTTGATTGGTTTGCTGGGGGATGAGCCGATCGCGACCATCTCGGCCATTCGTTACGATGCTTCATTTGGCTTTATCGGATTCTACATCGTGAAACCGGAATACCGTGGCCAGGGCTACGGCATTCAAATCTGGCAGACTGCGCTGGACTATCTCGAAGGCTGTAACATTGCGCTGGATGGGGTGGTGGCGCAGCAGGACAATTACAAAAAATCTGGTTTTCAACTGGCTTACCGTAATATCCGCTATGAAGGCGTCGGTGGTGGCCGTCATGAGACCGATCCTTTGATTGTTCCTTTGTCTGCGCTCTCTGTGGCTCAAATCCAAACCTATGAGCAAGATTTTTTCCCGGCACCGCGTCCTCAGTTTCTGCAAACCTGGCTCAGCCAGCCTTCGGCGCAGGTGTACGGGGTGCTCAAGGACGGACAACTGGGCGGATATGGCGTGATCCGCGCCTGTCGCTCAGGCTATAAGATCGGCCCTTTATATGCCGATACTCCGGAAATGGCCGGGCAGTTGTTTCGGGCGTTGAAAGCGACGGTGAGTGAGCACGATGCGATTTATCTAGACGTCCCGGAAGTCAATGCGGAGGCCGTGGCGTTGGCAGAACGTGAGCAAATGACGGTTTCTTTTGAAACCGCGCGGATGTATACCCAAATTGAGCCGGAACTGCCGCTCCATCGCATTTATGGCGTGACTTCTTTTGAGATCGGATAAGCGTCTCTGAAGAAAAGGCATTGCAATAGGGATCCGGCTTCGATTGAACGGGCACTCGGATGCCCGTTTTTCGTTCATTCTGGTTGATGTTTCAGGCGAATTGCTGCGAGTTTTGCTTGAGTTTCAGTTTGATCACCGGATAAGCGTTGCCGATGATCACCCCGCATCCCACCAGAACAATCCCGGCAGCCTGAGTCCACTCAATTCTCCCGCCATTGCTTATGCTGATCAGCACGGTAAATACCGGCATCAGGTTAAACAGGGAAGTCACCCGATCCGGGCCCAGATCCCGCGCTCCTTTCAGCCAGAAGTAATAGGCAACCAGCGTGCCGCCAAGCCCCATGTACACCAGAAGCGCGGCATCCTGAGTGGTCATCGCCTGAAAAGCATGGATGGGGGTATCAATGAGGCAGACGATCACTGACATTTGCAACATGCCCAGACTGAGCATCCAGCGCAATTGTTGGCTCAGCGGGACATGCGGGACCCAACGTTTGGCCAGGATGGTGTACAAACAACCGCTGATGAGGGCGATCAGCATGAGTAAATCACCGGGGTTGAAGGCCTGTGAGGTGAACTGACCTTGCGTGATGACCAGCAGGACACCGCCAAAACTGATCAGCGCCCCCAGGATGTGAAACCGGTAAATGTGGGTGTGCAGCAGGATTGCCGAAAGCAAGATACCGGCCAGTGGCATGTTGGCAGCCACAATGGCGGCATTGACCGGCGAGGTATATTGCATCGCATTGAAAATCGCAAAATTTTGGATTAGCACCCCAACCAGCGCAATGAAAAACAGCGCCCCTTTATCCCGGAGGGTCAGGGCAGACTCCGGCCCGGCGCGCATGGCTCTGAGTAACAGCAGGACCAGAGAGGCGACCGCTAGGCGCAGCGTGGCAGCCATGAAAGGAGATATGTCGCCATGAATGGCTTGAATCGCATTGAAATTACTGGCCCAGAAAAAGATGGCGAGCACTACGCCAAGCCAGGTAACGGTAGTTTTAGGCATCATCGACCTCAGGTTTGAATCAGAGGATGAAAGGATATAAATTGCATTTATGATTGTTAACTGACAGCTTTAAGAGGGTTTATCTCAAAAATGAAAGGTCACTCGCTGGACGATCTCCATCTTTTTGTACAGGCGACCCAATACGAGAGCCTGACCCAAGCGGCGGAGCGGTTGAATATTCCCCTGGCTACCCTGAGTCGACGGTTGAAGCGGCTGGAATCGCAGTTGAATTGCCGATTACTGAACCGAAGTGCCCACCATTTTTCACTCACGCGTGATGGCGCCCGCTATCGTCAGTTGTGTGAGCCCTTCATTCATGGCTTAGAGAATGTTCAATCACGGATTGAAGACGATCGACTGGGATTGTCCGGCAAGATTAAGATCTCCGCACCGATCAACATGACCCAAGTTTGGCTCAAGCACTGTATTTATGCGTTTGCCGAGAAACATCCGGATATTCATATCGAGCTGGATGTGCAGAATGAAAAAATTGATTTGCTCTCGAATCAGGTTGATCTCACTTTCCGGGTCGGCGATCGGATCGAGAGCGACTGGATTGCCCGCAAACTGTGGCAGCTACCGTTTAAGTTATGTGCCTCGACCGTGTATCTGGAGCAATATGCGCCAATCACCCATCCGTCTGAACTGGCCCAGCATCGTCTGTTGACGATCACCGCCGATGCCAATTGGGCGATGCAACATCAAACCACAGGCGAGACATTCCAGCTGGATCAAGGGTTTTGTTTCACTTCAAATGATGTACTACTGGTGCGGGATGCTGCCAGCCAGGGGCTGGGGATCGCTTGGATGCCGCCGTACTATTTTGAAGCCCACTCTGAAGTTCGTCACCATCTGGTTCCGGTACTGCCCGACTGGAAAGGGCACGACCGGGAAGTTTATCTGATGTACCGGGATCGGGAACACCGACCCACGAGAATCGAGGCTTTCATACAGCATGTGCTGGCCTGGAAGTCGGATCATTACAGACATTTAGAGATGAACTAAGGCATTTTCGCTGAGTTTGCCGTTCAGCCATGCCGTAAATTGGTTTGCAGCCGGATGGGCCCGGCTTCGCTCCGGGGTGATCAGGTAATACTCCAGACCGGGGAGCGTTGGGGCGGTGGCGTTCATTGCTGGCTCATGCGGCATTGGGACCAGCCAGCCGTTGGCCAGCGGGGTTTCGATCAGCAAGGGGCTGACCAAAGCGATGCCCTGACCGGCAAGGGCGGCCTGGATGATTTGGTTTTCTTCATCGAACTCGCGAATGGTGATGGGGTGGTGATTGGGGAACAGATTTCGGAGCTTTTGTTCATCATACACCGGGGGAAGCGCCGGATTTTTCCACCGGGTGCCCATGACGGTGGCTGGCATGGCCTCTGGCGAGGTGATACTTTGCCAGTACGCCGGTGTTGCATAGCACTGGAGGGATTCACGAAACAGCAGCGATGCCGTGGGATCATGCTCCGGCATAATCCCGTAGCGGATCACCAGATCCACCTGATGCGGGCTGGCCATATCCACCGGCTGATCATCGGCTTTAACCCGGACATCAAGGGTTGGGTGTAAGCTGTGGAACTCGGCCAGATGCGGGACCAGCCACATCGCGGCAAAGGCGGTTGTGGTCCCGATGGTCAGGGGAACGTCGCGACAAGTGATCTCATTGATGGTGTCGGAGAGGGCCCGCAGCATTTGATGGGCGATGCGGGCCAGTTGTTCACCATCCGGGGTTAATACGACGGCGCGGGTATGGCGCTCGAATAGTTTGACCTGAAGCCTCTCTTCCAGTGTGCGGATCTGGTGAGATACAGCCGTGGGGGACACATGCAGCTCCTGGGCCGCCGCTTTAAAACTCAATAATCTCGCAGCAGCCTCAAAGGTCCTGACACTCCTGAGCGGTGGTAATTGCGCAAACATAGCCCCTCTTATAGATGAGATTTTCTCACCTGTCTGAAAATTAATCCCTTTTGTCAAAATGTACTGCGTTGAAGAGAATGACCCTGTTCAGCACATTTTGTTACGACCAATCTGATTCAGTCGTTCTGACTGTGTTCAGTTTGGAATAAGGAGATTACCATATGAAAAAGTTACTTGTTATCGATTCCAGTGCCCGCCAGACAGATCATTCTGTTGCCGGATACAATTCAATTTCGAAACAACTTGGCACCTTGTTTATCGATGAGTGGATGAAGAAAAATCATCAAGACAGGGTTGTCTACCGGGATGTCGGCGCAGCGCCGCCAGCGTTTATCTCGCAAGATTGGATTGCTGCGGTGTTTACCCCGGAGGGGCAACGCAGTGCGGCACAACATCAATTACTAACACTCTCCGATGCTCTGATTGCCGAAGTTGAAGCCGCTGATGTGATCATCATGACTGCGCCGATGTATAACTACGGTATGCCGGCGGCATTGAAAGCCTGGTTTGATCAGGTGATCCGCATCAATAAAACGTTCACCTTTGATCGAAGCCGGGGTGATACACCACTTGAGCCTATCTTTCAGGGGAAGATCCTGGTGCTCCTGACTTCTGCGGGTGAATTCGGGTTTGAACCAGGTGGCAGCCGGGCGCATATGAACCATCTGGGCACTCACATTGAGGTGCTCAGCAAATATCTCGGGGTGAATGCATTTTATGAAATCCGTTCTGAGTATCAGGAGTTCGGCGATGCGCGTCATGAGCAATCGCTGGCTGCGGCCCGGGAAGCCGTGATTGAGCTGGCAGGCCGCTTGCGCGATTGCTAAGCGACCTCAGCTCCGAACCTTGCTGAGCGATCTGAAGCGACAACTGGATGAACGCTTAAGAACAGCAATACCCAAGATCAGCTAGGACTCCCTATCGATATGTAGTAATGTATATAACGCTATTTTTATTGATAAAGAATTCAGGAGTCAGGTTGTGAAAATGTTGAGATCCGGGTTGTTTGCATGTTGTGCGGTATTGGCGGCGGGAAGCGCCTCGGCGGCAGAGAAAGTCACGGTGTTTGCGGCGGCTTCGCTGACCAATGCGATGAAGGAGGTGGCAGCGCTGTATGAGCAGCAAACAGGGACCGGCTCGACGTTGTCGTTTGCATCTTCTTCGGCGCTGGCCCGACAGATTGCTCAAGGTGCTCCGGCCGATATTTATCTCTCCGCCAATGAAAAGTGGATGGACTATGTCGCGCAGCAAGAAGCCATTGAACCCCAGAGCCGCAAAACACTGCTGACGAATCGTCTGGTGATGGTGGCGCCGACAGGGTATCCGGCGGATCAGATTGAAGTCTCGGCCTCCTGGGATCTGACCGCTGCGCTGCAAGGAACGCGCTTGGCGACCGGCGATCCGAATCATGTCCCGGCGGGGATGTATGCCCAGCAATCGCTGGAGAGCCTGGGCCTCTGGCAGCAGGCGATGCCTTTGCTGGCGCGGGCCAATAATGTCCGCTCGGCGTTGTTGCTGGTGGAGCGTCAGGAAGCCCTGCTGGGGATTGTGTATAAAACCGACGCACTGGTGTCGGAGAAGGTGAAGATTGTTGCGGAGCTCCCGGCATCGAGTCATACCCCAATTTCTTATCCGGCAGCGCTGGTGAAGGGGCAGGCCGATGATGCGGTGAAGGCTTACTATGATTTTCTGCAATCGGATCAGGCTCGGGTTATTTTTGAGAAATACGGCTTTGGGGTAGCAGAGCGTGCTCTCTGACTATGAATGGCAGGCGCTGCTGCTGAGCTTGAAGGTTTCCGGTGTTGCGGTCATGGTCAGTCTGCCATTCGGGATTGGTTTTGCCTGGCTGCTGGCCCGACGCCAATTTTTCGGCAAGGCTTTCCTGGATGGGGTGCTCCATCTGCCGTTGGTCCTGCCACCGGTGGTCATTGGCTATTTACTGCTGATTGTACTGGGACGGCAAGGTGTGGTGGGGCAATGGCTCTACCACTGGTTTGGCATCACGTTCAGTTTCAGCTGGCGGGGCGCTGCACTGGCAGTTGCCGTGGTGGCGTTTCCTTTGATGGTCCGTTCAATCCGGCTGGCGCTGGAAAGTGTTGATACCAAGCTGGAACAGGCTGCCCGCACCTTGGGTGCGGGACCGCTCAAAGTCTTCTTGACCATTACATTGCCGTTGACGCTGCCCGGTATTTTTACCGGCACGATTCTGGCGTTTGCCCGGGCGTTGGGCGAGTTTGGCGCCACCATTACCTTTGTCTCCAACATTCCCGGCGAGACTCAAACCATCCCGCTGGCCATGTATTCATTTATTGAAACCCCGGGCGCAGAGAGCGAAGCGGCTCGCTTGTGTGTGATTGCCATCGGGATTGCACTGATCTCTTTGCTGGTGTCTGAGTGGCTGGCCAGATTGGCGCGTAACCGGCTGGAGGCTGCATGCTGACGCTTGAGATTCAAAAGCAACTGGGCAGCCTGACACTGGATGTGAATCTGGAGCTTCCGATGCAGGGGATCACGGCGATTTTCGGCCGCTCCGGCACCGGAAAAACCTCGTTGATCAATGTGATCAGCGGGCTGAGTCAGCCCGATCGCGGGCGCATCCAACTGGGCGAGCATGTGTTATGCGACATTGAACGTGGGGTGTCGCTGCCGCCGGAAAAACGTCGCATTGGTTATGTGTTTCAGGATGCCCGACTGTTTCCGCACTATATGGTGAGCGGGAATCTCACCTATGGCTGTCGGCAGTTTGATCAGACCCATTTTGATGATGTCGTACAATTGCTGGGCATAGAGCATTTGCTGAAGCGTTATCCGGCGTCGTTATCGGGCGGTGAGAAGCAGCGGGTGGCGATTGGCCGAGCACTGTTGAGCCGACCGGACATGCTGCTGATGGATGAGCCGCTGGCCTCGCTGGATTTGCCGCGCAAGCAAGAGCTGATGCCTTATCTGGAATCGCTGGCAAAGCAAGTCAAAATTCCGATTTTGTATGTGACCCACAGTCTGGATGAGATCCTGCGTCTGGCCGACCACATGGTGATGCTGAATCAGGGCAAAGTCGTGATTGCCGGTCATGTGAACAGCGTGTGGGGTTCGGCTGAAATGCGCCCCTGGCTGCCGGCCCGGGAACAAAGTTCATTGATCAGTGCCCGGGTAAATCATCATCACCCCAGATACGCCCTGACTCAGGTGGTGCTCGACGCGAATGCCAGTCTCTGGGTCGGACGCCTGAACCGGGCGCGCGGCGAATGGGTTCGGGTTCGGATCCATGCCAATGATGTGTCCCTGACCAAAGTCCAGCCAAGCCAAACCAGTATTCGCAACATTCTCAAGGCCAGCATCGATAAAGTACTGCCTGCGGATCAGGATCAGCATGTTGCGGTGCGGCTTCGGGTTGGGGAAGCTCGGTTTTGGGCCAACCTGACCTTGTGGGCGGCGGAAGATTTGCAACTGGCCGTTGGCGATGATGTGTTTGCCCAAATTAAAGGGGTGAGTGTCACTCAGGATGACTTGGCATAACTCTACTTGGGCGCAGATCTCACGCCGCCTCTGAAACGTTGCGTGACAGGGCGCAGGAGATAAGCCGGATGAATGCATCCGGCTTTTTGTTATCTGTATTTTGTCGCCATAACAATATTTCAACAAATAAATGTCAGCACAATATAAAAACTTGCCATAAATAAAAACGTCAAAAAAATAATTACTGTGATTTTTTTGTGACCCGTAAAGTTATATGTTCTCAATTCCCGTCATTGATTACTTCGTTAGGTTTTATTACGTGTCTAACGAGCAGAAAAAATATGTCTGGTTTACTTTCACTGATTGTCTGCTGGACTGTACATTAGAAGAAGTATGGTGCTGTGATTTTATCTGACTGTTTTGTTTGGTATTAAAGCTGGAGTTGTTCAAAAAATACACAGAAAAGATTTGTCAAAAGTCTGTCAGAATGGATAAAAAGTAATCGTTGCATATTGCCGTGTTCAGCATCCGGTCAGTATATTGTTTCGCACATTAAGGTTATCCGAGCATTTGCTCAGCTAATAATATTGCTTTCATAATAGACTTTTTTGCGAATCGAATAGCATCTAAGTGTATTTTGAAAACATAAATTCAACATATTAACTGGATGTACCCATGCGAACACTAGCACTCTTAATTCTTTCTTCGTTATTAGTTACAGGTTGTGGCGGCTCAGGTGGCGGCTCCGGCGAAAGTACAACGTCTAGCGGTAATTCCGGTAATGGTTCAGCCATTTCAGGCGACAACGGGTTTGATAACAGCTCAAATAGTTCGAGCACCTCGGGCAGCGGCTCTAACGCCGGTAATAGCGGTAGCACGGACAGCGGTGACAGTGCTTCAAATGGTGACTTCGCCGAGCAAATGCTGGCGGCAGTGAATGCGGCCCGTGCCGAAGCGCGTGACTGTGGTGGTCAGATGATGCCAGCGGTTCCTGCGCTGACTTGGGATTACTCGCTGGAGCAAGCCGCGTTCGTTCACTCCAGCAACATGGCAAACTATAACTTCTTCAGCCATACGGGACTCAATGGTGATTCACCAAGTGATCGTGTGACGGATCAAGGTTACAGCTGGTCAGCAACCGGTGAAAACATTGCCGCAGGTCAGAAGTCGATCGCTGAAGTGATGGATGGCTGGCTGAAGAGCCCGGGTCACTGTAAGAACATCATGGGCGCAAATTATACGCAAATGGGGGCGTCTTCCGTGACTAACTCCAGTGCGCAATACGGCATTTACTGGACTCAGGTGTTTGCCCGTCCGCGTTAATTTGCTGTAAATCACGCAGAATGAAAGAAGATCGCCGTCAGTCCACTTGGGCTTGCGGCGATTTTTTTATGGCTGGCTTTTGATGACTGGTTTTTTCTGATTGGTCTTTCATGACTGGCCAGTCGCCACGGGTGTGTCGGCCTGTGCCTGGCAAGTGCGGTCAAAATGGCGAATTTGCTCCAGCAGCCAGTGTGGATCATCGAGCGGTAAGTCATGACCTGCGCAAGGGTGCAACACCAGCGGAACTTGCCAGCGGGTCGCCAACATCTGACTGCAACTGACATCGACCAGCTGATCCTGGCGGGAGGCAACCAGCAAAGTGGGTTTGGTCGGTGAGACCCGGGCGTTAAAGCGGGCGGCAGCAGACAGCTGTATCAAGGCGTTTGAACGGTTCACCGGAAACTCTTGGCGCCAGCGGATCCACTGTTCGAGCTCCGCCTGGTGCTGCTCTGGGAAGTTTGAGGTTAGCTGCATGATGGTGGCTTCCTGAACAGCCGGCGGGCTGAATAGGGTGCGGCCAATCCGGGGCAGTTGTCGCCAGTTTAAACGGCGATAAAAGGGCGAATAAGGTCGAACACTGGTGTTGATCAACACCGCCGAATGGATTTCATTCGGGTAACCCGTCATCCAGTCCAGCGCAATCATTCCCCCCATGGAGATGGCAATCAGATCAATCTCATCCGTCTCATCCATCTCATCTATCATCGTGTCGTGCAGGTGTAGCTGACCGCGTAGATCATTGACCATGGCCCGGATACTGCCGGGGGACTGAGCCTGATAACGTGCCCCGTTGCCCGCCAGATCCAGACAAATGACCTGACGCTGCGGATAGTGTTGACACAACAGGGGGTAAAACGCGCCCCAGTGGCGTTGTTCGCGCAGTAGTCCTCGTAACAGGACCAGCGGACGAGATGAGACGGAGCGGCGCGTCGTTGGAGTGGAGGGCGGGCTGTGGTCCATGGCGGCGTCCTACGATAGTAATGAGAACTTACAGGCTTTGAGTTTACAGGCTTAGACTGAGCGGTGATGCGTCGGGATACCACAAGGCTCTGGCGGTGTCGGCATGACGCTGGCTGCTCTCCCCTTGATACCATGACGGATAAGCATAGGTCGCATTGATTAAAAACTCCATCAGCGTCAGATGGGTCCGCAACACCCGCTGGATACGATGTGGCTTCATGGGATGGAAAAGCCCCAGCCGGTCAATGAGCTGGAGCGGATTTTTACGCACCCAGCGCCAGGAACCCATTTCCAGGGTGATCGGCAGCAGATGAGTTCCGTTGGCTTCGGAGCGATCATACAGGTAGTCCCATAAATCCCCGTGGCAGGTGTAATGTAGGGCCTGGGGCTCAAAAATATAGTTTTGGTGCGGATAAGCGTTGAAAAACAGTTCTTTGAGGTGATAAACGTCGCCGATTTTTCGCATCGGCTGGGTCCGGCTTTTGGCATAGGGGAACCATAGCCGGTCTTTGCTGCCGAAACCGGAATGGCAATCCAGCGCCAGGGTCAGCGGGCGGTGCGCGGCTTCCAGGCTGATCAAATCAACCAGGGCCTGGGCTTCGGCTTCCATGGCATGTCCGAGATCCCCGCGATACCAGGGAAGATGTTTACTCAGCCGGTGGCCGCCCACCAGCCAGGCGGTTGGTTCCTGGCTGTCGAGGGGCGCATTACGCATCAAATCGACATGGTTGCCGTTGGAGCGATAGCGTTTCGCCATCCCCACCGGGTTGAGCAGCGGCAGGAACACCAGCCGAATGGCCTGGAGTTTCAGCTGCAGGGCGCTATCCCAGTGCAGTCGCTGGCACAGGCTGTTCATAAAAGAGATCACGACTTGCGAACCAATGCGTTCCAGTCCGTGAACGCCGCCGACAATCACCAGCCCTGGCGCCTCTGGATCCGGATTTCCGAGACTCACGGCGTAGAGTGGAATGGGTTGAGAATCAAGGTTGACGGTGGTGAGCTGGCGGGTTTCGACGGGCACTGCGCGAATATGGGGAAGCTGGTGTTTGATCAGCGCTTCCAGCTGGCCAAGTTCGGGCAGGCGGGCGTAGAGCATGGATGCGTGCAAATTCTGCCTCCCGAGGCGTATCCTTTGGGGTTTCCTCCTCCGGTGTCGGGGAGGAGAGCGTGACGTCCTTTGAATGATTTTAGGATGCGGGCAGAGTTTGACGCGAATATTTCAGTCAGGTAACAGTTTTATCTCCGGCGCTGGCTCTGTGGGGAGAGAGCTGCGCCGGGCGGATGCTGGGTGCGTTGGTTAACCCATTTTACGGTTGGCCTTAATCGCGGCTTCTAATAAATATTGTTGTACGCCGATGACCCATTGCGGCCGGTTGATATAGCGGCTGATCAGGTAAAAAGGGATCAGGAATACAAAGAGTGGCACGGACTCGTGGAGAAACGTCGAGGCAATCGCATCCTCATGCGAAAAATGGGTGAGGATTGCCAGAACGCCGAAAATACTGCCGAGCGTGACCAAAATTGCAGACAGGATCATGGTTATTCCCAGCAGATCCCGTAAGTAAAGTTTGGACGCAGTCATGATGATTCCCTCAAAAAAATAACGTTCAGTCCGTAAATCATACGCCCAAATGCACTTTGATATGTGATGTGTATCACACTCAAAAAATGCCGGGGAGGGAAAAAATTAATTCGTTGATTTAAAACAAATGATGACAACTTCGCGGGGGCGCTACAGCGCCCATTTGAATGCCTGGTGAAACTGAGCCTTGCCGTTACTGCCTATCAGCTGGCCGTGGGAAAGGATAATACGGTCAAAGGGCCAGGTCAGCACTTCCTGTAAGGACTGACGTAAGCGGGTTTTGTCTTTGAAAGTGATTCGCAAGTACAGCGGCATTGCCGGAGACTTAAAGCAGCCGTTCAGCAGTCCCAGCCCGATGGCGAGCGGGTGGGTTGAATTGCCGAGCCAGGCGAGGGTATCGCCGACAATCAGGGTTTGGGATTGCGGATCGCAAAACAGCACTTCTTCCATTTTATCGCTGCCGCGCAACAGGGTTTGATACAACTGATGGCGCCATAGCTCTGGTGTGGATGCACCCAGGGCATCATCGAAGACTAAATCTGTGCGTTTGTTTTGCAACCCGGGCGGCGCGAAAAAATAGGCGTTCGGGTAAGCCAGCCACCACTCCGACAGAAACAAATGATGGTTCATATTGGGGCTGACAATCGCATGGACCTGCCCAAGTTTGGATAACTCCAACTGAAGCTTGGTGGTCAGCTGCACCGGGGAGTGGATAAAGAGTTTGTTGTCGTTTAGCCGGATCACGGTCATTCGGGCACCAACAGGAATGCCGTTCACTTTGAACGGCATATCCTGGTACCAGATCCGGTTGGTGCTCCATTCGTTCATCGGTCATCCTTAACCTGTTCCAACGTCTGATCGGTCGACTTGTTCTTGTGCGATCAGAACCCCATTAGTTTCAACAGATTTTCCGCTGTCTCGATCGCCTGCTGGCGATTGGCAATGTTCAGTTTCTGATAGAGGTTTCGGATATGAGTTTTGATCGTTGTCGAGGCAACATCAAGCTCAGACGCAATTTGCTCGTTACTATAACCAGTGTAGATCAGTCCCAGGACCTGCCATTCCCGTTGCGTCAGCGGACTGGTCCGGATCAGCTCCGGAACATCCGGCAGGTTCAGTAGTTTCTCGACGAAATTCTCGTCGAAATGGACTGAGCGGTTGCGCTCTTTGCTGGTCATTTCTCGCAGGAGCTGACGGGCCCGATGCAATTCCAGTTCACTCAGACGTTTACTGTCGACTAGCTCTTGCAACAAGTCACTGATCTCCCCACCGTCACATAAAAAGATCCCGACCATGCCGGTACTGTTGGTCAGGACCAGGGCTTCATGCAGATGGGCCAGGGCCTGTGCCCGGTCATTCTGACGCTTGCTCAGGACGGCCTGCACCACCAGGTTGCGGTTCTTGTCTGTGATCAGATTATGCTTATCACAGCTGTCCAGCAACATGTCGAGGATCCGCTGTGCGCGCTCCAGTTCACCGACATTCACGCAAGCGCGGGCGATGTTGCGCCATTGCAATTGCTGGAAGTGGTTACAAGCGGCTTCCGGCTCTTCGGCGTTCTCCAGCCAGGACTGGATGCTGTCGATATCGCTTTTCAGCTGCCAGTAGAACAGGTTGGCCAGATCGGTATTGGCACGCCAGTCGATGTGGTACACCGAGCGATCCATCATGCTGTTACATAAGTCCAGATACCGAGCGGCTTTGTCCTGCTCGCCACGGGTAACGGCAATTCGGGCCAGCATCGAATAGGCGTGAAGTGATTTGGTTTCATCAAACGGCGCCAGCACTTCCAGGCTCTTCTGGGCGGCTTCCTCAGCCTCGTCAAGTCGGTTCCAGCACCACAGAATTTGTGCTCGTAAGCGGAGCAGGAATTCATGCAGCGGCACTTGCTGCAGGTGCTGCTCTTTCACCAGTTTGAATGCCTGATCCAACAGTTCAAAGGCGGACTGGACAAAGCCCTGAGCCAGCAGAATTTCACTCTGCTGCAGAATCGCCCACAGTGCCTGGTGGTAGACATGATACTGACGGGCCATCTTTTCGGTCTGCTGCATCATCGGCAGGGCACGACTGAGGTTACCGAGGCAATGATGCACTTCGCCAACCACGGAGGTCGCGACAATCCGGCTGCGGTAGGTGGTGGACGGCAGCTGACCGAGGGCTTGCTCGGAGAGCACCAGCGCATCTTCCGGTTTGCTCTGGTTGATGGCCACCTGGGCACGCAGGGCGTTGAACTCGCCTTGCAGGGCCTCGTCGAGTACCACATTGTGTTTTTGCATCTGGGCTTCGGCTTCGGCAATCAATTCACCGACATCATTGTAACGGTGCTGGCTCTGCATCAGCCACAGGCGCAGCAGGGCAAGGCGTGGGGTGCTGAACACTTGCTCCCGGTCGAGCAGGGCAATGCTGTCTTCGAGGAGATTCAGCTCGCCATGGTGGAACATCTCCCAGCCAAACTCCGTCAGAATATGCACACTGAGCTCTTTATCTTCGATTTTCAGCGCATGGAGCAGAGCTTGCTGGGGAGAGTTCTGTTTCAGCCAGGCTTTTGCCGCCAGGGAATGCAGCTCGGCGCGCTGCTGCGGAATTTGCGAGTAGCGTTGGTGGCGCAAGAACTCGGCAAACAGGTTGTGGAAGCGGTACCAGTTGTTATCGCCTTCCAGCGTATTGAGGAACAGGCCGAAGCGATTGAGGGATTCCAGCATCGCCAGGGCGTCGGTGCGGCCGGTCAGCTCTTGGACCAGTTCCGCATTGAACATATCCAGCACGGAGCATTGCAGCAGGAATTGCTGGGTTTCCCGATCCAGCTGATCAAAGACTTCTTCGGCCAGGTAATCCCACAGGTGGCCGCGATTAAAGCTGGCCATGGACACCGCTGATTCCACCAGGTTGTTCGGTTTTTGCTGGGCATGGAGCGCAATCAGCTGCAAGGCTGACGGCCAGCCTTCGACTTGCTCGCGCAGGGTGGTCAGTACATCGGACTCCACGCTGGTGGTTACCCGCTTGTCAAAAAAGCGCCGGGTTTCTTCTTCATCAAACGCCAGCAGGTGGTTATCCACCTCTATGAGCTGATCGCGTACCCGTAAGTTTGCTGTGCCCAGCGGTGGCAGGGTCCGGCTGGTCACCACTAAAGTCAGATTGTCCGGCATGCTTTTCAGGAAGAAGCGCATGCCGTCATGAATATCATCATTGTTGATGACGTGATAGTCATCGAGGACCAGATAGGTTTGTTGGTGGTATTCGCCGAGTTCGCCGAAAAGTTCGCTGAACAGGGTCGAAAGGCAGGCAAACTGGCGGCGTTCGGCCATCGCCTGGGTTTTCAGGCAGGCATTGCCGGTTGCTTTGTTGATGGCCTGAAGCAGGTAATTGGCGAACCGGAAGGTCTCGTTGTCGTTTTCATCGATACTGAACCAACCGGTGTGCGAATGTTCATTCAGCCATTGGGCCGCCATGGTCGTTTTACCGTAGCCGGCCGGAGAGCGAAATAACACAAGACGATAAAAAGGTGCCTGTTCAAGGGTTTCCAGCAAACGAGGACGCAAAATCGCATTATGAAGGCGTGCCGGACGGGTGAGTTTCGAAGGTATCCACATAGTCTTGTTGTCTTTGTAAGGTTTCAGGAATGAGCAATCGTAATTCGGGCTTTTTGGTTCTTTTTATTGTGATATCAGCCAACTTATTAAAATTTGATCTACGCCATAACTTTACCCGGCTTCATGTTTAATTCAGCAATTGTATGCCCTCTCATCCCTAAAATTATGAGAGCTATCACATATATTGAATATTTCACCAAAGATTAAGACCGCAGTTGCGCATCTGATTTAAGCTGGGTTTGTGAATCATGTTGCATTTGGTTTTCTTCGGCAGTCGCCCTCCGCCTCGAAACTTTGCAGAACGTCACAGAAAGGGAGGGTTCGGATGAACTACGCCCCTGCCACTCCTCCCTCATCCTCCGTTTTGCGGGAGGATGTTTTTAGGGGGGAACGAAGGCAACATGGACATCAGTTGGAAATCATCCTAGAGCGAGATTGAGCCATGTCTATGAATGGTCAGACAAAACAATTCGATAAGGCAGCATTCAAAGCAGCTGTCGAGAAACACCTTTCCACCACCTATGCCCATACTGCCGAGACAGCAACAACGCGGAGCTGGTACCTGGCGATGGGCCGTGCCTTGGCAGAAATCAGTACCAGCAGTCTGCTGGCGACGGAACAGAAGTTGGCCGCAGAAAATGCCCGCAGCGTGAACTACCTGTCGCTTGAATTTCTGATCGGCCGCCTGACCGGGAACAACCTGATCAGCATGGGTTTGTATGAGAACGTTGCTGAGGCAATGGAAGAGCTGGGTCAGAACCTGACGGATCTGCTGGAAGAAGAGCGCGATCCGGCGTTGGGTAATGGTGGTTTGGGACGCCTGGCGGCTTGTTTCATGGACTCACTGGCTGCTCAGGAATTTCCGGCAGTGGGTTACGGCCTGCACTACGAGTATGGCTTGTTCCGGCAGTCGTTTGTCGATGGTCGCCAGATGGAAGCCCCGGATGCGTGGCGTGGTCTCGAAGGCTACCCGTGGGAAGTACTGCGTCCTGAATTGTCGCAAACCGTGAGCCTGTACGGTCATGTAGAGACTTACACGGACGAGCAAGGCAATGCTTGCCGTCGCTGGGTACCGGGGATGACGGTTGAGGGTGTGGCCTGGGATCTGCCGATTGTTGGTTACGACAATCAGAGTGTTTACCCACTGCGTTTGTGGGAATGCCGTTCCAATGCACCGTTTAACCTGGCGCGTTTCAATGACGGTGACTATGTGGGTGCTCAATATCCTGCACTGGAAGCCGGGAACGTCACCAAAGTGCTGTATCCGAACGACAATCACGACCAGGGTAAAGCGCTGCGCCTGATGCAGCAGTATTTCCACTGCGCCTGTTCGGTAGCGGATATCCTTCGCCGTCATATCGGGGCAGGGAACACCATTGAAGATCTGGCCAAGCTGGAAACCATTCAGCTGAACGATACCCACCCGACGATCGCGATCCCGGAACTGATGCGTATTTTGATCGATGAATACAAGCTGGGTTGGGATGCGGCGTGGGCGATTTCCTCGAAGACGTTTGCCTATACGAACCATACCCTGCTGCCGGAAGCACTGGAGACCTGGAGCG
This sequence comes from Photobacterium sp. TY1-4, assembly GCF_025398175.1. NCBI lineage: Bacteria > Pseudomonadati > Pseudomonadota > Gammaproteobacteria > Vibrionales > Vibrionaceae > Photobacterium > Photobacterium sp. TY1-4. Next base: position 217,555 of record NZ_CP099735.1, read on the forward strand.
AGTCGCTGATCGCTGAGATGCTGCCACGTCACATGGAAATCATCTTCGAAATCAACCATCGTTTCATGAAGCTGGTCGAGCAAACCTGGCCGGGTAACAATGAAGTCAAGCGCAAGCTGTCGATTATTCAGGAAGGCCCGCAGCGCATGGTGCGTATGGCGAACCTGTGTGTGGTCAGCACCTATGCCGTGAACGGCGTCGCAGCGCTGCACTCTGATCTGGTGAAACGCGATCTGTTCCCTGAGTTCAACGAACTGTTTCCGGGCCGCCTGACCAACGTCACCAACGGTGTCACACCGCGTCGCTGGATTAAATACTGTAACCCGGGCCTGTCTGCGCTGATCAGCGAGAAAGTGGGTGAGGACTGGCCGTTGAAGCTGGAGAAAGTGGCTGGTCTAGAGAAGTTTGCTGACGATGAAGCGTTCCAGAAACGTTACATGGCCGTGAAGAAAGAGAACAAGCAGCGCCTGGCCGACTGGGTGAAAGAGAACATGGATATCGACCTCGATACCAATGCGATCTTTGATATCCAAATCAAGCGTCTGCATGAATACAAGCGTCAGCACCTGAACCTGCTGCACATTCTGTCGCTGTATCACCGCCTGATCAACGATCCGACGTTTGACATGCACCCGCGCGTGTTCTTCTTCGGTGCCAAGGCAGCGCCGGGCTACGCGCTGGCAAAAGACATCATCTTTGCCATTAATCAAGTGGCAGAGAAGGTGAATCATGACCCGCGTCTGAAGGGCAAACTGAAAGTCGTCTTTATCCCGGATTACCGCGTCAGCCTGGCAGAAATCCTGTTCCCGGCAGCCGATGTCTCCGAGCAGATTTCCACCGCCGGTAAAGAAGCATCCGGTACCGGGAACATGAAGTTCGCGATGAATGGTGCTCTGACTATCGGCACCATGGACGGTGCGAACGTTGAAATGCGTGAAGAAGTCGGTGACGACAATATCTTTATCTTCGGCCTGTTGGTCGACGAGGTACAAAAACTAAAACAAGAGGGCTACGACCCTTACCGCTACTACCATGCAGATAGCCTGCTTCGTGCGGCGCTGGATGTCTTGGAGACCGATGAGTTCACCCCTGGGTATCCGGGCCAGCTGGCTGCGATTCGCCAGAATCTGCTGGAGGGTGGCGACCCTTACCTGGTGCTGGCTGACTTTGCGGATTACGTGAAAACACACGAGAAGATTGATGCGGAGTACCGCGATCAGAAAACGTGGGCACGGAAAGCCATCCTCAATACAGCCCTGATGAGCAAATTCAGCTCAGACCGGAGTATCCGCGATTATGCGAATAACATCTGGAAACTGGCACCGGTGAGCCGTTAAGCCACCTTGTGGTGATGACGTCTGAAAAGATATCAGCAATGACCCTAACATCGTAGCGGCCGCAAGGCCGCTATCGGAGAGAACGATGAAAGACGAACAAGTATTAAAACAAGTAGCTGACATGGTTGGTATTGCCGATAGTTATGTCAGTGCCTGGGGAGATGAAGCCAAGGTCGACCCTGAAACGATCCGTCGTTTGCTGGCCGCTTTGGGTTACGACACGAAAAGTGATGAAGCGCTGCTGGAATCCGCCAACAAGAAACTGCGCCCGGATGTGCTGGCGCCGGTGAAGGTGGTTCGCAGTGGTGAGCCGATGCACATTACGATGCACCTTGGCCTGAGTGCTCGCATCAGCGATTTCAGCTGGCGTCTGGAAACTGAGCAGGGTGAAGTGATGGAAGGCTGGCTGCAATCTCAGCTGATCAGCGATGATCGCGCCGAGGGCGGCCCGTTGGTCTTTGCCCTGCCAAATGAACTGGCCTGGGGTTATCACAAGCTGGAAGTGTACCGTAAGCGTCGTAAATCTCCGTTTGAAATGACTTTGATCGTCACCCCTCAGTCTTGTTACAAGCAAGAAGCCTTGCGCAATGACAAGAAACTCTGGGGTACCAGCGTTCAGCTGTATTCTATTCGGACCAATCATAACTGGGGCATTGGTGATTTTGGCGACCTGAAACAATTGGTGGCCGATGTTGCCGCGCGCGGCGGGGATTTTGTCGGCCTGAATCCGATTCATTCGCTGTTCCCGGCCAACCCGGAGGGCGCCAGCCCATACAGCCCGTCATCACGCCGTTGGCTGAACCTGATGTATATCGACGTCAGCTCCGTACCGGAATTCGGTCAGAGCGATGAAGCACAGCAGCTGGTCGGCAGTCAGGCATTTCAGCAGCGCCTGACTGAAGCGCGTGATGCAAACTGGGTGAACTACAGTGAAGTGTCCTGCCTGAAAATGGCGGTCCTGCCGATGCTGTTTGAGACCTTCTGTGAGCGCCATCTGGCCCAGAAAACGGCTCGTGCGCAGCAGTTCCTCGATTTCGTTGCGCAGGGCGGAGAGAGCCTGTTGCACCAGGCGGCCTTCGATGCTCTGCATGCACACCTGAAACAGGACGATGACAACGTCTGGGGCTGGCCGGTCTTCCCTGAGGCTTATCGTCACTTCGATAACCCGGCGGTCCAGACCTTCATGAAGCAACACGGCAAGGAAGTTCAGCTGTATATGTACCTGCAGTGGCTTGCCGACACGCAACTGGCTGAGGTCAATGAGCTGGCTGAAGAGAAAGGCATGGTCATCGGTCTGTATCGTGATCTGGCCGTTGGTGTGTGTGATTCCGGTGCTGAAACCTGGGCGGATCACGGCGCGCTGTGTCAGGACGCCAGTGTTGGTGCGCCACCGGATATCCTGGGGCCGCTGGGTCAGAACTGGGGCTTGCCGCCTCTAAACCCGGAAGTGCTGAAAGAAACAGCCTACGAGCCGTATGTGCAGTTGCTGCGCGCCAATATGCGCAGTTGCGGTGCTTTGCGAATTGACCACGTGTTAGGCCTGCTACGCCTGTGGTGGATCCCGAAAGGTGAGGGCGCGAAAAACGGGGCGTACATCTACTACCCGGTCGACGATATGATGGCGATCCTGGCACTGGAAAGTCACCGTCACCAGTGTACGGTGATCGGAGAAGACCTCGGAACTGTTCCGGATGAGATTGTTGATAAATTGGCGACTGCGGGCATCCATTCGTACAAAGTTTTCTTCTTCGAGACCGCGGAAGATGGCGGCTTCTATTCGCCGGCGCATTATCCGCAGCAGTCGATGGCGGCGCTGTGTACCCATGATATGCCGACCTTGCGTGGGTTCTGGCACTGCGACGATTTGAAAATGGGTCAGGAACTGGGGCTTTACCCGGATGAAGCGCAGTTGCAAGGCTTGTTCGATGGCCGTGCTGAGAGCAAACAGAAAATCCTTGATAGTTTGGCATGGCATGGTTATCTTCCAGAAGGCGTTGGGCATAATGCTGCATATGTCCCGATGGACCGCTACTTGAGTGAAGGCATGCAACTTCACCTCGCCGCAGGTGGTAGTGCGCTGCTGAGCTTGCAGCTGGAAGACTGGTTGGAAATGGATCAGCCGGTGAATATCCCGGGAACCGTGGACGAGTACCCGAACTGGCGTCGGAAGTTGTCAGCCACGTTGGATGATATTTTCACCCGCGAGCACATTATTGACCTGACTCGACGCTTGACCGAAACACGAGCCAAAGCCACCCACCAATAGTCAACCAGGAGTGACGTGTTGGACACCATGACAGTGACCCGCAAGAATAAGGAATACATGCAGCTCGAAAGAGCTGCATTTTCAGACCCGTTCTCTTTCTTAGGCCCGCAATACCAATCAGATGACCTCGCACTTCGGGTTTGGATCCCCGGGGCAGACAGTGTGGTTGCCGTCACTGCGGACGGTGAGCGATTCCCGATGATCCGCGAAGCAGACAGCGGATTTGCCTTGACGGATGAAGTGGATTTCACCACCGCCTTGTATCAGCTGGAGATCTGCTGGCCGGACAGTCGCCAGACGATTTATGACCCGTATCAGTTCCATCATCTGCTGCCAGCAGGTGAAGCTCTGACGACGCCTTCGCTGATGCATAGCGAGATGGGCGCGCAGTTGGTCACCCTCAACCGGGGCGGCCAGCCGGTTACCGGGGTCCGCTTCCTGTTGTTTGCGCCCAACGCTTCCGCGGTGAGTGTTGTGGGTCACTTTAATGGCTGGGATGGCCGTCGTCATCCGTTGCAAAAGCTGGATCAGGGTTTGTGGGGGCTGTTTATCCCGGGCCTGTCGGAAGGCGAACTGTATAAGTTCGAGCTCAAAGACAGTCAGGGCAAAGGGCTGCCGCACAAGGCCGACCCTTGGGGCTATCATGGTGAGCAATACCCGTCTTTTGCCTCTGTTGTTTATGATCAGTCCCGTTATCAATGGCGTGATCAGTCATGGCAATCCCGCCCGGTCACAGCCAAACACCAGCAAGCGCTGTCATTTTATGAATTGCATGCGGGCTCCTGGCGTACCAAAGAGAATGGCGATTTCCTCAATTACCGCGAACTGGCCGATGAGCTGATCCCGTATCTGACGGACATGGGCTACACCCATGTGGAGCTGATGCCGATTTCCGAGCACCCGTTCTATGGATCCTGGGGCTATCAACCGATTGGTTTATTTGCGCCGACCAGCCGGTATGGCTCGCCGGATGACTTCAAATATTTTGTCGATCAGTGCCATCAGGCCGGGATTGGGGTGGTGCTGGACTGGGTGCCGGCGCATTTCCCATCAGACGATCATGGCCTGGCGAACTTTGATGGCACAGCCTTGTTTAATGACCCGGATCCGCGTCGTGGTTGGCATCAGGACTGGCAAAGTTATATCTATGATTACGGCCGCGAGCATGTCCGTCGTTTCCTGGTCTCGAACGCTTTGTTCTGGTTTGAGCATTATCACATCGACGGTTTGCGGGTGGATGCGGTTGCCTCCATGCTCTATCTGGATTATTCCCGAGAGCACGACCAGTGGCTCCCGAATCACGAAGGCGGCAACGTCAATTTTGATGCCGTCAGTCTGTTGCGCTGGATGAATGAGGAAGTGTACCGTCTGTATCCGAATGCCATGACCATTGCCGAAGAATCGACGGCTTATCCCGGCGTCTCCAAGCCCACCGATCAGGGGGGATTGGGTTTCGGTTTTAAGTGGAATATGGGGTGGATGCACGACAGTCTCTCCTATATGAAAGAAGAGCCGGTGCATCGTAAGTATCACCACAATACGATCACCTTCCCGATGGTGTATGCCTTCAGCGAAAACTATGTATTGTCGCTCTCTCATGATGAAGTGGTGTACGGCAAAGGATCGCTGCTCAATAAAATGCCGGGTGATGAATGGCAGCAAACCGCCAACCTGCGTGCGTTTATGGGCTATATGTACGGCCAGCCGGGCAAGAAGTTGAACTTTATGGGTGCTGAAATTGCGCAAAGCGCTGAGTGGGCCCATGAAGGTCAGCTGGAGTGGCACTGGTTGCAGTATCCGCGCCATCACGGGATGCAGGCACTCGTTCGCGACTTGAACCATTTATACACCCAAACTCCGGCACTATACGAGCAAGATTGTGCCCCATCCGGGTTTGAGTGGCGCGTTCAGGATGACGCGGAGCAAAGTGTTTTGGTGCATGAGCGCTTTGCCCAGAACGGAGACAAAGTCCTGGTGGTGACGAACTTTACGCCGGTTCCACGGCAGGGCTATACCCTGGGTGTTCCGGTGGAAGGGGAATATGAGTTGCTGCTGAACACCGATGATTCGCTGTATTGGGGGAGTCAGGCGTCGGTGACGGCGAATGCCAAAACCAGCCCAATCCCGTGCCATGGACTACCTTATTCGATGTCGATTGATTTGCCGCCGCTGGCGACCCTGTTCTTTGCGTTCAAGGCAAAGTAGGTCAATATGTCCATCAGTGAATAGAATTGATAAAAACTCTTCAAGCCCGTGATCGTTATCGCGGGCTTTGTCGTTTTATAGGCCGGAAAATACGTGTAACCTAGGTCTGTTCGTTTTTTGTACTTAATGTGTTATTTTTTTGACTTTATATGTCAAATTTATCTCACATCAAAGTATTGCTGTGGAATGAATGTCATAATCATCGCGCAATAATGTTTCAGAAAAGTTACCTTCAATACTTCGTACGACAAAAATAAAACGACAAGAGATAAGAATGACAAAAACCACCCTCCAAAACTCGGCACTCAGTGGGGGCCGAGCTGTCGATTATTCAGATGCGGTTGATTTGATTTCAACCACAGACCCGAAGAGCTATGTGACTTATGCCAACCAGAGCTTTTGCGACGTAGCCGGTTATACCGAAGAAGAGTTATTCGGTCAGCCACATAACGTGGTCCGACATCAAGACATGCCGAAAACGGCCTTTGGCCAGCTGTGGAAATATGCTCAAGCGGGCAAAAGCTGGATGGGGGTGGTCAAAAACCGATGTAAAAATGGCGACTATTATTGGGTCTCGGCCTTTGTGACGCCGATCACCGATGCCAAAGGTCAGATCATCGAGTATCAATCGGTCCGAAGTCGTCCGAGTTCTGAAGAGGTCAACCGGGCAGCGAAAGCCTATGCCAGTTTGGATCAGGACGGTGGCAGAACATTCCGTTTTCGTCAGGGCATGTTGATCAATGCGTTGCTGGGGTCGGCGCTGACCGGCTCGCTACTGCCGATCTTTATCGATGTTCCTGTGATGTACTGTGCACTGCTGTCCTTGATTCTTCTGGCAGGTTTTGCGTTAAGTTTGCAGGCAAGTGCTCGGTTGAACACCATTCGCCAGCATGCACAGAGTGCGTACGATAACCCGCTGATGGAGCCGATTTACACCGGTAAGCTGGATGATTTCTCGCCGATTGAATTAGCGCTGCGGATGCGTAAATCTGAGCTTCGGGCCATTGTCGGCCGGGCCAGCGAAACATCGGGTGACATTTTGCTGTCGGCTGAAGATGAGTTTGCCAATGCGCAGCAAATCAAAACCAATCTGGCTCGCCAGACACAGGCGACGGAAGAGGTGAGTGTGGCGATGGGGCAGATGGCTTCGTCGATCCGTGAAGTGGCTGAAAGCGCGGCTCAGGCGTCAAACCTGACGACGCAGGCACAGGAAATGGCGATCAGCGGGCAAACCAGCGTGGAAACGACCATGGATTCCGTTCAGTCCCTGTATCGGGAGCTGGATAACTCGAAAACGGTGATCAACGCGCTGTCGGACAGCAGTCGCCAGATTGAAGGGATCCTGGACGTCATCGGCTCGATTGCCGATCAGACCAATTTGCTGGCACTGAACGCCGCGATTGAAGCTGCTCGCGCCGGGGAAGCCGGGCGTGGATTTGCCGTCGTTGCCGATGAAGTCCGCTCGCTGGCTCAGAAAACCCAGTCCTCGACCAGCGAGATCCATCAGATGATCAATCGGTTGCAACAAACAGCTGGCCAGGCGGTCGAGGCGGTTGAGCGCGGGAGTGAGTTGTCCGAGCACTGTCGTCAGCAGGCCAATGAAACCGGTGAGCGACTGAAGGAAATCAATGCAATGCTGGATCAGGTGACGGACAGCAGCCACCAGATTGCATCGGCCGTGGAAGAGCAGGCTGGCGTCAGCGATGAAATTGCGCATAATGTGGAGCAGATCAGCGATTTATCCGTAGCGACGGCTGAAACCAGTGATCGTTCTGTAGAAAGTACGCGGATGTTGGTTGAGCGGTTGGAGGCGTTGCAACGCCTGATGGTGCAATTCAAACGCGCCTGATACCGCCAAATTACGATGAGGTTTACCGGGGACGATTGGCTTTTGCCAATCGTCCTTTTTTCTCTTTCTTTCTTTTTACTTTTTAGTTCAGTTGGTGTTGAGGCTGGTGTTGCATTGATTCTAATGCGCTCACCCTGCGTTGCTGATGCGCGGGAAAGCTGGCTTCCCGAAGTTGACGGATTTCCGACGCTTGTTCCTGAGCTGTGAAACCGGGATCGGCGAGGATCGTGTCGCGACGAGCCAGATACTGCTGCAAGGTCTCCTGAAAGTGCTGTCGTTTTTGTGTGAGTTGAGTTAATCGCTCAGCTGCTTCTGGTCCGACTAAAGCTTGCTGTTGCAGGTAGCGCTCTTGCGAAGTTAGCGTATAGGTTTGCTGGAGTTGGCTGAGCAGCGTCGCATTGTGGTAGCTTTTCCGCAGATCCGGCGACAGACGGCTTAGCTCCTGTTGCCATAGTGTTTGATAATCCGCGTCACTGGTGGCCTGGCGTTTGAGGGCTAGCTGGGTCAAGGCCAGTTGCCTGAGCTGATTTTCTTCTGAAAATAACTGGGTTTGCTGCTCGGCAGAAAAGAATTGTTGTTGCAAGATCAGTAACTGTTCATGTAACACTTGCAGCGCCTCAGGCGCCAGAGTGTCGACATCCGGGAGATTCAGGGTTTGCAGGGCAGCCTTGTAATCCACAAATTGCTGGAACAAGGATTCGTCAAGCTGGTGAGATGTGGCCTGAGCTTGATTATAACTTTCCAGATGATCACTGATCGCGGGCAGGTTGACCTCACCGAGCCCTGACAGGAAATATTCGAAGGTATCCCGCGATGATTCGCGATCAACCTGAGTATCCAGCTGCGAAGCAGCCAGAATAGGAGACTCATCGGAGAATTGGTTGTCAGTGACCGCACCGACGGTCACTACCACACCCAGTACCGCAAGTACGGTCTTTTTCATGATTACAATCCTTGTAACTGTAAACGATTCGCGTGCTGACGATAGAGGGTCGTAGGTGCGGTCTCAAACAGGTGGGTTGCACCCAGCAGACCGTTGATCTCGTCTAAGTGGTTTATCTTATAATCGTTGCGGATCACTTTACCGAGATGGGTGCTACACTGGCCGACCAGACCGTCATTGGGCTCGTTAAAAGCCAGTCCCAGCACCATCATGGCGCCATCCGTTGGATCCAGCGCGTTGGTGAAGTTACTGACGCCGGTCCAGGAGTAGTAATACACCCCATTATCAGCCACATAGTCGCCTTCACCGCAGGCGGTTTGCGGCACCCCTTCCGGATATTTTTGATTGAAGGCCAGTGAGCCTTCGGTAGTCAGGGCTGCCAGGGACGCCAACGGATCCTGAGGCAGCGCGCTGCCGCCGGACAGCAGGTTGATGAGTGACACCAGCCCTTCAGCCAGGGTCACCGCAAAGTTTTCCGGTAAAGAGCCCGGCGCGACTTGTCCGCGGACAATATCAGCGATACGCGAGCCTTTGTGGACTCCGCCGACACTGGTCACGGATGCAACCAATTCAGGGGCAACCGAAGCGACATAGCGTGCGGTCGGTCCGCCATGGCTGTGGCCGATCAGGTTCACCTTCTCGGCACCGCTGACAGCAAGCACTTCTTCCACTTGCGTCAGCAGTTGTTCGCCGCGCAGCTCGGTGCTGTTGGTGGCAGACACTTGGGCAACGTAGACGGTTGCGCCGCTTTTGCTCAGCGCTTGCGGAATGCCGTAGAAATAGTCAATACCGGCGAGGGTATCAAAGCCAAACAGGCCATGAACCAGAACAATTGGATACTTTGTTTCGGTATAGCCTTTCTGGTCGAGGCTGCTCGCTGAAGTCCCGGCAAAACCGGTTAGCGGCAGCAGACAGAAAAGCAGTAGGGGGATGATACGTTTCAAAGTTTACTCTCCTTGTTAGACCTCCGATGAGTAAGATCTAGCCTAGTCCGTTTCGGTTGGAACGGACTGATAAATCACTGAATTGTGATCTGGTGCCAATTCACCGTCGGATTTTCAACAGGCATAAAAAAGCGGCCCATGAGGACCGCCTTGAGTAAATTTGTGTCGTGTAAGCTTGTGTAGCGCTGGGCTTACTTGAATTCAGCAGCGCGCATCCGGTTGAGCACGGCCATCACTTCAATCACCCGGGGTTTGGCCAGATCACCATGCTTCGGCATCATCTGGAACCAGTTTTGATCCAGCAACTTCGCAAAGGCTTTGCTTGGCGTATTTTCCCAGCCTTTTTGCTGCGCCAGCAGGAACCACAGCCAACCGACCGTATGCAGCTGACTGGCATCTGCGACTTGCTCCAGTGCTTGCAGGTCAATAAATTCGCGGCCGAAGCGCAGTGAATTCTTACTTTTCACCTGGATGCGGAACTTGCCGTCTTCCAGCATGGTTTGCAATGCGGAGCGGTTCAGTTTGCGGGTACGCGGCAGACACAGCTCAGTCGAGCCTTCCAATTGACGGCGAGTCGGGTGAGAGGCAACGACTTCGCGTGCTTTGTCCGTCACATCAATGGCTTCGTAGTTGTGCATCTGGATAACCGTGTCAGCCACATCCAGATAATCCCCGGATCCGCCCATGACCAGCAGTACAGATACATCCAGCTGGTCGCGGATCAGGGAGATCCGATCAACGAGTGGGGTGATTGGCTCATCGCTTTTGGCGATCAGCGCCTGCATCCGTTCGTCACGGATCATGAAGTTAGACGCTGAAGTATCTTCGTCAATCAGCAGGGTTTTCGCGCCGGCTTCCAGCGATTCCTGCAACCAGGAGGCCTGAGAAGTCGAGCCCGATGCGTTTTGCGTGCTAAAAGATGCGGTATCTTTACCCATTGGCAGGTTACTGATGTATGGCGTCAGGTCGACCTGGTGCACACAACGGCCATCCTCGGCACGGATTTTTGTGGCGGAATCATCAGTCACGATGTAGTCGCGACCATCCCCGGGAACGTGATCGTACACCGAGCTCTCAATGGCATTGAGCAGGGTCGATTTACCGTGGAAGCCACCGCCGACAATCATGGTAATGCCTTTCGGGATCCCCATGCCGCGGACTTTGCCTTTATGTGGCGCTTCAAGTTCAATCGCCAGTTTTTCCGGGCTGATAAACGGGATGGCGTCAGGCAGTGGCAGCTCGCTGTTCCCGGCAAGGCGTGGCAGAACAGACTCATCCGCGACAAATGCCACGAGGTTGTGCGCTTGAAGCTGGCGACGCAGCGCGACCTGATCTTCAACCGTTTCACAATGGCGTTTCAATTCATCCATCGGCAACTCACGCGCAATTGTTGCACGGCGGATGATTTTCGGCATGGTGAAGGTCAGCAGGTTCAGGGTTTTCTTGGCAATGATGGTGCGACCATCGGAGGGCAAATCAACGCGGAAGCGAAGCTCAATGCCTTCGTCGTCAAATACCACTGCTGTGCGATCCAGGATGGTTTGCCCCGGACGATCGATCTGAATTTCATTCACTTGCTGGGCAAGATCGGCAAACTGGCGGGCAATGAAATCACGGGCAGCGCGCTGGTAATCGGCAGACTGCTCTTTTAACCAGGCCAAATCGGTCAGGGACCATTGGCGACGAGCGCGGACTCGGGAAGCCGGGGCGAAGGGATCGGCCTGGGTTGTATCGATGAAAAAGTCGAAGTCAACGAAATGATATTCCCCGCGTAAGCTGGAATAGCTGCGGTAGTTATGACGGTCAATTTTTTGTAGTTTGGCTTCGAGTAATTGCATATCGCCTCGATATCGTTCGTTGATAATTCCGGGGGGCGGATTTTACACGAAAGGATTGTTAATCGGTATCTTTATCTCCTTTCGTTCCTGAAGCATAGCGGTTTTGACCCGTGAAACCATTTTCTCAATTCGGTTCTCAATTCAGTCGCTCATCCGGATAGGGGCAGTTGCTCGGTTTCCACTTTGGTCTAATTGTGAATTGGCGGGAAGGCGCTAAGTTGGTAGCTAGACGGAACACAGCAGGGAAGGGAGAAGTCATGCTGGAAACCTCATTGAAAATTGTGGAAATCATGTTGATCGCTTCCGGCTTGCTGTTGATCACCAAAAGTGTTTTTCAGTACGGCACGCGAACCCGGGACTGGTCCGGCGTTGTTAAAATGTTCTACAAGCGTGTCAGCATGAATGTTGCAGAATATAAAGCCTATCGGCTGGGAGTCAGTGCTTTCATCCTGGGTGTCCTGGTTCGGATTGTTAATCTGACTCTCTGGCCTTTCTAAACTTGTGTTACGGTGCACTCTTCCGGGCTGGAATGGACGCACCAGAGTGACAGGGTGACGGTGAGGCATCACCCAAGAGGTTCTCCGGCAGAATTTATCTGCCAGCAGCTATCCGGCACTGCAGCGTGATGTTTCGTGAAGTGATGCAATGATACGATCTTCCAACACGCATTAAGTCGTGCGTCATGACTCGGTTCGGGGGCGGGGGAGCACCAGTACCGCTTTGATGCCGCCAAGCGCGCTTCGATCTAAGGTCAACGATCCACGATAGCTGTGTGCGAGCTCATTGACGATGCTCAAGCCCAGCCCACTTCCCGGTGTTGTCTCATCCAGGCGGATCCCGCGTTGTAAAACGGTATGATAATCCTCGTCGTCCATCCCGGGCCCGTCATCCTCGATGGTGATACTGACGGTATGTGCGTTGCCTGCGGTTTGATGGACGCGGATCAGGTGACTGGCCCACTTGTAGCTATTCTCAATCAGGTTGCCCACCATTTCATCGAGATCGCGCGTTTCAACTGCGACAACCAGTTCGCTGTCGAGTTCATTGACCAGCGTCACGGCCCGCTCGGCGTACACCTTGTCCATCGCCATCGCAATGGCATCCACCCGAACAGCAGGGGCACTCCTGGCCGCTAAGACATTTGCAGCACCAGCCATCCGGGCCCGGCCGAGATGGTAGTCGATGTGTTGCCGAAGTTGCGTTAGCGCCGGAGTGAGTTGCTGTTGGTCTGCCGGGGTGAGGTTGGCCACTTCGTTGGTCAAGATAGCAATCGGCGTTTTCAGCGCATGGGAGAGGTTGCCGGCATGATTGCGAGCGCGCTCCAGCAGCTCCTGATAGTGAAAAAGCAGCGCATTGAGATCGTCAATCACAGGTTTGACCTCAATCGGGTAGGTCCCGGTCAGATCCCTGGCTTCACCATCCCGTACATGTTTGAGATTTTGCCGCAAGGTACGCAGGGGGAGCAGCGACCAACTGATCTGGAGCCAGATTAAAACCAGGATCCCGGCGGCCATGGTCAGCAGGATCAACCACAGCCCCTGGGTCAGTTGCTGTAGGGTCGCATTGAGCTTGGCTTGATCTGAAGCCACCATTAAGGTGACGGGCGCGTCACTTTCCGGTAGCAAGATTGTGCGTTGGACGAGCAACAGGGATTGCTGTTTCGGACCGGTATAACCGTTTTCTTCATTCCCGGCAATCCGTGCGTCCCACAAAGACCGGGAGCGGAACTGCTGGCCATTGACCTGAATGGTCCAGTAGAGCCCGCTGTATGGCGAGCGAAATCTCGGATTGGACAGCTTTTCCGGCAGGCTCACCCGACCGTCGGCACCGAATTCAACCCGTGCGGTGAGTTCATCGACATACAAAGCAAGCTGCTGCTGCTCCTGATCGATCAGGTAGCGCTTGATAAAGTTCGGCACCAGGTAACCGGCGGCCAGCGTGATCGTGATCAGCCATACGGCGGCTGCCAGTAGCAGACGACTGCGCAGACTGGGCAGTCGTCGGGTGATTAACTTATTCAGCATTGATCCGGTACCCGAGCCCCCGTACCGTTTGAATGGCTTGGCTGTCGATTTTTCGGCGGATCCGGCCGATGAAGACCTCTATTGTATTGGAGTCCCGGTCAAAGTCCTGTTTATAGATATGCTCAACCAGTTCGGTGCGTGAAATCACCTTATTGACGTGATGCATCATGTAAGACAGCACTTTAAATTCCAGCGCCGTGAGCTCAACGACTTCACCCCGATACAGAACTTTCGAAGTTCGGGTATCCAGGCTGATCCCATTGGCCTGGATCACGGGGGAGGCATTGCCGGAAGAGCGCCGGAGCTGGGCTCGCAAACGGGCCACCAGCTCCACCATCTGAAACGGCTTGGTCAGGTAGTCATCGGCCCCGGCGTTGAGGCCTTCGACTCGCTGGGTGAGCTCGTCACGGGCACTGAGGATCACCACCGGGCAGCTGACGTTTTCATCCCGGATCCCTTTCAGCACGGTCAGGCCATCCAGTTTCGGCAGGCCTAAATCCAGGACAATGGCGTCCCAGGGTTCGGAAGTGGCACGGTAGAGGGCATCGATGCCGTCTGTTGACAGCTCTGCAACCCAGCCGGTCTGCTCCAGCCCATGCACGATTTGTTCGCCCAGTGTCAGTTCGTCTTCGACAACCAGTATTTTCATTCAGCTACCTTGATGATGTTTTCCAGATGACGGCCTTTGATTTCAATCATAGTCAGTGATGTCGCATCATATTTCACTTTGATGATGTTGTTTTCGGGATCGATTAACTTGAGCTCGTACACCCATTGGTCGTCGTCTTCTTCAAGTTCTACCTTGATGATCCGCCCGTGGAGTTGCCGGCTGACCACGAGTTGCAGGGCGGCGTAGGGTTGAACCCGTCCCTGTTGTACCGCTTCGATGACTTCGTCCTGATCTTCGGAGATTTCCACAGACGGCGCGGCAAGCCCGCCAGGCGAGACCAGAAGTGCCCAGAGCAGGAAGCATTGAATCAGCAGTGGCCGTACGAATTGATTAATTAGCATATTGAGAGTGTAAGGTTGTGTTGATGAACCAAAAATGAATAGAGGCTTTACTGCCGTAATACTTTAACGTTTTTGTAAGATAATGGCGCGCAAAGGATAACAATTCAGATATTCAATGGGCGATTCAGTGATCTTATACTCATCCTTAAGGGTTACGACTAGCATATTATTCTGTGTGCATATATATTCAGTGAAGAAATCAAGTAGTTTTTAGTAGGATATTCTATGCGTTTAAGCCTCAAAATGAAGCTTGTGTTATCAAGCGTGTCATTGATCTTTATTACGATTCTGGTGTTTGGCGGCATTGCTTACCAGACACTCAAAGAGCAGGCCTGGCAGGCGATTGAAAGCGAAGGCCTGCGAACGGCACAAGCGTATAGTCGGGGCGTGGATGACTGGTTTCACGGGCGCCAGCTAGCCGTGGAAGCGACCGTGAACGCGATTGAACGGGATCCGAATCTGGACATCGTGGGCCATTTGAAGCAAACCCTGACCTCCGGCGGGTTTGGCCTGGCCTATTACGGGACCCGGGAAGGGGTGATGCACCGTCATGATCCGTCATTAAATAAAGCCGGTTATGATCCGCGTAGTCGTGGCTGGTACAAAGAAGCGTCTGCGGCCGGGAAGCAAATTACCACCATGCCGTATGTTAGCCATACCATGCAAACTCTGGTCGTGACTCTGGCAGAGCCTGTCTATGTGAAGGGCGAGATGCTGGGTGTGGTCGGTGCTAACCTGGCGTTGGATAAGCTGGTGAAGGACATTCTGGATATTCAGGTTTCGGGGGATGGTTATGCCATGCTGCTTGATCTGAACAGTGATCGGGTGGTAGCTCATCCAAATAAGGCAATGCAGATGAAGTCGCTGGCTGAGCTTGGCCGGGGCATGAATGTGCAGGATCTCAAGCAGGCAGCGGCGTCAGACCGGCTGCTGTTCACCCAGCTTGGTGGTCGGGACAAGGCCGTTGTGGTCGATGTGATTCCCAATACTGGGTGGGCCATTACCCTGGTTATGGATAAAGAAACGCTCGAAGCGCCTCTGCAAGCCTTGCTGATGCAGGTGATCCTGATTGGCCTGTTGATCCTGGTTACGGTTTCTGTTTTCACGGCCTGGCTGGTAGCTAAACTGCTTCAGGGATTGGATCGTGTTTCATCGGCGTTGTCTGATATTGCCGACGGTGATGGGGACCTGACCGTCCGTATTGCGGTTCATTCTGATGATGAAGTCGGTCGTCTGGCAGAGAATTTCAACCATTTCGTGTCCCGTTTGCATACCATGGCGGTGAATCTGCGTGATATTACCCTGCAGTTGAATCACTCCGCGGCGGAAACTGCGGGTGCTGCGGCTGAGCGAAGTGAACGAATCCGCCGTCAGCAGGACGAGATCACCATGGTGGCCACGGCGGTCACTGAGATGGCCAGCGCGACCCACGAAATTGCAGGCAATGCCGACAACACGGCTAAAACGGCTGAAAATGCGGTGGCCATGTCTGAAGAAGGTCATGCCCAGGTCAGCCAAAGCCAGTCGTCGATTGGTAACCTGGCGCAGGAAGTGAACAGTGCGGTGGGGATCATTGAGGATCTGAATGAGCATGCACTGAAGATCAGCTCCATTCTGGCCACGATCCGGGCTATCGCCGAGCAGACTAACCTGCTGGCATTGAATGCGGCCATTGAAGCGGCGCGCGCCGGGGATCAGGGCCGGGGCTTTGCTGTGGTTGCCGATGAGGTCCGGGTATTGTCGCAACGCACCCATACCTCAACGGAAGAAATCCAGGGCATGATCGAAACCCTGCAATCGACCACCAAGCAGGCAGTGATGGTGATGTCGGACAGCCATCACCTGGCCGAGACCAGTGTTCAGGATGTTGATGCCGCGGGCACCAGCATCAACAGCATTGCACGCGAGATCAATGTGATTAGCGATATGGCGACCCAAATTGCGTCGGCGGCGGAGGAGCAGTCAAGCGTGACCGCCGAGATCAGCCGCAACACCGAAGGGGTCCAGGAAGTTGCCAACCAGCTGGCGCAGGAAGCGCAGGAAGCGGCCAGTCAGGCGGATGGGCTGAAGCGTCTGGCCGATAAGCTGGAGCTCGAAGTGAAACGATACAAGCTGTAAGCCTGAACTGATGGCATGAATCACGAAGCCGCTCAACAGAGCGGCTTTTTTCTGCCTGAAGGGTGACAGGAGCATACATTTTCAATTCCATATCTGAAATCTGAAATCTGAAATCTGAAATCTGAAATCTGAAATCTGAAATCTGAAATCTGAAATCCGAAATCTGAAATCTGAAATCCGAAATCTGAAATCCGAAATCCGAAATCTGAAATCCGAAATCCAAGCCCGAAACTGCAAGTCCTAAGCTCCAAGACTAGCGCCTAGCTATCCGGGGAGTGTCGCTGACGAAGATAACGGGCGAAGCGGGGGAGTCCGTGGCTGGTATAGCCACTGTAGCGATACTGGATAGTACTGCCGAGCGGAGGCGGATTTTCCCGGTCGGCATCACTAAACCCGGAGCCAATCTTAAATTTTTGATTCTTTGCGGTCAGCACCCAAACAGAGCCCATCAGCCCTTCATATTTTCCCTGACCTTCCTCGTAACCCACGACAATGGCCTCGGCATCCTGGAAGTGTTTCAGCTTCAACAGCTGGCTTGAACGTCCCGGCTGATAACGGTTGTGTTGGTGTTGCAGGATCAGGCCTTCTCCCTGATTGGCGGTCAGGGTGTCTAATGCTGACTCCAGTTCGGGCAAGCTGGTATAGCGTCGTTGCGGCACGAGTTGGATAAACCGACGATCAATTCGGGTGATGAGTTCGGAAAGCTGGTGCAACCGCTCCTCAAAGGGGCCCTTGGCATCGGGCAAGTCAAAGGCCATGAATTGAATGTGTTGCCACTGGACCGGATCGGGCTGATGATCCAGCACAGTTGTCGTGACGCGCTGGAATTGGTGACGACCGGCCCAGAGCTCGCCATCGAGGGCAATGTGCTGGGGGAAAGCCGCCAGAAACCATTCTGGGGCATGAATGAGATTCCCTGTGCGGGTCACGAGTTGGGTACCGGTCCAGCGGGCACGAATGCCATCCAGCTTTTCGCTGACATAATAGGCGGTAATGTCATCCATCAGTCCGTTGGTGTGTTTCAGTTGCTCTGAGTCGAGGGTTGCGGGTTTCATCAACACCGGGGCATCGGCTGCCTGAAGATGAAACGGGGAAATCATCAGCGAAATACTTGCTGCTAACCGGGTTAAACCGGAGTGTGGGAAAATCCGGGTCGAATGTGTCATACGGGTCACCCATGGAAGTTGTGCTAATTGAAGTGACGTTATGGGGCCGATGGCGTTTGGTAAACGGCTTTTCTGGCCGTCACGCGAAAATTGCGGTGTCAGGCGAAAAGTCGCCGCAATTACCGGTAATACCGACCCTGCTGGTTGCGAGCAGCGTTCCAGCTTACTCGTTCATTTCCGGGTAAAAAAGTCAATGAATAACCACTGGATAACCTTGTTGAATATGGCTGAGGTTGGCAGGCTCGGGTAAAATCAGCGGCTTTGATGATTTAACCCGTCGACCCTCTTGATACAGTGACGTATAACCATGCAATTAGCGCAAACCTCTGTGGGTGATTTCCTCCGCCGAAAACAGATCGACCTTTCAGTCAGAACCTATCTGGTACATGCCATGAGCTTCATGGCGCTTGGCCTGTTTTCTTCGCTTTTAATTGGATCAATTCTCAATACCCTTGGGACGAAATTCGGTATCCCATTGTTTTCCGAGACTTTGTGGCCCATTGCCAGACAGATGACCGGCCCGGCGATTGGTGTCGCCGTGGCATATGCCCTGAAAGCGCCGCCGCTGGTGCTGTTTTCAGCCACCACGGCGGGGGCTGCCGGTGCGGCGCTGGGCGGACCGGTCGGGGCGTTTATCGCGACGGTCGCCGCCACAGAGTGCGGCAAGTTGGTTGCCAATGAAACCAAAGTGGACATATTGTTGACCCCGGCTGTGACGGTGCTCGTCGGTGTGGGCGTTGGCACCCTGGTCGGCCCGTCAGTTGCGGCGTTAATGACCGCTTTGGGTGATCTCATTATGTCAGCGACACAGTTGCAGCCGTTACTCATGGGGGCAGTCGTCGCGGTGCTGATGGGCATGGCGCTGACGTTGCCAATCAGTAGTGCGGCGATTGCCATTATGCTGAGTCTGAATGGTCTGGCCGCCGGGGCTGCGACTGTGGGGTGCTGCGCGCAGATGATCGGGTTTGCCGTGATGAGCTTCCGGGAAAACCGCTGGGGCGGCGTCGTTGCCCAGGGGCTGGGAACGTCCATGCTGCAAATGCCGAACATCATCAATAATTATAAAATCTGGCTGCCGCCGATATTGGCCTCAGCAATTCTGGGCCCAATCGCGACGGTTGTGTTTGCCATGGAAAATACGCCATTGGGCGCGGGGATGGGGACGGCCGGGCTGGTCGGTCAGATCCAGTCTTTCATTGCTCTGGATGGCGCCGGTTGGCAGGGAAGCGATATTTATGGGGCAATTATGTTGCTGCACTTTATCCTGCCGGCCCTGCTGACTTGGGGGATTGCGGAGGTGATGCGTAAGGCCGGATGGATCAAGCCGGGGGATCTGACGTTAGACCTCAACTCGAAGTAATCTGGTTGGTATCAGGAAGGGGCAGGATTCTGCCCCTTTTTTCATTCCTGCGGCGGCTCAATTTCAATAAATTGATAGAAAGCTGACATAACCTGGATATCTAACTGATATTATTCGTCTATTAATAGAGTCATGTTGGCCGGGCTGCTATGGGGCTTCTGCCGCGACCTGATTTGGAAAGGGATGATTATTTGTGGGTGTTACGGGTATGACATCATCTTGGAAAGCTTCATTACTGGCTGGGTTTATTCTCGGCGGTGTTCTTGCTTCGGCGGTTTGGCATCGGTCGCCGGGACCAACGCTGGAAGAGTATGAACAACTACAACAGAAAAATGCTGATTTGCTCACCAAGCAACAGCAGTTGGAAGTGCGCTTTGAGGCTTATCAAACCGAGCAGGCCCTGAAAGTTGAAGGGTTAAATGAGCAACTGACACAAGCCAAAGCGAACCTTGAGAAGCAGAAAGCCGTTTATGAACAGCAGTTTTCGTCGCTGAAACAGCAGCAGAAGAAGCTGGCGGTAACTAAAAAGCAGTTGGATACACAGGTGGTCGAACTCAAGTCGACCGCTGAGAAGCAGCAGGCCGTTCTGAATGACTCAAAAGCTTTGTATCAGCAGCAGTTGTTGTTGCAGAAACAAGTCGCTCAGGCCGAAGCGGATGTGAAGAAAGCCAAGCGGGTCGCGGATGAATTCAAGCAAGCCTGCGACGAGTTTAAGTCGGGTTCGGGCTGGAACTGGGTGTCCCAGGCTGACTGCGACAAGTTCAATGCCAAACTCCGGGCGGTGTCAGAGCAGGAAGCTCAGTTGACGGCATTGCAAAATGAGTTGGATGCGCTGAATCAAAAGATTGAAGTCAGCTTACCCAAGAAGTAAGCTCAAGAATCATATCAAATGGATAAGGCGAAGCTCAGGCTTCGCCTTTTTTTGAGGTCTTTTTTTTAAGGTCTTTTCAGGAGTGAAGTCACAATGAATCTGTTGCGCAATATCCCCGCTTCATTACCGGCTGAAGTGTTTGAAGATATCGTGAATACCCCGACGGTCCGGATTGAGCGGATCCTTTCCCGGGGCCATACAACGCCGGAAACGGATTGGTATGATCAGGATGAACATGAATGGGTGCTGGTGGTGAAAGGGGAGGCAAAGATTTTGTTTGAAGCCGACCAACGGGAAATCCATTTACAGGAAGGCGATTACCTGAATATTCCAGCCCATACCCGCCACCAGGTCTCCTGGACGCGCCCGGGGCAGGATACGGTTTGGCTGGCGGTGTTCTATCACTGAACGTGCGGCGTTCTGCGACAGGAAACCAGCGCCGGTTCAGCAGATTTGGCCCCTTTGACACGTTATTCCGTCACCCTGGTTTCTTCGTATACCACGTGGTTCAAAGTTTCGCTTCAGGTATTGCTCAAGGGGCTTGATACAAGCGCGCCATCGCCGTCGGGAAGTTTCTTTCTTCTGCGAGTTGCTCCGCTTTACGGATCACCTCAGCGGGATCCAGGCCAGTCATCATCGGCAATTGTTGCTCCAACGGTAAATCAAGCCCGACAAGGGCAGGAAGGAGCTGCTCCTCAATCAGCTGCTTGACGACTTGGTTCGCCGCAGAGAGGGCAGACGAAGCTTTGACAATTTCAGCCCGGGCATACCGTTGACCGGCAAATGACAGGTCGGCCGCGCGCAGGGACGGATCATCGCCCGGGATCTGCTGCGCGCCGAATAGCGGGTTCCCGCCGACGGTCGCTGTGTGGTAAGCCGGTACAAACTGGGTCATATGTTGAATGGCACGTGTCGTCCGGGTATGAATCTCATCGGGTTGCCAGCCTTCGCGAAGCTTGCGGTTAAAGCGCGCTTCCAGCATGGGTTGTGCACTAGAATGGCTGTTTCGGGCCAGCCCATCCTTGAACAGGGTAATGTCTGGCGTCATGCCATGTAGCTGGAAGTAGCCTTCCGGATATGGGGTCAGCTGCGCCATTCCATTGGGAGTCCCGCGCTCGCCGTGAAAAATCACTTCCGGCCAGACCCCTGTGCAGTCGGCCCAGTGGGTAATGTAGGCGGCTTTAAATTCGACCATGCGGTCGCGCGGCAGTTGCGCCATATCGTCGAGGATCCCGGTTCTGAAACCACAGGCGTTAATCAGATAATCGACCTCTGTGGTGTGGGTGCGGTGATCCTCACTTTGCGGGTCGTATTGCTGAAAGGCAACAGACCAGCGTTGGGTTTTCTGATCTTGTTCAATATCAACCACTTGGGCTTGCGTGTGTACCCGGCAACTCGGTAGTTGTTCGGCGGCCAGCACCGCAGTGGCCGCCAGGCGGAACACACTCAGGCCGTACTCCTGAACCAGCACCAGTGGGAACTTGAACGAATCAAATTCCAGGTTTTTGGCGACGGGGATCATCCAGTCGTCCAGGGAGGCCGGGGTTGTCGGGAGCGGCGCGAGCGCCAGTTGTTCCAACGCCTCACGGCTGTAGAGCTTGTAATACTGCTGCGGGTCGCCCAGCACTTCGTTGGCCGGGTCGTCTACAACCAATGCCAGGTAGGTTTGTTGCAGCCGCTGAAGCCTTGGCAGCAGGGCTTCCGGATCCCCAGGGTCGCGTTGCGGGACGGCAATGACAGTCGGACGGATGTTGGCAGCGTGTGGGAAGATTCGGAGTGTATCGATCGATTCGTGAAGCAGGGTCAGGCACTGTTGTTCAGAGATTTCACGGTACAGATTGCCGCCTGCGTGAAGGTGACAAATCGGCGGACCGTTCACCAGACTGGCACCGGCTTCGAATAGCTCAACCTCAACGCCCAGTTCAGCCAGGCGAAGGGCAATTGTCGAACCCGCGATACCACCACCGACAACACCGATCTTGAAAGGCTGCTGTGGGTCAGTGCTGTGGGAACCGTAAACATTCATCATCTGCTGAAAGTCGCTTTTGTCATACCTTGAGAATGGTTCCCATTTTACTGTGCATTGATCACGTTTTAAATACTTGCTGAAGCAGGTGAACAAAAATCAACTACTCAATAGACATTTACATTGTAAATGTGTGTTTCCTAACTGCTATCATCACAGCTGAGATATCTCTACAAAGCATAATTATTATTAGATACGCGCTTTGGCTCAGCCTAAGGATCTTGTATGACGACTTCAATATTAATTTGTGACGACTCGGCGCTGGCGCGAAAGCAGATGGCCCGGGCGTTACCTGCCTCCCTTGAGGCGACAGTGACCTTCGCGGTGAATGGGTTGGAGGCGTTGCGCTGTCTCGAAGCGCAGCAGTTTAATCTGATGTTTCTGGATTTGACGATGCCGGAAATGGACGGTTACCAGACGTTGGAAGCGATACAGCAACGGGGGCTCGACATCCCGGTGATCGTCGTGTCGGGCGACATTCAGCCTCAGGCCCAGGCAAGGGTCCAGGCCCTGGGGGCAAAAGCATTTCTGAAAAAGCCGGTGGATAAAAGCCAGCTCAAGGGACACCTGAAGGCGTACCTCGCCACCGAGCCTCCCGGTCTGGATACCGTGATCCAGCGGGTATCGACGCCGGCATTGAAGCGTCGGGATATTTATCTGGAGGTGGCAAACGTCGCGATAGGTCGTGCAGCAGATGCCTTGGCACGCCACTTCAACGTGTTCGTCAATCTGCCGCTGCCGAACGTGAATGTTTTCGAAGTCAGTGAGTTACAAATGACTTTGCGTCATTTGGCCAGCAACGCCCAGATGTCAGGCGTCTGCCAGGGGTTTAGCGGAGAGGGCATAGCCGGGGAAGCCCTGGTGCTGCTGAGTGATTCGAGCATGAAAGATCTCACCGCCATGATGAATTATCCCGTTGAAGACGAAGGCGACTGTGAGCTTGAGCTGCTGATGGACGTCAGTAATTTAATGGTCGGCTCATTTTTAAAAGGGCTGGGACAGCAGGCGGAAGTCAAGTTCCTGCAGAGCCATCCGGTATTACTGGGACAGCACCGGCCGATTGAAGAGATGATCTCGTTAACCGAAGGTAACTGGCGCAGAACCATGACGTTCGAAGTAAGTTACGGCCTCGAAGGCACACAGATCAAGTGCGATATGCTGCTGATGTTTGTCGATGAATCACTGCCCCTGCTTGATAACAAGCTGTCATACCTGATGGATGAGGACTAGACCATGTATTCGCTACCTGCAGAATTTGAACAGTTTCACTGGATGGTCGACATGGTGCAGCATGTGGATGTCGGGTTGGTGGTGTTGGATAAAAACTATACCGTCCATGTCTGGAATGGCTTCATGACCCACCACAGCGGGATACAGCCCCATGACGCGATTGGAAAAAACCTGTTCAGTGTGTTCCCGGAAATTCCGGTGTTCTGGTTTAAAACCAAGTCGAAACCGGTGTTTGAACTGGGTTGCCGTAGCTTCGTGATTTGGCGTCAGCGCCCTTTTTTGTTTAAGTGCCGCAATGTCCGGCCGATCACCCAGCAGGCACCATTTATGTATCAGAACGTGACCCTGAACCCGATGACGTCGCCGAAAGGTGAGGTGGACTATTTGTTTATGGCTGTTGAAGATGCGACGGCGGAAGCCATGGCGGAAGGGAGTCATTTGCGGTAAGGCGCAAAAAAGTACCAGTCTCAAACTGGAGAAAACCGTGAGGAAGTTTGATGTTTGAACCGTTTGTCAACAACCCATAACGGTTCTCAGTATTGAGAAACTTCGGTTCATATTCTGATTTTAAAAGGTTTTTCTCCATTTCAGATGTGCTGTTTGCTTGTCAATTGGTTGTTTTCGTTCTAAACCATAGTGGGTAGTGGTACGAAAATAACTAAGTAGGGATGTCTGATGATGACAAAAACGTTCAAAATTATTCCCCTTGCATTATTGGTATCGGGAGCCGTTCATGCGGCTACGGAGAACCCATGGTATGTCGGTGCGCGTATCGGTGGGACGAATTACGACAACTTTGACAAGGCACTGGATGGAGAAGAAAGTAATTTCGGAAAGGATGACTGGGGTGGCGGTGTTTTTCTCGGCTACCAGCAGAACGACTGGCTGAGTTGGGAAGGTGGCTATACCTATTTAGGCCAGGCTGACTACAACAATGGCGGTGGTGGCGTGGAAGTCCAGGGGATCGACCTCGTGGGTAAATTTACCTGGACGGTATCACCGGTGGTTGATCTGTACGGCAAGCTGGGTGGTTACATCTTTGACCTCGACAACAGTGTCAACAATCAGGACGAACAAGGTCTGGCGGCAACGGCCGGGGTTGGCGCGGAATATTTCTTCAATGACAGCTTGTCTACCCGTTTAGAGTATCAGTATTACCACCAGGTGGGTGACAGTGATCCCGGTGAGACAGACATCCACTTCTACGGCGTCAGCCTAGTCTATCACTGGGGTGCTCCGGTGCCGGTTGCGGTGATCGAACCAGCGCCGATGCCGGAGCCTATGCCGGAGCCGACGCCGATGGTAACCAAGGTTCCGGCGATTAGTGTCAACTTGCCCTTCGCGTTTGACAGTAAGTCGATCTCGCCCAAAGATATTGAGTTGATGAAGCCGATTGCACAGCGTTTGACGGAGTATCCGGATTCCAAGCTGTACGTCGTCGGCCATACCGATTCCCGGGGCACAGAAGCGTACAACGCGAAATTGTCTGAAGAGCGGGCCGCAGCGGTTGCTATGTATCTGAAACGTCATTTCGGACTGACGCAGGATCGGATTGTGGTCCAGGGTAAAGGCGAAAGCGAGCCGATTGCGCCGAATACCACCGAAGCCGGTCAGGCGAAAAACCGCCGGGTTGAGGTCTATACGCCAGGGTTTGAGCTGAGAAATTAACTGCAAGTTGGCTTGAGCAGGGGCCTGAGCGACTGCGAACGATGGTGAAGTCGTGTTATTCGGATTTACGCCGTCAGTTCAGACCGGAACGGCTGCAAACATAATTGGCATGTAAATCCGAGTGTTTTCAGACACTCGGATTTTTTATATGTGTTCCTCCATGCGCTGCTCGGGTGTACGTCGAAAATTATTTTTTGCTTGATAAAAAAATCATTAAAAGTGTGATTTAGGCTAGACAATCGGTTGCGTAATCGATATCATCACGCCCCGAAAAATGATGTTGGTCAACCCACGACCCCAATCAGCAACTGATCCTGTCAGTTGTCTTTCTTTTTTTCTAAAAGAGGGAGACATAAAAAGGATCAGAATCATGTCATCAGCGACTTCTTCGGTTGAATCTTCAGCCCGCACCAGTTCACAAACCGCAACCTGGCAAACGAAAGCCATACTCAGCGTAGCTTTTTTGATGGCGACCACTTCGGTCGGCCCGGGCTTTTTGACGCAAACCGCCGTGTTTACGAACATGTATCAGATTGATATGGCATTTCCAGTGTTTGCTTCGATCTTTATCACCTTTGGGATTGTCATGAACCTGTGGCGGATAGTGGGGGTTTCTGGTCTGCGCATTCAGGATATTGCAAACCGTGTCGCGCCCGGACTGGGCTATCCGATCGGCATTTTGCTGGCCTTGGGGGCGGTTGCGTTCAACTTTGGTAACGTCAGTGGTTCCGCACTGGGCCTGCAAGTGCTGACCGGTGTAGACACCGGCTGGGGCGCTTTGTTTACCGGGGTGATCGGCAGCTTGTTGTTCGTGATCCATAACGCTTCGAAGCGTATGGATCAGATGGCAAGTTATCTGGGCCTGTTCATGATTGTCTTGATCGCCTACGTCGCGATGACCAGCTTACCGCCCCTGATGCCGACGGTTATCGCGGCGGTTGCCCCGTCCGATTTCGGCAATCTGTTGCTACCGACCTTGACCATTGTGGGTGGTGCGGTGGGCGGATACTACACCGGTGCGCAGCGACTGGTCGATATCGGTCTGAAAGGTGAGGGCAATCTCGGGGATATCAAGCGTACCGCGTGGGCAGGAATTTCGATTGCCGTGATCATCCGGGTACTGCTGTTCATGGCGATTCTGGGTGTGTTGGTGACCGGGGTAACGCTGGATGCGAAAAACCCGGCTGCGGATGCCTTTCGCCACGGAGCCGGTGAGCTGGGATACTACATTTTTGGCCTGGTGTTATTTGTCGCTTCGATTACTTCTGTCGTCGGAAATTCCTACATGGCGGTGTCTTTGGTAAAAACGTTGTTTCCGGCGATTGCCCGCAACGAAAAAGCCTGGTGCGTCGGCTTTATTCTGGTGACCAGTCTGGGGACTGTCTTGATGAATATGCCGATCCTGCTCCTGATGCTTGCAGGGCTGGTGAACAGCATTATTCTGCCGATTGTGCTGGGAACGGTGCTGGTGGCGACAAAACGCAAAGACATTGTCGGTGACTACCGTCACCCGGTGGCACTGACCTTGCTGGGCGGTGCGATTGTGCTGGTGATGGGCGCGGCAAGTATCACCAATATCAGCAATTTCGTCGGAAAGTTCTTCGGCGCTTAATACCACCGCTGCCTGGCACACTCGCCAAACGGCATTGTGAAATTCAGAAAGCACAAATAAATCAGGAACACGGCCTAACCGTGTTCCTTTGTTATTTCTGCGCAACAGTTTCAGCCATGACAGGCTCAGTTGGCCGGACGCTGACAGTTGGGGCGCGGGGCGCTGTTGCTGGCTAATCGGCCGATTTCCGCTTTGAGATCACTAATGCGTGAAGCATGGGAGGGGTGGGTCGAGAGGATTTCCGGTGGTTGTCCCCGGCCTGAGGCGGCCGCCATATTCTGCCACAGCGTGATACTCTCATTGGGGTTAAAGCCGGCTTCCGCCATCAGGTGTAAACCAATGATGTCCGATTCGGACTCCTGAGCCCGGCCGTAGGGCATTAACACCCCGTACTGAACTCCCAGGCCCAGCCCGGCCATCGCGAGATCATGATATTGGGTACCACTGATCGCCAGGCTAGAAATCTGCAAACCGACATTCGCCAGCTGGCTTCGGGAGAGACGCTCATTGCTGTGCTGTGCCAGCACGTGGCCAATCTCATGGCCGATCACGGTTGCCAGCTGATCCTGCGTAGTTGCCACATTGAGTAAGCCGGTATAGACCCCGATTTTACCGCCCGGCAGGGCAAACGCATTCACCTGCTCGCTCTCAAACACCACCACTTCCCACTGACCGGGTTGGCTGCCGCCCAGCCTGGACGTGATCGCCTGGGTCACACACTGAACGTAACGGTTGGTGGCCGGATCCTGATTAATATTTTCCTGTTGTTTGATCTCCTCGAAGGAGCGGGCGCCCAGTTGAGACATGTCCTGGTTGGAAAAAAGCAACACCTGCTGCCGGCCTGTGGGTGAGCTGGCACAGCTTAAGAGAACGGCAGCGGCGGTACAGATAACAGCGGTGCGTATTGCGATCAGTAAATGCATGGTTCCGGCTCCTTCCATTCAATTATAGAAATAGTGAACGCATTGCTCACCTCTCCGGGTCGTGATCGGTAGTGGTTCGCCGGGCTGAGTGGTAACCTGTTGCGGTTTCAACACATTCTTCAATGATTGTAGGTATCAATATGTCGATATGGAAAAAGCAGTTTTCGCTGGAAAGCCTGAATCAGACGTCCATCAATACGCTGGTGGAGCATCTGGCGATTGAATATTGCGCGTTTGATGAAGAGAGCCTGAGCGCGGTCATGCCGGTCGATGCCCGGACCCATCAACCGTTTGGGATGTTACATGGCGGAGCCTCGGTGGTGCTAGCGGAAACATTGGGCTCTCTGGCGGCCAATATGTGTGTGGCTGAGGGGAAATACTGCGTCGGGCTGGATATCAATGCAAACCATATTCGGGCGGTTCGCAGCGGGATTGTCAAAGGCACGGCAAGGCCGGTTCATCTGGGCGCCACGACACAGGTGTGGCAAATCGAGATTGTCGATGAGCGGGACCGACTGGTGTGTACCAGCAGGCTGACGATGGCGGTACTCAATCATAAGAAGAAACCGCAGGAGGCTGAGGCACGATGAATGTGACTTTTTCTCAGGGGCGAATCATTGCCAATCAGCGGGAATTGGTGATTCGTCTGGAAGGCGCGGCCCGGATCACATTACAGGCAATGGTCGATGATATTCGGCTGATTGGCGGTGCGAATGTGGTCACGGCATCGGGAAGTGGTGTGAACTGGTCTGTTTGTCTGGATGATGAAACGCAATTGGCTGAGTTGGCAGAAGCAACTGGCATTGCTGTGGAATCTCGTTAAATTTTCAAGCCAATACAATTTTTTGCGAGAAGTGGCTCAGAAATTACAATTTTGTCTCAAATCTGCCCCAAACGTCTGGTAGCCCTGAATGAAATATAGGAGTCTCATTGTAACGAATAATTATAAGCATATGCGTTATTAGAATATATGTGTAGAAGGGATGCTGGCCCGGAGCCACAGGGCATCGCATGGGAGTGATTATGTTGAACCCACAGCTGAAGCAGGTTGCACAGCACACTTATCAAAGCCTGTTTGGTTGTCAACCCGAGCTATGTAGTTTTCAGGAGTCATTTTATGGTTGGGTGGTGTTCCTGGCGTCTCCGAAAGGCAAGGTGGTTGTAAAGTTTTCGAAAGAGGTCGGGCGGCTGGCCAAAGAGGTGAGTGCTTTATCGCGTTTATCGACAGTGATGGACTGCCAGATCCCCCGGGTCTTATTTTTTGGTCGGGAGGCCGGACACGATTACCTGATGCTGGAATGGCTCGACGGTGTGCCGGCGCATACATTGCCGGATGATCCCAAGCTGATCGAAGCCTTTCGTGAACATTATACTGACTTGCTGCTGTCGTTGCATGAGCATCGGGAAGCGTTGGGTTTTGAGCTGGCTGAAGATCAATACGAATCCTGTCTGATCCGGGCGTTTGAGGCCTGGATGCAGCCAGTGTACCGCTATGTTCTCAGTGATGGCTCTCCTTACTCAGCCCGATTGAAAGATCAGTTCACTCAGCTCTGGGGGCGGCGGGCAGAGATCCTGGCTCCCATCAATACGCATTCTTCGTTCACGCATAATGATTGTCATGTCGGGAATGTGTTATTTCAACCCCAAACCGGCCGTGTGGCTGTCCTGCTCGATCCGTTGGATGCCGGCTTTAAGCACCGGGAATTTGATGTGTTCCTGCTCGACGATGTCCGCCCGGATCTGAAGCTGATCGAACGGTATCATCAGAAAATGCCGCCTGCGGCAGGTTTCACGTGCCGACGCTGGTTTCTCAGTTTATGGCAAGATGCCAAGCATAGCCGGAATATTGGTTGGTATGATGAGCGTTGGTTGCTGACCAAAATGGCGCAATTCGAGCGGGCTTACGCCGGCGCTTAAACTTGCGAGTCAAGGATCTCTCTGCATATTATTGTGTTAAGAGGATGCTTTGGGGTGGAGAGTATGAGGATATTAACGGCCTGTGTTTTGACCATGATGATAGTCGGCTGTGCCCGGCAGGCTGCTGAAAAACAGGTTTCTGCACCAGAAGTGACGGAAAAACCGCCGTCAGAAACAGTGCCTGTGGCGCCGGTTGTGATCCCGCCTGCGCGACCGACGTCTGTCCCCCCGACAACACCGGTGATGAAACCTTCCCCTGAACCTGTGACCCCGACGCCTAAGCCTGCGGCAAAGCCGGCCCCGAAACCGGCTGTTGTGCCGGTTGTAACCAAAACACCGGACGGCAAGTTGATTTTAGGAGCAGAAGAGTGGCTCTGGCTCGATTCCAGTAAACAATATGAACGTGTGAAAGTGGACTCCGGTGTGAAATTATCCACACTGGGGGTTGCAGATTTGCAATCCTTTGAACGGGATGGGAATGATTGGGTTAAGTTTAATCACAGCGGTAAATCAGCTGAGCTACCGGTGGAACGTTGGATTAAGCGCAAAAACGGCGACCAAAAGCGACAGGCGGTGGTGAAAGTCCGGGCCAAGCTCGGGGAGCTGAATGAACTGACCGAATTTGCCCTGACTGCAGGCCAGGGGATCGTGCTTGGTGTGAATTTTATTCGCGATGTCGCGACGGTGGATACCTCGAGAAAGTTTGTACAACCGAAATCCAAAAGATAGGTCGCTCATGACAATGGTCATGATACAGGCAGGGTGAGTCACAGGATCAAATGGCCGGGAACGCCACCCGGCCTCATCAATGTACGGGGTCGCTAAGGCGTTTCGACCTCAACCTCGTAGCTGGTGAATTTACGGATATTAATCACACCGGTATCAAAGATCAGGTACTGGCCCTTGATCCCCTGTAGCTTGCCTTCAACGACCGGGTTCTTGTCAAAGTTATGCGAGCTGATTTTGGTCGGATATGCTAAAACCGGGTAGCGAATATCAACCAAGGATTCATCGAGCCGTTCAACAGCATCTTCACCATACAGAGCCAGCAGTTCATTGAGCCGCGCTTCGATATGCGGCATCAGGCGAGTCGCTTCGGCCTGCAAATCGATATCACTGTTGTCGCCTTTGAGCATGGCGCGCCAGTTGGTTTTATCGGCCACCAGTTCGGCCAGCGCAACTTCGATCAGTCCGGATAAATGACGGGTTTTGACTTTCAGGATCGGCAGCGCCTGGGTCGCACCTTGATCAATCCAGCGGGTTGGGAGTTGGGTATGGCGGGTGATCCCGACTTTCAGTCCCGAGGTGTTCGATAGGTAGACATAGTGCGGGACCATGCAGTGGGTGTCGCCCCAGTCAGGCTCACGACAGGTGCCCTGGGCATAGTGGCAGGTTTCTGGTTTCATGATACACATATCGCAGCGTGCCAACTTCTTCATGCACGGGTAACAGTGGCCCTGGGAATAACTTTTTTTGGTTTTCCGCCCACAGGCATCACAGTAGATATTCCCGGTATAGCTTAACTTGAGCACTTTCCCGATCAGTGGGTTCAGTGGCAGTCGCTCGTCGCCGACGGGAAGGGTGTACGCCACCTCATCGTCCAGCGTGGATTGCATTTTGCTCAACGTACCTAACATTGCATCCTCTTGAAATGATTTTCATCCGGGACCTGTTGTACGGTCCTCATTGTTATCGGTCGTTATACAATGCCATTTCGGTATTTGGTAGGGAAATAGCATGCCTTTTTAGGGTAACCAATATTTGCCGACCTGGATACCGGCGGCCTGTTTGATCGCTCAATAAGAGTCACATCCGGTTTGAAAACAGCGGATTTGATATGCACTCGAGTGAATTATTGTAAATGTTTGTAAGTTTAGAGACGTGTATGTTTACTGAAGGTTACGGCTTGGTATGATTCTCTTATCCATAAAAACAAAGAGATGGAAGAATAATGATGAAGAAAGTAATACTAGGTGGTGTGTTACTCGCAGCAACCAGTGCTTCAGCGATGCCGTTTGAGAAGCCGGAAGATGCCATTCACTACCGTCAGTCGGCCTTCAGCATGATTGCAGCGAATTTCGGTAATATGGCTGACATGGTCAAAGGTCGTCAAGACTGGGACCAGGCAAAGTTCAGCCAGCGGGCGCTGTTTGTGTCGCAGCTGACGATGATGCCGGGCGAAGCCTTTGAAATGAAGGGCTCAGATAAAGGTGAGACCAAAGCACGTCCGGAAATCTGGTCGGATTGGGACGGTTTCTCTGCCAAACTGAACAAGTTCCAGTCAGATATGGCGAACCTGGCAAAAGTGTCTACCGAAGGTGATCAGCGTGCGACCATGAAAGCGTTTGGCGTTGCTGCGAAAAACTGCAAGTCTTGCCACAGCGATTATAAATACCGCTAAGCTGGCAATGCCATACAGGCTGCTGTTGATAGCAAGCTGCTTTGATAACAGGTCGTTTGTTGATAGCAGACAGTTTGTAATTAACGTGTCGATGAAATGGCGCGGATAAATAAAGGGTAAAGCTCAGGCTTTACCCTCTTTTGTATGTGCCGATCAGAACAGGTAAGGGATGATGTCCTGAGCAAAGTTGACATAGAGTACAGCGCCAATTCCAGCGAAAATCACCCAACCTAGCAGGCCGTTGCGGAGTTTAGGTGCTGATGCTGCCGGCAGTGGTTTGGTTCCGACAATCATCGGCTTGATCAGGTTTTCCTTTTTGAATAAATACAGCATGATTGCCCCCAGATGTAATCCGATGGCAGCCAGAATCAGATTGAAGTTCAGGGCATGGAGCAGAGTGAACAAACTGCTGGTATCGGCCGACACATACCGGGCCAGTGGTCCTTCAGAGACAATATCGTCATTGGCGAACAATCCGCTGGTGAGCTGGAAACCCAGCAGCAGGAAGAACGTGATCACCATGTAGCCGCCAGCGGGATTGTGGCCGACAACGGGTGTCGCGTCGCCGGTATTGCGGCGGATGGACCGTAAATAATCAATCACTTTACCGGGTGAATGGACAAAATGGTGAAAGCGCGCAGTATCGCTGCCAATCAGCCCCCACAGTAACCGGGTCAGCAAGAGGGCCAGGAGCAGGTAGGCAATGGCAAAATGCCAGTCCATCAAACCCTCGGTACCGGTATACCACAAGCCAACCACGGACAGTGCCTGAAGCCAATGGTAACCGCGAACAAAACCGTCCCAAATCGGCGTTGGTGTTTTCATGGTCTGTATCTCTCAGGTTAGAGTATCGAATGGCGGTATTTTTACAAAAATCATACTTTTACACCATGATATTAAGCGCATGTTTTCATATCTTTACAATTTGTTATGCCGATCGGACGGCTTGGCTTTTTCTCACTGAGTACTGGAGGGAAGCGGATTGAAAACAGCCATGCGTATCGGGTTGGAGTAGAGGCACAGCGGTCATCGAACAAGAGCGCCCAAAAAAGCCTGCGGGCAGCAGGCTTTGGGGAGCGATATGTCCGAACGGATGCATCGGTCAGCGGTTTTGAATCCGGTTGTAATCCAGCAGACCGGAATCAATGGGCTGGTTTTTGCGATACAAGGTGTTGAGGGTATCACTGAATGCCCAGAAGTTCGGATCGGTTCGGCGTATGGCAAAGCGATCGAGCAACGCCTGGTATTCCCGCTCGGTGTGAACGGCATTGGCCTGAGTCGCCAGTGCCGGCAACTCTGCTTCCGTCACATGCCAGAAAGCGCCTGGGTAGCTACCCAGCAAGCCGGAGACCAGCGTTACATCGTCTTGTTCAAACAGGCGGTTGGATTCCTCATCGAACAAGCTGGAAATGTTCTTGTGAGCACTGTTGCGCACCAGTGTAAACAGCTGAGGATCGGCGTTCGGTGACGACGGCTCTACCATGATAAACGTCAGTTCCGGGAACAGGGTTGCCTGAGGGCCCTGAAGCTGATTCAGACGGCGAAGCGCACGCATCGCCTCCGGGCTGAGTATCGCATTGTTGAGGGCATAACGCTGACTGCTCACCAACTGCACCCGCGCTTGAAGACGCTGGTAAAGCTCGGCCTTCGGATCACCGGTGGTAAATTTGATCCCCGATGGCTGGCTGAATTCATTGATATCCCCTTGCAGGAACTCTTCCAGCGGCCGACTGGCATCCTGGTACCAGTTTGCCAGCTCTTGATGGCGAACGGGGGCCGGCAGGAGCGACAGGAAGTTCGACTCGCCTTCCATGCGCAGGAAATCCATATACATCCGGGTGATCAGCTGGTGGCCAAAATTCCCGTAGACGTCAAAGCCTGCCACCAGCAGGTAATGGATCCGCTCCAGCAGTGAATAATCCATGACCCAGGCTGTTTTCGGTGGTGTACCGACCAGGCCTTTGGTGACCGTGGCACTGTCAAAGTGACGGAAGACTGTCAGCACCGCGTGATCGTTATGGTCGTCACCGTCCCAGATCAGCTCGGTGGTTAAGTGCTCACCATGCTGAAACGTTTTATTGAGCAGCGCATTTTTGGCTCGCAAAAAGCGACCCTGCTGCTTGGAATAGGCGATCCAGTTTGCCAGGGGCAAGGTATTACTTTCATTTTCGGCCGGCATACTGAGGTTCTTGGCCTGAGCGTCATAAAACTGGTTGACGCTCGGAATATCCGCCATGTTCGGATCGACAAAGAAGACCCAGAACCGATCGTTAATCACATTTAGGGCCAGTTGACCCCGGCAGACCGGACCTTTGATAAAGCCGCGGATGGTGTTCTGGGCGTTATCAAGCATAAAGCGATACCGGGCATTGGCCGGTAGCTGGCTGAACGAGCGCATTGGATTGGCGGCCACTTCGGGCTGGTAGCCCGGCAGTGTGCTGACGGTGTATTCCGGCTCGAAGAATAATTGCTCATAGCGTGCCATCTTTGCAGCGCTTAAGGCATACGGCATATGGGTCTTATCAACAATGGTTTCGCGAACCTGGACAAAACGGTAGTAGACGCGATCCGTTTGCGGATCATCAAAAGGTCTGCGGGTTGCAATCACGTCGACAGGTTGTCCCGGCGCCGTTCGGGAGCGGACCAGTTTGAAGAAGATCGGCTGACCAGGTTGTTTCTCGAAATAAAGGTGAGAGACAAACAGGTGCTCATAAATATACCGGCTGACCAGCTGTGCTTTGAGCGAGTTGCCGTTCAGGAAGCGTTCCCATTGCTGAATGTCAGCCTGGATCGCCGCCGACGGCGGTTCGACACCGGCCATCGGCGCCCCGGCAGCCAGCCAATCCATCAAGAGCTGATGCTCTTGCGGCGCGATGTGCGGCAGGCCGTAAGGCATGCCCCATTGCGGGTAATTCTGTTCATATTGCGCCATTTCCTCAATGGTCGGGCATTGCTGATCCCGATCCAGGGAAAAATCCCACTGGGTGCTATCGAGCACGGTTTCACCCGGTAAAGGGTGGGCTTGCTTCAACTGGAGCATTCGGGCCATGACCCCGGCCTGGGTGTTGGCCTCCGGGGACTGGTTTCGTTCATTGAGTACCGGTGTAAATCCTTTGTCGCGCCATTGTGCGGTAGTTTGCGCATCAATGAACATGCGGGTGGTATTGGCCGCCAGCAGGCGGGTGCCTTCGTAAACTTTCTCTTTGCTGGCGCCGCGATCAATGCCTTCCGCCGAGGACATTTTCAGCTGGCAGGGCGCATCGTAACAGGCATGGCAGACCACACAGCGGTTCTCGAGCACTGGTTTGACTTCGTTGAGATAGCGCTGTGCCATTGGGGTCGCGGGTGGGACAAAACGCTGTTGCGGTGTTGGCGTACCATACAACTGGTCATAGTTGAAACCGGCATAGACGGCACAGCCGGAAAACACCAAGGTGCCGCAGGCAAGGGCAAAGCGTTTACTGTTTTTGAGAAAAGATAAAGACATGAAAATGCGCTGACAGATGGACATCAAGCCATTGTAAAGCTTGTCAACTGAGCAGCTCAAGAATTTATTTTAACATTGTTCAATTAGATGCGATGACTTGTAGATGCGATGAATTGCTGGGGCGGTGGGAGGGATTAACAGAAAAAAGGAAGCTTGGCTTCCCTTTTTCGATGGAGCTTATTTCTCGATGGCGATTATTTCTCGAAAATAGCCAGGAACTCGCGTTTCATCGGCGGGTGACGACGTGCTTTTTTCAGCTGCTTGCACATGTCTTTCACACAGTTGTGCAGCACCTTATCCAGCATCACAGCTTTATAGTCAGTGAATTCTTCGTCAGTCATATCGTCTGGTTTGCCGTTTTCTTCCATTTCACCCAGGAAATCAATGCCGGAGTAGCTTTGGCTCAGGGCAATCAGGGCGTGGAACTGCTCGAAGTTATCCAGAACGTTTTGGGCGCTGGTCGGCATTTGGTCCCAGGCTTCGCGGGAAATCGACTCAGAAGCTTTGTACACGTTCACTAGCATGTCCAACAGCTCTTCAGGCACTTTCTCAAACGCAACAACCTGGCTGAGCTCCGGCGAGCAATCGTCCAGGGTCAGTTTGGTTTCTTCAATGTTCAGTTCTTCTTTGTTTTCAATGTCAGACATAGCTATTTCCTGCATTGTGAATCGATTTTTAGAGGGGGCATCCTATAGAGCTGTTTTTAAAAGTCAACACTCCACATACTGAAACGCGGGCTCGGGCGATCTCTGCACCAAGTAGAGAGCAATGGCTTCAGGAAAAATATAGCAATGGCTTGTCCATAACGTGTTTAGTCAGACGTGAAAGTTGCAATCTGTGTCACGTTCAATTAAGTGCATTTGCTGAAGGGAGTAGATTCACTGGGTAATTTTTCGGTCTATGCTATAAATATAATCAGTATAATCTTTCTATATCAATGGGATGCTTACATGGATGCAATGCGTATTTTGCTCGTCGAAGATGTGCACCTGGAAAGAATGCAGTTGGCGATGCGGTTGCAGCGTCTTGGCCACGTTGTCGAGGCGACAGGATCGGGTCTGGAAGCGATTGAGAAGTACACCCAGTTTGATCCGGATTTGGTGCTGCTGGATGTCAGTATGCCGGATATGTCCGGCACGGAAGTCGCCAAACGAATGCGAGAGCTGTATCCCGACTGGGTGCCGATCATTTTTCTGAGCGGGCATGACGAACCGGAAATGATTGCGACGGCCATCGATATGGGCGGCGATGATTATCTGGTCAAGCCCGTCAATAAAATTGTTCTGGTTGCAAAGCTGAAGGCGATGCTGCGCATCGTCCAAATGCGGCGGGAACTGAAAACAACGCATGAACAATTAGCTTCGGCCAATGAACATTTGTCCCAATTGGTTAATGAAGATGGCCTGACGAAAGTGGCAAACCGCCGGTTTCTGGATCAGAAATTATCGGAGATGATTTCCTGGCATGGCCGGAATAATTTGCCGATGGCGATGGTCATGATCGATGTGGATCATTTCAAAGCGTTCAATGATTACTATGGACACCTGGAAGGGGATCGCTGCCTGCAAAGCATTGCGACAGATCTGAAAACGACCTTCAGTCGTGCCGGGGAGCTGGTGGCACGGTATGGCGGAGAGGAGTTTGTCGTTTTGCTCAGCCATTGCGACAAAACGCGGGCGGTGAAAGAGTGCGAACGTCTGAAGCAAAGCGTTCAGCAGCTGGAAATTCCGCACTCCCGGTCAACCACCGCTGAGCTGGTGACGGTCAGCCAGGGAATGGTGTCCTGGGTACCAACCGGACTGGAAACACCGGAAAATATGTACGAAATCGTTGATAAGGTGCTCTACAAAGCGAAAGAGCAGGGGCGGAACCGTTTTGTCGCGGCGGAATTTACCTGAGAAAGAGACGGGGATCACTGCGGCCGGGTGGATTGTTTGTTTTGTAATCGGTTGATTCATGAAGTGCTTGTCGTTCACGGGAGGCATGCTACTCTGCCTTTTATCAGTGCTGATCCCGCTCTGGGTTGTCAAGCCGAGAGCGGAATCAGTATTGGTATAAGAAGGAAGAAGAATCATGGATATTTGCTTTTCACCGACTGAAACCCGTGTGGTTGGTTGTTTGCTGGAAAAGGAAGTCACGACACCAGACCAATATCCGCTGACCCTTAATGGACTGACGACGGCGTGTAACCAGAAGAGCAACCGGGATCCGGTGATGTCGCTGGACGAAGCGACCGTGATGGACACGCTGGAAAGTTTAAAAGCCAAGCGTTTCATTCAGGAAGTGACCGGATTCGGCAGCCGTGTCGCGAAGTATCAGCACCGATTTTGCAATACCGAGTTCAGCACCCTGCAGTTTAAGCCGCAGGAGAAAGCGGTGATTTGTGTCCTGCTGCTACGCGGGCCGCAGACCGCAGGGGAACTGCGAACCCGAACCAATCGCTTGTGTGAATTCACGGATGTCAAAGAAGTTGAAACCGTGCTGGCCAAGTTGGCCGATCCGGAGCAGGGCGGGTACCTTGTCAAGTTACCGCGTGAAGCCGGAAAGCGGGATTCACGCTACATGCACCTGTTCAGTGGCGATATCGATCTTGAGTTAATGCAACAGGGTGTTCAGAGCACCGCAATTTCCCCGTCGGCGTCGGATGAACGCATTGCAGAGCTGGAACAAGATGTCGCGGCATTGAAACAGGAACTTGCAGCGCTGAAAGCACAGGTTGCGCTGCTGGCAGGCGATTAATTTATTGAACCCGACCCGTTCTGTGACTGGAGCGGGCTGACTCAGGCCCGGCTTCGTCCGGGCTTTTATGCGATCAACTTGAATTGCCATCGAAGCTTGTGACTGAA
The DNA here is from genome assembly GCF_025398175.1 of Photobacterium sp. TY1-4. NCBI lineage: Bacteria > Pseudomonadati > Pseudomonadota > Gammaproteobacteria > Vibrionales > Vibrionaceae > Photobacterium > Photobacterium sp. TY1-4. Next base: position 255,597 of record NZ_CP099735.1, read on the forward strand.
AACCGACAACGTCAAGAAACCACTAATGCTGAACGAAATGATGCGGTGCGCTGGTCTGTCTATTTGATCCGGACGGCAACCAATCAATTGTATTGCGGCGTGACCACAGATGTGGCACGACGATTCAGAGAGCATCAGGGCAGCCCGAAAGGGGCTAAGTACCTGCGGGGAAAAGGCCCGCTCCACCTTGCCTGGGCGGCGCCGGTTGGTGAAAAGCGAACGGCGATGCAACTGGAATATCGGATTAAACGACTCACCAAAGCCCAAAAAGAGTCTATTGTGAACCACACGCTGACTTGGCAGACCCTGATGGAGTAGTGTTCGTTTGCCGAGTATGTGTTTGAAGTGATGTACGCCGGAGTCAGCGATATAACAACGCTTTCCGGCGTTTCAGGATCTACTACGGGATCAACGATGCGGGATCATTTGCTGCGAGTCTCGCAAATGCTATTGCATCTTTATTTAATTTTCAGGTACTTAGTTATGGCACTGAAAGCCACCATTTATAAAGCACAGTTGAATGTTGCGGATCTGGACCGTCATGTTTATCTCGACCAATCGCACACACTGGCCTGTCATCCATCAGAAACCATCCAGCGGCTGATGCTGCGCCTGCTGGCCTGGGGACTGAATGCTGATGAATCGTTGCTGTTCACCAAAGGACTGTCCGATACCGATGAGCCGGATCTCTGGCGCCGTAATTTGATGGATGAAGTCGAGTTATGGATTGAGCTCGGGCTACCGGACGAGAAACGGATCCGTCGTGCGTCACACCGGTCGCAGCAAGTGATCATTTATACCTATGGTGATCAGGCGGCTTCCGTGTGGTGGCAGCAAAACAAAAACAAGGTTGCGCAGTTCGACAATGTTTCGGTGGTGTATATCACAGATGCTACTTTGGCTGAACTAGAAGCGATGGCGGAGCGGACCATGCAACTGCAATTGACCATTGAAGGGGAGCAAGCTTGGCTCAATGCTGCAGCCGGGAGCGCACACATTATCCCTGAGTGGTGGCGTCGCAGCGAGTAACTGCATGCTGCGCTTGGCTCCTGAGCCTGACGGGCAGCCATTGTTGGGCGGGTAAGTGCTGTCATGCTTGTTTCATCGAAGTGGGGCATGGTGGAGAAAGGATATCGAAATCAAGTAAGGATGAATGATGACTGCTCAAGTGCACACTCAAGCGCAGATTGTATGGGATTACCATTTACTCAACCACCCACTGGAAAAAGGCGACTGCCTGTTGGTGCTGTGCAGTAATGACATTCGCGTGGCCGAGCATGCCGCCCAGCTGTTTCTGGAGGGGCTCGCGCCCTACATGGTGTTCTCCGGTGGTGTCGGGCGATTAACCGCAGGTCTGTTCGAGCACTCGGAAGCAGAAGCGTTTGCTCAGGTTGCGGTGGACATGGGCGTGCCGGAGCATTGTATTCTGATTGAGCCCCAATCAACCAATACCGGCGAAAATATTCAGTTTTCCCGGGCATTGCTGGAAGCGAAAGGGCTGGATCCGCAGCGGATCATTGTGGTCCAGAAGCCGTTTATGGAACGCCGTAGCTACGCCACTTTCATGTGCCACTGGCCGGAAAAATCAGTCGTGGTGACATCGCCGCCGCTGAGCTTTGATGATTATCCGAATGAACAGCTTTCCTATTGTGATGTAATCAACGTCATGGTCGGCGATTTGCAGCGTCTTCAACGTTATCCGGCGCTGGGATTCGCGGTTGCGCAGGAGATCCCGACACATGTTTGGCAGGCTTTTCAGTCGCTGGTTGCGTTGGGCTTTGATGAGCACCTTCTTGAGGTTGAGGTTTAAAGTCGACTGCCTGTACCGACTCTGATGCAGGCAGACGATTTTAAAGGTCTAGCGCGTCACCATCTTCTGGATTTCTTTGGCGCGCGCTTCGTCGCTTTGTTCCTTCCGTGGTGGCACCATAATGCCTTTTTGGCACGCCGGACGTGCCGCAAGCTCACTGAGCCAGCGCTGCAGATGTGCCAGCCCTTCGATGCTGATCCCACTCCATTCATGAATGCGGACCCATGGCCAGGTGGCGATGTCGGCAATGGTATATTCCTCACCGGCAAGGTAGCGGTGTTCAGCCAACTGGCGATCCATCACTTCAAACAAGCGCCGGCCTTCGTGCTGGTAACGCTCAATCGCCGCGGGGATCTTTTCCGGAAAATAACGATAAAAGACATTGGCCTGTCCCATCATGGGGCCGACACCCCCCATCTGAAACATCAGCCACTGCATGACCTGAGAACGCTGTTTGGGATCAGTCGGAAGAAACTGGCCGGTTTTTTCCGCCAGATAGAGCAAAATCGCACCAGACTCGAACACGGTAAAATTGTCGTTCTCGGTGTCGATGATGGCCGGGATCCGTCCGTTGGGATTGATGGCTGTAAATGCGGGAGACTTCTGCTCCGCTGCCATTAAATCCAGCGGATGAACCCGGTACTCTATGCCCATTTCTTCCAGCGCGATGGATATTTTGTGGCCGTTCGGCGTCGCTGCCGTATAGAGTTCAATCATGACGCAAGCCTTAGCGGTTAAAGGATGGACGGCTGGTGACGCGCTGGTACCAGGCAAGCAGATGCGGCTGGCTGTCGTCGAGTTCGATATTCAGGTTTTTCATGAAGCTGCACAGGATCGCGGCGGTGATGTCGACGATTGTGAATTTTTCTCCGGCCAGATAAGGGCTTTGACTCAGGCGCTGCTCCAGCGTCGGCAGGAATCCGATCAAGCGTTGGCGCGACTCTTCTCCCCAGGCTGCGACGCAGTTTTCACGATCCTGGTAAATTCCGCTGATGTTGCGAAACGCTTGCATCGCGACCAACAGACCTTTCAACTCGACCACACGATGCCACATTTCAACCTGAGCTTTTTCCAGCGGTGTATCGCCAAATAGGGAGGTCTCTGCCGGGAAGGTTTCATCGAAATAGCGGCAAATGGCGACCGACTCGCAGATGGTGGTGCCGTCATCCAGTTCCAGAACAGGGATCAGGCCATTGAGGCTCTTTTCCCGAAATGAATCGCTCAGGTTCTCCCCACCGCGAATATCCACATGTTGTCGTTCGACCTCAATCTCTTTTTCAGCCAGAAATACGTTGACCCGACGCGCGCTTGGCGACAGTGCAAGTTCGTAGATTTTCATTATTCTTCCTTTATCAGAACGATCGTTTAGATTAAAATCTAATTCATATCAGAATGATCGGTCAAGAAAAAGATCGCTTGTTTAGCCGTCAAGAGAGGACAACATGGCCCGTACCAAGAATTTTGACCGCGAGGAAAAACTCCTCGAGGCAATGGCGCTGTTCTGGCAGCAGGGCTACGCCGATACATCGATCGCTGATTTGGTGAACCATTTGGGGATCAACCGTTTCAGCTTGTATAACGCCTATACCGACAAAGAAACGCTCTACCGGGAAGCGCTGGATTACTACCTGTACAAAATCTCATTTCCCAGGATCTCGCAGGCACTGCCTGAATCGGCTGGATTGGCTCAGTTAATTGATTACTTGAAAGATTTTGCCCAATTGCAACGGGAACAGCCCTGTGGTTGCTTTGTACAAAACGCCATTTTGGAGCGGGCATTTCGGGATGAGGACGTGCTGAAAGCTGGTGGGCTGTTGTATCAGACCTTGTCGGAGCGATTTCGCCAGGCTCTGGAAACCGCGCAGCAGTACCAGGAAATCAGCCCGACTCTGGATCCATTGGTCTTTAGCCATTTTTTGGTGATGCAGATACAGGGGATCCGTGTGCTGGGCAAGGCGAGACAGTACGAGATGATTGACCATGCGATGGCGGTGTTGCTGCAGGTGATTGAGGCGCAGCGGGTTCAGGCTCCCTGAGACAAGGAGCCTGACAAGTGGCGCTGGTGATGCTAGCGGGCGGCATTCATCCCTTGCTGCCAGAACGCGACTTCCATTCGGGTGGCGGTGCGGAAAATGTCACACAGTCGCTGTCCGCGCGTACTGCTCAGTGGAATTTCAGCCAACATACGATCCAGCCGCGCGATGGTTTCCTGGGTTCCGACCTGGAATTCGTCGCCACTGTAGAGTTCAATCCAACTGCGGTACGGGTTCCCCTCCAGACGTGTGGTTTCACGCTGGATGAGCTGATGCCCGATCACGGCGTAACCAATAGCGCAAGGGGCCAGCGCGGCGAACAAATCGACCCGATCGCCGGCCATCCCGGTATCCAGGACATAACGGGTATAGCTTACAGTACCGAAATCTTCCGGTTCCGCTTCCATATCGGACTCGGTCAGGCCCCATTGGCCGCAGTATTCCACATGGTGGTTCATTTCCGTATCCAGCAGGGCGGCCAGGCTTGGCAGCGGCTCCCGCATTTCTTCCAGTGTCCGGGACTTGAAAATGGCCAGGGCAAATGCGCGCGCGTAGTGTTTAAGAAACAAAAAGTCCTGCTTCAGGTAGTGCAGGTAGGCATGCTTATTCAGCTCGCCCGAGGCCAGCTGCTGGACAAACGGGTGCTCGATATAGTCCTGCCAGTCGTCCCGACAGGCGTTGATCAGGTCTTTGTGATTCATCGGTGTGTTCCTTGATGTCATGTGATTAGTAGGTCAGGACGTAATCTTTAGCTTGCGGGAGCGTGTGAATGATCTTGTGCTGCTTCATGAAGGCGGCATAGTCGTCATAACGCTTAAGCTCAACGGCACCCGGACGCAGAGCAAAACGGGTCAGCGTATCTTCCCAGGCCCGACGGTTGAGATCGTTATTGAGGGTGTCCGGCGCGTAGGCGACAAATTCCTGCCAGGCTTTCTCAGGGTGATTGATCAGGTACACGGTTGCTTTTTCAATCGCTTTGTTGAACTTGTTGATGGTTTCCGGATTGTATTTGTGTTTATTGGCCACAAAGATCAGCTCGTCATACGGCGGGACGCCATGTTCTTCCGGATAGAACGCGGTGGCTTCATAGCCTTCCAGTTCTAGCTGGTTCAGCTCGAAGTTACGCAGGCCGCCCCAAATTGCATCGACTTTGCCTGATGCCAGCGAGGAGGAGAGTGCCCAGCCAACATTGATGATTTTGACGGAATCCATCGAGACCTGATCTGAAGCAAGCATGGTGCCGATCGTGGCATCTTCACTGCCGCCGATTGCCACGCCGATTTTTTTGCCTTTCAAATCGGCGAGGCTGCGAATGCCGGATTTATCCAGCACAATCAATGAGTTCAGCGGGCCGGAAATGAGGGTGGCCGAGCGGACCAATGGCAGTTCAGCTGCGATGCTGGAGATCAGCGTACTTTGATAGGACACGGCCAAATCAATTTTCCCGGCAGCAACCAGTTTATCCGGAATGCTGGGATCAGCCGGCTCCTGAATCACCACTTCCAGTCCCTGCTCAGCAAACCAGCCTTTTTCCTGGGCCAGAATAATCGGGCCGTGGTTGGGATTGACGAACCAGTCGAGCATTAAGGTGACCTTTTCAGCGGCTGCCTGGAACGATGCCAGCGATAAGGAGATCGCGGCAACGCTTTGAAGTAACTGCTTTTTCATATGAATTTCCTGTTGATGTTATCTGTGTTATTGGTTTTGCCACGGAATGGCTTTTTTCAGCAGGCCGTCGGCAATGAAGTAAAAACTGATGGAGAAGAATGCCAGGATGAACAGGGCGGCAAACATCTCATCGACGAACATGCGGGCGTTGGCTTGCAGCATCAGATAGCCCAGCCCTTCGCTCGAACCCACCCATTCGCCGATGACTGCGCCGATTGGGGCCACCACCACAGCAACCCGAATACCCGAAGCCAGTGCCGGCAGGGCGGCAGGCAGGCGGATCTGCCACAGCAGCTGCCAGCGCGTGGCACCCATGGTGCGGGCCAGATCCAGATAGCCGGTCGGCGTTTGCCGCAACCCGTCGTAACAACAAGTGGTGACGGGGAAAAAGATGATCAGGGCGGCCATCACGACTTTCGAGGCAATGCCGTAACCGAGCCATAGCATCAGGATCGGCGCAATCGCAAAGACCGGAATGGCCTGGCTGGTGATCAAGATCGGCAGCAGCCAGCGGCGCAACGGGGCAAACAGCAACATTTGCAGGGCGAAAAACAGCCCCATCGCTAACCCCAGTAACAGGCCGAGTAATACCTCGGTGCTGGTGACCAGGGTGTGGTGCCAGAGCACATCAAACCGGGTGACTAGCTTGTTTAGCACTGCAACCGGTCCCGGCAGGATAAAAGGTGGCAGTGAAAACAGCATCACGGCAGCCTGCCAGAGACTGATAATCACCCCGAAGCTGATGAGTACCCGCAGTACTTTTCGGGAAAACCCGCTTCGGCTGATCGTCCGGGCCGACGCCGCAGGCGGCTGAAACGGCTGCAATGGCCGTTTGGTCATGGGCTCGAGGGTGTCCTGAGGAAGGCTGTCAGCCATAGTCACGCTCCAGTTGGTCAATAATCATCTGCTGGTGGGCCGCCATTTGCGCGTCAAATGATCGCGGCGGCACGGATTGCGGGACAGCCAATCGGGCCAGCTGTGCCGGGCTACCGGACATCAGGTAGATGTGATGTGCCAGCCGCAGGGCTTCCTGTGGATCATGGGTGATTAACAGCACGGTACGATCCTGCAATAACTCGGCGGCCAGGCTCTGTAGTTTGTGGCGGGTGACAGCGTCGAGCGCGGAAAAGGGCTCGTCCATCAGGACCAGTGGCTTGTCCTGCATCAGGGTCCGAGCCAGGGCCACACGCTGGCGCATCCCCCCGGAGAGCTGATCCGGTCTGACTGCATGGAAATCTGCCAGACCGACGGCCGCCAGCAACGACATCGCCCGGGTTGCATCCGGTGTTGTGGCGCCTGAACCCAGCCGCTGGCTGAGGCAGACGTTGTCCAGCACGGACAGCCACGGCAGTAACAGATCCTGCTGGGCCATATAGGCGACGCGGTCTTGCAATGGTTGCTCATCCGATGTGAGCAACTGTCCCTGCCAGAGCACCGCATCTCCACTCAGTCCGGCCAGGTGACGCAGCAGCGTGGTTTTTCCACAGCCGCTTTTACCCAACAGGCAAGTCCATTGTCCGGCCGGTAAGGTCAGGTTTAGATCATCGAAAACGGCGGTCGCTGCATCCCGGTAACGAAGCGAGGCATGATTCAGGCTGACCTGAACCGGGGGTGGGTGCCCCCCGACTGCTGGCGATAACATCATGCACGCTCCGGCTGGTAGTGCCCGTGAAAGAAGTGGTGAACCGGGCCGTGTCCGGCGCCGATTTGCAGTTCATCAGCATGGCGGATGGCTTCGGTGATATAGGTTTTGGCATGTTGAACGGCGTCGTTCAGTGCATAACCCTGGGCCAGGAAGGAGGCGATGGCTGCGGATAAGGTGCAGCCGGTTCCGTGAGTGTTGTGGGTGTCAATCCGTGGGTGACTGAAGCGGATCACCTGTTCGGCGCTGATCAGTAAATCGGTGCTTTCTTGTGTTTGGGATAGGTGGCCCCCTTTGAGCAGAACGGATCCGGCACCCAACCCGCGCAGAGCTTCGACCAGCTGCGCCATCTCGACTTCGGTCTGAGGAATATCTGTATTCAGCAGCGCGGCGGCCTCCGGCAGATTCGGGGTGATCACATCTGCCAGTGGCAACAGGGTTGATTTCAGGGTTTCAATCGCATCCCGTTGGAGCAGCAGATCGCCGCTGGTTGCAACCATGACCGGGTCAACGACCAGAAACTGAGGCTGGTACTGGCAAAGTTTATCCGCCACGGTCTGAATGATGGCGGCGTCACTGAGCATGCCGATTTTTACCGCTTTGACATCCAGATCACTGAATACCGTATCCAGCTGCTCGGCAACAAATTCCGGGGAAATATTGAAGATCCCGGTCACGCCTTGGGTATTTTGTGCGGTCAGGGCGGAAATGACAGAGCAAGCGTATCCGCCGGTGGCTGAGATTGCTTTGATGTCTGCTTGAATACCGGCGCCACCGCCACTGTCAGAACCGGCAATGGTTAACGTAATTGGTGTTGTTGATTGAGCTGCTGATTGAACGGCCATATCTACCCCTAACGATATCGCGCAGGGTAGCAGGTGTCCGGGATTGCCCGATAGAGCGCGGGCAGGGGCGAGACACGGTTGCTAGTTCCCTACGCCATTATTAAATGGATCAGGTTCAACGGGTCCCACCGAAGTGGTCTCAGCCTATGGCTCCCCGACTAACTTACCTAAATTGTTGATTCTTTATACTGGGCACGCAATTTTTCGTGCCAGAAGCGGATGTATTCTACCCTTGTTTTTCACAGCAGAGCAAACCGAAAAAGGAATTATTCTGACCAAGCGCTGAACTTTGCACCGCAGTGGTCTGTGGTTGAGAAAAATAGGGTTGAGAAAAAATAAGCTTGAGCATAAATTGGGTTGAACATGAATCGGGTTGAATGGTCGTACGAAGTAACAGACAACATCACACAGTTAGGGACATATCATGAGTCAGATGCATCAGGACAAGATTAACTATGTTGAGTTTCCGGCGGCCGATCTGGAAGCAACGAAGCAGTTTTTCCAGCAGGCTTTCGGCTGGGCGTTCACCGACTACGGTGAAGATTACACGGCATTTTCCAATCAAGGACTGGATGGCGGTTTTTATCGTGCCCCGCTCAAATCAACGACGCAGCAAGGCGCTGCGCTGATCGTGCTGTATAGCGCCCATCTTGAACAAACCCAAGCCAAGGTTGAAGCGGCCGGCGGCCAGATTGTGAAGCCGATTTTTGAATTCCCGGGCGGACGGCGTTTTCAGTTTTTTGAACCCAGTGGCAATGAGTTGGCGGTGTGGTCAGATCAATAATGGTTTCCCGCCATAACGGCGGGAAATTCGCGCATTAATCGTGATCCGGAGATCAACCCGGCTCAGATGACGTTTCAAGCGCTTTCGTTGTTTCAGGGGGAGCAGGGGCTTTAACTGCTTCAGCGACTCCAGGCCCCTTCGTGGCGTCAGGCTGCGTAAGCAAGTACTTATCCGGCGACAGGATGTTGTTGGGATCCAGGCTTTGCTTGAGCGTGGCCAGAAGGGCAAGGTTCTCTTTTCGCACGAATGGTTTGATCGTATCAAACAGCCCGGAACCGCTGCGGTATGGGCAGAACCCGGCGGATAACAGGGCTGCATCGATGGCCTGGTGGAAACGGGTTGCTTTTTCAATTTCCGGCTCGGATTTGCCGAATCGAATATTGGCAATCAGAACGACGGCACGTTCGCTGACATTGGTCATGCTGTAGCGCTCTTCATAGCCATATTCACGGAACAGCCGACGGCAGATACTGAGCATCTCGGAGATATCCTGTCGAGCATGGCTGCTCACCGCACAGATCCAGCGAAAATTCGCCGGAAATTCCGAGGTCTTCATTGCGGAACTGGCCGCCGGATGATCGAGCAGGGTCTGGATGGCCGCATCGGACGGAACGCCCAGCTTGAGATCCAGCACCAGTTTCAGGCTATCGATCATCGGGGATTTTAAGTATCGATTGATTTTGCACAGCATTCGCCAGCGAAAATCATCAAGAAACAGAATCTTTGCACCCGGGATCTGCTGTTTTAGGGTTTGCTTGACGTGTTTATACCGGGCTTTCACCACGCCTTTCGGCCCGGCCAGGGAGGTGGTGAGGATCCAGGCACCTGGTGCCTGTCGGGCTTGTTCACCCATGGCTCGGGTCATGCTGACCGTATGGACGCCACTGGTGATCACACCTTCCAGTTTCAGCTTGCCGATGGTGGCGACCATGTCGGGCGCATCATCTTCTTCCGGACACAAAGCGAAAACGGTGGCCTGATAGGCCGGTTTCGGCTGAAGTGCCAGCGTCATTTCGAGCACAATCCCCAAGTTTGACTGGCTGAATAATCCCTGCAGGACCGGCCCGGCGCCGTAGGGGTAGAGATGTTGTGCAACACTGTGTTCAAACATCCCCATCCCTGTCGTAATGATCTTGCCGGTTGGCAGGAGTACCCGCATGGATTGCACATGGCCGAAACGGTCCGAGTAATCGGTGTGTCCGAATCCGCGCTCCAGAATGTTGCCGACCATGCTGGTATGTAACCCGGCAGCGGTAATGTCCATTTGTAAGGAGCTGCTGGTATTTTGCAGGGCCGTGAAGAGCTGCGATTGCGTGATCCCCGGTTGGATCCGAACATAGGCTTGCGCATCATTGATTTCGAGGACTTGGGACAAGCGGCTGAGATTGACAATGACTTGCTGGGGATGCGTTCCTTGTGCGGTGCCGTAGCCCCAGTTCTTCCCTTGTGCGACCGGGTGAATGGTGAATCGATGTTGATTGGCAGCCTCAACGATGGCGATGAGCTCAGATTCCTGCTCGGGCCATACAACGGCTGACGGGGTACAGAGACTCCCATTGAGAGCCAGACTATACTCGTGCAGTGTTTCGGGATCCTGCGAGATTTGCGAAGCCGCGAAAATATTACTTAATACTGTGCGTAGTTCCATATCCCTTTATCCTACGGGTGCTTACCGACAGTTACCTCATCAATAAGGCTGCTAAAACAGAGTGTTAGATTTATATTGTGCAAAAAAAACACGTCATCGACAGCGGTGAGGGTAATGTTATGTGAACCTGATTGAATAAATGCACAAAAAAACATTCGAATGACCATAAATCACTTAATTGGCGTCTGGGTTCGGCGTAGGGTAGAGGCGTGTTTTACAGCAAGCAGGACCGGCAAGTCGCCTGATATCGTGAAGGTCGTCGGACAATTTATGGAACTGGATAAGCTAACCACGCAGCTCTGTGTGACGGAAGAAGAAAAAATCACAGCCTATAACATACGTTATCAGGCCTATACCACTGTTGGTTATAACCCACTGTGCACATCCGGCTTGTTTACGGATCCGTTTGATGCGGAACCGAATAACTTTACATTTCTACTGAAAGAAGGCACCAAGCCGGTTGCTACCGTTCGTGCGAGTGTTTTACACCGACCGATAGGGTGGACACAGGTGCCGTGTAAAGGCGGTTTCGAGCCGGAATTCGCTTTGTTAGAACAGGAGTACGATACGATTGTTGAGATGGGTCGTTTGGCAGTACTACCGGATGTTCGGGGTTTAGCTTCCCTGGCACCTTTGGCGCTATTCTGTTGTATCTACACGCTTGATGAGCGTTTTGGACGAACGGCGCTGGTGTGCGGATCAAGTAAGAAGCATCGGCGCTTTTACCAGCGGCTGGGCATGAAAAGTTTGTGTGATTTTGCACCACGACCGAATACGGCAATCGATCTGACGCTCATGGCTAAAACGTTAGATTTAGATGAGTTTATTGAAAGCGCCGGGGCGCATTTGGATGAAGCGACGATTCGCCGTCTCATTCCTCCTTTCCCGCATGTTGACGGGTGCCGTGACGTTTCTGAACAAGGATGAGGATTCAATGTTGCGAGAGCAGGAGGTTGCTGGCCTTTTAAAAAACAGGCGCATAAAAGCGCCTGTTTTGCCGATGACTTACGGTGAAATAAGCCACTGTGAATGAGCCATCGAGTGGCTTACATCTTTTTACAGTAAGCCGCGATGATCACCATGTTGGTTCCGGCAGCTTTGCCCGAGATGTGCAGTGGGTTGTCGGTCAGGCGAATGCCACGTACCGCTGTTCCTTGCTTAATCACCAGGCTCGAGCCTTTCACCGGCAGATCTTTGATGATTGTGACATTGTCACCAGCTTGTAGTGGTGTGCCGTTTACATCCAGGGTTTGTACGGCGTCCAGCGCTTCGAGTGCGATACCTTTTTCTGCCCACTCGATCATGTCTTCTTCCATATACAGCATGTCCAGCAGGTCCTGCGCCCAGGTTTCACCGGACAGGCGCTTGAGCATGCGGTAAGCCATGACCTGAACGGCCGGTACTTCACTCCACATGCTTTCATTCAGGCAGCGCCAATGGTTCTGATCCATGGTATCTGCGTCTTCAATCTGTCCACGGCAAGTTCCACACACCAGGACACAGCTGGCCGCTGTTGAATCTGGTGATGCCGGTACTTCATACATGCTCAGATTCTCTTCTGATGAGCACAGTTCACATTTGTGACCAGCACGTTCTTTCACAATAGTTTCAATTGTCATAAGGAATTGTCCGTAGATTTAATGTGGCGATATTATGCCAGCATTTTTCCAGAAGAAAAGAAATCCGGCGCTAGCAAGCGGGAAAGCCGGGTTTATTGACAATATTCAGTCTAAGAATTCTCCTATTTTGAGATTGTGTTGGCAAAAAAATGCTAGATTTATGGAGGAGACTGGCATCGACGAGAGAAAGCTCTACAATCAATCCCGCCTTATCACAATGACAATATAACCAAGGAATGATGATGAAAAAGGCTGTTTATCTTTTATCTGTTTTGGCTTTGGCCGGGTGTAATGAAGAGGATCTTAAAGATCTCGCAGAGGGAAATACAAAGGTTTTTACAATCACCGGAGCACGTGTTGCTTCCCAAATGGGAACGGTGAGCCCTGGGTACTACCGGGTGGATGCGATTGCCTCGGCGATGACCAATACTTCGCAGGATAAAATTCCGGCGGTCGTTAACCCGGAAGCGGCGTTGGCAAACCTCGGTATTAATATTGAAGGGGAAACCTGTGGTCGCATTAATATCACCGGGGAACTGTGCTTCGAAAGTGGGGATAGCGGCACTGGCGCCAGCTGTTTACCTGAGCAAATCGATATGTTGGGCTTGTCGGTTTATACCATCGATCTCGATAAGGTGAAAACGGCCAGTGATGCCGGGTTTTATCCGACTCTGGCTGCTGATGTCGGCGGGCTGTATGTTGATATTGACTACGACCAAATCACCTGTAGCCAACTGCCAACTCCGCAAAGTTAATCAGACGTTGACTGTCATCACGATTGCAGTCAGCGCAGTAAAATTGAGTCGGCCAGGATCACTGGCCGGTTTTTTCTACCCACTTCACCTCAAGCATCCATTGTATTTCAGCGGTTATCGAGCAAACTTCGAATCGCCTCGCATACCATTTTCATCACTGTACCCGGCAGGAATGAATACTGCTAACGTTCTGACTTTATAAGCAATTTCTGACTCCCAGAAGCTATCACTTTCCGGGGAAGTTCAGTTGCGCCCGTTGAGTCAGGAGTTTAATCGTGCTGAGAAAGAATATATGTGCTGTTGCCCTAGCCGCGAGCACACTATTACCCGCAGGGATGGTGACCGCGGCGCCGGTAGGCGGGTATGTTGTCGGGGGGGATCCGGTTTTACCCTCTGAAAATTACGGGTGGATGGCCTCCCTCCGTTTAGCGCCGAATCAGTTAAGCCATTTATGTGGTGCAACCGTGATCGATCGCCGTTGGGTGCTGACAGCAGCACACTGTGTTGTACATGAAGTGGAAGACGGCGTGTTTCAGGTCGTCCCTCCCAGCGCGTTGAATGTGATGGTCGGCTCCAACTACGCGCCGGTGGAAGATCCCGGGACCTTATATACGATCACTCATGTTGTGGTGCATCCGGGTTATACGCCCAACCCCGTGCTGAAAATCGTGCAGAATTCTGATGGTACTCAGACCGTGGATGTACTCAGCACGGCGCTGAACAATGATGTCGCGTTACTTCGGGTCGGACGGGAATTTGCCTCCACCATTCCAGTAGTGCGTCTGGCTGACAGCAATAAAGCAGATGAACTTGATTTGGTGTTGGGTCAGCAATGGTCAGATGCTGCTCGACCAAAAAACACCAGGGTCTCTGGCTGGGGCTCAACGCAGACGGATGGCACAGGTATGTCCGATCGGTTGCTGAAAACGGATTTATCTTTTGTTCCGATGGACGAGTGCTTCCAACGATTAGAGCTGGGCAATGAATGGAACTTCATTTTGGACAGCCCATTGAACCGAACCAAGCTGTGCACTTTGCCCCCGGAGGTCATTCGTGATGCAGAGGGGAGTTCGCTGGAGCATGGTGCGGATTCTTGTAAAGGGGATAGTGGCGGGCCTTTAAGAGCGCAGGATCAACTCGGGGATTGGTATCAGTTGGGCATTGTGAGCGGTGGCCCGGTGGGCAAATTGACTTGTGGTTCGTTGGCCCGCCCAAGCTTCTATACCCGGGTTGGGACTTATTATGACTGGATTACACAGCAGGTCGGCCGCTTGCCAGAGCATCCGATCACGGCACCGGATATCATCTCAGACTCCCCGAATTCAGGTACTGGTTCAGGAGATACCGGGGATGGCGGCACCAGTGGTGGCGGAACGACACCCGATAACGTGCCCAAAGATCAGGAAACAGTCGATCTGTCGAGATGCAATGCCGCTGTCGATGAAGATGCAATTGCTCACACCAACTGCAGTTTAAGTGGCGCGGATGCCGGGAGTTTGAGCTGGCAAATCCTGATGGGTTTGTTGGCCCTGATGCTATACCGAATTTGGAGGGCGCGAGCTTGGCGGCCTGGGGATAAAGCGCTTATCCACAAAAGCTGTGAATAACTCTGTGGGAAATGGCGGCAGGCTAACAACCGTGCTGGCTTCGGCAAAGTCAAGTCTGCAAGTGGTGAAAAAGTATGTAATTTCAGGGAGATTGACTACCCACCAAGTTGTGTAAATTACCGGCATTTCTGCTGAGTTTGGTGCAATTTCTCCGGAATTATTGGAATGGAACCCGAGTGAGGAAGGCGGAATTTTCAGGAGCGGTTCATGAGATTGCAGGTTTGGTACGAAGGGAAAGGCGGCCTCAAAAAAGGAGTGGCGCCGGGAGCGCCACTTTCTGATTATTTGCTGTAAGAACTCGCGATATTATCAATACGCTGGTTCGCACGCATTGCTTCTTGATACGCTGCGTCAGAAGCAGCACGTGCATCATTAACAGCACCTGCCATTTGGTCTTGCTGACTTTGCAACGCACCAACTTGATCAGAGAGCATATCGACTTTATTGGTGAGTTGCTGCATTTGATCAACTTCATCTGAGCTTGAACAACCAATGAGTGTCGCACTCAGAATAATACCGGTAAGGATAGATAATGAACGGTTCATTTTTCTTTCTTCTCCTTTGTTTGCCACTACAGACCGAGTGTTAAAGTATTCAGTCGGCAGAATTAGTATGGCATATGTTGCTCAAATTTCTTCTTCTTCACCTATTTAACGGAAAAAAATCTCTCTCATTATCGAGAAAACCCGCCGTAGCAGGCATTCTTCCGGGACCTGTGAATTTGAACTGGGATCAGTTCTTTACCATGCGGCAATACAACTGTAGGCATGTTCAGGAACCGGATACGGTCAAATTGCTGCTGATGGCGTCAACTAAGATTTCCGGATTCAGGGTGTGTTGAACTTTATCGACCAGGGTGCCGTCCGGCTGTAACAGGTAGAAGTAAGAGCTGTGGTCGACGGCATATTCTAGAGCAGAGTCTTTGAGTTCGGTACGCATATACAGCACGCCGTATTTTTGCGCCAGTGCTTTGGTTTGCTCAGCGGTGCCGGTCATCCCGATAATGTCTTGGTGGAAGTATTGTGCATATTGGGCACTTTTTTCCGGTGTATCTCGTTCAGGATCCAAGGTGATGAAAACCGGCCAAAGCTGTTTGCGTGTGTCGGTATCGAGCTTCTTGAGTGCCGCCGACATAACGGCCAGTGAAGTCGGGCAGACATCCGGACAATGGGTATAACCAAAGTAAACCACGCGCAGTCGTGGATCGGCAGGATTAAACAGATCAAGGGCATCTTTACCGCTTTCCAGGACTCCGGAGGCAGCAGGGGATACTGCAGTTGTGGCGGTTTCTTGTTGTGCGTCAACAACGAAGCGGGTCACTAAACCGGCAACGAGTGCCAGGGCTAATATAATCCACTGAAATTTCATTTGATCATCCTTAAAGAAACATGAAGCGGCGTCAGTTGACCCGAAGCTGATTGCGGCGTGATTTCACCGCGCCAGGTCATTTCATCTTCAGTACAAAATGGCAGCATCAATTGGCCGCTATACTCCCCCGCGGCATTCCGGGATAAGTGTAGCTGATAGATGCCCATCATCATTTCGTGCCCTTTGAGAGAGAGCACCAAGGTTTCGGTATCTGCAGGGAGGGTTGGCCAATTCACCCGGATTTCAGTTTCTTGCATCGGCCTGATGACATCGCTGGCGAGTTGGACACTGGCCGTTTGCTGTTGACAGGCTTGGGTGCTGAGTGAGCAGAAATCGTGTAAGTCGGCTTGGGTGAAAAGATTCTGGCCGGAACCTGAAAACTGAAACGCCCCCCAACCGATCACAGCGGCGAGAGCCACCGTCACGCCCGGGGTCCACTTTTTGAACTGCGACATGGTTACAAATCGTTGGTAAAGAAAGTAATTTCCGGAGTTTACCACTTTTGGCATCAAGCGGACGCCTGGGGCCGACGTTTTGTGATGGTGCGAGCATGGTGGATGTTTTGGCAGCGGTTGCCACAACGGTGCTTGTCCGTTGTGGCAACTATGATTGCCGGGGCTTAATTAGTCTTCGGCGACTTTTTCCAGCGCCCAGACCAGGCCGATACCCAGGAGCATGGCTGCGATTGCATAGCCGATGAGGGCCGGCTCACCGGTGAGCTGCTCAAAATTCAAAGGTGATAGGTTTTGCTCCAACAGCGGTACTTGTTCACCGCTTGAGTTGGTCCGCCAGGTGAGGGTTTCTTTCCAGGGCCAGATCTTGCTCAGAGTGCCAATCATCAGGCCGGTCAGGAAGGTCAGGGCCAAATCACGGTAATGACGTAGTACCCAGGACAACAAGTGGGAAAAGCTGAGCAAACCAATCACACAGCCCATCGCAAAGGTGCCGAGTGTGGCAATATCAACGGATTTGGCCGCGGTTAGGATCGGTCCGTACATGCCAAGGAGCAACAGGATAAAACTACCGGAAATACCCGGGAGGATCATGGCACAAATTGCGATGGCGCCGGCCAGCAGAATGTTGAGATGTGTCGGTTCAAGGCTCAGCGGGTGCAGCACGGTAATGCTGTAAGCAAATAAAGCCCCCATCAGGATCGCCACAAAACGATTGGCTTTCCACTGGGAAACTTGCTTAAACATATGATTGACGGAGACCAGGATCAGACCGAAGAAGAATGACCAGAGCGGAATCGGGTGGGTATGAAGCATCCAGGTAATCACCCGTGCCAGGGTGAAAATACTGGTCAGGATGCCGGACAGCAGCACGATCAGGAACAACCCATTGATATGCTCGAATGCGGCTTTGAAGCCTTGTTGGCGCCAGATGCCAATCAAACTTGGGTTAATCCGACGAATACTCTCCAGTAATGTGTCATAGATGCCGGTAATGAATGCAATGGTACCGCCAGAGACACCAGGCACGACATCAGCAGCGCCCATGGCCATCCCTTTGAAAAAGGTTAAAACTTTGCTCATGGTTTTCCGTTATATGCTTTGAATCCAGAATAGTCCGCCATTATAACGTGTTGCCGTACAAAATAGAGTGAAAATTAACGGTAAGTCTTGCGGAAAACCATGAATTCAGGCCAAGTTGGTCCGTCTGCCCGCGTACTGGGCCCCAGACGCGATGAAAGCGCACTTTGGAATGTGAGTCCCTGGAACATTGGAGCCGAGGGCACTGCTGTTGTGGGATAAGAAGGGTAAGCGGGAAGCTAGGTCATATTTTTTCGATAAATTTATCTAATGACTTGACGGTGTCGGGATTAGCTGTGAGAGTATGCGGTCATATTCAACTGGTAACTGTGCTGGTTGTTTAGTTGTACCCCGGTTGCTTTTCGTATACATCGGTAAAGCGAGTCCATTGGCCGGGAACAAATGTGTGAAAGATATTCAAAGGATAATACGGCTATGATACCGAGAGACGCGACACTCCGTGTTGTCAGACCAACCGATAACCTATCTCAACTGACTGAAATGTATAGCAAGGCGCTTGGCTTTGAGATGTTGAAACAGTTTAAAGACCTGGATGGTTACGATGGGGTGGTGTTGGGGCATTCCAGACATGCTTACCATATCGAGTTTGTTCAGCAGCATGGTGTAACGGCCGGTCGTGCCCCAACGCAGGATAACTTACTGGTGTTTTATCTCGACTGTAGTCGTGTCTGGGAACGTGCCTGTCGCGGGATGATCGATGCGGGTTTTACCGTTGTCGAATCCAATAACCCGTATTGGGAACGTGTCGGCAAGACGTTTGAAGATGTCGATGGTTATCGCGTGGTCCTGCAGAACCGGGATTGGGAAAGCTGATTAGAAAAAAGATAAAGCTCAGGTTATGCCTGAGCTTTCATGTTTGAGCATCAATGCTGTTTGGTAATGTCTGCGTAAGCTGATTTGAACATCAGCGCAAAGCCTTCCTGTGAAAGCTCTTTGGCGGTGATGTCTGCCGCGTCTAGTCTTCGATAACACTCACCCAGTGCCGCGATGGCAAAATCAAGCTCTGTTGTGCTGAGTTGTTCAGTATGCATGGCCTCTTCCTCAATCATGCGATATCGATCGGTGGCTCAGGGCCATCGTGTGATCACTGACCATAAACCCGTGTGTATGAATATGGACTGAATGTTCTTTGATTTGGTTTTTGAATAAATGATCAGTCGTACTCACACCATCCAGCTTATTGATTTGCTGCTAGCTTCTTGTCAGGAATCTGTAAAATGGCTGAGTTGATTCGTAAGAGGAATGTCAATTCCACATCATTTGGGTGATATTTATACACATTATGGGCGTACCTATGCGGCCGGCCTGATTCGGTCAGCCGCGGTGAAGGCATGCTGAGGTGAGCACCGGCTGAAATTTGCCGATGACGGGTGAGTTAATAACGCTGATCCAGGTCCATCAACTTTTGCAAGAACTCTTCAATCTGCGCTTCATTGTTGTTATGAAATTCCGTGGTGGTTTGATTAATCACGGATTCAGGATCTTCATTCATGGTGTGAAAATGATAAGTATTGTGAAAGTTGATATCCAGACTCACATGACTGTCCGATAAATTGATGTAGTAACCATCCTGGCTCTCGGTGCAGGTAATGCCTTCGAGCTGCGCGCCATGCTCCGTCGGGGTACCTTGTGTTTTTATTTTTTCGTACACGCTCAACAGGATACGTACGTCGACTTTGTTTTTCATTGTTGCCTCCACCGGATTGGACTATCTGGAAAACAAAACTGCAGTTTCATTCATAAATTTAGGCTGTTGACCAGCGACTGCAAGTTAAGGTGACGGAAGGTTAACGGAGATCAAGAAAGTTCTGGCAGGTCAGTTGAGTAAGCGTGTAAAGCTAAAAAAAGCTTTGATAAATATCATGATTTCATCGTGATCTTTTGTGAGTGAAGTGATAATTTGAACTGATGCAGAGCCACTAAATGGAACTTAACTCATGTTTAAGCAGCTTACTGAAGCACAATTGGATCCTATTTTGTCCCTTTCTATCGCTTATCGAGAAGATGCGCGAGCGGAGAAAATGGATTTAGGGATCGGGGTTTATCGCAACAGCCAGGGTGAAACGCCGATCATGCAGGCAGTTCAACAGGCACAGCAGAAGGTGGTAGAGACCCAGACGACCAAGGCCTATGTCGGCTTGGCAGGGAATGAGACCTTTAACCAGGCGATGATGGATTTGCTGTTGACCGACACATCAGCGCATCAACGTGCAGCAGGGGTGCAAACCCCCGGGGCCAGCGGGGCTTTACGGATGTTGGCTGATTTAATGCGCCTGGCGCAACCGGAGACGACGGTGTGGATTTCCGATCCCAGCTATGTCAACCACAAGCCGGTCATGGAAGCTGCGGGTTTGAAGGTGAAGTTTTATCCGTATTTTGATCGCGTGACCAAACAGGTGAACCGCGAAGCCATGTTGGCCGCGCTGGCAAAGGCCGGGCCAAAAGATGTGGTGCTGCTGCACGGATGTTGCCACAACCCAACCGGTGCCGATATTGCATTTGAAGACTGGCAGGCGATCACAGCCCTGGCCAACAAAAATGGCTTTATGCCGTTTGTAGATATTGCCTATCAGGGATTTGGGGATGGTCTCGAGCAAGATGCTGCGGGCTTAAAATATATGGCCGACCACACAGAAGAGATGGTGGTCGCGACCTCTTGTTCGAAAAACTTCGGCCTTTACCGTGAACGGACCGGAGCTGCCATTGTGATCAGCGATAGTTTAAAAG
Organism: Photobacterium sp. TY1-4; assembly: GCF_025398175.1. Classification (NCBI taxonomy): domain Bacteria; kingdom Pseudomonadati; phylum Pseudomonadota; class Gammaproteobacteria; order Vibrionales; family Vibrionaceae; genus Photobacterium; species Photobacterium sp. TY1-4. The sequence continues at coordinate 275,656 of NZ_CP099735.1, forward strand.
AGGCCCAGAAAGCGAAAGGGCGTATTTTGAATCTTGCGCGTTCAACCTATACCATGCCGCCGGATCATGGTGCAGCCTTGGTCGCCACCATTCTTACCGATGATGCGCTGACGGCGACCTGGCGTGAAGAGCTCTCACAGATGCAGGCCCGTTTGGTGAGTTTACGTGCGGGCCTGACCCAGGCGGTTCGTGCACAAGGCACAGATGCGTTTAATTTTATTGATCAACATAAAGGGATGTTCTCTGTGACCGGACTGAGCCCCGAGCAAATTGCGCGGCTCCGTGATGAGTTTGCCATTTACGCGGTTGGTGATGGTCGAATTAATATTGCCGGTTTGCGCGAGCAGCAGCTTGACTACCTGGCGCACGCGTTAGTGACCGTGTCACAATAATTGAGCACCAGTTGTTGCAAGAGGGGAGCCAAATTGGCTCCCTTTTTGATTGGTTTTCGCCCGGTCACTGGTGATGGGGACGAACGGATGACTTCAGTCAGGCGAGTGTGGTGCGTGCAGGATGGGCTGGCGTTGCTGCTCATCAATTTGATGTGCCAAAAATCGGGTCATTTCGGCAATGAGCGCCGAATGGTTTGCACCTGGTCGTGCACAAACGTCACTGATGAGTGCCAGTGCGGACAGTGCCTCCTGGCCGTTGAAGATCATGCCCGTGGCTGCTGGTTTCCCTTGATAAAAGCCGACGAACAGCTGCGCCGGGCTATCCGCTTCCAGCATGATTTGTGTCAGATACTCAATGACGGCTTCTTGCTCATGCGCATCAGACCACTGGCTGGCTCTGATCATCGAGAAGCGGATCGTTAGCGGGTGGCAGTCGACAGGATAAATGGACAGTAGGGATAAAGGCGTGTCGTCACGATCGGTCATCAACTGGTAGGAACCCGTCGCTTGCTGCGCCTGATAGATTGTCAGCCCTTCCTGACTCTGCGGGGTCGGAAATTCGGCCTCTGTGATATGGCTGGCCATCCATTGATTTTTCGAGTTAATCAGCTGTTCAATCTGTGACTGCATATTTTCTGTTCATTATCCGCGTTTCATTCCACCATACCCTATCTTGGCTCCGGAAGGTATTAAACCCGGGTTGATTGACCATTTTTTAGCTGATTTTTTAACATTCAGGCTATCGTCAATGATTCAGGAGCCAGAAGTTAATCGTTTGATGAGTCTCTAATTTCTGTTGCATCGCTACTGAAAAGTCGAACCAGGGGGCGGTGAGGTTTTACTCCCGATAGGGAGCTCTATATAATCAACCGATTTCATAAAATGTTGCAGGAGTCTGTGTGGCGGCCATCCAGCGCAAGGAAAGATACAGATTTACAACCTGGGATTTGGTCATCAGCCTGGTGTTATGCATCGGGATAGCCTGTATTACCTATTCCTTGAAAGGGGGGGATTATAATGACCACCTGATCATCGCGCTGGGCTATGGCACGGTCTGTAACTTAATCAGCCTTTTTGTCCGTACCTATTTTCCGATGTGGCGGGCTTTGACCCATTCTGTGGTCGTCATTACTGTGACGATCATGCTGGGCACTTTACATGCCCTGTTATGGCTTGTTTGGCTCCAACGTCAGGGGGAAGTTGCGGAAGTCCTGTCTTTGGTCTCCTTCGCGCTGTTTTTTTCCAGCTGTATTTATTATTTCTTCTACTGCCGTGAGAAAGCCTTGCTGTATAAGCATCAGTTGCGCCAGGTACAACTGGTTCAGGCTGAACATGAAAAGGCGCTGGTGGTCAGTCAGCTGAAAGTGCTGCAAAGCCAGATCGAACCTCATTTTCTGTTCAACACCCTGGCAAACCTCCAGGTGTTGATCGATGCCGATCCCAAGAAAGCGCAGTCCTTGTTACTGCGATTTACTGAACTGCTCCGCATCAGTCTCAAAAAAAGTCGCTGTGATCAGATCAAGCTGGAAGATGAGATTGAATTGCTGGAAGCCTACCTGGAGATCCAATCCATTCGGTTGGGCGAGCGGCTTCGGTATCGGTTTGTTGTTGCGCCTGACGTCGATACCTGCTGGCATATCCCGCCACACCTGTTGCAACCGTTGGTTGAAAATGCGGTTTGTCATGGTATCGAGCCTTGTCCGGCTGGCGGGGAAGTCGTCGTGTCCTTGTCTGGCGTGGAAGGACGGTTACAGATTCGCGTTGAAGATGATGGGGCCGGACTGGGCGGAAAATCTCTTCATAAAGGAAACGGGTTGAGTTTGGATAATATTCGCCAGCGTCTGAAAGCGTTGTATGGTCCCCAGGCATCGTTATCTATCGCCTCATCTGAGCGTGGCGGTGTGATTAGTAAAATTGAACTGATTCCCGGAGATGGACGATGACCCAAGCCTTAACCGCACTGATCGCCGATGATGAACCATTGCTGCGCCATCATTTGAAATCTGTACTGGGCGACGTCTGGCCTGAATTGGATGTGGTTGCCAGCGAGTCGGACGGTGCGGCTGCATTGGCGAAGATCCATGCTTTGCAGCCGGATGTGGTGTTTCTTGATATTCGGATGCCCGGTATCGACGGAATTGCCGTTGCCAGAGCTCTGAAGGAAATGGAGATGGTACCGGTCATCGTGTTCATCACCGCATATGATGAATACGCGGTGCAAGCGTTTGAGGCACACGCGTTCGATTACCTGCTGAAACCTTTGCATGACAAACGTCTGATTCAAACGTGTGAACGACTGAAAAACCAGGTTCGGTTATGTCATGCCGGACAAGGGCAGAGCACGGCTGGTGCCATTGCATCCATTGAGCGTCTGATGCAGAAAATGCAGTCACCGATGAACCCATGGTTACGCTGGATCAGGGCCAGTAAGGGGGATGAAATCAGTTTGGTTTCCGTTGATGATGTCATTTACCTCAGGGCTGAAGATAAGTATGTCAGTGTGTATACATGCGAAGGGGAATACATCATTCGTATGCCACTTAAAGAGCTGATTAAACAACTGGACCCGGATATGTTTTGGCAGATCCACCGTGCAACAATTGTCCGGGTGGAAGCGATTGAACGGGTGAAGCGTGACTTTACCGGGAAAATGTTTGTCTACCTGGCCGGCGGCCACGGAAAACTTGCCGTCAGCCGGAATGCCCAGGGGTTATTCAAGCAGATGTAACCCCGGTCGAATCAGGTTAGTGCTTATCAAAAAAGTCTTTGTTCCGGATGTACTTTCGCATGTAATGATAAGTGACAGGGCGAAGAAGCCAACTGATCAGGGACTTATACAGCCGGTAAGGGGTGGGAGAGTTCTCGTAGATCCGGCCTTCATGCAGCCAGAGAAGCTTGCCTACATGCCAGTACATAAAGGGGATGGGTGGTAAGAACGTCACGATATCTAAGTCACAACAGATCCGGTATGTGCAATGGTTGAGCTGATAGTGACGTTTAAAGCTTCTTAACCCGGCGGCAGGTTGTCCGAAGGTGACCACACGCTTGATCGCATCCGGGTGACTGGCAGACAGGCGATCCGCAACCAGGATCGCCATGGCACCACCGGAAGAGTGGCCGGTGAAGGTGACTTTCTTACCGGCGGCAATCAGCGGCGTGATGATTTTTTCGATATGCTGATAAACCGATAAATCCCCGAACTGTGGTTGATCACTGGCCTGACTCAGCTCGATACACTGTGATTCAAACAGATCGGGCGGTGCCTGGTACGGGCGGTGACGCTTGCTTTTTTGTGACAGTAAGAAATGGTAACCCCAGTGAATGTAGTAGCGGCGTTGGTGTTTTATTTGCTGTTTGGGCAGGCAAGCCATATTGAGCAGCCAATCCCAGAGGTTTTGCGAACCTTTGAAAACCACCACGACTTCGTTCTTTTCTCCCCAAAGCACCCGAATGATGGTTCTGCCCCAGCGGTCCGTGATCTCATATCGCCCGTCGGCACTGAAACCATAAATGGTATGATCGAACGTCGGCGGATAGGCAAGCTTGCAAAGAATGGCATATCGTTCATATTGATAGCGTTTTAGTGGCTTCATTCCATTGGGGGCGTCGTGAATATTGAATTCAGCTTAGCGGCCCTAAATAGCAAATTGATGACAACTGAGATGCGGGTCAGGTTTTCTAATATGTCATTTATCACCGTATATTCCTTTCATCTGGATAATTCACCATTTATCGCATGACACTTTACATTTTTCGACAAATGGATAATCTAAGCGACTGAAAATAAAACAATATCAGTTGGCAAAGTGTCTCTGCCTATGCCCTGACCTGCAGGGCATAGGATATCGCCCGAGATGCGCCTGATGTCGTTGCTAAGTCTGGCGTTCGATGGCGTACCGGGGAGACAGTCGATAGGATATGAAAGGTTTGGAGGGGGCACCGGAATTGAAGGTTCATGGTCTTGTCACCATTCTGACATGAGTTCGTCATTCGGTAATAGGTTGTTCTTGCTACATTGTTATTGCTCAATATGAAATTTAGCCAGTCGAGAATGTGCCGTAAAAATTTACGCTTTGTACATATTCTTAGTCTATTTTTCATGTAGCGTTTTAAACACTTTTCAGGGAGATCTTGAATGAGCAGTAACCCGAACAGCAAACCGTACTTGAACTGGATGCCACTGAAACCCGAAGACTATTTTCATTTTCAAACCCAATGGGTGTTTCAGTCAGCCAAGCAGCTCGAAGGTGTCATGGTGGCGCATGCCAGAGAGTCGATCAAAGGGACTCACCAACACACCCTGACCGTGCTCGAAGCACTGGATCAGGGGGTAAAACGGCAACAGAAAACATCTGAGCCTCAGCTATGTTTTCCGTTTGACCTGTTGGATAACCTGACCCGCTCTGCAACGAATCAGTGGCGCGCGGCAGTGGGGCTGGGATCTCCCAAAGAGTCTGCGCTTCAGGATGAACTGAGCAAACAGGAACAATTGCTGTCGCGGATGCAAAAGCAATTCAATCAGGAGAAATCGGCCCTTGCAGAAGCGTTGTCAGTGAAAGATGCGCAACATGAGCAGGTGAAGGCAGAAGCGGATAAAGCGACCAAAGCAAAGAACACGGCGCAGCGGGCCCAGCGGAAGGTGAAAGCAGAACTGGAAGCGAGCCTGGCGGAGCACGCTGTATTAAAAGAAGAACTGAATACGATACAAGAAAGATACGATCAACAGGCCTCTCAAAGCGAACAGCAGTTGGCGGGGTTGAAGGCAGAAAAAGAAAAATTGCTCGCTGAAACAGAGAGCTTAAAACAACAACTAGAGACGCTTGAGCAACAGGTGGCGCAATCATCGCAGTACGCGCCATAATTCTCACGCTTTCATTTCTCTTATAGCGCCTCGCTCACAGGGCGCTTTTTTTTACCCGGTCATAAATTAGCGCTTGCCTTTTCTTTTCGTCAGTCGTTATGTTTATTGATGTCTCTCGTGATTGAGATTCAGACGCAATAATCAAAAACAGAAGCAGCCAGGGAGTATGTGGGTATGGGTGAAAGGCAACGAGAAGTAACACTGAGATTTCTGGCTGAACCGGGGGACGTTAACTTTGGTGGTAAGGTACATGGTGGCGCCGTGATGAAGTGGATCGACTTAGCGGCGTACGCGTGTTCTGCAGGCTGGAGTGGGAAATATTGCATCACGGCCTATGCTGGGGGGATCCGTTTTGTCGCACCTATTCATGTCGGCAATCTGGTCGAAGTCAGTGCGAAAGTCATTTATACCGGCCGGACATCAATGCATATCGCGATTGATGTCCAGGCCAGTGATCCGAAAAATCTTGAGCGTCGGCTGACCACGCACTGTATCGTAATTATGGTGGCGGTTGATGAAGCCGGAAATCCAAGTCCGGTGCCGGAGTGGGTGCCGAAAACAGATGAAGACAAGCTACTGCGGGATTCTGCGATTAAGTTGATGAATATGCGCAAAGAAATCGGCGAAGAGATGGAAGCGCATGTGAAATATCTCAAGTCGAAAAACTAAGCGGCGATTCTCGGTAATAGCGACGGCCCTGGTTGATGACCGGGGCCGTTTTCATCCGGGCCGTTTTGATCCGAGCCGTTTTGAACCGAGCGAACCATGCTCGTTTAGCCGGGAGTCAGGTTTGTATCCTATGATGTTGCATCCTAAAGGAGAAATCACAGTGATGTTGGCACAAGAATTACAACGGCATACACCCGGATCGGCGCTGGTGGTGGAAGGTGGGGCCATGCGCGGCATTTTCGCTGCCGGCGTTCTGGATGCGTTTCTGGATCATCAGTATCGACCCTTTGACATCTGTCTCGGGGTGTCAGCCGGCTCGACGAATTTGGCCGCCTGGTTGGCGGGCCAACGGGGGCGTAACCGTACGGTGATCACCGACTATTCCTGCCGATCCGAGTTCATCAGCTTCCGACGATTTTTACGTGGCGGGCATTGGTTTGATCTGGATTGGTTGTGGGACATCACGCTGCGTGAAATTTGCCTCGATACGCCAACATTGATCGCTCAGCCGATTCCGTTGTTTGTGGTCACCACAGCCGTGGAAACCGGGGAAGCCGCCTATGTGCAGGCGACGGCCGCAAACCTAAATGAGTTGCTCAAAGCCTCCTGCTCTATTCCTCTGGCGTATCGCAACTTTCCGGTCATTGACGGGATGCCGATGACCGACGGTGGTGTGGCCGATTCTATCCCGGTGATCAAAGCCTATGAGATGGGCGCAAGAAAAATAACCGTGGTGCTGTCCAGACCGCTGGGTTACCAGAAGTCACCGATGCGGCATCCTTGGTTGATCAACAAACTGTTTCGCAACACACCCAAGCTGGCAGAGGCGATGCTGCACCGAGCCGAGCGGTACAATCAGGCGATTGCCTTTATCAATCAGCCGCCAGCTGATTGTGAACTGACGGTGATTGCTCCGCCACCGGAATTTTCGGTCGGGCGTACAACCACAGATCCGGACAAACTTCAGGCGGGCTATCGGCTGGGTATAGTTGCGGCCACCCCGTTGATATCGGGCTCGCCCGGATAATAGACCGAAAAGAAAAACGGGCGCGAAAGCCCGTTTTTTGGTTTGGTTGTTTAACCGTTTTGATTTTAAAGCGATTCGCTTTATCCCGCGCTTTATCCGACGACCAGGAAAAACACCGTGGTCAGAATAATCCCAATCAATGCGTAAGGTGCCTGTGTGATGGCATGTTGCATCGCTGTACAACCACTGCCTTGGGCCGACAGGACGGTCGAGTCACTGAAGAAGCAGGAATGACTGCCGGCCGCAGCTGAGGAGATGATCGCCCCAATCACCAGCGGCATGGAGACATCGAGCTGTTGCGCCAGTGGGAAGACAATCGGCATCGCGACGGCAAACAGCCCCCAGGAAGATGCGGTGGCAAACACCAGCATGGTCAGAATCACGAACACAATTGCAGGTAACAGCTGCGGCGACAGGATTGGCGCCACGGACTCAATCACGTACTGGGTCAAGCCGATTTGGTCGTTGACGGATTTGAGCATGAAGCCGCCGATCACGGTCGCCAGTGGCAGCAGCATGATTTTGATCCCTTCGTAGATCGCATCAAACATCGCGTTCATCGGCAACAGGTTCTGCACACCATATAAGAAGATGGTGAATAGGATAGCGACAAACACACCGGCCAGCAGGTCGATATCGTAGAACCAGCTGGCTGCAACCAAGACTACCATCGGCAGGATGAAGTTCATGATCCCCATCAGGCTATTGGGATGCTTCTTGATATCCGCACCGAAATCAATATCCTCTGCGCCGTCCGGCTTGGTCTGGCCTTGGGCAGCACGTTGCTCTGCCTTTTTCATTGCGCCCAGATCCGGCAACTTCTGCATGGCAACCAGAAACACAATCACCAGGGTCACCCAGCCATAAGCCATGTACGGAATCGCAGAAATATAGCTCGTCAGGCCGTTGCCGGACTCGGTGATGTGGTTGGCTTCGAGCAGGGAAGCGAAGAAAATCGCCCAGGTTGAAATCGGCACCAGGATACAAATCGGCGCGGCTGTAGAATCTACCAGGTAGGCCAGTTTTTCCCGGGAGATCTTGTAGCTGTCGGTGATCCGCTTCATTGAGGAAGAAATGGCGATGGCATTGAGATAATCGTCGATGAAAATCAAAATACCCAGCAGAAAAGTGAGGACCATCGATTGGCGGCGACTCTTCACCCGGGTCACCAGCGCTTCGCTGAATGACAGAATACTGCCGCCTTTTTCCAGCATGGTGATCAGCCCGCCCATCAGGCCACACACCAGGATAATCCAGCCGATGGTTTCATCCATCATGACCGTCAGCGCAATATCGACCACATTACCGACAATCTCTGTCGGCTCCACCATCAGCAAGCCGACAATAGCCCCGGCAAACAGCGCTTCGACGGTTCGGTGCGTCAACAGTGCAAAGGCGAGCACCACAGTGGTCGGTAACAGGCTGTACCAACCGTAGGGGGTGTCAGGCTCATGCAGGTTACCAATGATGATAAATCCGGCCAGGATGGCAAGTACCAGGGTCATCACGCTTAAGCGCTGAAAGGTTATTCCGCCTGAGGGTGATAATGAAGTTGTTTCTGTTGTCATCGAATTAGTCCTTTAATTGGGTTACGCAGAGTGAAGCATCCATTCAACTTCAAGCGGGGTGATGAATTGCTCAAATTCAACCAACTCACTTTGTTTGCATGCTAAATACAAATCAAGAAATTCCTTGCCGAAATATGAGGTCAGAACCTCACTGCGAGCCATCCTGTCCAGAGCGTCAGACATCCGTGTTGGTAGATCCTCGGCATCCGGGCTGGCTGGTGCCGGGCAGGCTTCCGGACTGAGGTGCTCGGCATGCAGCACGCCCGACAAAACAACCGCGGCCAGAATATAGGGATTGACGTCGGCCCCAGCGATCCGGTGCTCAAGGCGACGGTTGTTGGCATCACTTTTCGGAACCCGCAAAGCAACGCCACGGTGGTTATGGCCCCAGTTAACCAGAGTCGGGGTGAACATCCCTTTCGCGAACCGACGGTAGGAGTTCACGTTCGGACACAGCAGCGCGATGGTCTCCGGCATCATGTTGAGCATGGCGGCGATGGTCTGATAGAAGAAAGCGCTGGGTTCACCGGCAGGTGAAGAGAACCGGTTTCGGCCTTGCTCATCCAGGACGCTCAGATGAATGTGCTGGCCGCTACCGGCTTGATCTGCAAAAGGCTTGGCCATAAACGTCACGTCAAACCCGTGTTTTTGGGCCGCCTGACGGATAATCCGCTTGGCACTCAGCAACTGGTCACAGGCGGCGACCACATCCTGCTGGTGGAAAAAATTGAGCTCAAACTGTCCCGGAGCCGATTCCGCCAGCGCCCCGTCGGTATTGAGGTTTTGCTGCTTCGCGGCTTCATTGACATCGGAAAGGAAGGCGTCGTAGTCATCCAGATTATCGACATTGTAAACATCACAGTTGGCCTCGCGCTGTTCAGTCGCCGGGTTGATCGGTGGCTGGATCCGACCATTGGGATCTCGCTGCTTATCAATCAGGTAGAATTCCAGTTCCAGCGCAACCACCGGGAACTGCTGGCGGGCATGAAGCCGGGAGACAATGTCCAGCAGCACATTTCGCGCTTCATAGGGGCAGGGGGTGGCATCGTCCTGCGCCATCATTTGCAGTTGTGCTTGTCCGACTTCCGGGTTGAGTCCGGGCCGCAGCGAGCCCGGAATCAAATGACAGAGATGATCCGGCTCGCCAAGCGCTTCTCCGAGTCCGGCGCTTTCGACCACGCTGCCGGTCACGCTCAGTGAGTTGTTCGAAACCGGTAAATAAACCCCACGCGCCAGTTTCTTCGCCGCTTCAATCGGGATGCGTTTTCCGCGGGGAGATGCGTTGAGGTCATAAAATAACAGGTCGATATATCGAACATCTGGCCATGTTTGTATGAAATTTTGAACGTCCTGTATCGAGTCTTCCATGTTGATTTGCTCCGAGTATGGCGGATTTATTTAACATGGTATTAACCTATAGCTCGATATTTTTAACGATTCAATGCGTAAAAGGTATTTTTTGTGCGTAAAGTCACCAAGATGGACGTTTGATGTGAACTTTATGTTTTTTATTATTGCCAGTCTGTTTTTGCTTGGCTAAGGTTTTGTCAATTAAATCGAACAAAGGGTGAAAGGAATGAGCTCGAAACAACTGATTGCCGTGGTCTGTTGTCAAAAACAAGTCGCGGGCTACGATGTTCAGTCCGTCAATGAGTTTTATCTCAATGCAATCAGAGACTTTGGCGGCCTTCCTGTGTTAATCCCGGCCGGCAGTGATGAAGCGGACTTAGATCAACTACTGGCGACGGTTGATGGCGTACTCCTACCGGGCAGCCATAGTAATGTGGCCCCAGAGCATTACGGTGCCGACCATGAGGAGCCGAAGCAGGATCCGGGACGTGATCAACTGGCGCTGTACGTCATCCGTCAATGTGCCGTACTGGGTATTCCGGTGCTGGGGATATGCCGCGGCTTTCAGGAAATGAATGTTGCGCTCGGCGGAACCCTGCATCCGCAAGTGCATTGCAAAACAAATGCACTGGACCATCGGGAGCCGAATGATCCCGATTTCAGCGTGAAATACGCGGTTAGTCATGCGCTTGAGGTGATCCCGGGGGGGAATTTTGCAAACTGGCTGGGTGAGACGCGCTCGGTGTCGGTGAATTCACTGCACGGGCAGGGGGTCGAAACATTGGCACCGGCCCTGAAGATTGAAGCGGTTGCCCCGGACGGACTCATCGAAGCGTTCAGTTTGTCGAACCACCCTTACTTTATTGGCGTGCAATGGCACCCTGAGTGGTTCGCAACAGAATTATTTATGTCAAAATTGCTGTTTAGCCACTTTATTCAAGCGGCCCAAGCCCTTAAGGAATTAAGAAATGGAAAAACAGCAAATCGGCGTCAAGGTTGCGAGGCTTCGCAAGTTACATAATTTGTCACAGCGGGAGCTGGCAGAGCGGGCGGATATCACGCACAGCGCGATCTCATCCATTGAGAATGACAAAGTTAGCCCGTCAGTGAGTTCGCTGCAAAAAATCGTCAATGTTTTTTCAATGTCACTGTCGGAGTTTTTCACCAGTGATGAGCCGAATATTAAGCCGTCGGTGGTGATCCAACCGACCCAGTTTATCGAAATCGGCAATGAGTCGGTTTCCATGAAACTGGTGTGTGACGGCCGGGACAATCGGCGGATGGGGTTCCTCATTGAGGAATATCAACCGCACAGCAGTACTGGATTAAAAACCATTAAACACGAAGGGGAAGAGGCTGGCACTGTGCTCGAGGGAGAAATTGAACTCACCCTGGGCAAGGAGACTTATGTCATCAGGCAGGGCGAAGGTTACCTGTTTGATACCAGCATTCCTCACAAATTTACCAATCGTACGGATCAGGTATGCCGCTTGATCAGTGCACACACACCGGCAAGCTTCTAGCGCTTGCAGCGTTGAGGAAAAAGGGATGATCACGAAACAGCAATGGATAGAGCGAAAAAATGAGCTGGTTATAGAGTCACGAGCATTTATCAACGGCAGCTACCAGCCGGCAGTGGATCACAGCAGCTTTGCGACGATCAACCCGGCCACCGGCGAAACGCTGGCCCAGGTTGCCCGCTGTCAAGCCGCAGATGCGGATGCGGCAGTTGAGCTGGCCAAAAGCGCATTTCATCGTGGTGACTGGCGTCATTTAGCACCAGCGCAGAAAAAAACGGTATTACTCCAGTTTTCCTCACTGATTGAACAGCATCGGGATACCTTGGCGTTGCTGGAAACGTTAGATACCGGCAAGCCGATCAGCCATAGCTTAAGTGCCGATATTCCCGGTGCCGTGAATGCGATCCGCTTTTATGCTGAAGCGATCGATAAAGTGTACGGCGAAGTTGCCTGTACCGGTCCGGATGTGCATGCCCATATCCAGCATGAGCCGATTGGCGTGGTTGCTGCCGTGGTGCCCTGGAATTTTCCGCTGTTACTGGCTTGCTGGAAGCTTGGCCCGGCACTGGCGGCAGGCAACAGTGTCATTCTCAAACCTTCTGAAAAATCGCCGCTCACTGCGATTTACCTGGGTCAACTGGCCCATCAGGCCGGTCTGCCCGCCGGTGTATTTCAGGTGTTGCCGGGCTTTGGCCACGAAGTCGGTGATGCGTTAGCCCGCCATGCAGACGTGGATTGCATCACCTTTACCGGTTCTACCCGCATTGCCCGCCAGCTGATGATCAGCGCTGGTGAGTCGAACATGAAGCGGGTGTGGGCCGAAGCCGGTGGCAAAAACGCCAATATTGTTTTTCCGGACTATAAAAACTTGAAAAAAGCAGCCGAACAGACCGCTGCCGGCTGTTTCTATAACCAGGGCGAGGTGTGTGTTGCCGCTACCCGCCTGCTGGTTCATGAAAGTATTCAAGAGCAGTTCGTTCGCATGGTGCAGGAAGCCGCAAAAGCGTTTACTCCTGGAGATCCGCTGGATCCGGCGACCCGGATGGGCGCACTCATTGATGAGGGGCATAAGCAGGCTGTGCTGGATTATGTGGCGGCCGGGGAAGCCGACGGTGCCGTGAAATGCTGTGGTGGCGACGTTGAAGGAACCGGCGCTTTTGTTGCTCCGGTGATCCTGGAGCAGGTCAGCAATGACATGACGGTTGCCCGCGAAGAGATTTTTGGCCCGGTCCTGTGTGTGATCCCATTCCGCACCGAGGAAGAAGCGATCGCGATTGCTAACGATTCCCCGTACGGCCTCGGCGCTGCGCTATGGAGCTCCGATCTGGATCGGGTGCACCGGGTGGCCAAACAACTGCGTGCGGGATCGGTTTGGGTCAACAACTACAACGAAGGCGATATGACCGTCCCGTTCGGCGGCTATAAGCAAAGCGGGAATGGCCGCGATAAATCCCTTCACGCACTGGAAAAATTTACTGAACTGAAGACAACCTGGATCTGTCTGGAATCATCATCAAAGGAGTGAGCAAATGAGCAAGCATGTCGATTCTTACTACGCGGCAACGGCGAACAACAAGGAAGACTATCCGGTGCTACGTCAGGACCTGGAGTGTGACGTTTGTATCGTCGGCGCAGGGTTCAGCGGCTTGTCTGCGGGCCTGCATTTGGCCGAGCAGGGGTTCAAGGTGGTGATCCTGGAAAGTGTCAAAGTTGGCTTCGGCGCCACGGGGCGCAATGGCGGCCAGATCGTCAACAGCTACAGCCGCGACGTGGACGTGATTGAAAAGCGTTATGACAAAAAGACCGCGCAGGCCCTGTGCAACATGATTTTTGAAGGCGGTGACATCATTCGTCAGCGCATTGAACAATACAATATCGACTGTGATCATCGTGCCGGGGGTTTGTTTACCGCACTGAATCACAAACAGTTCGAAGCGCTGAAACATCATAAGCAGAACTGGGAGCGTTACGGGCACACCGAATTGACGCTGCTGGATGGCGAAGAATTGAAAAGCTGTGTCGGCACGGATGTATATCAAGGCGGCCTGTTAGATATGACCGGCGGTCATATTCATCCGCTGAACCTGGCCTTGGGTGAAGCCGCTGCAATCGTCAGCCTGGGCGGCCAGATTTTCGAACATTCAGCGGTCACCCGGATCGAGAAAGGAGCCAAACCGGTGGCCCATACCGAACATGGTTCCGTGAAGGCTCAGTACTTGCTACTGGCCGGGAACGCCTATCTGGGCGATCTGGCGCCCAATGTCACCAACAAAGCTATTCCGTGCGGGACTCAGGTGATTGCCACAGAACCGCTGTCTCAGGATCTTGCCGACGAGCTGCTGCCGCAGCGCTACTGTGTCGAAGATTGTAACTACCTGCTGGATTATTTCCGCATCACGGCTGACAACCGCATGCTGTTTGGGGGCGGGGTGGTGTACGGTGCCCGCGAACCGGCTTCCATCGAGCGTGAAATCCGGCCGAAGATGGAAAAGGTCTTCCCGCAGCTACAAGAGATCAAACTCGATTACGCCTGGAGTGGTAATTTCCTGCTGACCTATTCCCGGATGCCGCAATTTGGCCACTTCAGCAATAACATTTACTACCTGCAAGGTTACAGCGGCCATGGCGTCACCTGTACGCACCTGGCCGGAAAACTGCTGGCGGAAGCCCTGCAGGGCAATACCGAGCGCTTTGATGCCTTTGCCTCGCTGACCCACCTGGCATTCCCGGGCGGGCGGCATCTGCAAATTCCGCTCACGGCGATGGGCGCCGCTTACTACAACCTGCGCGATAAACTGGCGATCTAACCGGACACCACAAGGAGAAATGATGTCAAGGACTGTGAAATTTGCTGCCGTACAGTTGGCGATCAGCTGGGATCTGGACGACAACCTGAAGAAAATAACCCGGGCGGTGAAAGATGCCGCAGAAAAAGGGGCGCAGGTCATCGTCCTACAGGAACTGTTTGCTGCCCCGTATTTTTGTAAGAAACAGGAAGCGAAATACTTCGCGTTGGCGGAAGAAACCGCCACCAGCCAACTGATCCGCCACATGAGTGAACTGGCCCGCGAGTGCGATGTGGTGCTGCCGGTCAGCTATTTTGAAAAAGCCGGTAACAGCTTCTATAACTCGTTGGTGATGATTGATGCCGACGGCACTGTGCTGGAGAACTATCGTAAATCTCACATCCCGGATGGTCCGGGTTACAGCGAGAAGTTCTACTTCAGCCCGGGAGACACCGGGTTTAAGGTCTGGAAAACCAAATACGGCACCTTTGGCGCCGGGATCTGCTGGGATCAATGGTTCCCCGAGTTGGCTCGGAGTCTGGCGCTGGCTGGCGCCGAAGCGATTTTTTATCCGACTGCGATCGGCAGCGAACCCCAGGATCCAACCCTGGATTCTCGGGATCACTGGCAACACACCATGCAGGGCCATTCGGCAGCAAATTTGGTGCCGGTGATTGCCGCCAACCGCACGGGTGTGGAAACCGACGACGGGATTGAAACCGTGTTTTATGGCTCGTCTTTTATTACCGACCATAAAGGCGGGAAAATTGCAGAGGCCGAGCGTGACGTCGAAACCACCATCTTTGCCGAAATCGATCTCGCGTAGACCGCTCAGGAGCGCTACAGCTGGGGGCTGTTCCGCGATCGCCGTCCGGATCTGTATAGCGCGCTGAATTCGCTGACCGGCAAGTAAGCGCACGAAATACAGGGAGCTGAAACATGGAACGAGCAGGGACGCCGAAACAGGACGGCTTTTATTTTCCGGCTGAATTTCAACCCCAGCAGGCTGTCTGGCTGGCCTGGCCGGAGCGGCCGGATAACTGGCGTGACGGGGCAAAACCGGCGCAACGGGTATTTGCTGAAATCGCAGAAGTGTTGAGTCAGGTGGTTGCCGTCACGGTGGTGGTTACACCGGCACAATATGCACAAGCGCGAGCCGTGTTGGGGGAGGCGATCACCGTGGTAGAAATGGCCTTTAATGATGCCTGGATGCGCGATATCGGCCCGACAGCATTGCTCAATGACCACGGTGAACTCCGGGCGGTCAGCTGGCAGTTCAATGCCTGGGGTGGCCATCACAGCGGTCTATACTCTCCCTGGGAGCAGGATGATCAGGTGGCCGCTAACGTCAGTCAATTGCTGGGTGTGGATCACTATCAGGCGCCTTTTGTCCTCGAAGGCGGGGCCATCCATACTGATGGAGAGGGTACCCTTTATGTCACGGAAGAGTGCCTGCTGCATGAGAACCGCAACCCGCACTTGGCCCGTGAAGCACTGGAACAGCTGCTGGCGGAATATCTGAACATTGAGAAGATCATCTGGATCCCGCGCGGGCTCTATAACGATGAAACCAATGGCCATGTTGATAACCTGCTTCATGTGATTGCACCGGGCGAAGTGGTGCTGGCCTGGACGGACGATCCTACGGATCCGCAGTATGAGATTTCACGTCAGGCCTGCGCGGCAATAACCGCCGAACCGGACGCCCGGGGCCGAACCGTGACCGTTCACAAACTGCCGATGCCGGGGCCGCTGTATCTGAGTGAATCCGAAGCGGCTGGCATTCAGGCCAGTCAGGGGATGAAGCGTCAGGCCGGAGAAAGGCTGGCCGCCTCTTATTGTAATTTCCTGATGGTTAACCGAACGGTGATTTTTCCGCTGCTGGACCCGCGTACCGATGATGCGGCGAAAGCCGTGTTGCTGGCGGCGTTGCCTGACTGGCGAATCATTGGGATCCCGACCCGGGAAGTGTTACTGGGTGGCGGCAATATTCACTGTATTACACAACAAGTTCCGGTAAGCCGGGCCTGAAGTCATGGCTTACCGCGCGATTGAAGGAGAGATCATGGAACAGATTAAAAACCGCTCGTTAGTTGCTTTTATGTGCGAGCCTTCAGAAACCAGCCTGGCGGTGGCCAATCCGGCGAACGGTGAGGTTGTGGGACATATTCCAACCCAGTCTCGCGAGGAAATTGAAGCGGCAGTCGAACGGGCGCATGCCGCCCAGAAACTGTGGCAGAAACAGACGGCCAAAGCGCGCTCAGCGGTGCTGCGCCGCTGGTATCAGCTGATGATGGATAACCAGCAGGACCTGGCCCGGCTGATGACCCTGGAGCAAGGGAAACCGCTGAAAGAGTCGATGGGCGAAGTCGCTTATGGCGCTTCATTTATTGAATGGTTCGCTGAAGAAGCGAAACGCACTTACGGCGAGACCATTCCGGCGCCGATGGGCGATCGCCGGATTGCGACGATTAAGCAGCCGGTTGGTGTCGCGGCAGCGATCACGCCGTGGAACTTCCCGATTGCGATGATCACCCGCAAAGCCGCCCCTGCACTAGCCGCCGGGTGTAGCTTTATTGCCAAGCCGGCCAACCAAACCCCGTTGTCAGCGCTGGCCTCGGCCGAGCTGGCGTATCAGGCCGGTATTCCGCGGGATCTGCTGATCCTGGTGGTGAACCCGTCAAGCCGGATGATTGGGGAGGTGTTTTGCACGCACCCGAAAATTCGCAAACTGTCTTTTACCGGCTCGACCCAGGTTGGACGCCTGCTGCTGGAGCAATGTGCTCAGGATGTCAAACGCACGTCAATGGAGCTGGGCGGGAATGCACCGTTTATCGTCTTTGACGATGCCGATCTGGATAAAGCCGTAGAAGGAGCGATCGCTTCTAAATTCCGGAACGCCGGACAAACCTGCGTGTGCGCCAACCGCTTCTATGTTCACGACCATGTCTATGATGCCTTCGTTGATAAGTTCGCCACCGCAGTGAAAGCGCTGAAAATTGGCAACGGCCTGGAAGAAGGCGTCGCGATTGGGCCGGTGATTGAAGAAAAAGCCAAAGAAAATATCTTGCAGCTGATTGAACAGGCCAAGCAGCAGGGCGCCTCGGTCGCTTGTGGGGATCAGCCGCAGCCGGGCCTGTTTGTTGCGCCGACAGTCCTGACGAACGTGACTCAGGATATGGTGATTGTCTCGGAAGAGATTTTTGGTCCGGTCGCCCCGGTGATCCGTTTTCACAGCGATGAAGAGCTGGTGCAGATGGCCAATGATACCATTTATGGCCTGGCGAGTTACTTCTACAGCCGCGATATCGGCCGGATTTGGCACGTCGCCGAAGCGCTGGAATACGGCATGGTTGGGATCAATGAAGGGATTATCTCAACGGAGGTCGCACCGTTTGGCGGGGTGAAGCAGTCCGGCATTGGTCGCGAAGGCGCCAAACAGGGGATCGACGAATATCTGGATATTAAATATCTCTGCTTTGGCGGGTTGGAATAAGCAATTGTTGTTCAGTTTTTTATAAGGAAGCAAATCACATGACAACGAATCAATCATGGCAACAGCGTAAACAGCAGGTGATTGCCCGTGGGATGGGGAACCTGAGCCCGATTTATGTCGAGAAAGCAGAAAATGCTTACGTGTGGGACATCGAAGGCCGTCGCTATATCGACTTTGCCTCGGGGATTGCGGTCAATAACACCGGTCACTCCCATCCGCGGATTGTCAACGCGGTTAAAGCGCAACTGGATCGGTTCTCGCATACCTGTGCCATGGTCACCCCGTATCCGTCGTTTGTTGAGCTGGCGGAGCAACTGACTGAGCGCGTCCCGGGAGAGACCGCCAATAAGGCGATGTTCGTCACCACAGGGGCCGAAGCGGTCGAAAATGCGATTAAAGTCGCCCGAGCCCACACCGGGCGCAGCGGCGTGATTGCCTTTAAGGGCGGCTTCCATGGCCGGACCAATATGACCATGGGGCTGACCGGCAAAGTGGCTCCTTATAAAGCAGGGTTTGGTCCGTTCCCGAATGAAATCTACCATGTGCCGTATCCGAACGCTTACCACGGTATCAGTGTGGAAGAGAGCCTGAAGGGGATTACGGATCTGTTTGCCGCGGACATTGAGCCGACGCGCGTGGCTGCGATTATCTTCGAGCCGGTTCAGGGTGAGGGCGGTTTCTATCAGGCTCCGCCGGCATTTGCCCAGGCGCTGCGTCAGCTGTGTGACCAGCATGGGATTGTGCTGATTGCCGATGAAATCCAGACCGGCTTTGCCCGGACCGGGAAGTTGTTCGCCAGCGAATATCTGGGGATTGAGCCGGACCTGATCACCATGGCGAAGGGGATTGCCGGGGGCTTCCCGCTGTCCGCCCTGGTCGGGAAGGCGGAGATCATGGACGCCGCGGCGCCGGGTGGTCTTGGCGGCACGTATGCCGGTTCGCCACTGGCCTGCGTGGCGGCACTTGAAGTGCTCAAGATCATTGATGAGGAGCAACTCTGTGACAAGGCGCTGGCGATCGGCGAGGTGATGTCAAAGCGTCTGCAGGACATGCAGCAGCGCTTTGCCGACATCGGCGACATTCGCGTCCTGGGCGCTATGGTTGCGATGGAGCTGGTGGTTCCGGGCGCAGGCAATAAGCCGAACCCAGAGCTCACCAAAGCGCTGGTGGAAGCGGCGAATCAGGCCGGGGTGATCCTGCTCTCTTGCGGGGTACGCGGTAACGTGATTCGTTTCCTGCCCGCGCTGACTACCGACTTGTCGACGATCAACGAAGGGTTAGATGTGGTTGAGCGCTGTCTGGCTGAGTTGGTGGCAAACGCATAAAGTATATGGTTTTCCTGCCCAACCTTGACTCTTGATAGGCGAGCTTCGGCTCGCCTTCTTCGTTTTGGGCGCCATACTGAGGATATAAGATCGATTCGGAGATTCATCATGGCACAAGTCGGGTTTGGCGGCAGTTGTTACTGGTGCATGGAAGCGGTGTTTCGCAGCATTCGCGGGGTCAGTCTGGCTCGCTCAGTGTGGTTCACGGCGACATCGGCGCCGGAGCCCTCGGAAGGCGTGAATGTGACTTTTGATGAGGATGTGGTTGATTTTCAAACCCTGATCCATATTCATTTGAGCACCCATAGCTGTACCGAGGAACATGCATTGCGGGAGAAATATCGCTCAGCCGTGTATGTGTATGATTCAACTCAGGCGGTTGTCGCCAGCGAGAGCCTGCAACGGTTGCAGGCTTTGTTCCCTCAGCCCATTGTTACGCAGGTGCTCGAAATTGAATCTTTCCTCACAGCTGATGCGTCGATTCAGGACTATTATTATTCCGATCCCGGTAAACCATTTTGCTGCCAGCGCATTACGCCGAAACTGAGAATTTTGTTGCATGAGTTCGCTGCGTATGTCGACCCGGACCGGCAGGCAGTCATTGAAAGCCAGGACAGCGGATGTAACGATTGAGAGGAAATCAGCTATGACCAGCAAAGTGTATCCCCTAGAACATGACACAGTGCATAAAGAATATCGGATGGAAGTCGCGCCAGACACATTTGCTCGGGTCACCTACAGCCAGGACGAGCAGGTACTTCATTTAAATTACTCTGAGGTGCCGCAAAGTATGCGTGGCCATGGCCTGGGAAGTATGCTGATGGAGAAGGTTCTGACAACAATTCAGGCGGAAGGGTATCAAATCCTGCCGGTGTGCGGCTTTATCCGGAACTACGTTGCCGAGCATCCGGAATGGCATCACTTGTTGGCAGACGGGCATGAAAAAGGCGAGCCGAAGCTCGCCCTGGAAAGTCAGCGGTCAGTGAAGCGTTAAGCTCCAATTATCCCGCCGTCTTTTCGCGTAATGCGGATCACCGAAGAGCGCGGAATATTGTTCCCGCCATCCGGGAAGTGCGAGGGTGCTAACTCTTCGCCCGGGTGCTGAACTCCGACGAACATGGTTTTCTGATCCGGGCTGAAGGTCAGGCCGGTGATCTCACAGGCAATCGGTCCGGTCAGGAAACGGCGTACCTCGCCGGTGTCCGGATCGCCGCACAGCATCTGGTTGTTCCCCATGTCGGCGAAATCGCCTTTGTTCGAGTATTTTCCGTCCGTTTGGATCCACAGGCGACCGGCATTATCAAAGCCGATGCCGTCCGGGCTGTTGAACATGTTGGCTTCGGTAATATTGTCACTGCCTGCCATTAAGCCATCTTGGTGAACCGCCGGGTTCCCGGCAATCAGGTACAGATCCCAGTCAAAGCGGCTGGCAGTGTGATCTTTACCGGACGGCATCCAGCGGACGATGTGGCCGTACGGGTTTTTCTCACGCGGGTTCACAGCATCAACCGGTTGGTTTGCTTTCACGCCGCGGTTCTTGTTGTTGGTCAGGGTACAGAAAGCCTGCTGGGTTTTCGGGTTGACGGCAACCCACTCCGGGCGGTCCATGGTCGTGGCGCCGACTTGGGTCGCGGCTTTGCGTGCAAAAATCAGCACTTCACCCTGATCGGCAAATCCGTTTTCCGGTGTAAGGCCGTTTTTGCCCCAGGTCAGTTCAATCCACTCACCCTGACCGTTCAGCTCGCCATCTTTGGCCGAGAATTTGGCGACGTACAGGGTGCCTTCTTCAAGCAGATCACGGTTGGCGGTTGAATTCCCCGGATTGTACTTGTGTTTCGAGACAAAGCGGTACAGGTGCTCCCCACGCTCGTCATCTCCCAGATAGACCACGACATGGCCGTCATTATTGATCGTGACGGCGGCATTTTCATGTTTAAACCGACCCAGCGCGGTGCGCTTCTTCGGTGTTGAATTCGGGTTCATCGGGTCGATTTCAACCACCCAGCCGAAGCGGTGGGGCTCGTTCGGATTCTTGGCCAGATCAAAACGCGAATCAAACTTGTGCCACTGGTAACCCGCATCCTGGTTTGAAATGCCGTAGCGCTTGTAGTTGCTGTCGAGTGCCGGGTTGGCATCAGAGCCGAAATAGCCGTTGAAGTTCTCTTCACACGTGAGGTAGGTGCCCCAAGGCGTTTCGCCGTTGGCACAGTTGTTAAACGTCCCCAGTGCCAGCTTCCCGGCCGGATCGGCAGCCGTTTTCAGTAAGGGGTGTCCCGCTGCAGGACCGGTCAGCGCCATTTCGGTATTGGCAGTGATCCGGCGGTTCAGGCGACCATTTTTGTTTAGGACCCACTGACCGTTCATTTTTGAGAGCTCGATGATTGACACGCCGTGGGCAGCCTGGGCTTTTTTCACATCGTCAGCGGTCATCTTTTTACCCTGATGGGCAAACAGATATTCATAGTTGGTGTATTCGTTGTTCACCGACAGCACCGCGCGATCATCACTGATTTGGAAGAAGGTCATCCCGTCATTGTTATCGCCAAATTGTCGGGCCTGTGCCTGGCTGTTCGCGGTTTGGTTGAATGACGGCGCACCGTTAAAAATCGGGTCTCCCCAGGAAACCAGCACATCTGCCTGATAGCCTTCAGGCACCACAAGGGTATCGGCCGTTGAAACCTGCACCGGGCTGAAGCCCAGCAGTTTGCCTTTCCCGGTTTGGGCAGCAATGGCTTGAGAAACCGGAGACGCAGCGAAGAAAGCCACGGTGCTCGTTGCGGTTGCAGTTTTGAGGAATCCGCGACGGCTCAGGCCTTTGCTGATGATGTCGTTGAAGGCGGGTTCTTCATGGCGGGGATGAAGTTGCTGATCTTGCTGATCAAAACGGCTCATGGGGTTGCTTCCTTTTTTATTATTCGTGCTGACATATTCACTGGGTGGGAATGCTATCGATTGATTATGAATGAGCGGTTACCCGATGATGAAGGATTTTTGACAGTACTCGCTGCATCTTAACTCTGGTTTTTCCGGCGTTACCACGGGTTGTTCTGTTTGTTCGCCTCAAGCTTCATTTCCGGGATCTGGGGCGTCTACATCGGTTGGATGCGGTTTTTGCTCTACACTTTAAAGTACTGATTTTCATGGATGAGCGATAAGGAGTGCACAGCATGAGCAAGGGAAGTATCAAGTACTGGAATGTATTGGCCGAGAAGCACCGGAACCGTTGGAAAGCGCTGGATGGAACGGATGGCATGATTGAGCAGGTGACCTTGGGCAAAGACAGCGCCAGTGGTGATGTAACTCGATTGACACGGTTCAAGGCCGGCGCGGATACCACCCCCTTTGGCCATAGTTGCCATGATTTTCCGGAAGAGGTGTTTGTCGTTTCCGGTCGGCTTTATGATCAGGCGAATGAGCGATGGTTGGAGCAGGGAGATTACGCCAGCCGCTTACCCGGGGAAATTCACGGTCCGTTTTTGTGTGAGCAGGAATGCATTGTGCTTGAGATTTCATCACCCGGGCCTCTGTGAATAAACGATGCGTAAATGAGCGATGTGTAAAAGAGCTATGGTGATAAAGCGCTATGCGAATCAGGTGATTTGGGGGCGAACCACGGCATGAGAGGCGTGGCTGGCCGCTTTCTTGAGGGCGACAAACGGTCGTTGTTCAGGTGACACCGGAAGCGCGTCGGCCCAAGTCGTGTTGAGCTTGTGCGGTCATTTGTTAGTGTGCGAAATATTGTGATCTAATGATTCAATTCATTCATTTTTAAGCGGCTGTGCCTTTTTGTCTGTTTGTTGTGCTGTTTTATTAATGCTTGACACTTCAGTCACATAAATGATTTGATCTGGGTGGAATAGATTTCATTATAGGACTAAGCATTCTTGGCGTAATGCTGCCAAGTAGGATTCAATGATGAGTAAAATAGATAAGTACAGTATAGATAATACGGATTACACGGTCGGGCAGGACAATGTCCAGAAATGGGGATTCGATGTCCATAATCCGGTTTTCGGTGCCAGTGCCGGGATGATTCTGTTGTTCTTGATTGCCGTATTGGTCAGTGATCCGGTATCAGCAAAAGCAGCACTGAACGGTGTCAAAAATAGCATCATTAATAATTTTGATGTGGTGTTCATCTGGTCGGGCAACATTTTCGTGATCTTCTGCCTGGCGCTGGTGGTGTCACCGTACGGGAAAATTCGAATTGGTGGCCAGGAGGCAGAGCCTGAATACTCCCGTCCGTCATGGTTTGCGATGTTGTTCGCTGCCGGGATGGGGATCGGATTGATGTTCTGGAGTGTGGCAGAGCCGGTCGCTTACTATACGGGCTGGTATGAAACGCCGCTGAATGTGGCGCCGAATACGCCGGAAGCGGCGAAACTGGCCATGGGTGCGACCATGTATCACTGGGGTTTCCACCCATGGGCGATTTATGCGGTTGTTGCGCTGTCACTGGCATTCTTTGCCTATAACAAGGGCTTGCCGCTGTCGATCCGTTCGATCTTCTATCCGCTGCTGGGCGATCGTGTCTGGGGTTGGCCGGGTCACGTGGTCGATATCCTTGCCGTAGTTGCAACCCTGTTTGGTCTGGCTACATCCCTTGGCTTGGGCGCGCAGCAAGCGGCAAGCGGGATTGAGCATGTGCTTGGCATCAAGGCGGATATTGGTCTGCAGATTGGGGTGATTACTGTCGTGACCTTCATGGCCGTGCTGTCTGTGGCGCGGGGGATTGACGGTGGTGTGAAGCTACTCAGTAACATCAACATGCTGGTCGCGATTGCCTTGCTGGTGTTTGTTGCGCTGGTGGGCTTCGCGGTTTCCATGGGGACGATTCCAATGACCCTCACGGGTTACCTGGAGAACTTAATCCCGTTGAGTAACCCACACGGCCGTGAAGATGAAACCTGGATGCATGGCTGGACGGTGTTCTACTGGGCGTGGTGGATTTCCTGGTCACCATTTGTCGGGATGTTCATTGCCCGGGTGTCGAAAGGCCGGACGGTTCGTGAATTCATCATCGCTGTTCTGATTGTGCCGACGCTGGTCACTGTGGTGTGGATGTCCGTGTTTGGCGGTCAGGCGATTGATCAGGTGATCAATGGCGTGGGTGTGCTGGGTGAAAAAGGCCTGACATCAGTGCCACTGGCAATGTTCGAGATGTTTGAATCGCTGCCGTTCAGCTCTATTTTGTCAGTCATTGCGATTGTGCTGGTGCTGGTTTTCTTCATCACCTCATCTGACTCGGGCTCACTGGTGATCGATAACATCACCGCGGGTGGCAAGCTGGATGCACCGATGCCGCAGCGTATTTTCTGGGCCCTGATTGAAGGTGCGATTGCAGCAGTGCTGCTGTATGTAGGCGGGACCGAGGCCATTGAAGCGTTGCAGGCGGGGGCGGTTTCCACCGGTCTGCCGTTTACCATTGTACTCTTGCTGATGTGTGTCAGCCTGATCATGGGTTTCCGAACGGAGCGATTCCGCTAAGGTTGACGAGAGCCATCATCCTGAAAAAACGCCGCTGAAATTCAGCGGCGTTTTTGTCGGTGGGCTTTAATCACAGCCGTACCGTATCACAGCCATAAATCAGCAATCGGAGTATCGGGGTCAAAATGGTAGGCAATCTGAGCCTGCAGTAATTCAGCCGTCGCCAGGGCATCCGTCAGGGCCTGGTGGGGCGGGTAGACCGGCAATCCATAACGCTGACGAGCGCGGCCCAAACGTACCGAGCCTGGTTTTTTGCCTTTTAATTTGTTCCACAGGCCGCCAAATTCACGGTGTTGTACCGCAGATTCAATGGCCAGCGTGTCTACGACCGGAAATTGGATCCCTTCATTCAGCCTGGCTTTGAGTGCGCTGTTCATAAACTCGCGTTCAATCTGGCGGAAATGGACCACCACGATTTTTCCGGCAAGGGCAGACAGCACTTCTTCCAGGACCCGCAGCAGCTCCGGAGCGCTACTGACATCGGAATCGGTGATGCCGTGGATCACGACGGATTCTTCTTCCAGCGGACGATTCGGGTTCACCACCCATTGTGCGGAGCCCCGGCAACGGATCCGATGCATATCAAACGGCACTAGCCCGATGCTGATGATTTCATCTTTTTTCGGATCCAGCCCCGTGGTTTCAAAGTCCAGTGCGACAAACGGTACCTCTTTCAGTGGTGTATCACCACTGACCATGCCAGCAGAGTAGTAGTTCTGCAGGCGTCTGTCTTTGGCCTGATCGGCAAGCATGGCAAAGAAGGTTGGCCAGTCCGGGGTGTTATGGTTGGTCAGCAACCGGGTGGCCGGTTTTTTATTCAGCATTAGCGGCGGTTACCCTGGTAACGAAACTTAATAAAATTCTGGGCATTGCTGAGGATCTGGAATGCTGCCTTGAGGTTGCGTCGCTCGAAATCAGACATATTCTCCGGCTCAATGCTGTTGTCGGCTTCGATACCGGCTTCCACGTCCAAGGCCTGGTGGCGAATACGCACCATGTAAATGAACTCCATCGCATCTCGTAAATCCTGACCACGGCCTTTGGGTAAGATCCCGGCCTCAATGATGTCATCCAGACGCTCAAAGGAGTTCTGCGAGCGGGAGCCGACAGCCAGCGCGTGCACCCGGATGAGATCGGCCAGCGGTGCTGTCCCGCGCCGTTTCAGGTTAATTGAGTTGTTGTGGCGGCCGTCTTTTTCCATCACAAAGTCTTTGAAAAAACCCAGGGGTGGGGTTCGGCTGATGGCATTGCGGGCCAGGCAGGCCAGGAAGCGGTTATTTTTCCGGGCCCGGCGGACAATGAAGCTATTGAGCTGCTCGGCCCATTTCTCGCGGCCATACACCCCGTCGAGATCGAAAAAAATCGAGCTGTTGAGCAAGGCTTGCGGTTTCGGGTTGTCGATCCAGTCGGCAAAACAATTTTCCCACTCCAGACGGGTTTTGCGCCACTCCGGATTGGTTGCCATGATGTCGCCGGTGCAGTAGCTGTAACCGCAGGCGGCCAGACCATCGCAGACAAATTTTGCCAGTTCGGCGAAATACGTCCCGTGTTTTTGAACATCATAGCTATTGTCCAGAATCAGTGCGTTGTCCTGATCGGTGACAATCAGCTGCTCGTCCCGGGCCATAGAGCCCAGCGCCAGAAAGCAGTAGGGGATCGGTGGCGGGCCGAGTTTTTCCTCGGCCAGTTCCAGAAGTCGCTGCTTGAAACTGCGGCCGATGACCGCCATGGCGCTGCCGACCATATGGGAGTTGGCATCTTCATTGACCATCCGGACAAAACAGTCTTTCACTTGTTCAGACAGCTGTTGAAGGTCGTCCACACTTTGTTGCTGGAAAATCGTGCTCACCAGCAGCAGGCTGTTTTGGGATTCATAGCGCACGATATCGGTCAGGCCAATGATCCCGATCGGCTGTTTATTGCGCAGCACTGGTAAGTGGTGGACGTTATAACGCAGCATGGTCAACATGGCTTCGAATACGTAGGCATTGTGATCGAGTGAGATTACCTCTGAGGTCATCACTTCAGATACCGGCGTCGACACATCAATCCCGCTGGCCAGGACTCGGGTACAGAGGTCCCGATCGGTGATGATGCCAACCAGCGGTTCATGATCTTCCTCGTCCTCTCCGGCGATCGGATCGGTGATTAGCAGGGAGGAGGTGTTCTCTTCTGCCATAGTTTTGGCAGCAGTCTGGATCGATTCGTCTTTGCTGATCATCAGCGGATCACGGGTGAGCAGGGTTTTGACCTTGGAAGTTGTCAGGTCGTTGGCTTCAGTCTGCGTCGACACCACGCTGCGCAGACGTGCACTGTCTTCTACTTCGACGAAATCGGCGAAGGTATCGAACGCATCGTACAGGCTGTTGAACACGGCCTCGGGGATGCAGTAGATCAGTGTGTCTTCAATCGCCTTGGCCGGCATCCGGACCCGGTTGTTCATGAGCAGACCCATCTGGCCGAACAGATCGCCCTGGTCAATCCGGTTGTAAAGCTCCCCCTTACGGCGGTAAATTTCAACGGCGCCGCTGCGGATTAAATACAGGTCATGAATTTCATCCCCAAAGTGAAGGATCATGGTATCGGCACGATAGTAAGACACCTCAATCTCCAGTGCGACCTGTCGCAGTGTTTCTTCCGGGAGATTATCAAAAGGGGGGTACTGGCTGATAAAGCTCAGTATTTCGAGCTGTTCTGCTTCCATGATGTGATCCGCTTTGTGCTCAGTTGAAAAATCGTCACCATTATACAGAGTTCTATTAGGAATGCTTTTGCATTCAGCCTGTTAGACATCAATTGGCCCTCTGTACTGTTCAGTATAACCAAAGCTCCTGTTGTTGCTGGTATCGGTGTCCGAGAATGTGACAACCCCGGGGAATGAACGTAAGATGTCCCGGTCATTCAATGTGAAAGGAAATGAAGATGGCAGGGAAACAGTCGCCAATCCTGAAGTGGTTCAAGGTCTTCCACGGGATCGGGTTGATCATGATTGCCGTGGGTGTCGGGCTCTACGCACTGACGCCGATGGCTTTGTCCCTGAACGGGATGTTGGTGATCAGCTGTCTGATAGGCATCGGCGGGGTGCTGGTGTCGCCATTTCCGGTGGCCCTGTTTTTCCAGTGGGCCAATGCCTCAGCGGCGGGTAAACCCCGCTCATAACGATTCAGCAGTACAACACAGGAAGTTTATAACGCAATGAAGTTTGTTCCTTGTTCCTATGAGGCGCACGGCGACGCCATTCTGGCCATTTTGAATGACGTGATTCGCCACTCCACCGCACTGTACGATTATCATCCCCGAACCATGGCGAACATGAAATCCTGGTTTGATACCAAAGCGCAGGGCAACTATCCGGTGATAGGGATTGAAAATGACGAGGGCACCCTGATGGGGTTTGCCACCTATGGCCGG
Organism: Photobacterium sp. TY1-4; assembly: GCF_025398175.1. Lineage (NCBI taxonomy): Bacteria > Pseudomonadati > Pseudomonadota > Gammaproteobacteria > Vibrionales > Vibrionaceae > Photobacterium > Photobacterium sp. TY1-4. The sequence goes on from NZ_CP099735.1 coordinate 303,548, forward strand.
TTTCGCGAACAGCCCGCGTTCAAGTACACCGTGGAACATTCGTTGTACCTGCATGTTGATTTCCGCGGCCGGGGATTGGCAAAACCGTTGATGGCGGAACTGATTTCGGCTGCCCGAGCGCAAGGGATGCATGTGTTGATGGGGGCCATTGATGCCGAAAATACCGGCAGTATTGCCCTGCATCAAAAACTGGGCTTCACTCACACTGGCACCATTCGCCAGGCCGGGTTTAAATTTGGTCGTTGGCTGGATTTAAGTTTGTATCAATTGATTCTGCCGACTCCGGCTTCCCCTTGCGATGGCTGATTTGTGCTCTTTCGAAGCTGCCACCCGCTATCGGCTGGCGGCTTTGACAATGGTTGGAAACGAACTCAGGGTGTGGCAGTAGGAACGAATTTATTCGCTTTTTTTTCGTTAAGGCTCAAATGCTCACCCGAAACGTTGATAATGTGATCTTCTCTTAAAATATTGATATTTATAGCTTTCGTTATTGTCCATGTAATATAGAGCTTCTACTCTTATTATTTCCATCAATAACGGAACAATAAGAATGAAAAAACTTCACCCAGCGATGGCAGTGGCATTTGCTGCTTGTTCATTTTCAGCGTCTGCAACAATCGGGGAGCACCCGGTGATCCTGATCCATGGTTTTCAGGCCGATCAACTCACCACCAAACCAAACAGCGATGTCGTGGCCCAGGATGGTGCAAACTACTGGCAGGATTTCTGGCTGGCAAAGGCGGATGCCCGGATTGACTGGCCGTCGCATGAGCGGGTTGCCGGAAAAATATCAACGGATTATATCTGGCCGAAACTTCAGGAGCTGTCTCGTCAGCAAACCTGTGCCAAAGGCTGTATTGTGGTGACGCACTCAACCGGGGACTTGGTTGCCCGCTACATGCTGGATAACCAGGCGAACTGGCTGGAAAATGCCGGCCTACAGCCACTGAATATTCTCGCCACGTTTGATTTTGCCGGTGCGGGGGGAGGTTCTGAAATGGGCGATCTGGTGGTCAATGCCGCTGAGGGCAGCAGCTGGACGGACGGCGCGCTGAAACTGGCAATCGAAATGTGGCTGGGTGAGGTGCCGACCCAGGAAAACACCGGGGTCCTGAATGATCTGAAAGTGACCAATGCGCGTCAGTTGGCGCCGTTGCCGGACAGCCGGGTGCCGCGTTTACGTTTCACTGGGGACAGTTCGGACTATTACCAACTGACTGCCGGGTTCCTGCCGGGGCACGATGACGGTGTGGTCGCCAGCCACTCTACCTGTGGTGCCAGCCAGGCCGGTGACTATAACAGCTGCTCCATCAGTGTGGCTTATGACGGCAAGCTGGCCCCGCAGTCACGTGGGGTGGCTGACTTTATGCCGTATCACTACCCGTTGCTGATGGGAGAGGGGTACAGCCATGGCGGCCTGATCGGGAATGTTCACAGTGGCGAGGTGACTGCGGCCAACCAGCAAGCGACCCTGTTGAATGGCAAGACGGTGTCGATCGCGACGACGGATGAGAAGTACTGGCTGACCGGCAATTACTACCGCTATGTGGATGGCTCTGAAAGCAAAACCATGTCGGAGTTGGTGGTCGATCTGATCCATTAATATTCTGTCATTGCGACAGTGACAGTCACGGCTTCTGCTTTTGCAACGGCAACTACAATTTCTTCTGCAACGGCAGTCGCAATAAGCCCTCACGTTGATTGAGCCTGGTGCGCTGGCGCCAGGCTCAATGGATGAGGCGATCACAAAACACCCGCGCCATGCCGACGGCAGGAGAGCCCTCAGGTTTTCAGTCGGATGGTGTGATATCGATGAAGATGATGTTCGGGTTTGGGCCCGGAACAGCTATTCGAGCAAACTGTTGATGATGAAATTACGTAAACCAATTTTGGGGGCGCTGGGGCTCAGTGGCCTGGTGGTGCTTGCCTGGGGGCTGATCTCGACCGAGCAATCCCCTGCTACTTCAGAGACATCGGTGCATCCGGTTCAAGCCGTGAAGCAGTCTCCCGAGACGGTCGCGAGTCGTGCCGCTGCCGCTTCGGGGGCTGATCCGATCCCGAATACAACCCCGCAACCATCCGGGGACGGCAGTGAGACTCGCCAGGTGACTGAACGACAGCCGGTGCAACTGGCCCGGCAACTGAGTGCGATTTCAGAGGTATATGCAACGGAAGTGCAATATCCATCTTACTCGAAGCCGATCACCTCACAGCACGTGAGCTATTTAGAGCCAAACCGCTTCACAGTCGTTGAAATCCCGGTGCTGGGTGGTAGCAGTACCGCCGCATTGTCACTGCCTAAATATCGATTCTTTGCACCGGAAGGGGTGACGTTGTCACTACAGTCCGATCTGGCGGTCAATGCAATTCGCTACGAGTTTTATGATGTAAACAATAGTCAGCGTTTTTTGGTGAAGCACACGGATCAAAAAAGCCTGCTCGTGCCGGGCAATGCCCGCTGGCCGCAGGAAATCCGGGTGAAAGCAACGGTCGATTTTGACCAGGGAACCGATGTGCTGACGGCCGACTTTCAATACCAGGTCCCGGTGGCGGTGGTGCTTTCGGCCGAAGCGCCGGTGGCTCAGGGCGCGGATATGCTGATCCCGCTCAATCTCGACGTTTCGGAAGTGGGTATTTACCGGATCCGGGCCAACTTGTACCGGGAAGATGGTCAGGTGATTGCGGCACTCAGTCAGAAATCACGATTAGGCGAGGGCCGGCAATCATTAACGCTCAAAGCGCACCAGAGTGTGCTGGGCGGAACGGACGGTCGGTATTTGTTGAAAAACTGGGTGGTTGAACGGATGTCAGGGATGCCGGGCGAGAAGGCATCTTTCGGGATCAGTCAACAACCGGTGATGGCACTCGCGCCGTTTGATGCCTCGGGGTTGCGTCGTGAGGCTTATACGCCCAGCCCGCAGGAGCAGCAGCGTCTTCACTTCTTACGTCAGGCCGGTGTATCGGAGTAATCGGGAAGCTTGTCATGCGGGACTCTCATTTCGGCTCCCGAGTTCCTGCTGTCAAATTCAGGCTTTTCGTTTCCGGCTCCCATCACCGGTGCCATAGGGATCGCAAAATCTGGTCTATGTTTAAGGCACAGGTGTGTATCGTTGGGTGTGAGGGCGTAGGCCATTGAAGCGTTAGCTTATCTGAACGACAGATACCGTGAGGTCACGGGCCGGTTGCAATTTGTCGAACATCATTGCTCAAGGTTGTTGGTGTTATTGACGACGGCACTGACCGGTGTGGCTGTGGTCGTGGTGGTGAAAAGTGCCTTTTTTTTTGAACCGGCTTTGCCCATCGAGTGGATACGGCTAATCGCGTTGCTGATCGGCATTTTCGCCTTGGTGTGTGCCTGGGGACACACCTTGCTGGCGCTGAAGTGCGCAGCAGTGCCGCCACCGGAAGAGTTCCGCCGGTTGGTGGAACAGCTGGATGCAGCGGATCAGGCTGATCACCATCAACATCTGGCGGAAGCTTATCGCAAAGCGACAGCGCACTTGCTTCACATTGTCGAAGAAAAACAACGGAACCTCTCTCTGGCCTACGAAGAAATGACCATGAGTGCCTGGTTTTTTGGGATCGTAGCCCTCATTGCGATTGGGATTGAAATCTTGAACTGACCATCATTGCCTGGACTGTTGATTGATGAATCGATTAGAGCTGAAAATACCGCCCGTTGTCCTCTTGTGTCTGGTTGCGGCCTTCATGTGGGCCGTCGCCCGCGGATTGCCGACGCGGGTGTTAATGCAGACGGCCAGTGTCAGCCGATTGTCAAAATTGTTGAAAATGTCACCGCTTGATCCTGTAACACGCTGATCAATATGATTTTCGTTGATGTCACAGAAAATTAATCCATAATACTGTTTATATATCCAGTTTTGAAAGGGTCGCGATATTTGCGGGATGAACGGTGCGTTCATCGGCTGTGATGTCGAGGCCGACAATGAGTATTAGGATTGTGGCTAATTTCAACATGCATATTGGAACAGCCGCGCTTACCAGCAGCCTGGCGGCGACCGCCTTTCTTTCGGCGGGTCATGTAGCGCCCATCACGGCATTGTGGTTGATGTTTTTAGGTACTATGGGCGGGCTGCTGCCGGATATTGATTCGGACAACTCCACCTCGATGAGCACGTTATTCCGGTTCTTCGGGGGGCTGATCACCTTTAGTTTGGTCGGCCACATCTATCAGATGGTGTCGATGCTGGAGCTGATTGTCTATGCGCTGTTCTGCTACCTGACCATACGGTATAACTTTAAAGCTTTGCTCGAGAAAGTGACGGTGCACCGGGGCTGTTGCCACTCACTGGCTTTTGTGTTTCTTTCCGGCCTGAGTTGTGTGTCGCTGATCTACCTGCTCGGCTATTCGGAAACCACGAGCTGGTTATCGGGGCTCTTTCTGACCGGTGGGGGTGTTGTTCACCTGTTACTGGATGAGATTTACAGTGTCGATTTGGCCAACCGGCGGATCAAAATGTCATTCGGCTCGGCTTTAAAACTCTGTTCAAACCGAAATCCGTTCATCAGCAGTTGCCAGTTTGTGCTCATCGGCTTTCTGTTGTATCAGAGTCCGCCCTGGGAAGAAGCCTGGGAAACGCTGTCAAATTGGCATCACTTTCAACTCCGGCCGGAATGGCTCAACCGGGAAGAGCTCGGTGAGTTTTTCCATGACGTGGTTGAATCGACCACCAGTGCGATGAATCCTGAATAACATCCGCTACATTCATGAATCTTGTGATTTTTTATGAAATACCATGATTTTATTGGATATTTCGATACAGCGGAGGACAAATGGGTGGCGGATGGAATCGATTGGTCGGTTCAGTTGGGAAACGCCTTCTAACTATTTGATTTATTGATTGATATCAATTTTGTCAATAATCATTGATGCTACTTTCAGGCTCATTTTGTGCTAGGTAGTATCAGCAGTTATGAAAATCAGCCTCAATCATCTCTCCATCCGAAATCAAATTCTCCTCCCGGTCGTTGTCCTTGGTTTGATCACTTTGATGGTCTTCACCGTGATGTTGAAAGAATCCGGTCAGCAACGTTCAGACAGTCAAGAGGTCACGTTCGGGGCTTTATCTGAAAAACGCGCCGTCCTGGCCTTGCTGAAAAACACTTATCAGGTGCGGGTGAGTGCAATTTATGCCTTGTATGATCAGGCGGCGCTGGATGGATTGGACAATGCGGTCCGCACGGGCTTTGATAAAAACCGTCAGTTGCTGACAGAGATCGACAGCAATCCGTATTTTGCCAGCTATAGCCAGGCGGTCAGTGACAATATCGCGAGCTATGAAGGCTTTATCGCCAATGAACTCAAACCATTCCTGGCTCAAAAAAGCCGCGGGGAGATCACCCTGGCACAAGAAGAAAAACTGGCGGCGCATTTCAGAGAAGTAGGCTCGGCACTGATTCAATCGGTTGAGCATCTGTCTGCGGCCATTGACCAGCGGGTGAAAAGCGAGTTGGCGGGGGTGGCAACCAGTTATCAGCAGATGACGCGGAATGTGATCATCATGATAGTGTCGAGCTTGCTGCTGGGTCTGGGGATTGCATGGGTCCTGTCGGGCAAAATCACCCAGCCGGTATTGAGTGTGTGTCAGATCCTGAAACAACTGGCGTCAGGGAACCTGACGGTCAGAGCTCCGGTTGAAGGGAGCAATGAACTGACCCAACTCAATCAGGACCTGAACCAGACGTTGGATATTTTGCAAACCACCATTGGTGAATTGAATCGCATTAGTGAAGAAGTGGCTTCTGCTTCCTCGGAGCTGGCTGAAGTCATGGCCACTTCCCAGCAAAACGCGCAAAGCGAGCTGGGTGAGATTGAACAGGTTGCGTCGGCCGTGAATGAATTATCCAGTACTGCGGATAATGTCAGCGGCAACGCATCGCAAGCCGATCTCTGCACCAAGCAAAGCCTGAAAATGGTCAAAGAGGGAATGGATGTCTTCGCCCAAAGTGAGCAGGTGAGTCAGGATACGGCGCTGAGAATGGCTGAGGCTGCGCAAGTGGTCATGCACTTGCGGGATCAATCCGATGAAGTCAGTAAAGTGATCGAAGTGATCCAGGCGGTGTCAGAGCAAACCAACTTGCTGGCGCTGAACGCTGCGATTGAAGCAGCACGGGCTGGGGAGTCCGGGCGTGGATTTGCCGTGGTGGCGGATGAAGTGCGGATGCTGGCTGCCCGAACTCAGGACTCGACGCGCGAAATCCAGGCTATTATCGACGATCTGCAACGCCAGTCTTCTGAAGCCAATGCCGGGATGCAGGCGTCACTGAATCGCTTGCGAGAGTCGGAGGAGCTCACCGGGCTGGTAAATGAAGTACTGGGTGGGATCACCGATGCCATGGATGAAATCGGCGATATGAATACGGAAGTGGCGGCGGCCGCAGAGCAGCAGGCTCAGGTGACGCAAAGCATCAACAAGAATGTGGTCACCATGTCGGAGCTGGTCAACCAAAATGTGGTGGGGATCACCCAAAGTGCCAGCGCCAGTGAGGAGCTGTCCAGACTGGCGGAACAGCAGTACCGGCAGTTAGCCTTCTTCCGCTGCTAAGGATGTGTGTCGATCGGCTATCACCAGGGAGCACGGTGGTGATCCCTGGTGTGTTGATGGGGATGGCGCGGCGGCTGATATGGGTTATTCAGTGAGTGTTTTATCAGTTGTAAATCCGGAGAGGGTGTGGAACAATTCAAGCTGTTGTTTTTGATGAACTTAGCGTCTACGTTTATTAAATACAACTTCGTATAACCCCATTAATAGGGTATGGGGGTCTCTACCAGAATCCGTAAAATTCTGATTACGAAGAGTTAAGTGGTGAGCAACTTTTCTCTTTGTAAGTCCGACTTCATCGTAGAAAAGCTGCTACTTCAACTTCAGGCAGATGAAGAGCATCCTATGAAAGAATTTATTTACGGTTTACCGAAAGTCGAACTCCACCTTCATATTGAGGGCTCGCTAGAGCCTGAGCTGATGTTTGAGCTGGCACAACGGAATCAGGTGCAGATCCCATTTCCTTCGCCACAAGCCGTGCGCGATGCTTATCAGTTCCATAACTTGCAATCCTTCCTCGATATCTACTATCAGGGGGCGAATGTTCTGATCCACGAGCAAGATTTTTTCGACCTCACCTGGGCTTACCTGTTACGTTGCCGGGAAGACAATGTGGTGCATACTGAAATCTTTTTTGATCCGCAAACCCACACCAGCCGCGGGATTGCTTTTGAGACGGTGGTGAACGGGATCCATCGCGCGTTGGCGCAGGGCCGTGAAACGCTCGGGATTACCAGCCAGCTCATCATGTGTTTCCTACGTCACCTGGATGAAGCCTCAGCCTTTGAAACACTCAGTCAGGCCCTGCCACATAAAGATAAAATTGTCGGTGTGGGATTGGATTCATCCGAACAGGGGCACCCGCCGGAAAAATTTCATCGCGTCTTTCAGCAAGCGTTGAACGAAGGCTTCCTGACGGTTGCCCATGCCGGGGAAGAAGGTCCGTCGCAGAATATTGATGATGCGCTGGCGCTGCTGGGAACCACGCGGATTGATCATGGGGTCCGTTGTGTTGAGGATGAAGCTCTGATGGCCCGCCTGATTGAAGCGCGCGTACCCCTGACGGTTTGCCCATTATCCAACACCAAGTTAAAGGTGTTTGAAACTATGGCACACCACAATGTGGTCGACTTGCTGCGCAAGGGAATGTGCGTGACGCTGAACTCGGACGATCCGGCTTATTTCGGCGGGTACATGAATGCTAACTTTCTGGCGGTAGCCCAGGCACACCCCATGAGCCGGGAGGAAATTGCCCAGTTTACGCTTAATGCAATTGAAGCAAGTTTCATTTCAGACGGGGAAAAAGCGCGTCTGCGCGCGTTGACCCAAGCGTATCTGACGCAATAAATTCGTATGCCATCGCCACGGTGAGGGTGGCGATGGCAGGATTGGATGAACGGCGATCAGCCGATGTAAAGCAGAGATCGACTGAACCAATATGGCGTAAAAGGAGTCCATTCGTCGATGGTAGAAACCCGGTTATCACTTGAGATGTGCGAAGTGATGAAAGCGCACTTGAAGGCAAAGCAGATCCCGTACAAAGCGTTGGCGGAGTGGTTAAATTTGTCAGAAGTGAGTATCAAAAGGCTACTTAATGGTCATCAGGCGATGAATATGGATAAAGCTATTCAAATAGCCGCGCTGATTGAGTTATCGATGTCTGAATTAATGAAACAGGCTGAAGAGCGCCTGAGTGCCTGGCCTCATTACAGTGATGAGCAGGACGCCGCGTTTTATGCCGAGCCGGGGCTGTTTTCTTTTTTGACTGCTCTACACAACGGATTGTCGATCCATCAGATCCGTGAGCAGCATGATCTGGACCGTCATTCGATTTACCTTTATTTGCGTGATCTCGAGAAACTCGGGGTGTTAAAGATCACCGGTGACTTAAGATTTAAGTTACGGCTGCCAAAGCACACGGCATTCAGAAAAGATGCACGCTTCCCCAACTATTACAAAAAATCCATGTTGACGAATTTGCAACAGCGAGTGTGCAGTGCAGCGAAAGGAGAGCAGAACAGCCACTTGATGATGGCGACGGTCGCAATGACCCCGGAAGAATTCAGGTGTTATACCCAAAAGCAGGAAGCGCTGTTTTTGAATGCAATTCGTGAACGGCCAGAAAATGATGGTCAGGAAGAAGAAAAAGTGACTTATTCACTGGTGGTCATGGGCGCGGCAGGAGACTACTACGAGGCCTTAGCCGATATTCAAAGAAAGCCGGTTGGGGAGGTATCCGAACCCGTCGTGGGCGAGCCGGGTAAAACGGCCTGAAGACGACGATGTCTGCAGGCCGCGATATTTATTGCGGGGTGCCTTGCGGTAAGATAAGGATTTCGATGGCGTCGCTGAGTTTAATTTGTTGCGCGAGCGCCTGAATATCTCCGGGTTGAATGCGTTGCAGTTGCTGGTCCATCTGACCTGCAAGGACCACTTCTTCCGGGTAACTAAACGCGATGGCTGTTAAATCCTGCCAGTAGTCATTATGCGTTTCTCGTTGTTCCAGTGCGGCCCGAATCGGGCTGATAGCACGGCTGAACTCATCTTGTGTCACTCCTTTGTTCTGGATCTCCCGGATAATGCGGCGGTAGGTTGTCTGCACGGCATCCACTTTGTTGACCTGCGTATTGCTATGCAGCCCCAGGTAGTTAAAGTTCTGGAAAACTCGGGACTGGGTACTCTGTGCTTGGGGGGAATAAGCAAGCCCTTCATTTTCTCGGATGATTTCCGTCAGCTTGAGCTGGATCACCTCACGCAACACAGGGAAGGTCATCGAGGCTTTCTGTTGGTTGGCTTTGGGCAGCGGATAAATCGTACTAACCAGAGCCGTTTGCTGATCACCCTGATGGAAAAGTCGGGTTTGTCGCCCGCCAAAAAACAGGGTCGTTTGTTGTTCGGAAATGGCAGGGGGGACAACGTCGATATTCAATGCGCCGAAGGTTTGACCGACCCTATCGATGGCTTGCTGTGGGGTGATGTCACCGACGACACCAATTTCGATCGGGCCATGGCTTCGGATAAGGGTGATGATTGTTTTTAGATCAGCCAGTTTGATGGCGTCGAGTTGTTTTTTGTCGGGGAACGACCAACGTGGATCCTGATGATGTAGTACGGCATCCAGATTCATCGCCAGTACACTTTCCGGAGACTCCTGACTGGTTCTGAACGCGTTTTCCAGCACGGCTCGGGAGAATGCCATGCCTGATTCCCGGTAGCCGGGTGCAGTCAGATAGGCAGCAAGGATTTTGAGTTGGTCCAGCAGATCATCGTTAGCGATAAGGTATGTCCCCTGGATGGCGTCATCCTGAAAAGCCAGATTGGCACCCAGAGTTCGGCCGTAAAAGATGTGTCTGAGTTGCTCCAAACTGTGTTGTTCTAATCCGCCGGCAAGAAATCCGCTGTTAAATACTTCAATCAGCGCTGCGTGCGCTGGGCTGAGTCCAGAGATACCATGTCCTAACCGTATACTGAGATGAACCATACCTGGCTCCAATTGGGTCGGTTTGACGCTCAGGGCGACGCCGTTATCAAACAGGTAGCGGTGGATGTTGCCATAGGACGTCGGCTGGAGCTGTTTTGGTATCGCTTTCGGGCCAAAGTCCTGATAGTAGAATGCCTGCTGTTCAGCTTGCGCCAGTTGGCTGAGCGGCTGCAAGGTACTGACGTGGTATGTGTCCAGCAACATTTGCTGAATATTCTTCATGCCTATGGCATCGCTCAGCAGTATTTTTGGGGCAGGTGAGGACCAGTAATGTTGGAACACTGCCGCAACATGATCTACCGTCACGGCCGGTTTCAGGCTTTCCAGTAATACGAGATCATCGTGTGCGGACGTTGGGGTGAGCTGTTCATTGAATACCCATAACGCTTCGTCTACATAGCTTTGATTGGTTTTCTGCGACTCCGCCGTCACCCGGCGTTTTGCATCATTGACCAGGCGATCATATTGTCGCTGAATTTCCTGGCTGGTGAATCCGTGTTGCAGGGCGCGTCTGCGCTCTTTTTCTAGGAGCTCAAGTCCTGCCGTCCATTGGCCAGGGGGTGTATGGACTGACAATTGATGAGTGATGGCACAGTTGTTTTGGTTCGTCGTTAGAACCTCCGGAAAACGGAGCCCGTCGTCACTGGTTTCGGTCCGGGTTTGTAACCGGTACTGTAACGTTTGGTTGGCAATGGCGAGCAACAGTTGTTCTTTCCTGCGCGCTGGCGTGTCGGAGTGACGTACGAAAGGCTGGACCAGTGTCAGGGAAATTTGCGAACGAATGTTCGGGTGGATAAAGGCTGCCGCCTGAACGCTGTCCTTCAAGGGATTGGGCTCGGGAAAGTAATAGGTTTCCGACTTCCCGGGGGTGTTCCACGTTTGAAATTGTGTCTTGATCCGCCGGCGAAGCTGATCAAGGTTGAAATTTCCGGCAATGATCAGGCGGGTATTCGCGGGTGTGTAATATTGGCTGTAGTAGGCCTTTAATCGTTGCGGAGTAATTTGGTCGATCCCGGTGTGAGTGCCGAGCGGGATATGCTCTTTTAACTGGCATGCCGGCGCCAGGAAGCTCATGTTATGAATTAAAGCACCGAGCTGTGGGGTTTGGCGCTCTCGAATTTCAGCCTGTAAGATTGGGCGTTCTTTTTCAACCGCCGAAGGCTCAATGCTGAGCTCAGAGGCAACTTCACGCAGAAAATATCAAGCGGCATCCAGGCTCTCTGCGGTATCCGGCGTCTCTAACTTATAAATGGTCTCGTCGAACAGGGTTTCGGCATTGAGGTGTGAGCCGAATGAGATCCCATGCTTTTCCAGAAAGGGGACCATCTCATTTTCTCTGAGGTGAGTTGAGCCATTGAATGCCATATGTTCCAAAAAGTGGGCCAGGCCCGGCTCATAGCCAGCGTCTTCCTGTAATGAACCTGCGGCTATCCGCATTCTGACCGATGCACCGGGCTGAGAGCTGTCGGTTTTAATCAAAATAACCTGCATGCCGTTATCGAGACGGGAAAGATGGTAATGTGGCGCCAGTGGCATAGCGGTAACTTCTTCAATGGGTTCCGGATGGCTGGTGGCGAGGGACAAGGCGGGATTCATGGCTGAAAGGACACTGAGTAATGCCAGGCAGAAATGAAGCCGGCGGGGGGCGTTGTGTTGTCGCATGGAATGACCTTTTCAAGTGGTTTGAACGGCTATTATTGTAGATAAGCCTTTCTTGATAAAGGCATTATTAAAAAGTATACCGATGAGATACCCAAAGATTCTGAATGTGATACGTCAGCAAGGGAGGCGTGATGGCTGGGGGCTGGCTGGCGTGTTATCGCCACCCTGAAGGTGGCGATGATAAGTCGGAGCTTCCGACTAATGACGCATGATTTTAGCGTTGGTTTTTCCCGGATGCTTCATCAAATGGGTATGTCGGTTGGTGGCGGTTTGCGCCATATCATCCAGGATACGGCTTAGATCAGAAGTCTCCAGACACTCTTGAATCAGCGGCTCACACTTCATACTGGTGCCGAGTTCATAATGGCAGTCTCGTTCAGGATAGAAATCAATATCGGTTTCCCTGAACTTATGACTGTCTGTCAACTCATTGAACATGGAAGCCACAGTATGGCAGAACGCATTGTAGACCTCGTTGGTGTTGCGGGCCGTGCTGATTTTATTTCGGAAATCAGGCGCATAGGATTTTTCCAATTTGGAAAACGAAACTTGTGTCGTCATGCTGTTTTCCTCCTGTGTTACGTGCTTTTCCCTATTAACTATATACCCAAACAATTTCCTCGGAGCATCGCATCTTGACCTTGTGTGAAGAAATAGCAGGTAAATGCCGGACGCAATGGCTTGGTTAGTTTGAAGGTTTACAGCCCATGTTGTTTGAAGAACTGCCATATTTCCTGCGCACCGTGGATATCCATGTTTTTCGGACCCAGCAAGCGGGGAAGATCCGGTGTCCGGCTGCCGGGAAAATTATGCCCGCCGCCTTCAATTTGATAGAGCACGACTTCAAGCGGAGAAGGCTGGCATTGATAGCGCAGGCGTCTGACACGTGAGTGATCGTCGGTGTTGATATCGGCAAATATCGTGATGCTTGGCAGGGGATCACAGTGGTTTTGCCGCAGCCAGAATTCAAGGGTAGCGTCGGTCGAGGCGACTTTGCCCATTTTCTTCGTCAGGAAGCCGACGTCTCCTCCGGACCAGGGCACGAGTGGATCAGCGGTGCCGTTCATCAGCAACACAGGCAGCGAGGTTTTGGGGGTGCAGCGATTGATCAGATTGGCTGGCATATTGGCAATGACCGGCGCAATGGCAGCCAGTTTCTCACTGGCTTCGCACCCCATGCGTAGCGTCATCATGCCGCCGTTCGACAGGCCCATCATAAAGATCCGCTTCGGATCTGCATGGTATTCGGCAACTAGGTGTTCGATTAAGGCTGACAGAAAGCCAACATCATCCACCGACATCACTTCACGCGACCGCCGGGCGGCTTTCTCCCGGCCGTCATTCCATTGCGCGGTTATCCCGTTTGGATACACTATGATCATGCCATCCTGAGCTGCCAGTCGCTCAAATCCGGCGCGCTGTGCGAGTTCATCCCCATCAGTTCGTCCGCCGCCATGTAAAGCGATGACCACAGCAGCCGCTGACGTGGATGTCTTATCGGGTGGCGGCAAATGCAGGTAGAAGTCCCGCACTATACCCTTGACCGTGATGGTCTGGCGGGAGAGATCCGAGCCGGGATCCGGAGCAGCGGCAGCAAGCGTTGATACCATGAACAGTGCGATGAACAGTCGTCGCAAGTTCAGGTTGGAAAAGAAGGGCATGGTGTGCTTCATCGGGGGATGCTCCGGACTCCGGGGAATGATGATGACCGATGATTGTAAGTCGTCGCGAACCCGAAGCTGGTCCGAGCAATTGGCCACAGCGGGTCGTGGTGCTCAGATTTATTGTCAATCAACAGGTTGTTGACCCAGGCTTTGGTTGCCGAAATTGAACATTTATAAAAATAGCGGACAGGTGCATTTTTGCGACAAAAGGCTTCCAGCCGGGTTCCTATACTGATGCTTGACGTCCATTACGGTCATTATTTTTAGAACTCAGCGTAATGGGGATGCGGAAGTTTCAGGGGGCGATATGATGTGCTCAACCAGACAGGGCAGATGGATGCTGTTGGTGTTGATAGTTGCTCAGGCACCGGGTTTTGCTGCAGAGCAGCAAGAGGATGATAGCCTGGCCGGTCGTTTGTCGGACGAAATGTATCAGGCCATCTCCGATCTGATGCTGATGGCAAACGATTTTCGGGGAGATAATGTCTCACCAAAAAACTTCAGACAAAATCCTCATAGCCAGACGTATGTTTTTTCGGCACCCGGGCGTCAGGAAACCGCGCTTCGAACATCCAGCTTGCGTGCAGCGGCCAAGGACAGTGCACGGGAAAGTCGCGCCTCGGGAACGGCTCAGCCGCCGTATTCTGAATTGACCGTTTACCAGGACGGTGCTTACGGAGAGCAAAACTACACCCGCCTCGGGGCCTATTTTCGGGTGGATAATAATCCGCAGGTTCGAGACCGCGCAGCGTTGAGCGCCGAGTCCTCGCGTGAGCAGGAAGGGTATGCTTTAACTCTGGGCGGTGACTACCTGCTCAATGATCACTACTTGTTTGGCTTGGCCCTCGGGCTGCCGTTTTACGATGTGAACGACAGCAACCGTGAGCGTGGAAATGCCGGCCTGGTTGCTTCCGGTTACTTCAGCTACTTTCGTGACAATTGGTATCTGGACTTCACGGCCAGTTATGCCTTGATGGATACGGACATTGAACGGCGGATCTCGTTTTACAGCGATTCGGTCGTCAACAGCGCCAATGAAGCGGACTCTGATCTGTGGGTCTTCGCCCTTGGCAGTGGGTATGTGTTTAATTATGACTATCTGAATGTTGCGTTTGAAAGCAGCATTGAATATACGCTGTCTGATTCGGAGCGTTATTCTGAGCGGCTATCCAAGGGAAATGCCAATTATCTGCTGTCCAAAATTGATAATATCAATGAACTGGAGTCGATGCGGTTTATTACGGGGTTGAGTATTTCCCATCCGTTTCGTTCCAGTCTCGGGATATTTCAGCCATATGCGCGCGGGTTTCTCCATTATGATGTGAATGACGGTTCTGAGCGCATTATTAGTCAGCTTAAAGCCGATCAATCCGGCAGTGTGTTGCCCATTATTGTCGAAACGGATGATTCCGTCTATGGCCGGGTTCACCTGGGCTTGTCCGGTGCTTTTAACAAAGATTGGCATGCATACGCAGAAGCAAGTACGTTGGTTGGCCTCGATGATATGTCCGCCTACGCGTTTTCTGTCGGTGTGAGTATGTCTTTAGATTAATTGAATGTCGCAATTGTTGGTGTCGTCATTTTATTTACGGGGCTGGAATGGTTTGATTTATTTTGTCTATTTTTCTCTTGGCGCTGAAATATAACTCCAGCTCCACCATGACCCCCGGATTTATTTTGTAATCAAACTCATCCTGAAAGTTCAGCTCAGGTGTCACCGTCAGATAAACCCAATCTTTATATAATCGATTTTTCCAGCTTGCCGTGACCCAGGCATTGGTAATTGCATATGTTGGGCGCGAGTCTGCACTTATCCCAAGTGTGTAGGTCATCAGGCTGTTGTCGCTGATGCGATCTAAAATTTGCGCTTGCTGGACAAATTCCCAATTATCATCAATGTCAAGAAATTGCAGGTTGGTACTTAATTTAAATAGGGTTGAGACGTAGCGATCTTCTGCGAAATAAAAGTCAATTGACGTTAAAATACCGGGGCCTTTTGAGTGATAGTAGAATATTTCCTGTTTTATCTGACTGGTCCAGTTGTAGTTGATTCGGTCGGTGCGGTGGATATCGGCGCGGGTAAAAGGGTCGAGCGGTAGCCTTAATTTCAGGCCGATATCAAAATTGGGTTTCCACTCTCCCAGTTGCATGCCTTGCAGCCTGAAGCCGCCAATTGCCCGATTGATCCCGTCATCCGAACGATTACTGATCCCCCGTTCTTTATCTTCGAGCCGGTCGAAATCATCCGGGTCCGTATCCAGGATCAGCTTCCAGTTTTTTTCCGTGTGGGGCAGGTCTAACCGTAAGTAGACGTTGGAGTCTGTGTCGAAATAATTACGATGTTCGTAGCGGAGACGTTGCCGTAGGCGAAGATAACTTTGGTTATTGAGTGGGGCTTCATCGTCCTCCATGCCGATGAATTGATCGATGCTGGTACTGTAATCGTGAATGGTGTCTGCTAGGGATAACTGCGTATCATCAATCCAAAGCAGCCAGTCCGATGCTTCGTTGGCGGGTGAGGTCAGTTGCCGGTCGACCAGCGCCGGACTTCCCTCCACCGTCAGTGGCGCCGCGATTAATGGGGCAGCAAAAGTCCAGGATGCCAAAAATACCGGGACATAACTCGGGAATGGTATCTTGGCGTATAACCGTGGTTGGAATTTCCGCTTCGGAATCGAAGCCAATACACTGAACCAATAAAGTGAAGATTGAAACTGCACATGTTCACCTGTTATTAGTTTTGATGATAAGTGTTCACCACAAATTAAAATCAAGACGAAACAGCAACAAGGATGTCACTTGCTTATCTTTTATTGTAGCGTATTGTGTTCAATCGCCTGTGAAAGTTAACCAGGGGAGAAAACAAAAATGTACAAAGATACTCTTTTTTCGGTAGCCTGATTTCAGGGTATCTATCTGATAAATTGAACCTTTATATTTCTCAGAGCCGCAGCTGACATTCTCTGTTACAGACAATTGCTAGTAAAAATTTATGACATAAGAAAATATCAACTACACTTTAGTTGGTTCGGAAATCTGTACAGCAGAGTACATGATTAAGGGCGGATGACTGATGGAGTAGGATGATGGAAAGTTCAGACTTTGATGGAATCAAACGGGATATATCACTAACCGTCACGGGTATTTTTGAAGACTTTGAGCAGGAGCACAATTGTTTACCCACGCTTGAGGAGTTCAGAAAACTGTTTGATGGCTATGCTGAACAGTATATTGGCCCGTTGGACAAGTTAAGGGTTGAAGGGATTTCCAGCCAACTGGAAAAACGACAGGCCAGGGAGCAAAAAATTTGGCGTGCTGCCAGTGAGCTGGAAGCCGAGCAGCGCGCTTTACGCTCTTAACTCCACCAATCACACAGTGCAGTAATTTCTCTCCTTTAAAACGTTGACGATGGTTACCTTGATCGAAGTAACCATCGTCTTTTTTCTTCAGCGGTTGTGTCGGTGGTCAGCTTTTGCCTGCAGCGCCAGGGATGCTTTTGAGGTCGGCTGTTTGCCCAGCTCGCGGCAAATCGCCCAGCCGGCTTCGGCAACGCTCGGTAAATCGACGCCGGTTTCAATGCCGAGTCCCTGACATAGATAGAGAACATCTTCGGTTGCAACATTGCCGCTGGCGCCCTTGGCGTAGGGGCATCCTCCCAGGCCAGCGGTACTGCTGTCAATGGTGGCGACCCCCATGCAAAGCGCCTGGTAGATATTTGCCAGCGCCTGCCCCCAGGTATCGTGAAAATGTACGGCCAGGCGGTGCAAGGGAACTGCGCTGCCGACCTGATCCAGCATCGCGGCGATGCGCCCGGGCGTCCCGGTGCCGATGGTATCTCCGAGGGAGATTTCGTAGCAGCCGAGTTCGCTGAGTTCCCGTGCAACCCGGGCAACCTGCGATGGTGCGGTCGGGCCATCATAAGGACAATCGGCGACACAGGAGAGGTATCCTCGCACCGGGATACCATGGGCCTCAGCCAGCGCCATCACGGGTTCAAACCGCTTGTGGCTGTCGGCAATCGAGCAATTAATATTGCGCTGGCTGAATCCCTCAGAAGCCGATGTAAAGATAGCGACTTGATTGGCCCCGGCCAGCAAGGCCTGCTCAAATCCTTGCTGGTTTGGGGTCAGGGCCGAATAGATCACCCCCGGTCGGCGATCAATTCGGGTCATAACATCGTGGGAGTCAGCCATCTGCGGCACCCATTTCGGGGAAACAAAAGCCCCGGATTCAATATGGGTCAACCCGGTTTGTGAAAGCTGGTTGATGAAACGAATCTTGGCTTCCGTACTGACGTTCACTTCATTCTGCAAGCCATCCCGGGCGCCGACTTCAACGATTCGGGCGGTTTTGGGGAGAGTGGTCATGCGCGCGGACTCCTATTCCGTAAACTCAACCAGTAGGTCGCCATGCGCCACCTGATCGCCGATCGCATACAACACCGCCGAGAGAGTGCCCGGGTGCGGGGCTCGGACGGTATATTCCATTTTCATCGCTTCAATCACCAGCAGCGGTTGATCTTTTTCGACGGTATTACCGGCTTGGCAAAGGAGGGCGGTAACAATGCCGTTGAGCGGGGCAACGGCTTGCTGCGCCTGATCTTCGTGCGATTGCTCCCGCTCGATATCGTGACCGGTTAGGTACGGGATGTGCCAGCGCTGATAAAAAATATGCGTTTTCGTCTCATGATGGACGTGAGTGAAGCGGTAGCGCTTTGTTTGGAGCTCAATCTCAAACAACTGGCTGTCAGCCTGTGGGGGCATGGTCATCAGACGAATGCGATTGTGGTTGTGACTGATATCCAGGTCGTGAAGCTGATCGTCGATGGTGATTTGGGTCAGGGATAGCGAGCCCTGGCTGGTGCCAATCGCCGGATCGACCGGGGCGATCTCGAAGCGAAACAGATAGGTTTCTCCTTTCAGGGTTCGAACCGGGACAACGTGATAAGGGCGTTGGTTCAGCCGCCAGTGACTCATCGGCGATGTTGGTTTGATGGCAGATAGCGCAGCAAAGAGCGCCGTGAGTGGGACTGCAATCGGCGCGTCACCTTGCTGATTAGGCGGGAACGCAATGGCCGGTGCATCGTCTCCGTTCAGGTCATCCTGATGATCCTGAATGAAGTGAGTGGTCATCGCGGCCTGGACGAACACCGGATGGTTGATGATCTGCTGGAGGTAGCTGATGTTGGTTTCCAAACCGACGATCCGGTATTCCGCCAGCGCTGATGAGAGTTGGCGGATGGTTTCGTGCCGCTCAGGCGACCAGACGATGAGTTTGGCCAGCATCGGATCATAATGAGAAGTGACGATGTCACCTTGACAGATACCTGAGTCAACCCGGACTTGCACGCCGCCAGGTATGAGCGGGGCGCTATGCTCGGGCTCGGCCAGGTAGGCCAGGGTACCGGACGAGGGCAGAAAATCCTGAGCCGGATCTTCGGCATAAATTCGGACTTCCATCGCGTGTCCCCGGTGTGAAATTTCATGTTGCTGCAATGGAAGGGGGCTGCCTTCTGCTACGCAGATCTGCCAGTGAACGAGATCCTGTCCGGTCACGAGTTCCGTCACCGGATGTTCAACCTGTAGCCGGGTGTTCATTTCCATGAAGTAGAACTGACCTTGCCCATCCAGCAGAAATTCGACGGTTCCGGCTCCCACGTAGCCGATGGCCTTGGCGGCATTGACGGCTGCTTCACCCATCGCCGTGCGTAAGTGCTCCGGCAGGTTTGGTGCCGGGGCTTCTTCGACAATTTTCTGATGCCGACGCTGGATTGAGCAGTCCCGATCGGACAGATAGACGGTATTGCCGTTCATATCGGCAAAGACCTGAACTTCGATATGGCGTGGATTGGTCAGGTATTTTTCAATCAGAACCAGATCGTCGCCAAACGCGGATCGGGCTTCGCGTTTGGCACTTTGTATCGCCTCCGGCAGCGCGTCAGCATGTTCGACAATCCGCATCCCCTTGCCGCCGCCACCCAGCGCGGCTTTGACCAACACCGGGTAACCGATATCCGCTGCGGCTTTAACCAGAATATTCAGGTCATTGTCCTCGCCATGATAACCGGGCAGGAGCGGAACTTGGGCGCACGCCATAATGCTTTTTGCTTCAGACTTTGAGCTCATAGCCAGCATGGCTTTGACCGGAGGACCGATAAAAATCAGGTCATTTTGCTGGCAGGCTTGCGCCAGCTCGGCATTTTCAGACAGAAAACCGTAGCCGGGGTGAATGGCATCGGCATCCAGCGCGGTGGCAGCCTCGATGATTCGGGAGACGTTCAGATAGGAAGCTTGTGCCGATGCCGGCCCGATCAGCACCGCGTGGTCGGCCATACGGACATGCTTGGCATGTCGGTCGGCTTCCGAGTATACCGCAATGGTTTCAATGCCCATCGCCTGTGCAGTTTTCATGATCCGACAGGCGATTTCACCCCGGTTGGCCACCAGTAGCCGGGTTATTTTACGGCTGGCAGTGGCAGTGGCGATGACGGTAGCGGATGACGCTGGTTCACCTTCGGCCTGGTCATGGTGGGCCGGGCTTGTGCTCATTTGAGGATCGGAGGACTCAAAAGACGCGTCCTTGCTCAGGGAAACAAGAGTTTTGTCCGTAAACTTATTCATAGCGGGGGCTCCATGCCGGTGGTCGCCGGGCAAAAAAGGCGGCCAGTCCTTCCTGGCCTTCGGGGGATACGCGAATATCAGCAATCAGCTGGCTGGTTTTTTTCATCAGTGCCGGATCGATTTCATGTTGATCACAGAGCTGGCAGAGCAATTTGGTTTGCGCCAGCGATTGCGGGCTGTTCTCAAGCAAAAGGGCGACCAGCTCTTCAACCCGGGTTTCCGGTTGCTCTGAGATCTCGTGCAGCAATCCCAGTTGCTGTGCGGTCGTAGCGTCCATGGACTCGGCGGTCAGCATATAGCGGCGCGCCTGACGTTGTCCGATAGTCCGGCAGACGTAGGGGCCGATGGTTGCCGGCAATAACCCGATCCGGACTTCGCTCAGGCAGAATCGGGCGTCGGGGCTGGCAACCGCGATGTCGCAACAACAAATCAGCCCCAGGGCACCACCGAAGGCACTGCCCTGAATCTGGGCAATGGTCGGTGTTGGGAAGGTATCTAACTCATACAGCAAAGCTGCCAGCTCCAGTGCGTCGGCGCGGTTCTTCTTCACACTGTGCTCTGCCATCGACATCATCCATTCCAGATCGGCACCGGCGGAGAAGTGCTTGCCGTTTGCCTTCAGGAGCAGCACCCGCAGACCGGGATGATGCTTGAGCTTGCGCAGATAGCCGAGCAGACTCTGGATGATCGCCGCATGAAACGCATTGTGTTTGCTGACCCGGTTGAAGGTCAGGGTGGCAATGCCTGACTCGGTCACGGTACAGAGCACTTCGGCATCTGCCGTACAGTGCCAATGTCCGGGATCGTAATCACGTGCCGGTTTCCCATTGTGTTGCTGCGTCATGGTTTTCTCCTGTCAGTTGTGCCTGACGGCTACATCCGGAAGATGCCGAACTGGCTCTCGGTTACTGGTGCACGCGAGGCTGCGGTCAGGGCGAGGCCAACCACCTCGCGGGTCTGGTAAGGGTCGATGATGCCGTCATCCCAGAGCCGGGCACTGGCGTAATAGGGTGAGCCCTGTACTTCATATAACTCCCGGATTGGCTGTTTGAACTGGGCTTCTTCTGCGTCAGACCAAACTTCCCCTTTGCGGGCTTTGATATCCCGGGTGACCTGAGCCATGACTCCAGCGGCTTGCTCACCGCCCATCACGGAAATCCGGGCATTGGGCCACATCCAGATCATGGTCGGATCATAGGCCCGTCCGCACATGCCGTAGTTCCCGGCACCGTATGAGCCACCGACAATCACGGTAAATTTCGGCACGTCGGCGCAGGCAACGGCCATCACCATTTTGGCGCCGTGCTTGGCAATCCCTTCGGATTCATATTTTTTCCCGACCATAAAGCCGGTGATATTTTGCAAAAACAGCAGGGGGATGTTGCGTTTGGCACAGAGCTCGATGAAATGCGCGCCTTTTTGCGCCGATTCCGAAAACAGAATGCCGTTATTGGCCACAATCCCAATGGGGTGGCCATGCAGCTTGGCAAAGCCGCACACCAGGGTTTCGCCATACAGCGCCTTGAACTCATCAAAATCTGAATCATCGACCAGTCGGGCAATGATCTCTTTAATCTCGATCGGTTTGCGTAAATCGGTGCCGGTGATCCCATAGAGCTCTTCCTGTGGATAGCGTGGCGGGCGGATGGGTTCTGCCGGTGTGGGCTGCGGCGCTAAATGGCTGCTGGCGACGGCCTGACGCGCCAACTGCAGGGCATGGTGTTCGTCCTGGGCAAAATAGTCGGCAACCCCGGACGTTTTACAATGCACTTCTGCGCCGCCGAGTTCTTCCGCCGTGACTTCCTCACCGGTGGCGGCTTTAACCAGCGGCGGCCCGGCAAGAAAAATCGTACCTTGTTGTTTGACGATAATTGACACATCGGCCATCGCCGGGACATATGCGCCCCCGGCAGTACACAGACCGAGGACTACGGCAATCTGTGGGATCCCCTTGGCCGACATTCGGGCCTGGTTGAAGAAAATACGGCCGAAGTGATCCTTATCCGGAAATACTTCCGCTTGATGCGGTAGGTTGGCACCGCCGGAGTCGACCAGGTACAGGCAGGGCAGGTGACAGCGCTCGGCGATCTCCTGGGCACGCAGGTGTTTTTTCACCGTCAGCGGATAATAGGTGCCGCCTTTCACGGATGGATCGTTGGCGATGATCATGCACTCGATACCTTCGACCGTCCCGATCCCGGCCACGACTCCGGCGCAGGGGATCGTGTCGTCATAGACTTCCCAGGCCGCAAACTGTCCGATTTCCAGAAAAGCGCTGTTGCTGTCCAGAACGGCATCAATCCGCTCCCTGACCGGCAATTTTCCCTTAGCCCGCTGGTGCGCCTGAGCTTTCTCGCCACCGCCCTGAACCACCTGATGAACCCGCGTGTGCAGCTCATCGACCAGTGCAGCCATGCTTTGTTGGTTTTCAAGAAATTGGGATTCATTGGGATGAACCCGGCTTTGTAGTATTGCCATCCTTGTTTCCTTCATTCGTGGTTGAACAGCTGCTGCTAGCAGGATTCCTGGAAGAGTTCACGGCCGATCAGCATCCGGCGGATTTCCGAAGTCCCGGCGCCAATTTCATAGAGCTTGGCATCCCGTAACAGGCGACCCGCCGGGAACTCGTTGATATAGCCGTTACCGCCGAGGAGCTGAATGGTGTCGAGGGCAAGCTGCGTCGCCAGCTCGGCGCTGTAGAGAATCACCCCGGCGGCATCTTTGCGGGTGGTTTCGCCTCGGTCACAGGCCGCAGCGACGGCATAGACATACGCCCGCGCGGCATTGGTGCGGGTATACATGTCGGCAACTTTCGCCTGAACTAGCTGAAACTCCCCAATCGACTGGCCAAATTGTTTGCGGTCATGAATGTAGGGCAGCACGAGATCCAGACAGGCGCGCATGATCCCAAGCGGTCCCGCAGCCAGGACCACACGTTCGTAATCCAGTCCGCTCATCAGCACTTCCACGCCACGGTTGAGTTCACCGAGCAGATTTTCTGCTGGAACCCGGCAGTTCTCAAACACCAGTTCACAAGTGTTGGAACCGCGCATTCCCAGCTTGTCGAGCTTCTGCGCATGGCTGAAGCCCGGGAAGTCTCGCTCAATAATGAAGGCTGAGATCCCGCGCGAGCCCCCTTTGGGTTCGGTTTTGGCATACACCACGAACACATGCGCATCCGGACCGTTAGTGATCCACATCTTGTTGCCGTTGAGGATAAAGTGATCGCCCTGACGCTCGGCTTTGAGTTGCATGCTGACTACGTCGGAACCGGCATTAGGTTCGCTCATGGCCAGCGCCCCGATGTGGGTCCCGGCAATGAGTCCCGGCAGGTATTTGGCCCGTTGCGCCGGATTCCCGTTGCGGAAAATCTGGTTCACGCAGAGGTTGGAATGAGCGCCGTAGCTGAGACCAACTGAAGCAGAAGCGCGGCTGATTTCTTCCATGGCAATGACATGAGCAAGATAACCCATACCGGCACCACCGTATGCTTCGTCAACGGTGACACCGAGTAAGCCCATGTCGCCGAGGACAGGCCACAGCTGGTTGGGAAATTGGTTGTCCTGGTCGATTTTCCCCGCCAGGGGGGCAATGGTTTCTGCTGCAAAGTGATTGACCTGCTCGCGAAGCATATCCAGGGTTTCGCCAAGGCCAAAGTTGAGTGGGGTAAACAGATCTTTCATAACATCTCCGGGTTAACCAAGTTGCGATGAATTTCTGTGACGCCTGTCCGGCGTCGCTATTGTGTTTCCGTGTTGTTCAGGGCCTGCTCACAGCGTGCTTTGGCCAGTTCCAGCTCTTGCATGACCGCATCGATATCACGGATCTGGCGCTGGAGCACGGCTTGCTTATCGTCAATGATACGGAGCATTTCATGCAGCTGAGCATGGCTTTGTTTGGTGTCATACAGCTCGAACAGTTCTCGAATTTCAGCCAAGGAAAAGCCCAGCCGTTTGCCTCTCAGGATCAGTTTGAGCCTGATCTTGTCCCGTCGCTTATAGATTCGGGTGTTACCGTTTCTGTCAGGGTGCAATAGACCGACATCTTCGTAAAACCGGATGCTGCGGGTCGTGATATCAAATTCCCTGGCAAGTTCGCTGATCTTGAAAGTCTCCACCTTGATGTCTCCTTCAGGCTCGGGGCTGGACGAACAACAAGCGGGAACACAGAAATTTCCTGTCACTTTATCCATTGCCTGTTATGACGCTCGGCAAGAATACTTTACGTATCAGTGCCATGAAAAATTACAGTTGTGATTTATTTGTTTCTTAACGTTTACGTAAATGTTAGTGCTATGCTTACGAAAACGTCAAGGAAATGAGATGGCAATCATCGGCATTTGTGGTTGCTCAGTTGCTGTCAATCAATGTGGCTTTCACAAAGGGTGAAGTTATGGAGAAAAATGTGTGGATTGTTGCGGCTCGCCGTACCCCGCTGGGGAGCTTTCAGGGCCAATTTTCCTCGTTGTCATCCACTGAACTGGGGCGGTTTGCCATTCAGGGAGTGTTGGAAAAATCCGGGCTGGAGCCGTCTCAGGTGGATGAAGTGTTGATGGGATGTGTGCTGCCGGCCGGATGCGGCCAAGCACCTGCGCGGCAGGCGGCACTGGCCGCCGGGATCCCGGACTCGGTGGGTTGTACCACGATCAACAAAGTGTGTGGATCCGGAATGAAGTCCGTCATGCTGGCGCATGATTTAATCCGTGCCGGGAGTGCTCGGGCTGTCGTTGCCGGTGGCATGGAAAGCATGACCAACGCACCTTACTTGCAAAAAGATGCCCGGCGTGGCGCGCGCTTGGGTCATACCACCTTGCACGATCACATGTTTCTGGATGGACTGCAGGACGCTTATGAAGGTCACCTGATGGGCGTTTATGCTCAACAGATCGCGGATCAGTGTGATTTCAGCCGCGAGCAGATGGACGATTGGGCCAAGATGTCGGTTCAGCGGGCACTGGCGGCGCAACAGCAGCAGGCGTTCGCGGAAGAAATCATGCCGGTTCGGGTCGAAAATCGCCGCGGCGTTGCCGTGTACGATCATGACGAACATCCGGGTGAGATCGACCTCAACAAAATCAGCACCCTGAAACCAGTGTTTGCCGAAGATGGCTCGGTCACTGCTGCCAGCTCCAGTGCCATTTCTGATGGTGCGGCGGCCTTGCTGGTGATGAGCGAAGAGGCCGCGCGTCATTATGGATTCACTCCGCTGGCGATCATTCGTGGTCATGCAACCCATGCCCGTAAACCGGCAGAGTTCACCGTCGCCCCGGTTGACGCGATCCGCCAGCTCCTGACGAATCTGTCGTGGTCTGTCGATGACGTCGATTTGTGGGAAATTAACGAAGCCTTTGCTGTGGTGACGCAAATTGCGGTTCGCGAACTGGGGCTGGAAGCCGACAAGGTTAATATCCACGGTGGCGCCTGCGCATTGGGGCACCCCATCGGTGCCAGTGGTGCCCGAATTCTGGTAACGCTGATCCATGCGCTCAAACAGCAGGCCCGGCAAGGGCAATCAATGTCATCTGGTGCGTCAATGTCCTCTCATGCGTCAACAGAAGTCCGTTCGCTCAAAGGTGTGGCCGCCTTATGTATTGGTGGTGGTGAAGCAACGGCAATCGCGGTCGAAGTACCGCTTTAACTCGTCCGGGCAATTTGCCGTACTGTCCGAAATGGTGAAAGACAAATCAAGGGGTGTTCGCACCCGAAGGAGCTACCATGATCCAACATGTACCACTCCTGATTGACGGTGAGTTTCGTCAATCGCAGTCTCTTCAATGGATTGATGTCACGAATCCGGCAGACAACAACGTGATCGCCAAGTTGCCTTGTGCGACGGAAGATGAAATCGAAGAAGCGATCGAAAGCGCGGCAGCCGCTTTCCAAACCTGGAAAGAAGTGCCGGTACCAGAGCGGGCGAGGCTGATGCTCAGTTATCAGCATTTGCTGAAAACACACCATGATGAGTTAGCCGAACTGCTGTCCAGCGAAACCGGGAAAATCTTCGCTGATGCCAAAGGTGATGTCTGGCGCGGGATCGAAGTGGTTGAACAAGCCGCCAATATTTCCAGCTTAATGATGGGTGAGACGGTCGAGAACGTTGCCACCAATATCGACACTTACTCGATGATCCAGCCGCTCGGGGTTTGCTCCGGGATCACACCGTTTAACTTTCCGGCCATGATCCCGCTGTGGATGTTCCCAATGGCGATTGCTGCGGGCAATACCTTCATCCTCAAACCGTCAGACCAAGTGCCGTTGACGGCCATGCGTCTGGCAGAATTGTTTCTCGAAGCCGGTGCGCCGAAAGATGTGCTGCAAATTGTCCACGGTCAGAAAGATCAGGTCGATTACCTGCTGAAGCACCCGACAATTCGCACCGTGTCGTTTGTCGGCTCCGTCCCGGTTGCCCGTCATATCTACCAAACCGGGACCCATCATCTGAAACGGGTGCAGGCCTTTGCCGGAGCCAAAAACCATATGGTGGTGATGCCGGATGCCAATAAAGCGCAGGTGATTAATAACCTGGTGGGATCATCTGTGGGGGCCGCCGGTCAGCGCTGCATGGCGATCTCGGTTGCCGTGCTGGTCGATGGCGCTAAAGAATGGATCCCCGACTTGAAAGAAGCGCTGGCGAAAGTGCATCCGGGGGCCTGGGATGATACAGAAGCGGGTTATGGACCACTGATCAGCCCGCAGGCCAAGAACCGGGTACTGAGCTTGATCGAGCAAGGGAAAGCTCAGGGGGCGGTGTGCGAGCTCGATGGCAGCCATTGCGAGGTCACGGGATATCCGGACGGCAACTGGGTTGGGCCGACGCTGTTTAGCGGCGTGAATCCTGAGATGTCGATCTACCAGGAAGAGATCTTCGGTCCGGTGCTGATCTGCGTGGAAGTGGACTCGCTGGAAGAAGCGATCGAACTGGTGAACAACAATCCTTACGGTAACGGCACATCAATCTTTACCGCCTGTGGCGCTGCGGCCCGGAAATATCAGCATGAAATCCAGGTGGGGCAAGTCGGGATCAATGTCCCCATCCCGGTACCGCTGCCGTTCTTCTCATTTACTGGTTGGAGGGGCAGCTTCTACGGCGATCTGCATGCGTATGGCAAGCAGGCGATCCGCTTCTATACCGAAACCAAAACCGTGACCGCGCGCTGGTTCGACGATGATATTCCGACCGGCCCGAACCTGACGATTCACTTGCGTTGAGACAAGGCTGAAGGAGAAGCTGATGGATTTTGAGTTAAACGAAGAACAACGGGCCTTTGCTGAAACCGCCGGTCAGTTTGCCGCAGAACAGTTGGCCCCCATGGCCGCTGAATGGGATGAGCAGCAGTTTTTCCCCAAAGACGTGCTGCGTCAGGCTGGGGAGCTGGGTTTTCTGAGCCTGTATGTACCGGAACAGGAAGGCGGGCTCGGATTGAGCCGGTTGGACGCGTCGATCATCTTTGAGCAACTGGCGATGGGCTGTACGTCAACCACGGCGTACATGACCATTCACAACATGGTGAGCTGGATGATTGCCAGCTTTGCCACTGATGAAGCCAAAGCGATGTACTGTCCGAAGCTGTTGACCGGGGAATGGCTGGGTTCCTACTGCCTGACGGAAGCGAATGCCGGTTCGGATGCGGCGTCTTTGTCGACCCGTGCGGTTTTGCACCGGGATCATTATCAGATCAGCGGTGCCAAGGCCTTTATTTCCGGCGCGGGGGATACCGATGTGCTGGTGGTGATGGCCCGGACCAGTGACGAACCCGGCGCGCGCGGAATTTCTGCCTTTATTGTCCCGGCGAATGCTGAAGGGATCAGTTACGGGCGTAAAGAGCCGAAGATGGGCTGGAACAGCCAGCCGACCCGGGCTGTGACGTTCGACAATGTTGAAGTGCCGGTCTCCCATCGCTTGGGTGCAGAAGGCGAAGGCTTCAAATTTGCCATGAAAGGCTTGGATGGCGGTCGGATTAATATTGCGACCTGCTCGGTAGGTACAGCCGAGCAAGCGCTGCAGGAAGCCCGGCAATACATCGCTGAGCGCCAGCAGTTTGGTCAGTCGCTGGCGAAGTTCCAATCGGTCCAGTTCAAGCTGGCGGATATGGCGACTGAGCTGGTCGCGGCAAGGCAGTTGGTTCGTTATGCGGCCAGTAAGCTGGATCGTCAGGATCCGGATGCCACCGCGTACTGTGCCATGGCGAAACGCTTTGCCACTGATATCGGGTTCCGGATCTGTGATCAGGCGCTGCAGCTGTTCGGTGGTTACGGGTATATCAAGGAGTATCCGGTGGAGCGGCATTTCCGCGATGTGCGGGTTCATCAAATTCTGGAAGGCACCAATGAGATCATGCGGTTGATTATCGCACGGCGCCTGATCCAGAACGAAGCCGCGTTGTTGTAATCCGTCGCTGAAGGAATCCTGAGCGCGTGATCATTCGAGCTTGGGAACACCAATCGCTTCAGTCAACAGAATCTCCATGGATGAGCAAGAAACAGGAGCTGATATGAGTCACCAAGAGCAGGCCTCGCAGGATTTACTGTCGGTCGAGATCCATGAACATACCGCTGTACTGACAATGAACAATCCGCCGGCAAATACCTGGACGGCGCAGAGCCTTGAAGTGTTGAAACACACGGTTGAACGCCTGAATGACAACAAAGCGGTGTACGCACTGGTGCTTACCGGGCAAGGTGAGAAGTTTTTCTCTGCCGGGGCCGATCTGAATCTGTTTGCCAGCGGCGATAAAGCTGTCGCGGTCGACATGGCCCACCGGTTTGGTGAAGCCTTTGAAGCGCTGTCAGCGTTTCGGGGCGTCTCGATTGCCGCGATCAATGGGTATGCGATGGGCGGTGGACTGGAAGTCGCCTTGGCGTGTGATATTCGCATTGCCGAAACGCAGGCGGAGCTTGCACTGCCGGAGGCGAAAGTCGGTTTATTGCCTTGCGCCGGCGGCACCCAGAATCTCACCTGGCTGGTGGGTGAAGGTTGGGCGAAACGAATGATCCTGTGTGGTGAGCGCGTGGGCGCACAGCAAGGATTAGAGATCGGGCTGGTTGAGCAGGTCGTTCCGGCGGGGCAAAGTCTGGAAGCCGCGATGGCAATGGCGGCTTCGGTTGCCAATCAATCCCCATCGTCCATTACGGCTTGTAAGCAGCTGATCCAAAACTGCCGTGTTGCGACGCATCAGCACGGGTTGATGAAAGAGCGTGAATTGTTTGTGCAGCTCTTTGATACCGACGATCAGGCCGAGGGTGTTCGGGCGTTTCTCGACAAACGTCCGCCGCAGTGGAAAAACCAGTAACGCGGCGTTGTGACTGGTTGAACCGAGAAGACGACGCGGGGATGCCTTGCCCGGTGCAAGGTAAAGTGCTTGGCGAAGGAGCAAGATGCATCCCCCGATGTCCGCGGATTTGGCAAAAGATGCGGATTAGGTAAAAAACGCGGGTTAGGTAAAAACGCGGACTAGGAAAAAGATAGGGGAGCCTATGGCAGGCAAAGTGAATTTTCAGGAACTGGCGTGTCACAGTGGCGGGCACAAGATCGGCGTCGCAGAGCTGGATAATCCGGGCTCGCTGAATGCCCTGACGCTGGAGATGTTAAAGCAACTTAAAAGCCAGCTGGAGGTCTGGGAGCAGGATGAGAACATTACCTGCGTCTTTCTGCATGGTGCAGGTGAAAAAGCGTTCTGTGCCGGTGGTGATGTCCGAACCATGTATCACTGCATGAAATCGTGGTCAGACGCCGGAAAATCTGATGATTCCGCGCAGCAGTTTCTGACGGAATATTTTGCGGTGGAGTACAGTTGCGATTATCTGATCCATCGTTATCGCAAGCCGATCATCGTCTGGGGTGAAGGCATTGTGATGGGGGGCGGGATTGGTTTATACATCGGGGCCAGCCACCGGGTCACGACGCCAAGAACGCGGCTTGCGATGCCGGAAATCAGTATTGGTTTATATCCGGATGTCGGGGGAACCTGGTTCCTCAACCGTCTGCCATCCGGCATCGGTCTGTTTCTCGGGCTGACGGGAGCACCACTCAATGCAAGCGATGCATTGGATCTGGCACTCACAGAGCACGTGTTGCTGTCTGAAGACAAAGCGCTTTTGCTGGAGAAGTTACAGGGTATCTCCTGGCAAGGTGCCACGCAGCATGATGAGCAGGTCAGTATACTCCTGGCTGAATTGAGTGCGCGAGCTGATGCTGAGCATCCGGCCAGCCAGTTGATCCCGTATTTCGCGCAAATCCAGGCGGCCTGCTTGAATATGGATTTGTCGGTTGTCTGTCAGCAAATACTTGCGATTGATGGTTTAGGACGCTGGATTGAGCAGGCGAAAAAAACGCTGCAAGAAGGCAGTCCGATCACGGCACATCTCTGTTTTCGACAGAGCACTGAATACAAGCAACTCTCCCTGGCAGAGTGTTTTCGGCTGGAACTGTCGCTCTCAGTACGATGCGGCATGCTGGGTGAGTTTCAGGAAGGTGTACGGGCCCGGTTGATTGATAAAACCGGTCAGCCGAACTGGCGCTATGCCAGTATCGACGCCGTAGAACCGTCGGTGATTGATACATTGTTTACATCCTTATGGTCCGAGCAGGATCACCCTTTGGCTTTGTTAGGCCGTGAGCCTCGTGGTTAAGTCGAAATCATCTGAGTTTGCCATCACAGGAGATTTTTCATGAATACCATTGCGTTTATCGGGTTGGGCAACATGGGTAGCCCGATGGCTGAAAACTTATTGAAAGCCGGTTGTCACGTCCGGGTTTACGATCTGAACATTGAGGCTGCCAAAGCACTTGGAGAAGCCGGTGCCGTCGTGGCTGCTTCGCTTGAACAGGCTGTTGAAGGGGTGGATACGGTGATCACCATGCTGCCTGCCGGAGAGCATGTCCGCGCGGTTTACCTGGGGGATCACCAGGGCGGTGTTGGGTTACTGAATCTTGTCGCCAAGGGGACTTTCCTGATTGATTCATCGACCATCGACCCGGCATCGGCACGGCTGGTGGCAGGGGAAGCGGCGAAAAAAGGCCTGGAGTTTGTGGATGCTCCGGTTTCTGGTGGGGTCGCCGGAGCGATCGCCGGGACACTAACCTTTATCGTTGGCGGGACCGATCAGGGATTTGAGTACGCGAAGCAGGTTCTGCAGCATGTCGGGAAAAATATCTTCCATGCTGGACAGGCCGGTGATGGTCAGATGGCAAAAATCTGTAACAACCTGATGCTGGGCATTCTGATGTCGGGCACTTGCGAAGCGCTGAGTCTGGGGATCGATAATGGTTTAGATCCGCAGGTGTTGTCAGAAATCATGCTGCAAAGCTCCGGGCGAAACTGGGCGCTGGAGCTGTACAACCCGTGCCCGGGTGTGATGGCGCAGGCTCCGGCCAGTAACAGCTATAAACCCGGTTTTATGACCAAGCTGATGTTGAAAGATTTGGGACTCGGCCTTGAGGCGGCGCAGCAGAGTCAGTCGGCGATCCCGCTCGGCACCCTGGCGCGAAATCTTTATGCCTTTCACAACGCCAAAGGTAACGCTGAGCTGGACTTTTCCAGCATGTTTGAGTTCTACCGTGATAAGCACCAATCGTAATTAATGGACATGAGGAATAAACGATGAACTTAAATCAATCTGTGATCGCGATAACCGGTGCTGGGCAAGGCATTGGCCAGATGATTGCGGTGACTCTGGCTCAGGCCGGCGCAGATCTGGCCCTGCTCGATCTCAATGAAGCCGGGTTGAGACAAACGCAGGCGCAGTGCCAGATGCTGAGTGCCAAAGCCATGATTTATCCGGTGGATGTGACTTGTGAAACCGATGTCGAGCAGGTGTTTAGCTGCGTGATGGAAGATTTCGGCCAACTGAACGGTTTGGTCAATAATGCCGGGGTGCTGCGTGATGGCCTGTTGGTGAAATATAAAAACGGCGAGCTGAGTAAGATGTCGCTGGAGCAGTTTACCAGCGTGATGGATGTCAATGTGACGGGCACGTTTTTATGTGGCCGGGAGGCTGCACAGCAGATGATCGTGGCGGGTCAGCCAGGCGTGATTGTCAATATTTCCAGTGTTGCCCGGGCCGGTAATATGGGGCAAACGAACTATGCCGCTTCAAAAGCAGCAGTGGCCACCATGGCGGTGTGCTGGGCAAAAGAGCTTGGACGATTCGGGATTCGGGCAGCAGCGGTTGCACCGGGGATTGTTCAAACTGCGATGGCCGATCAACTCAAACCTGAAGCGATTGAACGTCTGAAACAGATGGTTCCGGTGGGGCGGATGGCAGAAGCTTCCGAGATCGCTCATGCGGTCAAATTCATTTTTGAAAATGATTATATCAACGGTCGGGTGATAGAAGTGGACGGCGGTATCAGAATGTAACAGATGCTCTGGCGGAGCGGTGATGGTGCCGAGTGCTTGGGCGTGTATCATCAATCACATGCCCGATAAACATCGGGCATGTGATTAGATTGGGTTCAGTTGGTTTTGGTTTAGTTGCCTGTGCTTTAGTTGGCTTTGGTTTAGTTGCCGTAGACCATCGCGTACAGTACCAGGCCGCCGCCAATCACAAACATCAGCATCGCCAGATAAGCGACCAGTTTGTTCAAGAAATTGAATAGATTGTCCATACGGTGTGAGAGTTCTGCTTCTAGATGAGGTTCATCATACGTGCTTTGAAATAGGCTGCCAGTGTTTTGGCATCCTGGATGGTATTGTTGGCAACTTTTTGCTCGAATTCCGTGCGTGACAACCTCACCACTTCTATGACTTCGTCTTCATCAGGGTCACCAGGACAAGACGTCAGCGTTTTGGCCAGATAGAGGTGCTGCACTTCATCGCAAAATCCCGGCACCGGCAGGAGCTCTCCCATATCGTGCCACTGCTCAGCCTCGAGCTGTACTTCTTCTGCCAATTCACGCTTTGCACAAGCGTGCAGATCTTCATCCGGTTCGAGTGTTCCGGCCGGAAATTCCAGGATCCAGCGACCGATCGCCGGACGATATTGGTGGACCATTACCAGCTCGTCGTTTTCTGTGAGGGGTAAAATCACCACGGCACCCGGGTGTTTGACGGTGGTGAATTCGACTTCCCGGCCATCGGGAAGGGTTTGCGTGGTTTGCTTGACAGAGAAGCATTTCCATTGGCAAAGGATGTCTGTTTTCATGCGGGTTATTGTTATTCAGCTGTGACACGATTTTAACACGATAGACTTGCATTACCATGTCATATTTTAATTGTATTTACTGAATTAGATTTGATTAAAAATGAATTATTTTTTCGTAAGCTTCTAATAGAAATATAAAAATTAGTCTTCTTAAAATATTCTTAGTTAAGACATCAACACTTAACCCATTTACTATAATTTATTCAATGGATTGACTATGAGCGCTTTACCTTTGTATTAACAGGGAGAAATATATGCGTGTATTAGTAACTGGGGGAATGGGATACATTGGTAGTCATACCTGTGTACAGTTGATCGAAGCTGGTTATACACCGATAATTGTTGATAATTTATCAAATAGTAAAAAGACTGTTCTTTCCCGCATAGAGAAACTTACGGGTATCCAACCGGAGTTCTATGAAGGGGATATTTGTAACCATGAATTTATCACGGACGTACTGGCTAAGGCTGACGTCGAGTCGGTGATTCACTTTGCTGGCCTGAAAGCGGTCGGGGAGTCGGTTGAGAAGCCACTGGCTTACTATGATAACAATGTCCATGGCACTTTGGCGTTGGTAGAAGCCATGCGAGCTACTGGTGTGAATAGCCTGATTTTCAGCTCCTCGGCCACGGTATACGGCGATCCGGCAATCGTGCCAATTCTGGAGACGTTTCCGACCAGTGCGACGAACCCGTACGGGCGCAGCAAGCTGATGGTTGAAGAATGCCTGGCCGATATTCAGAAGGCACACCCTGAAATGAGTATCACGCTGTTGCGCTATTTCAATCCGGTTGGCTCACATCAGTCGGGCGAGATGGGAGAAGATCCGCAAGGGATCCCGAATAACCTGATGCCGTTTATTGCTCAGGTTGCTGTGGGTCGTCGTGAGTATCTCTCCGTGTTTGGCGATGATTATCCGACCATTGACGGCACTGGCGTCCGTGATTACATTCATGTTCTTGATTTGGCGGACGGCCATCTGGCGGCATTGAAACATAAAGGCCATGAGGCCGGTTTACATATCTATAACCTGGGGACCGGAAATGGCTATAGCGTGCTGCAGATGGTAGAGGCGTTCTCTAAAGCAGCAGGGGTAGAAGTGGCGTATCAAATTGCACCACGTCGCCCGGGAGATATTGCCGAGTGTTGGGCGGACCCGAGCAAAGCCAAAGCGGAACTGCATTGGGAAGCGACGCGTACCGTTGAAGAGATGACGGCGGATACCTGGCGTTGGCAGTTCCAAAACCCGAATGGTTATCCTGACCTGTAATTTGCGACGAACAAACATCAAAAAGCCCGTGGTGTCATACACGGGCTTTCTGTTTATGATGTTTTTCTGAGTTTCAGTCGTTAACGTTTGATTGGGGTTGGATTTCGGTAAGGTTTGAGGACAGCGAAAGCGGCCAGGCTGGTGAGAGCACCGAGCGTATCGGCCAGCATATCTTTTTGCGCATCCCAGATATCGCCCTGGCTCCCCAGAAACTCAATCCCTGCATCACCGCCGGCCAGAACGGCATACCACCATTCAATGATTTCATATCCTGCGGCCACCGCCATAATTGCCGTTAGGCTAAACAATGCTGCCAACCAGGGTTTGCAGTGTTCTTTTCGGCTGAGAAATTCCGCGATTGGATATGCATAGAAGCCAATTGCAAAATGAGCGAATCGATCGAAGTGGTTTCGTTCCGATCCAATCAAATTGTTAAACCAGTCAAACGGTACATTGGCGAAGGTATAGTGGGCCCCAATGGTATGCAGGATCATCCAGACGGCCATGAAGCTGTACGCCACATGAGAAAACGGAAAACGACGATAAGTAACCAGCAAGGGTATAAAGAGCAGCAATACTGGGATGATTTCTGCCAGCCAAACCTGAGGAAAGGCTGGGTTGATACCTGACCAGACAATCACGGCGGTCACGAGCAGGGCCAACAGTTGTGGGAAGCTGACTCTCCGTGATGAAATGGTTTTTGTTGTCATCAGTAATGTCCTGTTTCGGATTCTTGGAAATAATAATACGGTGTTTTATTTTGTATGCCAATGCCCAGGGAGAGTGATGAGGACTGGCGCCAGTGTTTGAGGGGGCATGGCTTGAAGATTGTTGGAAAACTAGCTAGGCCAAGCGATGTTATCTTCATGAAATCCCATCAGATACGGACGTTTTACGTGTCTCGTATCAGAATTATGGTATAATCCACCGCTTAGAAAATTTAACTTGGTGTGATGGTTATCACATCTTGAAGAACTGTATTATCCTTGTTCACCGAAGAACATTTTGACCGGAGCACCATTTTGCATTTTAAAGATCTTGGATTAGACCAGCGCCTGCTGAAGAAGTTACATCATCTGGCGTTCGATAAACCAACTGAAATTCAACGAACTGCTATCCCTGTAGCAATTCTTGGCAAAGATGTCTTAGCCTCGTCGAAAACGGGCTCCGGTAAGACCCTGGCATTCCTGCTTCCGGCTATGCAGCGCATGTACCGCAGTAAGCCGTTTTCCAAACGCGACCCACGAGTCGTCGTGCTGACACCGACCCGTGAGCTGGCCAAGCAAGTGTTTGCTCAACTGCGGACGCTGAATGCGGGAACGCCGTATGACGGCGCGCTGATTGTTGGCGGGGAAAACTTCAACGATCAGGTGAAAGAGTTGCGTAAAGACCCGATGTTTGTGATTGCAACACCGGGCCGGTTAGCGGACCACTTAGAGCACCGGAGTACTTACCTGGATGGCCTTGAAATGCTGATCCTGGATGAAGCGGATCGCATGCTGGACCTGGGCTTCGAAGCACAGTTGCGTCGAATTCATGAAGCGGCTAGCCATCGTCGTCGCCAAACCATGATGTTCTCCGCCACGCTGGATCATGCGGACGTGCAGGATATTGCGGCTGATATGCTGAATGCACCAAAGCGTATCTCCATCGGTCACGGGGCAGAAGAGCATACGGATATTACGCAGCGTTTTCTGCTGTGTGATCATTTAGATCACAAACAGGCGTTGCTTGATAAGCTGCTGGAAATCGAAGACTACAATCAGGTAATTATCTTTACCGCAACCCGCGAAGATACCGATCGTTTGACGACCATGCTCAATGAGCGAAAGCTGAAGGCCGTAGCCCTGAGTGGCAATATGACCCAAACCCAGCGAAACAGCATCATGAGCCAGTTCGAGCGAGATTGTCACAAAATTCTGGTGACGACGGATGTTGCTTCACGGGGGCTGGATATTGATCGTGTCTCTCACGTAATTAACTTCGATATGCCGAAACATGCTGAAGAGTATGTGCACCGTATCGGTCGTACCGGACGCGCAGGGAACAAAGGGGATGCGATTTCCCTGGTCGGGCCGAAAGACTGGAAGAGCTTTAAGAATGTTGAGGCTTTCTTGCAACAGTCGATTACTTTCAGCGCGATCGAAGGGTTGGAAGGCAAGTTCAAAGGCTTGAAGCCTGCGCCGAAACACAAGAAAAAGCCACAGCAGAAGAAATCGGCGGCAAAACCAGCAGCGAAAAAGCAAACCGACTCGAAAGCAGTGAAGCCACGTGACAAACGTTTCTACAACAATGTCGCTGTTGGTGAGAATGTGTTCGTGCCGAAGAAGAAAAAACCGGTGGAGCCGTCTGCAGAAGACTAACTGTATCGATCCCGTTGGAATGATTCCGACATTCGGAGTTGAACATGAAAATGCCAGTCTGTTGACTGGCATTTTTGTTATTGCTGAGTGCAGCCCATGATTGGCACTTAAGCGTGGCTCGATTCCAGAGCTTTGACCAGCACCTTCATAAACCGGGCAGCTTCTCCGCCGGTACAAGCACGATGGTCAAAGGTCATACACAAAGGCATGGTTTTCACGGAAACTGGTTGATTGTTGCGCAGCACCAGTTTTTCCACAATCCGACCGGCACCGACAATGGCCACCTGCGGTGGCGTGACCACCGGTGTGGCAAAGATGCCTGCGATTGCACCGAAGTTGGTGAGGGTGATGGTGGCATGTTGCAATTGCTCACGGCCGATTTTTCGCTCCCGGATCCCTGCCACGGTCTCATTGACCCATTTGCGAATTCCGGCAGCGCGATACTCATCAGCTTGGCGCAGGACCGGAACATACAGGCCGTGCGCGCTGTCGACGGCCAGGCCGAGATTTACGGTGTTGTGGACGCAACGAGTCATGGTTTCGGCATCAAACCAGGCATTGAGGGCCGGCTCTTGCTGGCAAGCATGGACAATCGCCATCACCAGACGGCTGGTGATATCTTCACCTTCCCCCCAGTGTTCCAGATTTGCTTCTTCCGTAATGGTTACAGCTGCCACCTGCTGGTGGGACTCGGTCATGGTGCTGACCATGGTTCGGCGCGCACCTTTGAGGACCTCGGTTCCCGGGAGTTGTTGATCACATGCGTTATACACATCGGCATCCAGAATCACGCCGGATGGTCCGCTGCCTTTTAACTTGTGTAAATCAACCCCGAGTTTTTGCGCCAGTAAACGCGCCGAAGGCATGGCGGTCAGAGTCTCGGATTGAGCGATGGTGTATTGGGAGGCGCTGCCCACCCAATACTCATCCACGTTGACGTTATGGTTTTGGTGCGACACGCTGCCGACAACCGTTGCGGCATCCGATTTCACGGCGCTTTTCTGGCTTTGCGATGCTGATTCCTGATCTTCGATTTCCAGCAACAGGCTGCCAATGCTGATCACATCCCCTTCATTGCCGTAACGGCTGACAATTGTGCCGCTGTAAGGGGCAGGGACGTCTACAGTGGCCTTGGCGGTTTCAACGGTCAGCATCACCTGGTCAACTTTGACGGTGTCGCCCACTTCAACATGCCACGCAATGATTTCTGATTCTGCAAGGCCTTCTCCGAGATCAGGCAAAGTAAATGACTTCATTTCCATCCCTCCACAAGCGCAGTTGCTGCCTCAATGATGTCTTCTTCCTGGATCATAAAATAGTCTTCGTTCCGGTAATACGGCATGACGGTATCCATCCCGGTGACCCGCTTCGGCGGCGCTTTGAGTAAACACATGGCATGCTCGGCTGCCCGGGCCAGAATTTCCGCACCGACCCCATTGCTCTGGCAAGCTTCATGGACCACCAGCAGTCGGCCGGTGCGTTCAAGCGATTTGTAAATGGTCGCCATATCCAGTGGTTTAATACTGGCAACGTCAATGACTTCCGCTTCAATCCCCCGGCGAGACAGGCTCGCTGCAGCCTGGAGCGATTCAACGACACAAGCACCCCAGGTGACCAGCGTCAAATCCCGTCCCTTGCGCAAGGTGAAACAGGTATCGAGCGGCAGGGCGGCCCCGTCATCTTCCACATTGGATTTGACGGTGCGGTAGATGCGCTTGGGCTCAAAGAACATGATGGGATCGTTGCTGCGGATCGCGCCCAGCAATAAGCCGTATGCCCGCTGCGGGGATGAAGGAATGACAATGCGCAATCCGGGTATGTGAGCAAACAGCGCTTCAATACTTTCTGAGTGATGTTCGGGTGCATGGATCCCGCCCCCGAATGGCGCCCGGAAAACGGCCGGGCAGGTTAGGCGGCCGCGAGTCCGGTTTCTCATCCGCGCAGCGTGGCACATCAGGTGCTCCATCGCCGGGAAGACAAAGCCCTGGAATTGAAATTCAGCGACCGGCCGTAGCCCCTGGGTCGCCATCCCGACAGCGACGCCACCGATAAGCGCCTCTGCGAGCGGGGAGTCGATCACCCGTTTGCAGCCGAATTTTTCTTTGAGCCCGACGGTCGCCCGGAAGACGCCGCCGTTGTCACCTACATCTTCACCCAGGACGACAACATTCGGGTTGTGCGTCATTTCATAGTGAAGAGCCAGGTTTACTGATTCTAACAGGGTCAATTCAGCCATGGCGACCTCCATGCATTCGCATTGCTTTATTGATCAGAAGATCCCGTTGGTGATGGAGATCGCTATCCAAAGACTCATACAGATAATCAAACGCTGATTCCGGCGCCTGAGGCGGCAAGGATTCATAGTTTTTGACGGCTTGTTCGACCACCTCACGGCAGTGTGCCGTCCAGCTTTCCTCATCGGTTTCTGACCACCAACCCTGGCTGACCAAGTACTTTTTCAGTCGAGAAATGGGCTCATAAGCCCAGGCCTGTTGCAATTCATCTTCGCTACGGTACCGACTGGCATCATCGGCCGTGGTGTGATCGCTGAGCCGGTAACTAACGGCCTCGATTAATGTTGCGCCTTTGCCTTTTCGGGCTTTATCCAGGCTCTTGAGAACAGCATCATACATGGCGACGACATCATTTCCGTCAACGGTGAGTCCCTGAATGCCCGCGCCCTGAGCCTTATCCGATAAAAACTCAGCGCCGCACTGAATGGCCCGCGGAACAGAAATCGCCCATTGGTTGTTGTTGATGACAAAGACCAGCGGGATATTCCAGGCGCCGGCACAGTTGATAGATTCGAGAAAATCACCTTTTGATGTCGCACCGTCACCGCAAGTGACCAGTGCGGCCTGATGTTTCCCCTGGATTTTCAGGGCTGCGGCAACCCCAACAGCATGGGTACATTGGGTGGCTATCGGCACACAAAACGGGAGATCCCGGCTTGGCTGGCCGTCAGCGGTCAGGAAATCACTACCGCGCTCGTCACCGCCCCAATATTGCAGATTTTTTTCCATGCCGATCCCACGGACCCACATGGAAGGCATATCCCGGTAGTAGGGGATAAACACATCCTCAGGCTTGAGGGCTCGCCCGACGGCGATGCCGACGGCCTCTGCACCCAGGTGAGACGGGTAGGTCCCCAGTTTTCCGGTCCGTTGTAGCGCAATTGCTTTGTTATCATAGATGCGGGTCATCACCATATCCCGGTAAAACCCTGTTAATGTTGACTGATCAGCCCATGCAGGCAGTTGATCGACAAGACAACCCTGATGATCAATGTAGCGTTGCATCGGTAAGGCCTGAACATTCATCCCAAGCTCCTTCTGTTGCTGCCTCGGAAGAGGCGGACAGCAAATCAATAGAATTGGCTATACCTGTCACACAGAGCCCGATATCGAAGCTCAATCAAGTTTGGTCCACATAAGTCTTGGTATAACCAAGTAATAATAATTGTAATCAAGATGTTAAATTTCTGCTTGTGGCAGTCAACAATAAAGCAGTAAAGCAATCATTACAGCGAAAAACACTGGAAATTCGGTTTTATTCTGTTTTTTATCCGGGTGTTGTTGTGGCAGAACTCGCGCTGGTGGCATTTCACATTGCCATAAGCAAAAAAGTGCTGTTTGGGTGGTGTCTTATTGTTAAGACGACAGAGCAATTCGACGGTTCAAATCGATCGGGTCGCTCATACTTAGAA
The DNA here is from genome assembly GCF_025398175.1 of Photobacterium sp. TY1-4. Lineage (NCBI taxonomy): Bacteria > Pseudomonadati > Pseudomonadota > Gammaproteobacteria > Vibrionales > Vibrionaceae > Photobacterium > Photobacterium sp. TY1-4. The sequence goes on from NZ_CP099735.1 coordinate 344,020, forward strand.
GGCATTTCGGGATTCAGACGCTTTTGTGGTGCGCGATGAAATTATTAAGTAGTTTATTGTTGATGTTTTTTGTTGCGGCTTGCACTTCGCAGGAGGCCGTAACTGATGTAGCCGGGCAGAAGAGAAGCTTTATTGAGAAGCAGTGTTATGCTGCCTCCGTTGACAACTTGTCCAGCACGTTTCAAACCTTTATGAGTGAGCGACAGCAAGAATTGAAAACCTTGCGACCAGAGCTGACAGCAGATAACTATGAGCAGTTGAATTTTGCCTTGGAGCATTTTTCGACCTATTGGTCCCAGCTCAGAAGCGAGCGCAATCACGCTTGTGAACTGCATGCACAATGTGAGTATATTTGGTTGAAAAACAAAGAAATGAAACAGTTCGACCAGGATTATTGTGCCGGGACCGGGTTTGAATACAGTGTCAGTCGGGCGAAGATGATCAACTTTTTCAGTGACATCGAGCGTTTGCAGCTTCAACGTGAAGCGCAGTAGGCTGTACCGAAAACGCCATTGGTGCCGGACATCATGACTCATCTGGTGCGGAAGAGCCGATGTCACCGATTCTGAGTGATACGATGCAGGATACTTGGTATGCTTACCGGGTCCTTTTTTGTATTTAACGGATCCCTCATGAAAATCTTTTCTGTCTCTTGCCCGCACTGCCAACAGGGTGCAACATTTTCTGTTCAGGCTTTGTCTAACACCATAAAGTGTGATCACTGCCATCGCACGGTGTTGGATGGTCAGCCAGTCGAAGCAGACAGCAAGAACTTTGAGTCACTCATTCAAAGCCCGAAACCTGTTGTGGTGACTTTTTGGGGCCAAAATTGCGCACCGTGTCGGACTTTTAAACCGATTGTCGAGCAAGTGGCAGCTGAGCGACAGAAGTCACTTCGCTTCATCCGACTGAATGTTCAGCAAAATCAATCGCTGGCGTCCCGTTATAAAGTGCGTGGTGTGCCGACGGTGATGGTGTTTAAAAAAGGCAAGGTGCAGGCGACATTACCGATGGCCCTCAAAAAGAAAGAATTCGGGCAATGGCTGAACGAGGTCTTTGACCGATAGGGTTGCGCGTCACTTCTTGAAGGCACCAGGCGGTGCTTGGCAGAGAAGGATGCTATTGATCCTATTTTCAAGGGTTTAACAATTTTTCCATATTCTGGTGCTATCTTTATGGGAAACCAACGGGAAATGGCGCCAGTCCAAAATTGTCGATATTCAATAGGCTGTCAATCATGATATGGTGTTGATCACGGTTTTGCTTAATTTGTTAATGATAAGGAGGAATTTATGGCTATCAGCCGTAAAATTAGTAAGGAGCGTTTAGCGCTGAAAATGTCCCTGGCCGGTACCGTACTGCTTGCCAGCTTGGGGATTGGCTATGGGTTATATGTCGGATCCAGCGCCATTCTACTCGACGGCATGTTTTCACTTCTGAGTATGGGGATGACAGGTTTAAGCCTGTATACCGCCTATCTGGTCTCAAGACCAGACGACCGACAATTCCAGTTTGGCTATGCGCACATTGAACCGCTGATCAATGTCGTCAATGGCTTGCTTATCCTGGTGACTTGCATCTTTGCATTGATCAGTGGTGTGCAAACCATTGTCAACGGAGGCCATGACATTGTTTTAGAGCATGCCCTTGTCTACGCTGTGTTGTCGACGGTCTGTTGTTTTTCCATTTATGCTGTGGAAACACGTATTGCGAACAAAGAAGCCTCAGAGTTGGTCCGGGTGGACTCGCAGGAGTGGCTGGTTGACGGCATTCTCAGTGCGGCGATTCTGGTCGGTTTCTTGTTGGTGATGCTGTTTGATTCTTTCGGCTATTCTCGCTGGAATGCGTATGTCGATCCGATTCTGGTGTCGACGCTGGCGATTGCAGCTTCTGTCCTGCCGGTGAAAGTACTCAAGCGTAATCTCAGGGAAGTACTCCTGCTAGCCCCACAAGATACAGCGCAACAGCGTGTCGATCGGGTCATTCAGCGATTATCACGCCAATATCATTTTGATGGTTATACGCACCATTTTGCCAAGTCGGGTCGCCAGTATGATCTGGAAGTTAATATCCTGGTCAAGAATGATGCTTACTGGACCACGAAACGCCAGGACTTGATTCGTCAGCTTCTCTGGGAAGAGCTTTCGGACGATCTGGGGGACACCTGGCTATCCGTTACCTTCACCGGCCAGGAACGCTGGTTGTAATACCCTGAAAGCCGACTTCGCCAGAAGTCGGCTTGTTCTGTTCCCCGCATTAAGTGCATCAATAACCAATCCGCGCTCATAAGATTTTCTAATAAAGCAAACAAAGAAATATCATTCAACTTTTACTGGTCATCTGATGGTTATTTGCACAAAATATGCGTGCTAGTCGTCATGTCAATCCGGTACAATTAAGGTTCATTTAGGATTTCATGTAACTGAAATTTAGCTGAATTTAACTTGTTTCATGGCTTGTAACAGCAAATGTAAGCGGTGCGTCTCGGATAAAGCCTTTTTAATCACATTCAGGTAACCAATTCGTGCATAAAGTGCTCAGGTAGGGTATCTTACCGACAGTCTGAAAATTACTTTTGTTCAGAAACAATCTTTAGGCTGATTCACCCTTTTTCGGCAACATCACTTGGCAGCGATGGTGGTGTTGGTTCACCCAGTTTTAGATGGTTAAGGTTCGTTATGGAAACTCTGTTAGTCATTGCCTTCATTTTTGGTGCAGCTTTTATTATCGTCAAAGAGAAGAAATGCACCAAAGGCATCGACTATTCCCGAGACTCTCTTTAACAACACAGGCGCCGAACAGGCGCCTTTGTTTTGTGAGCGGTAAACGGGCGAGGCTTTGCGCCACGGTGAGTTATTTCTTTAACCAAACCTATCGCTTTCACTATTCAGCTGTTTTTTGTCATCAGGTTTAATCACCTGCATTACATCGTCTGGCTTTACCTTGAATCACGTCCGCTCCAAACTCGCCTGAACTTCCTTACATTATTATTAATTTTACTAAGTCGTGATCTGACTCGTAAGTGATCTGCCGCCAGCTGCTTGTTAACTTCCTTGTTAATGAATATGGTTGTATATCATCACGGACGACATACCCTGGTTTAAGGCTGGTTCTGCACCGGCTTCGGGCTATGGTAAAAAGGTATGATTTAAGAATGGTATTTGGTAAACGCAACAATGCCTTAGGTGAGAAAACGTCGAATCGAAACATGTCTGTTCGGCAGACGGCTTTATCTTTCGGCTTTATTCTCGGGATGGCAGTCCTGTTCTCACAGCTCAGTAATCCCACTGCTCAATATTATCTCTCTTATCGGATCAACGCGGACTCGAATGAACTGCTCGGGACGTATGCCATGCGGCTTGAACAATTGCCAGGCCTACTGACCACGTTATCGCAAGAGTTCGAATTTGATTGCAGCCCGGCTGATCAGGCACAACTCGATACCATTGTTTATCGTAATTTTGTGATTAAGCGGATGTCACTCAGGCCCAACCATGGCGGGGAGTGCAGTAGCTATCAAAGCGCCCAGGTGGACTCGCAGTTGATGCCGCTCCTGAATCAGCTTTCTCCGGATGTCTCTTTGTGGGTGGCCAATGATGCAGAGCAGGGAACCTTATTGGCCGCGAAATGGCAGGGGGCGCAAGGGCAGTTGACCGTTCATCTTGAGCCACTGGTCTCGGAGTCGTTAAAGAATAAGTATTGTCAGGATTGCGTACTGAGTGTTTTGACTTCCGTGAATAATCCTACGGTTGCTTACTGGCGCGGCGATATCGGGCTATTGGGCGAAGAGCCGCTGTTTCGCACGACAATTCTGGATGGGTTACAGGTGAATGCCTTTATTCGGCCACAATTGCTCGCTGCTTATCAAGCCGATTTGTGGTTACCGTTGTTCATACTGGGGGCGATTATGGCCGCACTCTCGCTCTCACTTTATCGGGTATACAAACGACGCAGTATCTCTCTGCATGCTCTGGTAGAACGGGGATTAGCCCGGCAGGAGTTCATACCGTATTACCAGCCGATCGTTGATGTCTCAACCAACTCTTTATATGGCTGTGAGATGCTGGCGCGATGGATGCGTCCCGGGCAGGGCGTCGTCCCCCCCATGGAGTTTATCCCTTATGTTGAAAAGAGTGGTCAGATCCTGCCGATTACCGAGCAGTTGATTGAGAAAGCCGTTGGGGAGATGAGCAAGCTGAACTGGCAGATGACCAAACAGGTGATCAGTATTAATGTGGTGCCGGATCAGTTGGAAAGCCTGGAGATCATGGAAAAGTCGCTGGCGCTGCTGGCGCATTCCGAGATTATGCCGGAACAAATTGCCTTCGAAGTGACCGAGCGTAAGCAATTTACCAATCTCACCATGGCGTCCGATGTCATTGAGCAACTCCGAAGCCGTGGCATTGATGTCAAACTTGATGATGCCGGGACCGGTTACGGTGGCTTCAGCTATATCCAACAGCTGAATATTCGAAGCCTGAAAATTGATAAGATGTTTGTCGATAATATCGGCACCAAAGATCTCAAACTCTCACTGTTGGACTCGATTATTGCCTTTGGTCGGGAAGCGGGGATGGAGATGATCGCCGAGGGCGTTGAAACTGAAGAGCAATCCCGCTACCTGGCTGCTCAGGGTGTTTATTTGCAGCAGGGATATTACTTTGGTAAGCCCATGACTTTTAAAGATTTTGCGTTTTTCTGCAAAGGTATTACTTCCTCTCCCCGAGAAGACAAACTGGCAACGTGCCTGGCGTAACAGAGGGGCGGTATTGTTGTGCCTTGGCTTATTGGCCTGGCACCCATAAGGGAAGGGGGTTAACTTTCATCGGCCAGAAAACCAAGCGTTCAAGTGTTCAAGCAATTAAGCGTTCAAGGAATTAAGCAGCATAGCCGCTGATACAGCAACCGAGTTTATCGATAAGAGCGACCCCGCAGAGATGGCATTACCATCTCAACGGGGTCTGCGAATCTGTATAACCGTCAGGTGTTTTGTTCTTGCCATTCGGTAGCCAGTCGCTGAATTTGCGACTGAGTTTCTTGCCACATTCGCGTGTTGATCAAATCTGAGTACTCTCCGGTCGGCTGTTTACACAGGGTCTGGAGCTGTGGCACTTGCGTCTGCGGCAGGCCGTCTAGTGCCTGGATGGCACCTTCACGATTGTTACACAGCATCACCATGTCGCACCCTGCTTCCTGTGCGGCGATTGCCCGTTCGCTGTAACTGCCCAGAACATCGGCACCTTTCATATTCAGGTCATCGGAGAAAATGATCCCGCCGAAGTTAAGGTCTTGACGCAGCACCTGTTTGAGCCAGAACTGAGAGCCGCTGGCCGGCTGATCATCATACGCGTCAAATACAACATGCGCCGGCATCATGGCATCGAGTAGTCCATCCCGGATTAATTGCTGAAAAACGACCATGTCATGTTGCATGATGTGATCGCGCGAATCGATCGGTGTTTCCAGATGCGAGTCGGCAATCACGCCGCCATGGCCGGGAAAGTGTTTCCCGGTGGCCGCCATACCGGCTTGTTTCATTCCGTGGATAAACGGGCTGGCAAACCGAATCACTTGTTGCGGATCATCAGAAAACGCGCGATCCCCGATGGCTTTACAGTCAAACCCTAAATCCAACACCGGTGCCAGGCTCAGATCGATATCCATCGCCAACAACTCGGCTGCCATCAGCCAGCCGCCCAGATGCGCAAGGTTTTCGCCGTTGGGTTGTGCTGCAAAGGCTTTGGCTGGTGGCAGGCGGGTGAATCCGTCGCGAAAGCGTTGCACTCGGCCTCCTTCCTGATCGACTGCAATCAGGAGCGGGCGTTTTGCGGTATTGCGAATCTCCCGAACCAACGCTCTGAGTTGCTGACGATCGTGGTAATTCCGGGCAAAAAAGATAATGCCACCAACTGTTGGATGTTGGATAATCTCACGCTCTTCGGCATCCAGCTCATAGCCGGCGACATCAAGCATTAGTGGTCCCATGAACGCTCCGTGATAATTGGTTGAACAGTCGATCTATTCTGGCTGTTCAGTTGTGAAGAAACCGGGCTAACTTACCATAGAGACTTGTCACCAGCCTATTGGATTCACATATTTTTCGATTCACTCGCAAAGTCAGTATGACTTGATTGTGTACTGAGGGAAATATAGCGTTGACAGTACTATTCTCTGTAGCGCGTGAAGTGAACTCCTGAATTTGAGCACAACACCAATTTAGTGACAAAAATCACTTTTTCGTTGATTTATATTTCTTTGTTTCATTTTTATTGTGATTAATGTCTGGTTATTTATTCCGAATGTTCATTAGACTGTTTCCTTACCGTGTTAATGAGAGTTTCTGACATGTCAGTATTGGTCGCAATTGCAATCACAACCGGGCTTCTTTCGGGAATATGGGGCTGGGTTGCCGTATCTTTGGGCTTACTCAGTTGGGCCGGTTTCCTGGGATGCACCACTTATTTTGCTTCCCCGAAGGATGGTCTGAAAGGCTTGGGTCTGAGTATTGTGACCAATATGAGCGGCGTCTTTTGGGCGATGGTTATTATCCACCTGTCCACCTTGGTTGGCCTGGAAGTGATTGGTTACGTGATTACGGCAGTGGTCGCGTTTTTGATGTGTGTACAAGCGAAACAATCCTGGCTGAGCTTCATTCCCGGGACGTTCATTGGTTCTTGTGCAACATTTGCTTCGGGCGGTGACTGGCAACTGGTTGTGCCGTCATTGATCCTGGGGGCCGTCTTTGGCTACTGTATGAAGGCTTCGGGCCTGTGGGTACATAAAGTCATGACCCAGCCAAAGACAAATGCTGTGCCTGAAATGGACTAAACAAGGGTTTAGTCAGCGAGAATGATGAAAGCCGCACTCAGTGCGGCTTTTTGCGTTTCTGTCTGCATGGCTGACTTCGTTGCCACTTGAAATCACTTTCTATCCGAAGTTGCGTTATTGCGGCAGTTGTTCTGCAAGCATTCGGATTAGCCCACACAGGGTACAAAAATTCCCTGGAACTGCTCTGCAAGTGATCTGGCTACCTGATTGCTCTGGGGTTTCGGCAGCAGAACACACACACGATAGTCTTCTTGTATCCATTGGCTGATCTGATTTACCAGCGTTTCGGGTTCGTAGGTATCTCGTTCGGCATCCCGGCGGCACAACTCAAGAAAGGGTTGCGCGCTGGCTTGCGGGTAAAGGACATACTCTGCCTGCTGCATCAGACGGAGCGCCTTCAGGCTGAGCAGTTCGGGGTCGGTACCGGTCTCTATTAAGTAGACACTGCCGCCGACTGGGCTGGGTTGTTCGAGCAGGTCCGAAAATGCGGCCTCTAACTGCGCCGGGGTTGTCGCCGTTTCAACTGCGGGCAATCTGAAAAAACGTTCCCAGAATTTACGCCGTTCATCGACGGTGCTGAAAAATTGTTTGATCCGTTGTCGTTGCTGGCCGGAATACTCGGCCAGCAGACGGAGGTTTTGCGGTAACTGGGTTTCCAGCTTCTCGCGGATCATGCGCACCAGCACCGGTGATGCTCCGCCACTGGAAATGGCGACCTGAATCGGAGAGCGATCGACCATGGCCGGGGTGATGAAATGGCAGTGCTGTGGATCATCAACAACATTGGTCCAGATCCCGAGTGAATTGGCATCGTTGAAAATCTGATGGTTCAGCGCTGGATCATCCGTCGTCGCCCACACCTGATGAAATCCGCTGAGCACATCTTTCCGATACGGCTGTTGCTGCCATGTAATCTTGTCTTCCTCGACCAGCCCAGCCAGGTAGGGATGAATCGCGGGTGAAACCAACGTGATGCAGGCCCCGGCCTGGTAAAGCAAATCGATCTTTCTGCACGCGACCTCTCCGCCGCCGATCACGATGACTTTCCGATCGTTCAATTTTAAGAATACGGGGAAGAAGTCCATAACCTGAGTTTCCTTGATGTTGGGTGAACGTTTTGCGATTGCTGATTAAATGTCTGAAATGGCTATGCTAGCAACACTTATTCGGTGGGTGAAATATTTTGAAACATCTTTACCCCGGAACTCGCCATGAACCTATGGGCTATTCAGCTTTCGTTAAATGCAGAATGCTAGTTTTATCAGCCTCTTAGTTCAATTCCACAGACTGCACTCACAGCGACGTCAGTTTTCATTGGGAATTCATGACATACAGATGGTCAATTAGATGAAAAGAAAAATCACAATTGCGGCACTGATCAGCACCAGCTTGCTGATTGGTTGTGGCGAGACAACATCAGGTGCTGCTGCGCCGGCAGGTCCTGTTGTGGCGACCCAAGGGGTGTCGCTGATCGATTATCAGCGCGGCCGACAATTTGTGGGACGCACAGAAGCCATGGAAGACGTGGCCATTACGGCTCAGGTTTCCGGCTATCTGAAGGCGCGTTACTTCACGGAAGGCGAAATGGTTGAGCAGGGCCAGTTGTTGTACCAGATTGACCCTTCTGCTTATGAAGCAAAAGTTGCCAGCGCAACGGCGGCGATCGCCCAAGCAGAAGCCAACCTCAAACGTGCCGAGCTGGACTGGCAACGTGCCAGGGGGCTGCTGCCGAAGGGCAGTATCAGCCAGTCAGAATATGACAAAGCGACCGCAGACAAACTCAATGCAGATGCGCAGCTAAAAGCGGCAAAAGCCCAGCTGAAATCAGCAGAAATTGATTTGTCCTTCACCCGTGTGGTGGCACCGTTTAGCGGACGGATCAGTGACAGCAAGGCGAGCATCGGCGATCTGGTTTCTCCGGCTTCCGGTGTCCTGACGACGCTGGTGAGTTTGGACCCAATGCAAACGACCTTTAACGTGAGCGAGCGTCACCGCCTTAATCTGGGACTTGATGGCCTGAGTGGCAGCGGTGAAGGGCGTGACAATGTCGAAGTTGTCCTGACGTTGAACAACGGCGAAGAATATGCGCATCCGGGTGTAGTTGATTTTATCGGTAACCGAATTGATCTCGATACCGGGACCATCGCGCTCCGGGCAAAATTTGCCAACCCGGATCAGCAACTGCTGCCGGGTCAGCATGTTCAAGTGTTACTGCGTGAGAAGACGCCGGTGAAAGTGCCTGTGATTCCACGACGCGCAGTGCAAAGTGATCTCGAAGGGGACTTCGTGATGGTGTTGACCGACGGTAATGTCGCGGAACGTCGCAATGTGGTGCTGGGTGCCCAGACTGAGCAAGGTGTGATTGTGCAAGAAGGTGTGCACCCGGGAGACGTGGTGCTGACCAAAGGGCTGCAGCGGGTTCGTAACGGCATGACGGTTCGCCTTGAGCAAACGAAAGCGTAAGGGGAAGGCATGCTAAGTCGATTTTTTATCCAGCGGCCAAAATTCGCGCTGGTGTTGTCCATCATTCTGACCCTCGCCGGTGCGATTGCCCTGGTGAATCTGCCGATTGCAGAATATCCCAAGATTAGTCCGCCTTCGGTCAGTGTGACGGCGTATTATTCGGGCGCAAGCGCCGAGGTTGTTGAAGAAGCGGTTGCGGATCCGATCGAAGCGTCTGTCAACGGTGTGGAAGGGATGATTTACATGTCTTCCAAAAGTGCCAATGACGGCTCCTACAACTTGAACGTGACGTTCGATGTTGATGTGGATCCGGATATGGCGCAAGTCAACGTGCAGAACCGGGTTTCTCAGATTGAATCCAAACTGCCGGAAGAAGTCCGCATGGTTGGCGTGACGGTGAAAAAACGTTCGCCGGACCTGCTGATGGTGCTGAACTTTTACTCTCCAGACGGGAAATACGACGACCAGTTCCTGATCAACTACATTAACCTGAATGTGAAAGATCAGCTGGCACGTGTCACCGGGATCAGTGAAGTCAACGTGATCGGCGGCGGTGAGTACGCGATGCGCGTCTGGCTGGATCCGGAGCGAATGGCGAACCTGGGCATGACCACGTCTGACATTAACCGAGCGCTGGCTGAGCAAAACGTTCAGGTTGCGGCAGGTAAAGTCGGTGGACCACCGTTTAACAATGTGCAGGAAGTTCAATTCAGCCTGGTAACCAAAGGCCGTCTCGAGTCCGTTCAGGAATTTGAGAACATTGTTGTTCGTGCGAACTCAGACGGAAGCGTGGTTTATCTGCGAGATGTTGCCCGCGTCGAGCTGGGTAAGAAGTTCTATGACGGTAACGGGAAATTCCGTGGTCAGCCAGCTTCGATCGTCGCGTTGTCACTACAATCAGATGCCAACGCACTGGAAAGTGGTGAAGCCGTCATGGCGCTGCTGGAGAAGTTGAAGGTCAACATGCCGGACGGGATGGCCTATGAGACCAGCTACGATACAACCTTGTTCGTGGCGGAGTCGATCAAAGGGGTGGTGAAGACCCTGATCGAAGCTATCTTGCTGGTGATCGCGGTGACTTACCTGTTCCTGGGTAGTGTGCGCTCGACCCTGATCCCGGTCGTGGCGATTCCGGTGTCTCTGATCGGGACCTTTGCCTTCATGCTGGCGACCGGCTTTACCATTAACACGGTGACCCTGTTCGGTTTGATCCTGGCGATTGGTATCGTGGTGGATGATGCGATTCTGGTGATTGAGAACGTTGACACCAACATGCAGCGCGATCCGAGCCTGACCCCGCGTCAAGCGACCTTGATTGCAATGAAGGAAGTGACCGGGCCGATTATTACCTCGACGCTGGTTCTGCTGGCGGTGTTTCTGCCGGTCGCGATGCTGCCGGGGATCACCGGGATCATGTATCGTCAGTTTGCGCTGACCATTTGTATCTCTGTTCTGATTTCGTCCATTAACGCTCTGACCCTGTCGCCGGCGCTGTGTTCTCTGGTGCTTAAGCAAGGCGGAGAGAATACGTCCCGTTGGTTCCAGACCTTCAACAAGGCATTTGATAAAGTGACCGTGAAATACGGTGCGTTAGCAGGCTTCCTGGTCCGAAAAGCCAGTGTGTTGCTGCTGGTTTTTGTTGCGGCTTTAGGCGCAGTGGGTTACTTGTCGAATAATACGTCTACCGCGTTTGTGCCGCAGGAAGACAAAGGCATCATGCTGGTGAATGTTCAGTTGCCGGATGCTGCTTCGTTGTCACGAACTGAGCAGACGACGCTGAAACTGGAGCAGCTGATTGCCGATGAGCCGGCAGTTGAAGGGGTCACGGTTGCCAATGGTTACGCATTCCTGACCGGTGCAGCAGCCTCGAACGGCGCCTCGATGTTCGTGAAGCTGAAAGACTGGGAAGAGCGCCAGGCGCTGGCAGGGGATCATTCTTCTTTTGCCATTACGCAGCGCATTAACGCGCGTGCAGCAGTCGAAGTGCCGGAAGCTGCGGTTTTTGCGATGGGGCCGCCAGCGGTACCGGGCATGGGTGCAGCATCCGGGTTTGAATTCGTGCTGGAAGATAGCCTGGGTCGTGATCGAACCGAGTTGGCGAAGGTGATGAATGAGCTGATCCAAAAAGCGAATGCACAACCTGAAATCCAGTATACCTTCAGTATGTTCCGCGCCAATGTACCGCATTTCTATGTGGACGTGGATCGGGTGAAGGCCAAGCAGCTGGGGATTCCATTGACCGACATCTTCCAGACGCTACAGGGTAACCTTGGCTCAATGTACATCAATGACTTTACGATGTTCGGGAAGAATTTCCGGGTGACCGTTCAGGCCGACAGCCAGTACCGGAGTGATCTGGATTCGCTGGAGCGGTTCCATGTTCGCTCTTCCAGCGGCAAGATGATCCCGCTCAGCACCCTGGTTTCGGTCGAACAGGTATTCGAGCCGGATGTCGCCTGGCGTTACAACATGTATCGTGCGGCCATCATTCAGGGCAGCCCGGCACCGGGTTACTCCAGTGGTGATGCGATCGCGGCCATGGAGCGTGTTGCGGCAGAAGTCTTGCCTCTGGGCTACCAGTATGAGTGGACCGGCATGGCTTATCAGGAAATTGCTGCCGGGAACCAGGCCATCTATGCCTTTGCGCTGGCTCTGATCTTCATCTACCTGTTCATGGTCGCACAGTACGAAAGCTGGGGGATCCCGCTGGCGATCATTCTGGTCGTCCCGGTCGCAACGTTGGGGTCATTCCTGGCACTGGCTGCCACCGGAACACCGTTGAACCTGTATGCTCAGATCGGCTTGGTGTTGCTGATTGCGCTGGCGGCGAAGAATGCCATCCTGATTGTGGAATTTGCCAAGAATGAGCGTGAGGAGCAAGAGCTGCCAATTGACAAGGCATCGGTTCGGGGCGGGATCCTGCGATTCCGTGCAGTGAATATGACCTCCTGGTCGTTTATCCTGGGGATTCTGCCACTGATCTTTGCCTCAGGGGCGGGCCACATCAGCCAGAACTCATTGGGTGTGTCACTGACCGGTGGTCTCTTGTGTGTGCTGCTGGCGGGAACCTTGTTAATTCCTGGGTTCTATGCCGTTGTTCAGCGTCGTCGTGAGAAGTTTCACGGCGGTTCAACCAAGCTTGAAGTCTTGGATGATCTGTAACTGAAGATGCTGATTGAGAAGGGCTCCCCGCGGGGAGCCCTTTTTTATGGCAACTACTTCATGGTGCGGGCAATGGACGTCTGACTTTCGTCTTTGCCTTTGCCTATCGGCGTCTGCGCCAGCCGACCAGCAACATTGCCAATAGCGAAAACAGCGGTACGACGCCGCCACTCGAGCCCGATGAGCTTGATTTCGCCACAATTTCATCTTCTCTCACCAGCGTAAACGGGTCGTGTTGGAAGCTTGGGGTCCCGAGGGCGCTGAGCGTCAGCCCGGTTTCCTGCTCGATCCAGTCCCGGTACTGGCTCAGCTCGGTATACAGTCCGTTGCTCTGACCGGTGTCCAGTCCCTGATGTTTTTCACGGCAGACCGGACCATTACTGGTGACCCCGACAACTCGTAAGCCGAAATCCGCATCACTGAGGTGATCCGGGTTTTGCCAAATCAGCGGTCCGCCGGAATCACCAGCACAAACATCTTTCTTGATGTCCGGATTATTTGAATCGGCACAGACAAAGTGGGAGTTGGTTGTGGTCGCATAGCCGGCATCACACAGGTTGTCTGGGATACCACCGAGTTTGACGACTTGTAACGCACTAGGCTGAACAAAATCTGGTGCGGTCTTGCCCCATCCGGACGCGATAAGATCACCCGGTGAATAGGCCGCGGCATTCCAGGTGTTGCTGAAACCGGAATCCGCTTGTGTTTGCTCAGCCAGGGTCGCGATTTGAATTGGCGTTGCCACGCTGCTCAGGGGACGGTTGACTTCAATCAGCGCCACATCATGGTCCAAGTCACCTGGCGTGTAAGTGGTGGCATTGAAAGGGATACCAATATAACTCGGATGTGGGATCTTCCTGAGGATCGTAAATTTATAAGCGTCATCTACCGTATCTGCTTGTCCGGCCGGGATGACATCAACCCCGGCGACCAGGGTACTGCCCAGATTCGCCTGGAGCTCAGTGCAGTGTGCTGCGGTCACGGCCCAATAATCGCTGATCACAACCGCGCCGCATCCGGCGTAGGATTCCCCGTTTATTTTCAGGCTTAAAATTGCCGCCTGCCAGGGCAGCAGGCGGTCGGCGAGTGCAGAAGCAGTTTCACCATTCAAAACCTTCGGTTGTACCGTTGTATCCGTTTGCGGGGTAGCGACCTCGTTGGCCTGAAGTGACGGGGCAAGCGCCAGCGCGAGTAACAGCGGAAAGGTAAACGTCTTTTTGTTATCCATGACGGGATCTCTTCGACACGCAATATGCGCTTCAATGTATATTTGATTTATAGTCGGTATTTTTAACGAGATAAACATTCGCTTTGGCGATATCTCTCACGGACGCCAGAATACCATGAGTGATCCCCAGGCGTACGAACTTTGCAGGTCTTCTTTGAAATCGGGCGTATTGATGGTGATGCTGGCAACGGCTCCCCAGTCTGGTTGCAGATAGGCACCGCCAAAGAGCAGGCTGGCTTGCCAAGGTTCAAGGGTTGTGGGGGGAATGGGAATATCCTGATTCAGGCGTTTTCCTTCAATGGTCTGATCGGTGAGTTGGTAGCGTCCTTCAAGACCGATGAATAGGAAACGAGCGGGGCCAGCATTCGTTGCCATGCCGGGATTAAACACGTGGCCGGGGATAAAACCGTGACTGCCGCTTGGGGTATGGAGGGTTGCTCCCAGGCGGGCGATTGAACCGACGGCAAATTCGGTTTGATAGTTACCGGCCGTCAGGCGGCCGGTATAGCTCAGGTCATACCGGATATTAGTCGGGGGGGAGCTGGGAGCTTGAGCGTCTGATGTCGAGGCGGTGGATTGGCTCAGATCCCCCGAGAGGATCCGGTGATTGGCCTGATACGTCAGATTCAAAACCAGTGGGTTGTCTACTTGATAGTCCCAGCCCATTGGCTTGTCTGAACCAATCAGTTCGTGGATCAGGGTTTGTCCTTGCTCTGCCCGGGCATGTGGGCCCAGGGTGCCCAGCATGACCTGAAAGGACTGGGTTTGTGTGACGGAAAACTGATAAAGAGCCGTTTCGATAAACAGTAAACCGGCATAGGGCCGCTCCCCGGCCAGCGGGATCGTGCTGTCAAGTGTTGCCGGTGTCCAGATTTGGGTGCCAAACCGGAGACTCGCACCTTTGAGACTTTGCTCAGAGGACAGCAGGGTATCTGCGGCATTACTGAGCCCGGCAGGAAGCAGGGATTGAAAAGTCACCGCAGCGGGAGCGTGGTAGGTGGCAAAGAATCCGTGGGTATAGTTTTTATCCGTGCCAAGCGCACCGTCATTATCCAGGGCCAGTGACCATAGGCCCGAGTTGTCAGCGCCCGCCACAGGTGATAAAAAAAGAAGGTGAGTGATGAAGCCAAGCCATACTCGTTTCATGGACAACCTGTTGGCTATCCGGTGAAGCCTTCTGGCTTCACCGGATATCACGAAATGATAGAAACAAAGAAAAACCATACAAACAAAGAATAGACGAAGCATTCAGTCATCCCAGTGAAAGGAACGCACTATGTCGGTCACAATTTTACCTTCTCCCTTGGTCTCCCCCGCTTGGTTGGCCGAGCATCTGGCACAACCCGCTCTCGTCGTACTGGACGCCAGTTGGTTTCTCCCCGGAACCGACCGGAGTCCGGAGCAAGAGTGGCAAGCCAAGCGGATCCCCGGCGCACGTTTTTTTGATTTCGACGACAAGGTTTCCGATCCGGATTCCGAACTGCCGCATATGTTACCGGGTGAATCCTTGTTTTCTCAGGCGGTGTCAGAACTGGGGATCGCACCGCATTCAAGCATTGTCGTGTATGACAGCCACGGCGTGTTCTCGGCACCCAGAGTATGGTGGATGTTCCGGGCCATGGGGCACAACAGTGTGGCCGTGCTGGATGGTGGGTTGCCGGCTTGGGAAGCTGCCGGTTACGCGCTTGAATCCGGTGAAGCGGCAACACCGCAACCATCGACGTTTCAGGCAACGTATCAACCCGATTGGGTGATTGATGCGGAAACACTGCATCAACAATTAGAAACTCCGGAGTGTCAGGTACTTGATGCACGTCCAGCGGCTCGGTTTTATGGCACACAGCCGGAGCCGAGAGCCGGGATGCGCAGTGGTCATATGCCGCAGGCGAAAAGTCTGCCGTTTTCCCAGCTCGTCAAAAATGGCTGTTTTTTGGACGTAGAGCAGTTGCGTCAGCGGTTTGATGCGCTCAGCGATCAGGAGCAACGTTTGATCTTCACGTGTGGCTCCGGGGTGACGGCCTGTATTCTGGCGCTGGCAGCAGAGCTGGCCGGCCGGGATCGCCTGACGGTCTATGATGGTTCGTGGGCAGAATGGGGCAGCGGAATGAAGTATCCGGTGGTTCAGTCATGAAGCTGTAAATAATTCAGGCCAGCGTATGCCGGCCTGAATTCACGGTTGCGGCAGGGGCTTATTGGTTATGGACCGCGATGTAGCCACGCTGGCCGATAATTGCCAGGCCGTCTTCTGAAGTCACATATTGAATGAAATCTTTGGCTGAAGGTTTAAGCTTTTTCGCCTTGTACAGCATCATAAACGGCCGCGCGATTTTATACTTGCCGGACTCCAGGTTCGCCAAGGTTGGCGGCACGCCATCAAATGCAAGGGCTTTGACTGAATCGTCGACTGAGCCCAGCGACATGTAGCCAATCGCATGAACATTTCGCGACACCAGACTCTTGACCATGCCGTTGGTGTTCACCACCAGCACCTGCGGGTTGATGTCTGAAACGGTCTGACCGGCAACTTGCTGGGTCAGCCCCATGAAGTCTTCAAAAGAGAAACGAGATCCGGACGCATTTTCCCGGCTGACCACAGCCATTTTCAGATCCGGACCGCCCACCTGGTTCCAGTTGTTAATTTCACCATGGTAGATCTTGGATACCTGCTCCCGGGTGAGATTGCTGACCGGGTTATTTTTGTTTACCACCAGCGCAATACCGTCATGGGCAATGGTCACTGTGGTGACGTCCGGGTTGATTTCGTCGGCATTGAGATAGCGAGAACTCATCCCGATATCGGCAGCCTCTTTTTTAACGGCGGCAATACCGGCGGAAGAGCCAATCCCTTGGATTGCGATGAAGGTCTCTTGGTGAGCATTGGAATAGTTTTCGGCCAGTACTTCAACCACATGGCTTACAGACGTCGAACCGGTTACCGTCACGGTCTGCTTTGCTTGAACATTGAATGCAAGGCTGGCGAAAATGGCACAGAGGGTAGTTGCCCTGGTCAGCATTATTTTTCTCCAAAATATACCAGTAAAAAACCCCCATAGCTTATGACGAAAACATGACAGTATTGTGAAAATACCGTGTGGCCTTGCAAAACGCAGGCAATATTTCTAAAGGGATGGCGTCGGGCAGGGTTTTCCGGCTTTGGCGCGATACATACTTTTATCGGCTGTTGCCAGTAAACTGTCGGGATCACTTAAGTTGCCGGGATAGTAAATGGCTAATCCAATGCTTAAATCAATTTGATATCGGTCATTCAGAGGCTGAACGGCTTGATACAGGCCATCAATCCATTCATTACATCGCTGTTGATCTTCGCAGGGTAATAAAACGACGAACTCATCGCCCCCGATGCGGTAGGCCTGGCTGCCGGTCGGTGCGGTTTTGACCAGCAAGGTCGAGATCTCACTCAAGAGCTCATCGCCCTGTTTATGCCCGAAACGGTCATTCACCTGCTTGAAGTTGTCGAGATCGATGTAGGCCAGAATGCCCCGTTGATTGTTAATCGCCATTCGGTCAAAGCGGCGGAACAGGGCTCGGCGATTTTGCAGGCTGGTCAGTTCATCTTCCAATGCCATCCGGCTTAATTGGGCTTCCAGGCTTCGTGCCCGTTGAATCTGCGCATTGAGGTTTGTGATTAACGTTCGGTGTCGTTGCAGTAACTTGTTAAAGCAAAAACAGATCAGAAAAACGCCAATGTGCATAAAGCTGTTTTCGGCATTTTCGAGTAACCAGTGGCCACTCAGCTCTGGGATTTCATCAAGTAAGTCGGCGAGAAGACCGATGCCGTAAGTTCCCAGTGAGAGTGACAGCCACCATCGCATGCCGGTGCCGGCAGCTTCCCGCACCAGTAATACCAGCAGAACCAGCGTCAAAATAGAGACAGGAATGTCCAGTCCCTGGCTGGAGGGGACGAACGCAGAGAGCAGAATGCCTGCGCAAGCCAGAACCGTCAGGTGGATCGGAAATTGGGAAATGTCTTTCATAGGCCGTGTACAGCGAAAACAGAGAACCGGAATCGGGGGGATGATCTCAGAGAGGGCGTGGTCAGACAAGTGATTTCCACGGCCGATGCAAGGATTCCCATGTGTTTCCGGTTTCATGTCAGCTTGGCAGGGGAATTGTGGCGATATTGACCCGCCAGTATGCTGTACCTGAATTTCGGGAAAATATAATGTGGTCGAGATTTAACCATCAATTAACCAAACCTACTCAAAAATGTGAAATTCATCATTTTTTATTTTTTGTGCATTCAATGCGTGATCATTCTCTCATTCAGTATAAAGTTCTAATAAATATCAACTTTTAAAGATAATTTCAGATTAACCATGAAGGATGTGTGGGGTTTTCAGACATATCATTATTGAAAACAAAGTTTCACTTCTAGTGATGTAATAAACTCTTTGATATACAAGGGATGTAACAAAACATTTCGGTTAACAATATTGTAACACGTGTTGTTTTATGTCTATTCTATACATGACGAGCAATTGTTGTGCTATCGGCACATGGACGTAACATTCAGAGAGGTCATCCTATGCTGACAATGGCAAGCCAGGCGCAACCCAACAAAGCTTTAGTCTCCGAGCGGATACAAAAGTTGGTGAAGGCGTTGTCCAACGGCGTCTATGAACGAGAAGAAACGATAAAGCTTTGCCTGCTTGCTGCGCTCGCCGGGGAAAGTGTGTTTTTGCTCGGTCCTCCCGGGATTGCAAAAAGCCTGATTGCAAAACGGTTGATCCAGGCCTTTGATCACAGCCGCTTTTTTGATTATCTCATGACGCGATTCTCAACCCCTGAGGAAGTGTTCGGTCCGTTGTCGATCCAGGAACTCAAAGATAACGGGAAATATGTTCGCCTGATCGATGGCTACCTGCCAACTGCACAGGTGGTGTTTCTGGATGAAATCTGGAAAGCCGGGCCAGCGATTCTGAACACCCTCCTGACGGTCGTGAACGAACGAACCTTTAAAAATGGCCAGGATACCCTGCCGGTGCCGATGCGCTTGTTGATCACCGCTTCTAACGAGCTGCCGGAAGAGGACAGTGGCCTGGAAGCCTTGTTTGACCGGATGCTGGTACGGGTGTTTGTCAACCGGATTCAGGAAAAGCAAAATTTCAAAGCCATGCTGATGGGGGAAGGGCCAAGCATTCAGGAAATGGCTCCCGGACTGGCCATCACGGACGAAGAATACGACAGCTGGCAGAAGCATATTGATGACATTCGACTGGGTGAAGAAATATTCGAGAAAATTTATACCCTGAAGTCGATGATCGAACAGCGCGCGGAAAGCGGAGAAGATTTCGAAGCCGAAGACAGCGAGCTGTATATATCGGACCGACGCTGGAAAAAGTCCGTGCGCTTGCTTAAAGCCAGCGCCTTCTTTAATGGCCGTGATGCCATTAACCCGCTCGATCTCCTGTTGCTTCAGGACTGTCTATGGCACAGCCCGGAATCGCGTCATGTGGTGCGGGAATTGATCCGTCAGTTTGCAACGCAGAAAGCGTTCGGCCAGGAGGCCGCGCAAGCGAATGCGACTGAAGCGCAGACCATTATCGATGATGTCCATCAGGATATTGCAACGGGACTGTGCATGCATTTCTCCCGCGAAACCATGATGCGTAAAGAATGGTTTAAGTATGATTTCAGCGGCGCCCGTCGCTATACCGTCAACAACAATCCGCGGATGATCAAGCTGGTCATGTTGCAGCAAAATCCGTCGGTGTCTGAGCAGGAAAGTGGGGACAGCCGCTGGGTTTACGTGGACGGTGATGAATTTGAGAAGAAGATTAAAACCGGCCAGTGCGATATCTATGGCTTTGTGAACAAGAACACCCATTTGTGTCGCCTGCAATTTGAAATTGATGCCCTGCAACATCTGGTGATTAAAGATATTGCGAACCGCTCGGTTCTGGTCGGGTTGGCCGGCAGTCACGGGGTCACCAATGCCCAGCAGCAACTGTGGCAGTCAGAAGCCGAAAAAGCACTGGGTAAAGTGTCGGATGCCGAACATTCGATCAAGCTGTCCCGCAGCAGTTTTCACGGCGCCTTGCCGCACACCTTTATTGAAGCGGATTTGCCAGACTTGATTGAGCAGAGTATTTCGACGGCCTCGGATGCCGTAACCGAGTTGAAGATACTGATTGATAAAAGTGTTTTCCGTATCTCTCACTTGTCTGAATACTTTGCCTGAGCCGGGAGCTTGAGCTATGCCAGTGAATGAAAGTATAAATTTAGCCCTGATGCTCACCGAGTCCGGCATTATTGATAATGCGGTGCACGAACTCATGATGCGGCCGCAGTTGATCGTCGCGGCCGAGCAGAATCCCGGGATCAAATCGGCAATGAAAAGCCAGATTATGAAATGGCGGGGACAGGTCCAGCAACGGATCAGCCGGGTGAGCGTGGAGGAGCGCTTTCAACAGGAAATTACCCTTTATCAGGAAGTCAGCCAGTGGGAGCCGGACTATTTTCTCGACCATGCGGATGCTGTCGTGAAAAAGCTCGAGGGCCATTCTGCTTTTTATTTCCGCGCCAAAAGCTTATTGGATCGGGAGCACCAGAAACATAACCCCATGTTCCAGAGTTATTTTTGCAATCAGTGGTATCAGGCACTGACGCAATCACTCACCGAAGCCCAGCAAACGGAACTGGAGCAGCACAAGGAAAAACTGCTGGCTGATTTGTATCAGCGTATTGAAACCATGCAGCAGATGGAGGAGGTTACCGAAGTCGGCGACGAGAAAAAAGCCGGTCGTCTGTGGGATATGGCCCAGGCCAAGTTAACCCGAACCGATGTGAAAAGCTTAAAAGCGATGGCGGCCTTCCTGAAGAAAAACAAAGAACTGCAGGAGATTGCTGAGAAGTTGGGTCGCATGGCGAACGAAGTGGATGACCCGAATCAGGCCCGGGTACGCTCGGAAGACTTAAAAATGGTCGAAGAGCGGAGTGACAGCGTCACGGATGATATTGTCGGTGTCCACGAGAGTGATGACCTGGCTAAACTGTTACCGAATGAAGCGATGTTTCTGGCATATCCGGAGCTGGAAGTTGTGTTCTACAAACATCTGGTTGATAAGCGACTAATGAATTACCGGATGCAGGGCGCGCAACGGAAGCTGCGTAAGGTGAAAGCCTACAAACGTCAAACCAAACAGGTGGAGCAGGATAAGGGACCATTCATTGTCTGCATTGATGCCTCGGGTTCGATGAATGGTTTCCCGGAGCAGTGCGCCAAAGCCCTGGCTTATGGTTTGATGCAGATCGCGCTGGCCGAAGAGCGGGATTGCTACGTGATCATGTTCTCGACCCAGCAGATCACCTATGAGCTCACTAAACAGGATGGCCTGCGGGAAGTGCTGAACTTTTTGTCCTATTCGTTCCATGGTGGAACGGATCTCGGGCCGGTGCTGGATCAGTCGATTGCACTGATGAGCAGCGAGAAATACCGGAATGCCGATCTGGTGGTGTTGTCAGATTTCATTGCACCGTCACAACCGGATGCGATGATGAAGCGGATTCGCAAGCTCAAAGAGCATAAGAATCGATTTCATGCGGTGAACCTATCCAAATATGGGAATCCGGAGCTGATGACGATCTTCGATCATTGCTGGTCGTATCACCCGTCCCAATTGGGTCGATTGTTGAAATGGAAATAAGTACGGCCGATGTTTAATTGAATTCCACACTAAAATAATAATATCTCTAGTTGTCTTGTCGTTGGCGGTGATTGATCACCGCCTTTTTTATGTCCGGTCGAGATGAATATGGCGGTAAATATGAGTGTTGCGAGTGGTCATTTCTCAGCAAAGTATTCATGCAGAGCCTGTCGCCAGACGGGCGTCCTGCGTACTTTCAGCAGGGCCCGATTGAGGGCTTCGGTGTACGGGCTTTTATCTTCGATAGCAAACCCATAGTTTTGTTTTTCAAATGGGTATGGCAAGACCGTCAATTGCTGGAACTCGCCGTTTTCCTTCGCTTTTTTCACCAGATACATCAATACCGCGTTATCAGCCACCACAGCGTCGACATCCTGCTGCTCCAGTGCTTCCAGCAACTGACGGTTATCACGATACAACCGGTGCACAATGCCGCGGTTGGTCAGGTAAGCCGAGGAGGTCGACGCCGTTTTCGCGCCAACCGGAATATTAGCCAGATCGTTTGGCCCCTTAATTTCCGAACTGAGTAAACCCAGGGTAAAGGTGCTGGCGAGCAAGGCGGTGATACTGGCAATAAACAACGTGGTGGCAATCGCCAGAATGACGGTGATCACTCGTCCGGTCAGGGTTTTAAATTCAAAGTAATTAAAAGGGCCTTTGGTGATAAACAGCAAGCCCAGAATAAAGCCTTCGATGAGTTTGGCCCGGCGTGACGGCATGGAATAGAGCTTATCGTTCACCCGGTGTTCCAGCAGGTAGTAGATCATTCCGACCAGCGCGGCGGCAACAAATATGAATCCGAGCACCGACAATAACTGCTTGTTGGTCAATAAGCCTGTGACCGCGGACAGATAGCTTTTCTGTTTGACGGCGATGGCGAGGTGGGTTTCGTAAAAAGAGTGGGAAAAATCAAACCGCAACTCACGTTCAGGCGTGATCGACAGACAGGAAACACCGATGTTGATTTCCTTGTCGGCGATTTTATCCAGCAGGGTTTTCAGCTCATATTCTTTGATTTCATATTGGATGCCCATTTCTTTGGCAACGTGCTCCCAAAGGAAGATGCTCAGTCCGGAGAATGTACCGTCGGGATGCTTGATCACGAAGGGCGGGCAGTCATAGGTCCCGACCAGAACGGTGGGCTTCACGGCGGGCGCTGCGACGACGGGCAGCGCCCAGAAGCATAGTTTCAGCGGGAAGAGCAGTGCCAGCAGGAAGATCAACCGGCAGGCTGGTTTGACAGGACTGGCCATACGTAACCCTGAATTGTTTCGTTTGGGTTAATTATAAGTGTCAATTTTATTTCACGGGGCTGTCTTATTTTTGCATGGTAAGGCGCATAAAACAGTGTGCTTAATGGGGTGGACTATGCTTATAGCAGTTGAAACGTGCGCAGGAAAAGTATCAGGGTTCTGAATTACCCGCGATTTTCTCCTGGGGGAGGAAGTGAGGTGAAACGTTTCTCTTACGTTGCGTTATGGTTGGTCATGTGGTTTATCGCGGGGACTGCATCTGCAGACAACGTGTGGATTATCGAAATCAAAGGCGGGATTGGGCCGGCCACCAGCGACTATGTGGTCCGGGAAATTGTTGATGCCCGGGAAAGCCAGGCCGCCTTTATTGTGCTGAAAATGGACACCCCTGGCGGCCTCGATACATCCATGCGCGATATTATTCGCGCCATTACGACTTCTTCGGTGCCGATTGCGACCTGGGTCGGTCCGTCCGGTGCCCGGGCGGCGAGTGCGGGTACCTATATTCTTCTGGCCAGCCATGTGGCCGCCATGGCCCCGGGAACGAATCTGGGGGCGGCAACGCCGGTGTCATTGACCGGCCCGGGCGGCAAGGATGACGACCAGAGCAGCAATCCGTTTGCGCCGAAGGATGACAAAGAAAAACAATCGGCCAAAGATGCGGAAGAGAGCCAGTCTGAGTCATCCAAACCTGAGTCTTCCCAGCCTGAATCCAGCGAACGTGTCCCGGCTAAAACGGCTATGGAGAAAAAAGTCATCAACGATGCGACCGCTTATATTCAGGGATTGGCCAAACTGCACGGACGCAATGAAATTTGGGCCGCCAAAGCGGTCACTGAAGCGGCCAGTCTGGATGCGGAAAGTGCGCTACAAGAAAATGTGATCGATTTTATTGCCCCCAACCTGGATAGTCTGATTGAACAGTCGAATGGCCGGACCGTGGCGATTAACGGCATTCAGCGTCCGATTGAATTGGCCAATGTTGCCTATGTGGAGCGTGAGCAGGACTGGCGTTTTAAATTGCTTTCCGTGATCACCAACCCCAATGTTGCGTACATCCTGATGCTGATTGGGATCTACGGCCTGCTGCTGGAATTTTACAATCCGGGGGTCGGATTACCGGGGGTACTCGGTGGGATCTGTTTGTTGTTGGCGATGTATTCGCTGCAAATGCTCCCGGTCAGTTATGCCGGATTAGGGCTGCTGTTGCTGGGGATCGCGCTGATGATCGCCGAAGCATTTAGTCCGAGTTTCGGGATCCTGGGGCTCGGCGGGGTCATCGCCTTCGTCCTCGGCTCCATCATGTTGATGGATACCGAGACCCCCGGATATCAAATTGCCATTCCGCTGATCGTCGGTCTGACCGTGGTTTCCGCGCTGTTTACCTTTGTGATCCTGACGTTGTTGCTGAAGAGCCGGCGCAAGCCGGTGACAACAGGGGTTCAGGTGCTGCTCGGTGAAATGGGGACTGTCGTCGGTGGTTTCCCCGGTGAAGGCCGGGTGCTGGTGGATGGCGAAATCTGGCAGGCACGTTGTGACAGGCCGCTGAAGAAAGGAGATCGTGTCACGGTGAAGCGAATTTCGGGCTTGTATCTTTATGTTGAAAGCGGGTTCGGCGAGTCGGCGGATCCGAAGAAGGACTGATATATGATTACCTACTCGTTTGCGACAATCATAGTGCTGGTGGTGATTCTGATCATCAGTATGTTCAAAATCCTCCGCGAATATGAGCGTGCTGTGGTGTTCTTGCTGGGGCGGTTTTATGAAGTGAAGGGGCCGGGGCTAATCATCATTGTGCCGATTGTGCAACAAATGGTCCGGGTAGATTTGCGGACCATCGTCCTTGATGTCCCGACTCAGGATTTGATCACCCGGGACAATGTGTCGGTTCGGGTCAATGCGGTGGTGTACTTTCGGGTGGTGGAGCCGAAAATGGCAATTAACAATGTGGAAAATTACCTGGAAGCCACCAGCCAGTTGTCACAAACCACACTGCGGTCGGTGTTAGGGCAGCATGAGCTTGATGAGCTGCTGTCAGCCCGGGATGAGCTGAATAAAGATCTACAGGTGATCCTGGATCAGCACACGGACAACTGGGGGATCAAAATTGCCAATGTTGAGATCAAGCATGTTGATCTTGATGAGAGTATGGTCCGGGCACTGGCCCGACAAGCTGAGGCTGAGCGTTCCCGGCGGGCGAAAGTGATCCATGCTACCGGGGAGCTCGAAGCCTCCAATAAGCTGCGCGAAGCGGCAACGGTTTTGAATCAGGCGCCGAATGCGGTGCAGTTGCGCTATATGCAAACCCTGACCGAAATCTCCAATGACCGGACCACCACCATTGTATTCCCGATGCCCATCGACCTGGTGGATAAACTCGGGGCATTCATGAGCACTTCAAAACCCGCCGATCCCCGGCAGGCGGAGAACCCTAAGCCGAGTCCATCAGAGCCGGACCATCCCATCGATTATCCTTGATTGCCGCAATAAAAGAGCCGCAAAAGCCGAGGGTCAGCACGGCTGTGCTGACCCTCGGTTGACCTCGGTGCTGGCTAACAAGGGAACGGCCTATATGTTGGCCGTTGTGACGTTGTCTTAGACAAATGGGCAGTATCACACCATCTTGCTAGTTTGTTATGGGTTGTTATGAGTTGCTATGAGCGCTGTAACATGAAGGTCTGATACTCCAACTCATTGAATTGCCGGTTGAGCATGATCATTCCCACAATCGTGGTCACCAGCATGGTGATCGCAAACCCATAGCCGTAGAAGGTTGGTCCCAAGTCGATACTGTACTGGGCCAACATATAGTTGGCGCACGCCATCAGCGCGGTCAGTGAGAGCGCGGCATAGCGTTTATCCAGATAGTACATTACATTGAGGATCGACATCACCAGCACTTGCAGGCTCACCCCGATGAGGTCGGCATAAAGCAAATGCAGGTAGGCGAGATCGATTTTCAGCGCAACAAGAATCTCTTCAGCCCATAGCAGCAACAGTGCCAGTGTCATGCCCTGAACCTTGAAGATCTCATAGATGCTTTGCTGGCAGGCGAGCACCATTTTGTTCTTCAGCAGGTAGATTGAGCTGAGTGTTGCCCCTTTGCGGACCGCCCCATAGAACTTGAGGCATGCGCCGGCGAAGTCGGTTTCCATCCGCAGCATGAATACGGCCATTCCGGGAATAATGGCGAGGTAAGCCACAAAGATGGGTAAATCATAAATATAGGAAGCCCGGAATGGGGCGATCACAATGTGCGAGGTTTCTTCCCGAAACCAGAAGACAAATTTATCCAGCCACACGCCAATGTTGTAAAGAAGACCACAGGCCATCAGCGAGTAGAAGACTTTGTTTGGGTTTAAAAATTCAAACGCAACCAGTTGTTTCGCCGGGAAATCCCGGATGACGAAAAACAGGAATGAAAAAGTAACAAGTCCCTGGCAGCCGCAGAAGATCAGCAGTAGCCCGAGCAGGTTCAGCCCCGGGATGGTCAGACTGAGGACAATCATCAGCCCGTAGCTGAGCACCATAGTGACCAGTATCCGGTAGTACTCTTTCATCCCGCTCAGAAAAATGATGATGAGCCACTGATTACACAGCAATACCAGCGAGGTAAAAATGGTGAGTTTCTCGGCTGGCGCGAGTCCCGATGCCCAGAAGAGTAATCCCCCTCCGATCACGGCGGCAATCACACTGGTGAGCAGCATGGAGCCGAGTAAGTTCGGAACCACGCGGTGATCTTCATTGACATACACCAAATCGGAGATAAACCGGGTCAGGAGTAATTGGAATAAGCCGCTGATAATCAGCGATCCCGCCATCAAGTAGGTGACGATCACCAGAAACTGGACGATGGCCTCTACCGGAAATATGGTCCCGATGCTGAGCAAGCCAATCGACAGCAATGCCAGAATCGAGATCACCCAAGGGCCGGAGCTAATCAATCCGGCCAGGCCATAGGCTTCCAGCACGGAAAGAAGGGTGTTTTTTTCCAGTATTTTACGTAGTTCAAAGCCGATCCCTGCCACAGATAGCCTCCTTATAGAGTGTCTGGTAAGCGCGATACACGTCTTGTTCGTCGTAATAGCGGGTGACCCGTGCTTTGCCGACATCGCCGGTATGGTGCCAATGTTGGGTATCGGTCAAAACATCAATAATGGCTTGCGCGGCCTGCACCGGGCTGGCGATCGGAATGATCTTCCCTGCGGCCCCCAGAGCAGCATCTTCCCCCGGCGTGCCATAAATGATCTCGCGGCAAGCGCCCACCTCGGTGGCGATACAGGGAATCCCCGAAGCCATCGCTTCCAGTAAGACCAGCGGCTGAGCTTCGCTGATGGAGGTGAGCATCATCACCCCCAGCTCCGGCATCATCTCGGCGACATTCTGGCTGCCGAGCATTTTGACATGGTCGGTCAGCCCCAGGCTTTCGATCAGTAGCTCACACTCGCGAACATAGGCCGGATCTTCTTCGGTTGGCCCGATAATCCAGCCTTCCAGGGTCGGAAGCTCCTCGACAGCGCCGCGAATGGCCCGGATAAATGTTTTGATATCCTTGATGGGGACCACCCGGCCGACCAACCCGACGACCTGCGGGGGACTGGCCGGCCGACGCGCATAGGCTCTTTCAAATCGCTGTAGGTTAATCCCGTTGACGATCACTTGCGTCTTGTGCCGGGGTGCACCATCGCTATGCTGTCGGTGTTGGTTCCCTTCGAACAGAGAGATAATTCGATCGGCCTGATCATAGGCAGTCAGGCCCAGTTGCTCGAAGTAGTGGATCCAGGTCTTGCGGGTTTGATCCATCTTCTTATGCAGGCTGATGTCAATGAGGCTATGGCGATCTTTGATCCAGCTGGCCTGGGACAGATCGATCTTGCGCTCTTTGGTATAAATCCCATGCTCTGTGATCAGAAAAGGGCTGCCGGTTTGTTGTTTGCAAAGCGCGCCGAGAAAGCCTGCGTAGCCGGTCGAAATACTGTGGAAGACCTTGGCATCGGGCAGGTTTTGTGAGATTTGCGCCAGGGTAAATAAGGGTTGATAAATGCTGCGGTAAGTCCAGAAAAAGTCAACGAAGGATTTATTGGCAGAACCCTCAAAGTAACGTTCCGTCAGTACATCCCAGGATGCACGACTGTAGAGGAAATCCGCCAGGGTCAGCTTTTTTTTCTGGCCCAGAGAAGCGGAGATGGCAACCAGTAACTCGCTGGGGATCGGGGCTTTCTCTTGTTCAAAATAGGACAGGAATTGGCTCCATTGCGCGAAGAGCTCGTGGTTTCCCGAGCGGGGCGACGGCGACAGTTTTCCGGGATCGCTGAGCAGGTAATGGACTTCGAACCCGGTGACGTTGTCCGGGAATTCATATACAGGTTTGTCGTAAAACTCAGGACTGCCGCCCAGGAAAATCAGGTGGAAGCTATATTGCGGTAAACCCTGAATGATTTGATGGACCCAGCTGGAAACACCGCCTCGTACATACGGATAGGTGCCTTCCAGTAACAGACAGATATCGACATCCTTGCTCATAGCCAATGCTCCTTAATCTGGCTTAACGACTCCCCCTGTTGCTCCGGGAAATAGGCAACATATTCACGTACCTTGTCGTAGTCTTTGGCACGATAGGCCGCTTCAGCCAAGTAAGGGGCGACTTGTTTGACCCGTATTCCATGCTCAATGGCGTAGCTCAGGTAGGGAACGGCCTCTGCCGGTCTGTGTTGTGCCAACAATACCCGGCCAAGTAGTAAACTGTTCGAAGCCCGTTGCTT
Source organism: Photobacterium sp. TY1-4 (assembly GCF_025398175.1). Classification (NCBI taxonomy): domain Bacteria; kingdom Pseudomonadati; phylum Pseudomonadota; class Gammaproteobacteria; order Vibrionales; family Vibrionaceae; genus Photobacterium; species Photobacterium sp. TY1-4. The sequence goes on from NZ_CP099735.1 coordinate 372,383, forward strand.
ATCCTGAACAGACAAGTTGAGATAGTGCTCGGCTTGCTTCAAATAGTGTTTCTTCAAAATGCCTTCAGCAATCCCGAGATAACAGAGCTCCCAGTACTGTTGCGCGATCTCAAAGGCAGTGTCAGGCTGTCGGAGCTGCTCATACTGCTTCTTGTTGCTGGCGATCATTTCGTTGATCTGATTCTCGATCCCCTCCAGGGCTGCATACGCAAGCAGGCGGATATCATCCGAGAGATCTTTCAGGGCGAGTTGAAGCAGCGGGACTGACTGTTGCCGGGGGAGATGACAAATGGCGGCAACCGCCAAAGAGCGTTGGCCCGGATCATCATTGTGGACCAGAATGTCCCGAAGAGCGCCGGAGCCGAACGGGTTCTCGGTCAAAATATCCCCGGGGCTTTGGGGTAAACTTAAGGACTCACTCGGCTGCCAGCTGACTCGGTGCTGTTGTCGGGGAAAATGCAAAGCCAGCAGCAGGGCACCCGCTGTGCCGATCATCCCAATGACCGGCAGGAGAAAGTTAAACCCGAACAAGAAAGTGATCGTCCCGGCCAGTGGAAATCGATAATGACTTGGCAGGAATTTCCAACTCGCGATGGTACAGCTGATGCAGGCTAGCGTATGTGCTGCCGCGAGTGACATCCAGGTGGTGGCCACCCAGTTCTCCCCGGAGAGCAGGTAAACACAATAACTCTCAAGAACGGCTGCTTGAATGAATAGCCAGATTTTCATCGAACGCTCCATATTCATAGACCAGGGTCTTGATTTGAGAGAGATCCTTCGCGACGGAGAGCGGCCCCTGAATGCCGAAGTCTGACGGTGTTGTACCGGCATTGAGGCCGAATAACTGTTCAACCCGGTTAATATAGTGCTGTGCATCTGCTTTGGTGGTGAGCGGCAAGAGTACAAGCAATGCAGGTTCGCCCTGCGGTGTTTGACTGGTCCAGTAAATATCCGCTCCGCGGCGGTGATTGACAATCGCTTCCAGGCGTTTTTTCTGGAGTGCATTGGAGGTGTTGTACACAACCAGGTGGCTGTCGACACCGTATTGGTGGTGGTTCCGCTCAGCTTGGCTCAGATAGCTGAGGAACAGGTCCATTTGTTGCGGTTGAATCAACGGCGTCACGATGGCGTCGCTGATCAAATTGGCAGCATGGCTGGCAACCAGCGAGAGCAGGGCGTTATTGGCAGGTGTCTGCAAGAAGAATTTCGCGCTTTCGGCAACCACAATGGCCTGCAGGTTCTTTTGTGTATCCAACAGCGGGATACACAGCTGGTAGCGGGACGGATTTTCGTGATGTGTGGCCAGTTTAGCCACGGATAACAACAGACGCTGCTTCATCATGTCCTGCAACATGGGATCGGCCTCATCCAGGTGATGATCATCACCAATGATCGCTTGCGGTGTCGGATTGATTTTGTTGCCGGTGACTTGGTAAATCCCCGCAACTTCCAGCCCACCGATTTCAGCCAACAAATTCAGCAGGGGATGGCCGATGTGATCCAGACGATTTGAGCTGTACGCGGTCGCAATTTTATGCAAAGCGCTGATACTGGCGCGCAGGCTCACCGTCTGGCCGGCCGAGCGTTGCTCCAGTTGGTCGTGAGACACTTTCAGTAAATGGTAGTTTTGCGTAAAGCTTTCGAGTTTTTGCCGCATGTACTGGTGATCCAGGATATGTTTCTGGTTAATCGCTTGCCAGTAATCATGAAATTCACCGGCAATCATGGCGGTTAAGACCATCCCGACGGCCATCGGCAGGGGATACAACGCCAGCATGTCATTGGCATTCATTACACTGGCAAGGCCGACTGTAATGAGGAGCGAACAAGAGAAGCCTTTGGCAAAGCCATAGCGAAGGGCCACCAGCAACGGGCCAAACAACGGCCAGAAGAAGTGTTGCTCCTGAGTCGTCGAGGTGAGCGCGTCTGAGTGAAGCCAGAGATAAATGGCGATAGCCGAGATAATCAATGTCTCTAGCCAGGCTGCCCCGTCTTGTTTGAATCCGGAAATAATCCGGTTGCGCAATGTGTTCATTGGCAGATTCCGTTCTCGTGAATCGAATTGTTACTGTTTCTCGATATTCAGGCCGTCCAGCAGCTCTTCAATGACCATTTGGCCTGTGCCGCTGACACTTTCCCGGCCCCAGCCGCTGCGTGTCCCTGTTGCACGCCAGTGAGTTGCCTGGCTGCGGGCAGATTGCACTTCCAGCGTGATGCCAACAGCCGGTTCACCATCCAAACCACTTTTATAATGCCACTCTTCAACCGATCCGGTGATCACGTAGTCCACGTTTTGGGTCGCCAGCCAGGCCTGGGCATTCTTTCGCTTCGCATTGCTGTCCAGGATGCTGGCAAGATCCTTGATGTCACTGGCCGGATAGATTCGGGCGTTAATTCCTTTGGCATACAGCTGCGCACTGAGGATTTGCTCTGCTTTTTCAGCTGCCATCGGGGTATTGGAATGATTGACCATCGGCATAATCACCCAGCGGCTATTGGCTGAAAAAGTCGGACTGTCGGGTACCTGATAGCTGGTGCAGGCGCCCAGGGTCAACGCTGATAGTAGAAACCATGTCTTTTTCATATGCTTATCCCTTTAAAAACTATAGAAGTATCCCAGTGACAGTTTCAATGATTGATCGCCGTTTCGATCCTGGCTCTGCCAGTCGGCAGAGAAATACAGTTCATCATTGCCGATCACGCGCCAGCCGAGTGCTGCGGTGACGGCGATATCCGGCCGATTGGTAGACATGTTGTAACCGACTGAAGTGTCCAGCCAGTAGCGGGGCGAGGGCACGATGGGGCCGGGCTGCCCGGGAGTGCCATGCCACAGATGCTGACCAATCGCGATTCGCTGATATTCGTCATCAATAAAGTCCCCGCTGACCAGTGGCGCAGGCCCCTGATGGTGGGTGTTGATGCTATTGAGCGGCTCATTGCTCAAGTTGACGTCCTGCATACTGAAACTGGCATAGATCTGCCAAGCCGGGTCATTAAAAAACAGTTGCTCGGCTGCCCGCAGATTCAAATCCCATCCTTGGCCAATATCATCGCCATATCGGGTCGACAGATCATGCCAGTTCCACTGGAGTGACAGGGACTCCCGGGGAGTCGGCTGATAGCTGACACTGAATCCCGCGGTGTTATCTTCCCCGGTCAGGGTCAGCAGCTGGCTGGCTTCAATCGCTTGCTGGATCCCCAACTGTAACGACATGTCCCAGTATTGATTGAGTGAGCGCAGATAGCTGGTCGAGAGCCCCAGACGCTGATCGCCCAATCCGTCAGCGATATCGAATCCGAGCGACCAACGGGCCTCCGGCAGCCGGTATTGCAGCTCGCCCCGAAGCCGGGTTTCATCTTTCATGTCGATACCCGCGAGCAGCGTTGGCGTGGCCGCGTGCTGGAAGTCGGCGCCCAATCGCCAGTTCCCTTGCTGGTGCGGGGTGTAGTAGTCAAGGCTGTAACGGGAGATGTCCCACTCGGTATTATGCGTTGTCTGGGCTCGGACACTGTGCGTTTGATCCGGATGTTGTGCAACATGGACCCGGCGTAACTGGCGCTCCGCTTCAGGATCATTCAGTTTGCCGAGGTTCTGCTCCCCGTGTTGCCAGGCTTTGGCATACTGGCCGGTTAACTGAAGGGCTGTATTTTTATCAGCTTCAGGGATATCGACGGATTGTTCCAGCAGGCTTTCCATCTCCGGGCGGTTTCTTTCCAGAATTGCGATGGCCATTTGTTGCCAGTCCGGCAGATCATAGCGACTCAGAGCCGTGTGCCGGTGCCAGGCAATCAGGCTGTCAGGTTGCCCGGCCACCAGATAATACCGGAACAGATCCTGGGTATGGCGTTGATCCGGGTTCTCCAGCAGCGCTTGTTCCGCCAATTGTTGCGCGGCTTGTTCACCAACAAACAGTGCCACCAGTGAATGGTAGGATACGTCGCCTTCTTCAAGCGATAACAGTTCTTCCGTCAGGTGGCTGGCAATGTAGTGGTGCAGGCGACGTGCTTTATCATATTCCCCCCGGCGCTCCAGCAGTGCCGCGTAGTTGAGCAGCACCGCAACATCAACTTGATCAGAACCTTCATCGTGTAGGAGCAGTTGTTGGTACCAAAGGTCGGATTCCTCGAGTTGGGCTAGTTGTTGTGCGGCCGTCGCAAAACTCAGCCACAGCGAGCTATTGTCCTGTTGCGAGCGTTTGTAATGGTTATAGAGTGACGCCATGGCATCGCGGTCGTTGGCTTCGATGGCCAGCCATAGCAGCCCGTTAATGGCTGCGTCATGATACGGCGCCTGTTGCAGGACTTTCCGGTACAGCTTGGCGGCTTTTTCCCTGTCCTGATTGTCTTTGGCGAGTTGGGCCTGGTACAACAGGACACCAATGTTGCTTGTGAGTGCCGGGTCCTGAGTTGCCATATTGACCAAGCGGGCAAAGGTCGGTTGATCCTGATTCTCGCGGGAAGCTTGCATCGCGGCCAGTAAAGGCTCCGCGTTGCCGGAATGCTGGTACAGTTTGACCAGGTTGTTGATGTCTTCCTGGGATTTCACGGGATCTGTGGTTCTCAGATACCGGTAAACGTCAATGTGCCCGCTGGTCCGGGCGATCAGTTGATGCTGTACCTGTTGCGACACGGCGCGATTGCTGGTTTCCCAGGCCAGGGTTGAGACCGATTCCAGGTAGTCGTCATCGGCGTCCAGCCAATTTTTCGGTGTGGTCAGAACGGCCAGAGCCTGCTCCGGCTGATGCGTCATAATATAGGCGCTGGCAAATCGCATGGCTTCGGTGGGGGATGGCTGACGAAGCGTCCGCAGTTGCTGCCATTGTGCGATCACCTTGGGGTAATCGTTGCGGTAATCATACAAACGCGACTGGTGAACGATCAGTACGTCATCCTTTGGCCGCAGGGCGGATAAGCGCCGAACACTTTCAATCGCAGCATCGGTCCCCTGGGATTTTTCGAGTGCATTCAGCCAGTCGTTATATTCGACCACGCCGAGCTGGTTGTTTGCAGCCAACTGGTCGAAATAAACCCCTTCCTGATAAATATCCCCGAGTGCACGCGCTTCGGCAATCCCATCGCGCAGTTGCGCTTCGGTTGGCCCCATGGCCAGCAGACGCTGACTGAGTTGGGAAGCCAGCTCGATATTGCCCTGCCAGCGGTGGACGTCATGCAACCGGGTCAGGTAGGCGGGGTTGTTGTCTTCTGCTGTCAGTTCTGTCAACAGGGATGTCGCCAGATCCAGCTGACCGGTGGCGATAGCCAGTTCTGCCGTCGCGGCGGTTAAGCCCTTGCTGGGCAAGCGAGCCATTAATTTCCGGGACTGTGACAGCGCGGTATCCAGGTTCCCGATCTGGTTTGAGTGATCAATCGTCAGACGGAGAAACGCCGGATCGTCGCTCAGTTGGCCCTGGTAATGCGTGATGAAATCGCGGCTTTGTTGGGGGCGGCCCGCTGTCAGGTACAGGTTGAGCAACGGGATCGCGGTGTCCATCGTCTCTGCGCTGTCAAAGTCTTCCTGCCGTAACCGCAATGAGTTGTCATAGTCCGAGTTTTGCATGGCCAGTGACACCAGTTCCTCGCGGCTGGTCCGGCCGCTCTGCAGATGCGGGGCTAATAAATTGTACCCTTTTTGGGTCATCGACAGTGAAATGGCAGTATCGGCCAGATTTCGGGCGAGGTTGGCATCGGGAATATAATCCACGTCATTAATCAGTTGCCGCAGCCTGGCTTCAATATCAGGCGCGGTACCGGCGGTCGCCTTGGTTTGATAATACTTGTCCTGAAGTAGATTGACGTAGGTAGCAAACAGGGGCCAGTCGAGGGCGAGATTATCCCGTTCGAGCACAGACTCTGAGACTGAAATGGCTTTGTCCAATTCACCCAGTTGATAGTAGTTTTCGATAATCAGTTTGCTGACGGTTCGGTTGTCGGGTTCACGGGCCTGGATTTCTTGTAGGAAGGCCAGAGAGACCTGAGGCGAAGTCGTCTGGGTGATCAGCCGGATCAGCATGCTCTGGTCTGGCGCCAATAGCCATAGCGCCCAGATCGAGGTGAGCGTCAAGATCACTAAAGTACGGCCACTCACCAGATGTAATCCGGTGTTTGACTTACCTGTGTTGGATGGACGCTTAGGGAATACTGCCATGTGCTTTCTCGCCATCAAGTGGGTATATAGATTGCCGATCGTTCAATTAATTCGATTGATGCTTCGTCGGACAATGCAGTTCACCGCGGAAGAGTCCGGCTTTGTCACTGGTGTAACGAACGGTGTTCTCAGTTTGTGTTTGATGTAGCGGTTCCTGGCCGGTCAGGCGGCAGGTCGCGGCATTTGCTAGTTCCAGTTTCAGCGGCATATAACTCTTCAAAGCCCAATGAATCACATCCCCGTCCCGCTGCCATTTCACCAATTGCCCGTTGGCATTTTTCAAGCGGATGGTGGGGTCGTCTTGCGCGCCCAGCGTCAGCATGCTCCGGGGCTGGGATAAGATGAGATATTTCCCGTCTTCGCCGTCATTCCAGCCGGCAATCGTACTTTGCTGCATCACAGGAGTGCCTAGCTCATGTGGCAGACGGATACTCTGAACGCCTGAGCTGGTGATCAGCCATTGACCATCCAGGGTACGGGCAAGGCCGGTTTCGTACAGCGCTTTGGCTCGTGCCGCATACTCACTGAGATATAGCGGTGTGACTTCTTGCTGAATCGCCCAGTCATAGACGTCTGTGAGCCCCTTAAGCGAGGCCGGATAGGCCCCAGAATACATGTGGTAGTAGATGCTGATACTCTTGAGCCGACGAGGACTGCCCAGCAATTTGAAGGTTTCAACGGCCCGGCTATAGCCGTCAAAATGCTCGGTCCATAAATTGGTATACAGATTCTCATTGAGCACCGGGGCATACACATGAACGGCTGAGGGGTACCAGGCAATGGTTGGCGACACCTGGGTCAAACTCTGATTGCCGCGAACGACATAGGTATTTCCGCCATTCACATTGAGAACGTTCGCCTGTTCGGCAATCGCCAGGGTTTTCTCGTCGGGATCTGCCCGGCCGGACCATAATATCAACTTGGCTTTTTTGCCTTTCGGGGCGAGTCGCTGGTTGATGTAGTTGATACTGCCGATGATCTCCTTACGATAGTCGACTTCATAGCCGGGAATGGGCAAGTGATCGCCGTATTGTTTCTCTTCGACACTCACGGTGTCATCCCAGAAAAACGGGTGGCTGAAGGTATGTGACGCAATTTCGATATTCGGCAGGGCGAAAATCTGTCGCGCGATCGCTTCCAGCTCAGCACTTTTTTTCGGGTACAAGCCGTCTTTACCGACTTCACCTTCAATCACCGACACGGTTTGCGGGATGGCATAGGCTTTAAACACATGCTCCATCAGGACTTCAGCCGTGTAAGGCTTGCCGGGAAACCAGGCAATCGAGGGAAAGCCATCGCCATCGACATGGCTGGTCAACACCCGCCGTCCGGTTTCCGTGGTCACATCGGCGGCTGGAATCGGGGGTAAATTCAGGGTTTCATCGATAAGACGGAACGGATCGATGTACCAAGCTTCTTTGCTGTTGGCCAGCATGGTCACGGGCAGCGGCAACAGGGCAGCGCCGCCCCAGGCAGCTTTAAACAACAGGCCGGCGGCTTGCTCTGTTTGATCCTGAGCGAGAATCAGCGGCTGAACTTCGGGCTTGATACTGACCCATTTGGGATAGGTTTCAAACTGGCTAAAACGCAGCGGGTAGTTTTCGCTCAGCCACTCCTGGCCTCGGGTGATCGTCACTTGACGATTTAACTCGCCGGTTTCCCGCAGGCCCAGTTGGCTTCGGAGAGACGCCAGGGTCGGCAGGGCTTTCAAAAACAGGACGGGCCGCTGACCGAGATGCTGTGCGAGCCAGATTTGCAAGCGGGGATTGCGGTTGTACGCACTTTCTTCCAGCCACGCAACGATCCCGGCATAGCGGTTGATGTCGAGGCGATCGAAGTTCACGGTATTAATGTCCCGGCAGTCAGGGACATAGCCTTTATATTCCAGTGGCATGGCGATCATCCGATGGCACAGCGAGCGATTGAACGCTGCTTCTGAGCCATCAAATAAACCGAGTACCCGCTTGGCGACAGGCACGATGGTGCTGACCCCGAACTCATACAGCATACCGTCGCTGATATACGGGGTGTAGCCTTCTTGAAGCAGGCGCTTGGCTGCGGCTTTCTGCGCTTCTCGATCCTGGCCCGGAATATAGTCAATGACAATCACTTCCAGCCCAAGAGATTTGACTTGAGCGAGTTGGTTGCTCAGCCATTCGCTATCCGTTTCGCTCATGTCATGGTAACTGTCATCGACCGGGTGGTAGCCGTGATAGAGCGACTCGGCGACGACGGCATGTACGGGGGTTTTCAACTGGGGCAAGATTTCAAACCCGCGGTTGAGAATGAGACCGGGGTTTGTCTCCAGCTCGGATAATGCAGTGATGATCTGCGTCAATGCCTGCTGTTGGGCTGACTGGGATGCTTCATTTTTGGCAAATAAATAATAGCTATCGAGCGTGTCAAGAAACAGGCCGTCAAACCCTTTTGCCAGGTGGTCACGGGCGGTATCGAGCAGATGGGACTGCCAGGCTTCAGCGGTCAAATCCATCGCGTAGCTTTGCCAATTGGTATTTCGGGTCGGGGATGAACTGCGCAAGGGCTCCGGGAGCATTTTACCGTCATATTCTCCCACACTCAGATAGGCAAAAACCTGGGTGCCGGCTTCGTGGAGGGTCTCAATTTGTCGCTCGGTGATCAGCGCAGGACTGACGACGGCACGATCGTAGCTCATCAGCTCCCGGACGGAGTCAATGGTGTTGTAGTAGAACACAACGGATGAGGTGTGCTGGTTTGATGCTATTGCCGGGGTGAACATGTTCGGTAACAACATCAGTGCCCAGATGAATAAACGCATGACGCAGCTCCTCTGCCAAAGCCTGTCGGCTTATGCGACCGCACTAATATACCTATCTTCTTAAATCTTAGACTTAGGTGATGTTTTTGTTTGAATTTTTTTATCCAGACAATTTATCACCATGCAAATAATCCTAGTTCAGTCCGATGTCGCTGCAATCGATGGAATAAAAATTCATCAAATAGTATTAGGGCGATGGGGAATCACTGATTTGGCATGGTTCAAGAGTATTGGGAGCAAGATCGGTTCACTGTTTTTCTTTGTACAGCAGCGTTTTGTACAACAGTTCACTTGTGCAAGAACGGCCTTGTGCAGCAGCGCCTTTGAACCAGAATTACCTTGTACAAAATTAGATCTTGTATAGCACTGCTTGATGCGCTAACTTTTGTTGTACAGGTTTTAGTTTTGTACAAGGTGGTGGATGATGGCAATCCCAGTCGGAATTAGCGCATGTGTACTGGGCGAGAAGGTCCGGTTTGATGGCGGTCATAAACAGAATCGTTTTGTGGTCGATGAACTGGCCAAGTACATTGATTTTAAACCAGTCTGCCCTGAAGTCGGGATCGGTATGCCCATTCCCCGTCCGGCCATTCAGTTACTGCAATTATCTGATGGCCGCGAGCGGCTGGTGGCGAGTAAAGATAAGTCGACGGACTATACCGAGTCGATGACAGCGTTTGCGGATCAACATATCCCCGCCTTTGATGCCCTATGCGGCTACATCGTGTGTGCCAAATCACCCACGTGTGGTATGGAGCGGGTGAAGCTTTATGTGACCAACGGGAACACAGTGCCCGGCGGGTCGGTCGGCGTATACACCCGGACGCTAATGGCGCGGATGCCCTGGTTGCCGGTTGAAGAGGATGGCCGTTTACAGGACCCGGTATTACGTGAAAATTTTGTATTTCGGGTGTTTGCTCTGAATGATTTCTACCACTGCCTGCGAGAGCAGCGGACCTGTCGCGCCTTCATTGAATTTCACTCGCGCTACAAACTGGTGCTGATGGCCCATAGTCCGGCGGCATATAAGGCGCTGGGCAGGATGGTGGCATCGATTAAAGACTGGGATCTGGACGAGTTTTACTTTGAATATCGCCAGCAATTTATGGATGCCATCAGGCATCGCGCCAGCAGAAGCAATAAAACCAATGTGCTGATGCATTTGCAGGGATATTTCAAACGCTCGCTAACCAAAGGACAAAAACAGGAACTGTCGGAACTCATCATGAGTTATCGCGAAGGCCATCAGCCGATCCTGGCCCCGCTGGCATTGATCCGGCATTACCTCAAAGAATATCCGGATCCGTATTTGCAGCTGCAAACCTTTTTAAATCCATATCCTGAGGAGCTGAAGTTACGTTATGGATTGTGAACAAGCTTATTTTGCGATTAAAGAAGTCTCTGAACTGACCGGGGTGAATGCGGTGACGCTTCGGGCCTGGCAGCGTCGGTACGGACTGCTGAACCCGATGCGAACCGAGCAAGGGCACCGGCTGTATTCTCAGGCGGATATTGAAACCATCCAACAGATTGTCGTCTGGCTCGAAAAAGGGGTGGCTATCAGCAAAGTGCGGCCACTGTTGGCAGAGCCCGAGGCTAACGAGGTGACGCCGCAAGCAGATGAACACAAAGCTTTGCCGCTGGCGGAAGTCACCGCTGCGTTATTCGATTGCCGGCGCAAGAAACTGGACCAACTTCTGATTCAGCTGATGAAGGAATATCCGTCTGAGTTGTTTCTCAAACAGGTGGTTCATCCGGTCGAACAGGCGATTCAGCGCGCAGATAACCCGCTCGCGCAGATTCAGCAGGCGTTGTGGCAGTCTGTGATGACGGAGCGGTGTCTGGCGCTGGTGGCGCAGGCCCGTAAACGTGCGGATAAGAGCAGTTTTCTGATCAGTTTCGAGCCAAATGTGAACTATCGCCTCTGGATCAAGGCCTGGCTGCTGGCCGAGAAAGGTGACGATGTCACGATTCTACCGGCGTTAGACAGCAAACTGTTAGGGCTGGGTGCCGCAATGACCCAGCTGAAGGTTGAATCTCTGTATGTATTTGGTGAGCAACGCATCAGCCCGCAGGCGGTGTCGCAACTCGATGCGCTACAACGTCACATCGGGTGTCAGATCACATTGCTGGGCAGTATTGCGACGATTCACCAGCATGACTTTAGTCATCTGTCACCGAGGAGCGAATGATGGTTACGCAAACGCAGCAGTCCGGTTCGCTACATTCTGAGTCGGAAGTGGCGTCCGATTTGGGGGGATTAGTCTGGTTTCGGGCTGATTTAAGAGTCGTTGATAACAAGGCTTTGAGTGAAGCCTGCAAACGCTGCGATCGCGTGATGGCTTTGTATATTGCAACTCCAATGCAATGGCATGAGCACCATGTGTCGCCGATTCAAGTCGATTTGATCCGGCGGCGACTGGCGGTGCTTCGCCAGCAGCTGAAAGCACTGAATATTCCGCTGATGGTGCTGGAACTGCCGGACTTCCATGCGATCCCGGAAGCGGTGCTGGCATGGATGCAGCAGCATCAGCTCAAGCATGTGTTTGCCAATAAGCAATACGAGTGGAATGAAGGCCAGCGGGACGACTTAACCGCGCGTTTGCTGAACCGTCACCAGATCTGCTTCAGCGCGTTTGACTATGATTGCGTGATTGCGCCCGGTGAAGTGCTGACCCGGAGCGGGGATCCCTTCAAAGTGTTTACGCCGTTTCGCCGTCAGTGGTTAACGCAGTATCGCCAGCAACCGCCACAGCCGGAAGCCCGTCCGGAACCGGTTGCCCAGCGCCTGCCGGATGCACTGTACTCCGAACAACCGATATCGCTGACATACCCTGAGAAAAGTAGCGTGGACTGGCCGGTGGATGAAGAAGCACTGATCCAGCGCCTCCGGACCTTTTGTATGGAGAAAGCTCCGGATTACCATCAGAAACGGGATTTTCCGGCGGTCGACGGCACCAGTTGCCTGTCGCCGTATCTGGCTATCGGCGCATTGTCGTCCCGGCAATGTTTGTCGGCCCTGTTTGCTGAATCGCCGTTCTGTCTGGATGAGCCGGAAAGCGGGGAATTCACATGGTGTAACGAAATCATCTGGCGGGAATTTTATCGTCACCTGATCGTCGCCTGGCCGAAACTCAGTCGGGATCAGCCGTTCCAGCCCTGGACCAAGCATGTGCGCTGGCATGAATCTGAGTCGTTGTTGTCGGCCTGGCAGCGGGGAGAAACCGGTTTTCCGATTGTGGATGCGGCCATGCGCCAGTTGCGCGAAACCGGGTGGATGCATAATCGCCTGCGGATGATCACGGCCAGTTTTCTGACCAAAGATTTACTGATTCACTGGCAGGCCGGTGAGCAGTGGTTTATGTCCCACCTGATTGACGGTGACCTGGCGTCCAATAATGGCGGCTGGCAGTGGGCAGCATCCACCGGAACGGACGCGCAACCTTACTTCCGGGTATTCAATCCGACCACTCAGGGGGAACGGTTTGATCCAAAGGGAGAATTTATCCGTAAGTGGGTACATGAGCTGAAAGACGTGCCTGATAAGTACATTCACGAACCGCACCGGTGGCCGCAAGCACATCGGCTGAATTATCCCAAGCCAATCGTGGATCACAAAAGTGCGCGTCTCAGAGCAATTGAGGAATTCAAGGCCGCCAAAGCTCAGGATTGATTGTCGGTCTTCATGTCGCATGCTTCCAGAGAAGGAGAAGCCCCATGGCCAAGCCGGATCCTGTCATCCATCAGTTTGTTGAGGTGTACAGTCAACTGTCGAAAGACCATTTGTCGGTCCTCGAAAACCTCTACCACCCGGATGTGATTTTTGAAGATCCGGCGCATCAGGTGATCGGCTGGGATAACCTTCAGGCGTATTTCACCCGGTTGTTTAAGACCGTCAGTGAATGCCGGTTTGAGATCCACGACACCGTCGCCGATGGTCAGAAAGCGTATGTCGAGTGGGAGATGATTTTCAGTCATCCGCGACTCTCGGGTGGGGCGACCAGAAAGGTACATGGCTGCTCCAGGCTGGAAATTCAGGAGCATCGGATCATCCGGCATCGGGACTATTTCGATCTGGGCGAAATGCTCTATGAGGGCGTGCCTGTGCTGGGTGCTGTGGTTCGTCAACTCAAAGCGAGGCTATAGTCATGAAACAGCACCTCATGCAACAGCGATTCAAGCAACAGGTGCTGATCACCGGCGCAAGTTCAGGGATCGGCGAACAACTGGCGAAAGACTATGCCGCGCAGGGCTGGCAGGTGCTGGCCTGCGGTCAGTCACGGGAACGGTTAGATAAACTCGCCGCCACGAGCCCAAATATTCAGCCCTTGGTTTTTGATGTGACCGATCTGGCGGCTGTAAAACAAGCGATTCATGCATTGCCGCAATTACCGTCGCTGATCATCCTCAATGCCGGGACGTGTGAGTATATCGAGCAGGGACACATTGATGTGGCGCTGTTTCGCCGGGTCTTCGACGTCAATATGTACGGCGTCCTGAACTGTATTGAGGCGATGCAGGATCGCTTTGACGATACAACGCATCTGGTGATTGTCGGCTCCACCGCCGCTTATCTACCGTTACCCCGGGCGGAAGCCTACGGCGCTTCGAAAGCCGCCATTGCTTACCTCACCAAAACCCTTGCGGTCGATCTGGCCGAACAAGGGGTGAAAGTCACGCTGGTGAGTCCCGGTTTTGTCAAAACCCCTTTGACCGATAAAAACGATTTTGCGATGCCGATGCTGGTGTCGGCGCAGTACGCGTCCGAGAAGATCCGCCGTGGGATCGCAGCGGGGAAGAACGAGATCCATTTTCCACGCCGATTTAGTCTGATCCTGAAAATGCTGGCGATATTACCGTTGCGGGTTCAATACGCCGCCATCAAACGAATGACAGGGAAAACATCATGAAAATAGCCATTATCGGTTCCGGGATCTCCGGCCTGACGTGTGCCTGGCACCTGCATCGCCAACATGACGTCACCGTCTATGAAGCCAACGATTATATCGGCGGGCACACGGCAACGGTCGATGTCAGCGTGCCCAGTGGGGACTATGCCATCGATACCGGATTTATCGTCTTCAACGATCGGACTTATCCCCGGTTTGAGGCATTGCTGGCCGAGCTGGGCATTGCCGGACTGCCGACCGAAATGAGCTTTAGCGTGCAGAATGATGAACACGGGCTGGAATATAACGGGCACAACCTGGCATCAATGTTTGCCCAGAAGCGGAATCTTTTGAATCCGATGTTCTATCGCTTCATTGCCGATATTCTGCGTTTTAACAAACTCGCCCGGGAGGTTGACCTTGAGACTGCCGCGAGCCGTACGTTGGGGGCGTTTCTTCAGAAGCACCGGTTTAACGCCTATTTTGCCGAAAACTATATTCTGCCGATGGGGGCCGCCATCTGGTCTTCGACCTTGTCAGATATGCGGGCATTTCCGCTTGAGTTTTTTATTCGTTTTTTCCGCAATCACGGTTTGCTCGATGTTATCAATCGGCCGCAGTGGTTTGTGATCCCCGGCGGCTCGCGGGAATACGTTCGTCGGCTGGTGGCCCCGTTTCAGGAGCGCGTATTGCTCTCCCAGTCGATCCAGCAGATTTTTCGTCAGGAAGGCCGGGTCAAAATTGTTACCGGTCAGGGAAGCGACACCTATGATCAGGTGATTCTGGCTTGCCACAGCGATCAGGCGCTGGCTTTGCTGGCCGATGCCTCCGAAGCCGAGCAACAGGTACTCGGTGCCATGACCTACCAGGATAATGAGGTGGTGCTACATACCGACACCCGACTGCTCCCGGACTCTAAGGCTGCATGGGCCGCCTGGAATTATCATCTCGGGGCGTCAGATGCGAATCGTGACCATCAGCTGGCCAGCCTGACGTACAACATGAACATCCTGCAACGGCTGTCGGCTCCGGAAACTTTTTGCGTCAGTCTGAATCAGACCGGGCAAATAGCAGAAGAGAAAATACTGCGGCGCTTTACCTACGCGCATCCGGTATTTACCACGGCCAGTATGCTGGCGCAGCAGTCACGAGACACCATAAACGGGCGGCGGGGTACCTGGTTCTGCGGTGCCTACTGGTACAACGGTTTTCATGAAGATGGGGTACGCAGCGCACTGGATGTGGTGGCCGGGATTGAAGCCCGCACCCAGCAACTGGCTTTTGCGGATCTCCCGGAAGGCTCAGGAGTGGTGTCATGAATAGCGCCCTGTTTGTCGGAAGTGTTCGCCACCGGCGCTTTTCGCCGGTCAGCCACAGCTTCAGCTATCCGATGTTTATGCCGTGGATTGACCTCGATGAGCTCTATGAACTACAGCAGCGGGTGAAGGGCTTTGGGACTGGACTGCTGAATTTTGCCCGATTCCGGCCGGCGGATTACCTGCGTGATGGCGGCGACAAATCAGCCCCCGGCACACTCAAACAACACGTGATTGAGAAGGTTTTTGAACTGACGGGTGAGCGGATGCAGGGGCGGGTAATGATGCTGTGCCAACTGCGATATGCCGGACTCTACTTCAGCCCGCTCAATCTGTATTACCTCTATGATGCGCAAGGTCGCTGGCAATGGATGCTGGCTGAAGTCAGCAATACTCCCTGGAATGAGCGGCACTATTATGTCGTTCCCGCAAAATCCCACTGGCCGGAGCGCACCTGGCAGCATCAGAAAGCCTTTCATGTTTCGCCGTTTAATCCAATGACGCAGCGCTATCAGTGGCGACTGAAAGCGCCGGGGCGCCAGTTATTTGTCCATATCGATATTTGCTCTGAACAGAGTCAGCAAAAAGTGCTGGATGCCACGCTGGCAATGACGCGTCAGCCGTTCACCTCCCGGGTGTTGTGGCGCCTGCTTGCTGCAACGCCAATTCAGACCGTGAAAGTGGTCACTGGCATTTACTGGCAGGCGCTGCGGCTGTGGTTCAAACGGGTTCCTTTTTACAGTCACGCCACGAGAAGCGACACGGAGCACGACCGTCATCAAGACACACGGCGTTCATTATGAAACCAAACGTTGAGGGATAACCATGTTAAAAAGTGAATCACAACCGCTTGTACTGAACCGGTCAGGCCGGGATGCGATAGCCCGAAACGTGATTTTTAAAGGGCTGGCGCAGCTACGTGGGGCAGGGCTGACCCTTGTAGACGAGCTTGGGGAAAGCCATTTTTTCGGAGAATATGACGCCGCCTGTCAGGCAAAGATTATCATCAATCACGCCGGTCTTTACGCGCGGTTACTGTCCGGAGGCAGTATTGCTGCCGGAGAAGCTTACATCGACGGCTGGTGGGATTCGCCGGATTTAACCGCCGCGATCCGGGTGATTGCCCGTAATCTGCCGGTTCTGGAACAACTGGAATCCAAAATCAGCTGGCTGACTGCGCTCCGGAACCACTGGTTGCATTTTACCCGTCGCAACAGCAAGGCTGCGGCCAAACAGAATATTCTCGCGCATTATGATCTCGGCAATGATTTCTACCGTATTTTCCTAGACAGCAATATGCTTTATTCCGCGGCGATTTATGAGAGTGAACACACGTCGCTTGAAGACGCGCAGATCCACAAAATGGAGCGCCTCTGCCGACAGCTGCAACTGTCACCCTCGGATCACTTGCTGGAAATTGGCACGGGCTGGGGCGCATTCGCTATCTATGCGGCAAAACAGTACGGCTGTCGGGTGACCACCACCACGATTTCGGAAGCACAATATGCCTGGGCCAAACAACGGATTGAAAACGAAGGGCTGACCGGGCAAATCACTTTACTGTGTAGCGACTATCGTGACTTAAGTGGTCAGTTCGACAAAATTGTATCGGTCGAAATGGTTGAAGCGGTGGGGAAAGAATACCTGGCGACTTACATTCAGCAATGTCAGTCTCTGCTCAAACCAGATGGCTTACTGGCTTTGCAGGCGATTACCATGGTCGATCAGCGATTTGAACAGTACAGCCGAGGGGTAGATTTTATCCAGAAGCACATTTTCCCGGGAGGTTTCCTGCCTTCGGTGACAGTGCTGGCGCAACAAATGACGGCCCACAGCGACTTTGTGATCCGGGATTTGAAAGATATCGGGATGGATTACGCCCGCACGCTGGCGGACTGGCATCAGAACTTTGATCGCAATCTGGACGTTGTCAGCGGGCAAGGGTTCGATGAAACTTTTATTCGGATGTGGCGTTTTTACTTCTGTTATTGCGAAGGCGGTTTTTTAGAGCGCAGTATCAGTACCATCCAGTTGCTGGTCAGCCGACCCGTTTGGCGTGAGTAGCGATTCTTGGCGGGAAAAAGCAGCGGTAGATAGCGCCATTGCAGCCAAAAGGTAAGCACAACATGGCAACGCGTGAACTGTTGACGGTGGGAGTGTTGTTCAACCTGTACTGGTTACTCGCCGTGCTCGGACAAAATTCATATCTCTGGCTTTTGGTTGGCTCACTCCTGGTGTGCTGGTGGATGACGCGGCACGTCTGGAAGTTCGCCACCATCATCGCCGGTTGCGGGATTGCCATGGACGTCACCCTCATTTCTTTGGGCGTCTTGTCGTTCGAGGTTTGGGGGATCCCCGCCTGGCTGGCATTGCTCTGGTTTGGTTTCGGCACCTTTTTATGGATGATTCGTGAGGTACTGAACCGTTCCTCAACGGGGGGGCTGGTGCTTCTGGGCGGACTTGGCGGTGCTGCCAGTTATTTCGCCGGTTATCGCCTGGGTGCCGTTGACTGGCCTTTGGGGATATTGCCCACAATGGCCGTGTTAACTCTGTGCTGGTTGGGATTTTCCCTGTTGGCGCTGAAATTCATCCGTTATTGGTATCGTTCTGAGCGGGAGGTGTTATGAACCGTTCAATAAAGACCGGATGGCATCAATCCGGAATGGTGGCTCACATCATGAGTCTGGCTTTGGTCCTGATGGCATTGGCGTACGCGAATCCGTCAGTTGCCATGACCCCGTGGCAAAGTTGGCCGGCGGTCGGGGATGCCCGGCTGACCTGGGGCCCTTGGGTGATTTACGATTCGGAGCTGAGAACCCCAAGTGGTGAGTATCTGCCGGGTATGGAAGAACTGGCGTTGGTGATTAAGTATCAGCGTGAGATTGATCAGGAAGATTTACTGGAAGCCACGGATGAGCAATGGCGGCACCTGGGTATCGCGGCCAACAAGCGTCAACGCTGGCTGGCACGGCTGGCTGAAATCTGGCCGGATGTTCGCAAAGGCGATCGGCTGATCTTTGTGGTGAATCGGGAAGGCGGCATTTTTTATCAGGACAATCGCATCATCGGGACAATTCGGGATAAAGAAATGTCGCTGGCCTTTATTCAAATCTGGCTCTCGCCGAGAACGGCTTATCCGAAGTTACGTCGTCAGTTAATCGGTCAGGCTTAACCGTGACAATAACATGGGGGACAGCATGGGATGGAAGGCGTTCAAAACCGGATTATTGATGATGGGGTTGCTCTGTTTGCCCGGGTGCTCATCAACGATTGAAGATTATCGCGGCACGACACCAGAATTTCAGTTGTTCGAATACTTTGACGGGCACGTGAAAGCCTGGGGGATGCTGCAAGACTGGCAGGGAAAGTTAACCCGCCGGTTTGAAGTCGATATCCGCGGAGTGGTCGCGGGAAACCAGCTCACGTTAGATGAAGATTTTCTGTTCGATAATGGTGAAAAACAGCAGCGAACCTGGGTGATTCATCGCGGGCTGGACAAGGGGCACTATGTGGGACGTGCCGGTGATGTGATTGGAGAAGCCAAGGGGCGAAGCATCGGAAATGCATTGCGCTGGCAATATGTCCTGCGTGTCCCGGTCGGGGAGACGACGTTTGATATCAGCCTTGATGACTGGATGTTTCGCCAGGATAGCAAGCGCGTGTTTAATCGCGCAACGATGAAGAAATGGGGCGTGACCGTAGGGACCATCACGCTGTTCTTTGAAAAACAGTGACGGTTCGTGTTGAACAGATGATCGATTTGGTTACACCATGCCTCGCGACATGGCGACGACTCGTTTGAGGATCCAACGTAACAGTAATGGAATATCGTCAATATGATCTTCGCTGGTGTAAGCCACCATCGCCAGGGCAACATCAGGTTTTGCGTGGCGTTTTAAGGCCCGCATGATGATTTTTTTCGGTGATGCCGGATTGTTTTCCGGCATGTTGGCCAGCTGACGGAACAGGGGCTCATAGCCGTGATGGAACAAAAAATGTTCGATGTCGTGATTCGGCAGTACCGTCAGGCGATGGCGCTCGGAATCACCACCAAGCAAGTTGCGAACAGTCTCCGCATATTTCTTCCCGGCTAAGTCCCCATCGGCGACCAGGTGCCATTCAATCCCCAGGTTCCGGGCGACTTTGATCAGCGGTTTCAGCCCGCTCTGGGCAAATTCAATGATTTGTACACCTTCGGCGGCCAGATTATAGCCGGACATCCGTGCAAACTCGTTGAACAGCCAAACTTCGGTTTCCCCTTCAACCAACAACCAGACCCGGGCAAACAGGGCACTGGGCCGGTGCAAACGCACATGAAACGTGACGCGGCGTTCTTCATCCCGGCTCAGTCGTGTCCCCTCCATAGAATAGACACGGGTCCGGTCCGGTTCGCGGATCAGCTTACGGATCGAACGCAGCGGCACAGCTGTCGTGAGATCTGCACTGTTGGTGGTGAGGATCTTTTGCATCGGCATGTTGACCATAAACGCCCAGGCCTGATGCAGCAGTGTTGGGTGCAGGCGGCCTTCCGGATCTTCCAGGATCATCAAGGGGCGGGAGATCCGTTTCAACTCAACTGGTCCACGTGCCCGAATAAAGGCATTGAGCAGGCCCATCAGGATCAGCCGACTTTGCTTCGTCATTTGTGGCTGAGTCAGCTGGTCGAGCGGATTGACGATCGATTGGGCGCGGTCGGGGAAGTGAGTCCGGTCAAATTTGGCTTCCCGGCTATGCGGTGTAAAGGCAAAGTAGTGATCCATCAAGGTACGCAGGGCCTTAATGCTGCTTTTGAGTTCTCCGGAGCTGACATGCCCCGGCCGGGTCATCAGCCGCTCACAGGTATTATCCAGCCGACGCTGAATTCGGGCTCGCTCATCAAGCTCTTTCTGATTTTGTCCGTTCCCATTGTGTGGCTCGATCCCGGTGCGTAAGCGGCGCGCATCGCGGATCCGTACGATCGGGTGCAATACCATCAGGTGACGGACGAGTTTTTCAGTGTTGGGGCACGCGATGATTTCACCTTTGTCGTTCAGAAAGTCCCGATAGGTGGTAATTTTATCGTCCTTCACCACGCTATTGATCTGATAGTAGAGGTGATGAATATTGTCGGCATCGGTGATCCATACTGGGGCAAAACCCCGATACTTGCGCGCTTTATGTTCCCCGGGGTAGTCTTCCACCCAATGCAACACAATTTGCAGCTGGGTCATTTTGGTATGACCGGCAGCATAGTCGACATGGAAATCGGCGAATTTGAAATTATAAAGGTGGGCATCCGGCGACAGCGCGATACTCAGGGCATCCAGAAGCGAGGATTTCCCCCATGCATTTTCACCCACCAAAACGGTCAGTTCGTTCAATGTTAATGACAGGCGTTTGATACCCCTGAACCCGGATACTTCAATTCGCTTTAAATGCATAGTTCACCTCTGTATTTAGCTTACAGCACCTGGTTGGATCTCAGGTGTGCCAAGTTCACATTTCCAAAAGAAGTCTTTATGGTTCATGCAATTAGGCTCATTTCTGTGCTTCCTCTTGTTGTCGGCTATCGGGATTGCTATAGTCCTGCACATGAAATGTCCTTAATCGTCTGTTGATTCAGAGGCTTAGGGGAAGAAAAATAACGAATACCACTGGAGATGTCAGATGGCTAAGATTATCCACGCAATGGTTCGCGTTCTGGATCTGGATAAGTCACTCAAGTTTTATAAACAAGCGCTGGATCTGGAGATTGCCGAGCGCCTGGATTTTGAAGGATTCACACTGGTTTACCTGCGCAATGAAGAAAACGACATGGAACTGGAGCTGACCTGGAACCACGGGACCGAAGAAGCGTACACACATGGCAGCGGTTATGGCCATATTGCAGTGGCCGTGGATAACCTGGAAGCCGAGCGTGAGAAGCTGGTGGGATTTGGTTATGAGCCGGCTGACATTAAGGAGTTCTTCCGCGACGGCCAACTTCTGGCTAAGTTCTTCTTTATTCAGGATCCGGACGGTTACAAGATCGAATTCCTGCAACGCCACGGCCGCTATCAGTAAGCGCATCTGTTTCGATAGTACCTCCGTTTCGATAGTACCGCCGAGGTACTATCGAATCCCCAAACCTATTCTCACGGGCTTCTTTTCTCAAGAAACCATTTATAAATCAATGCTTTGTGTATCTATGGGTCTCCGGTCAGGTTATATAACACAGCCATGACAGCAACGCGTTATACTTGTCATCAAATTGTCGTCATGTTCGACTAACTATAATCATCAAGAGAGCCTGAACGATAGAATGTTGCAGGAAATTATGTGATTGGCATCATATTGTATTATCATAGCCCGCAACGGCAGTATACGGAGTCAATAAGTCTATATGACAAATAACCGCTCAGCGAAAATTACGATCGCCCACATCAACGACACCCACTCGCATTTCGAACCCTCATCGATTTCTTTGAATCTGCCCGAGACCGTCCTCGATGGGCAAACGTCGGTGTATGCCAGTTGCGGCGGGTTTTCTCGCGTGTCTTCAGCGGTTAAGGATGTTCAGAGACAAGCCCATCTGAAAGGGCGAGAGTTCATGTTCGTGCATGCGGGTGACTGCTTCCAGGGCACCTTGTATTTCTCCTTATATAAAGGCTATGCCAACGCCAAATTACTCAACGCCATCGGGGTTGAAGCGATGGCGTTGGGGAATCATGAGCTGGATATGGGCAATGCCCCGGTGGCTGATTTTATGGATCAGGTTCATTTTCCGCTATTAGCCGGAAACTGGGACCTGTCGCAGGAAAATCAGGCCAAGCCGAATCCGCTGCGGGATAAAGCGGGCGTTTATGCTTTTGATCATCATGCCGGACATGCACGCTATATCGTGAAAGACGTGCTGGGCGAACCGGTTGCTTTATTCGGGTTAGCCATTGAAAACATGGCCGGGATCGCGAATCCGGATCCGGACACCGATTTCCTGGATGTGGTTGAGGTGGCAGAACAAACCATCGCAGCGATCCGTCAACAGGGGATCAATAAAATCGTGCTGATCAGCCATTTGGGCTATGAGCGCGATCTGGAACTTGCGGCACAGGTGGAAGGGCTGGGAGCGATTATTGGTGGCCATACGCATACCATGCAAGGCGACTTTACCAACGTGGGTTACGGTGTCACTGATGAATATGCCCGCATGGTTCAGGGGACGTGTGTCGTTCAGGCGGGTTGTAACGCATTAGCTTTAGGTCAGCTGGATCTGGATTTTAATGCAGACGGTACGGTTGCCAGTGCAACCGGCGTCAATCAGTTATTACTGGGACGCCAGTTTACCGTAGATGCGTCGCGTAGCGAGCATCTCGAAGAAAGTACCCATGACGCGGTGAAAACGTACCTGGCCGCCCAACCTAACGTGCGATTCTGTGCCAAAGATCCGCTGATTGAGAATTTACTGAATACCCAATTCCGGCCTGCGGTACGGGAGCTCCAAACCCTACACATTGCAGAAGTGGGCGAGCCGCTACGCCATGTCCGTATTCCGGACAGTCGTGGTGGCAGCCATATCGCACCGCTGGTGGTCGATAGTTTTCTGTGGAAAGGGCGCCAGTTAGGCCATGATGTGGACTTTGCTATTCACAATGCCGGTGGTGTGCGTGCTTCCCTGAACCCGGGGCCGATCACGTCGGCGGATATTGCCGGCCGGTTGCTGCCATTTGCGATTGGTTTAATGGTCTACCAAGTCAAAGGGAAGCGGGTGCGAGAAGCGCTGGAAGGCGCCATTAACAACGCCATTGATAACGGCATTGAAGGCACCGGCACGGGTAGCTTCCCGTATACGGCAAACCTCCGATTTACCTACCGCTGTTGCAGCGACGAAGGTCGCCGGATTGAGCAATTGGAAACTTACCGTAATGGTCTTTGGGTTGCTGTTGAAGATGAGGTGACCTATACATCGGTTTCATCGGGTTATACCGCAAACGGCAAAGAAGGGTACGACGCCTTGCTGGATTGTATTGCTGAGCCACAAGCGCTGAATGTCACCATGGCGGACGCTTTTGCAGACTATGCGGCAGACAGGCAGTATTTGACGGCACCGGAAGAAGCTCTGATTCGGTATATTCCCTGCCAGTGTTCGCAGGATGTCGCCTGAGTGAATTTTTCATGCCTTCATTGTTATAGGGCCTGATTAAAGTTCAAGTTTAAGTCTTAAATCTAAAACTTAAAGCGTCAGAAAATCAGATTTATAAAAGTAAAAAGCGTCACTGTGGTGGCGCTTTTTTTGATCTTGCTTCCACTGCGATGGATTTCCACTTGTGGGGTAAAAAATAATCAAAAAAAGCCTTAATGAAATAGGTGAGATGTCGATATATATCAATGTCAGAAGAATGTCAGAAATAGGCAACGGGGGGAAAGAAAATGGATAAAGATTGGTTAGATATTGCAATGGTCACTGGCTGGATTTCTGCTTGGTCTGTTCTGGTCTACTTCATTCCTGCCGTTGGGGTTTAATAGCGACTCAATCAATGCCGGTTCAATAACCAACCGCCTCAATCACTACCGGGGCATTGAATGAATCCGAGTAGCTGAGTTCGCCAGACAAAGCTGGTTCAGAGGCTGAGCAAAATGAAAAAAGCCGTGTTTCTGGAACACGGCTTTGATGTGTTTTCTGGTCGGGTATCTGCGGATTAGGCGCTGACGGCCTGAGGTTGCTCGGTATTGGCCACTTCCTTGGCCAGTCGGTAAGCGGCCAAATCTTCAATGGTCAGTACCGGCATATCAAATTTCTCACCAAAGGCGATGACTTCCGGCAGGCGAGACATGGTGCCATCCGGATTGGTTAACTCGCACAGGACACCATAAGGTTTACGGCCGGCCAGACGCATCAGATCGATGGTTGCTTCCGTATGCCCGCGGCGTGCCAGCACACCTTCCGGATTCGCTTTCAGCGGGAAAACGTGGCCAGGACGGTTCAGGTCCGATGGTTTTGCATCGTCAGCAATTGCCGTCTTGATGGTTGTTACGCGATCAGCCGCCGACACACCGGTGGTGACGCCCTGAGCCGCTTCAATGGTCACGGTAAAGCCTGTTTGGTTCGCGCTGGTGTTGTTGTCGACCATCATCGGCAGATCGAGTTGCTGGACCCGTTCTTCCGTTAAGCACAAACACACAATCCCGGAACATTCACGGATCATGATGGCCATTTGCGCCGGGGTCAGCGTTTCCGCAGCAAAGATAATGTCCCCTTCATTTTCACGATCTTCGTCGTCCACGACTAAGACGCCACGACCTTCGCGGATCGCTTGCAGGCCGGCTTCAACACGTTCAAATGGGGTTCCCATCGGGGAGAGTAAAGACTGATTCATGGTAAAAAGCTCCAAATAAAAAATACCAGAATCAGGGCATAGAAATTCAGCGTTTCAGATCGTCTGAAATCGTGCTACAGGTAGGTGTGACCACGCCCACGCATTAAAGCGCCGACAAGTCATGTATAGCTCGAGGCACATGGCCTCCACTGATCCTCTTTCATCCGGACTATAACCGTCGGCTCTGGATTGATGCCTGTTCGGGCACTGAACCAGATCTGCTGACCTTAATCACTTCATTTGAGAGAAGTGGCTAAGCGCTCGCGGGCTTTCCAGACTAGGTTGACGCCTGAACTACCGCCGGTGGGGAATTTCGCCCCGCCCTGAGAATGCTCTGGCATCTTAGAAAACTCATGCCTTTGACGCAAGTGAAAGTGCTGATTTTACGTAATAAGTTTGAACTCAGTAGCGGGGCGATGGCTTTATATGCAGGCAACAGATGACGAATTCACCGCAGATTATTTTGCTGAATGTTCGGTGGCCTTGGCCCCGGATCCGGTGAATGCTTCTGCTTGCTTCAGGCGGCGCGACAAGTGCTTGACCAGCAATGGCAAGCAGTAGGTCGGTAACTGTATAGCGCCCATCAGCACCAGGAAATCCGGTCCCAGATAGCTGCCGGCAACGGTAAATGTCAGCAGAACATTTCGATTAGCTGAGGTTATCGCGGCGAGCAACGCTTCGTCGACTCCCTGGTGACGATAAGCAAGGTATCCGGCAATGAAAAACAGTGCGCAGATGGCAAGACCCGCCAACAGATAAAACAGGCCGTTGAATATCGATTGATCAAACGTTTCACGAAAAGAGCCAATCAGTCCGAAAGGAAAAGCCAGCACCAACAGAATGGTCACCTGGGAGAGTTTGCCATGGATTCGGTGTAAGACCTGATGCGGCACGAACCGATAACAAAGGGCTGAAAACAGCATCGGACCAAAGATAAAAATCACCAAGCGTTGCAGATAGCTGCTGAGGTCCAGCGTGACACTGTCATCCTGAAAAAGCAGCAGGTTGATATAAAGCACCGCAGGCATTAGCAAAGTGGATGCAATCGTCATGGCCATGGCTTTTAATGGCTCCAGCCCGACTGAGCGTGCAATCGCCGGTGTTGCAAACAGCGAGCCTGTCGCGGCAACCGCGGAAATGGCCAGTAGCAGAGAACTACCGGCACCCAGCAGGGAAGCGATCGCTGTGGTGAGGACAGACAGGGCAACCGAATGAAACAGGGCATAGCGCCAAATGTCCGCTTTTGCCAGCAGCTTGAGCAACACGCCTTGCTGCATGCCGATGAGAGTGAACAACATCAGGCTAAACAGGACATAAGGTAAAAACGGAAACAGTTGCGCCGACCAGTCCGGGAACAGAAATCCCAGTACAGCGGCAAGAATGAGTAATAAGGATGAGTGTTTTGAGAGCAGGCTCAGCATAGTTTATTTTTCTGGGTGAATGTTGCGCTATTGTTATACAAAACAAAAAACGAATGCAAGCGTATGATTAAAATACCACCCAACAGGCGGCTTGATGCTTAATTATGCATCCTGGGTTAGGGTTTATTTTAGGAGGGGAAATTGCCCGTAACGGCCTGTTAACGCATTAGAAAATCTAATCTTGACATCGAAATATTGTCATTTTTACGTGTAAAATGAAGCGGTTATTATTGCCTCAGTTCAGAATGATAACGAAAGAGAGGCAATCATGGCACAGGCAATGAATTTTGACACCATCGCTACGAATGTTGTAATGGAGAAAAAAGCCTATGCGGTTAACATCAAAGGATTGATTGCACACGCATTGGATATTTTGTTTGGCGGCGAGACTGCGCCTAAACAATATAACGTTTCAGATCTTCCAGCCCACTTGCAAAAAGATATTGGATTGTATCGCTAAGCTCGGGTTCGAAATTATATTTTATAAACGCTGACATCTGTCGGCGTTTTTTTTATTTATAAAATATTGCCTGTGCGTTAACCAATTGTTGTGATGTTTGGTTGTGTGATAATGACTAGGGTTTTTCGTCTGTATTGAATTACTTTCGATGAGAATATGGCATTATACGAGCGTATGTGTATGAACCGTGGAGATATTAGGTGGGCTTTTTTTCAAAGTTATTTGGTTTGGAGAAGGACAAGAAGGTCATTGAGGTAGAACCTGTCGAATACGAAGGTTACTTGATTTATCCTGAGCCGATCGCTGAAAACGGTCAGTACCGTATCGCTGGACGGATCTGTAAGGAAGTTGAAGGTGAGCTCAAAACCCATCTGTTCATCCGCTCGGATCTGTTGGCTTCGAAGCAAGATGCTGAAGCATTTATGCTCAATAAGGCCAAAATGTTCATCGATCAGACCGGCGAAAGCATGTTCTGATTTTTTTGAATGCAAAATATGCCGGTACCTGTCACCGGCATATTGCTTATATACGGCAGGGTGAAGCAGCACGGAAGGTATCGTGCCTGAAAATCATTCAAGGAAGATCGGTGACAACGTCCCGCTTTGGCGATCGCGCTATCTCTCTTTGATGCGTTTCAAACGGCTATTTCGAACGCCCAGTGTGCTTTTTTGAACGATTTGAGTGTCAAGTTGAAATGAAGTGGCATTTTATTCGTCTTATTGATGATAATTTACTAATTTCATTTGAGGTTTGACCTCTGTCCATCTGTATTAAACGTTCTTTTATTTCTGTTGTAAGGTAACATCCGACTTCAATAATGATGTTTATGTTTGAAAGTTTTGTATTATTCCTACAAGGTACTTGATATTACTCTGTGGGTTGGATACAAAAATAGAACTTCTTTGCCAATGTTCAGGGAATAATAATGCTAATTGGTGTGCCAAAAGAAACACTCGCCAATGAAACGCGAGTGGCTGCGACGCCGAAAACGGTTGAACAGTTATTAAAAATGGGGTTCAGCGTTGCGATTGAGCATAACGCTGGTATTCATGCAAGTTTCGACGATGCGGCCTATGAAACCGCGGGTGCGAGTGTGGTCTCGACAGAGGAAGTCTGGCAATCAGATGTGATTCTGAAGGTCAATGCACCTCAGGTTAACCCTGAGACTGGTGTTGATGAGTTCGAATTGATCAAAGAAGGGGCAAGCCTGGTTAGCTTTATCTGGCCGGCGCAGAACCCGGAATTGCTTGAAAAGCTTTCGAGCAAAAAAATTAATGTGATGGCGATGGACTCTGTGCCGCGTATTTCACGTGCGCAAGCACTGGATGCGCTGAGCTCCATGGCAAACATCGCCGGTTACCGTGCTGTCGTTGAAGCTGCTCATGAGTTTGGCCGTTTCTTTACCGGGCAAATTACAGCGGCCGGTAAAGTACCACCGGCGAAGGTGCTGGTCGCCGGTGCCGGGGTCGCGGGTCTTGCGGCGATCGGTGCTGCCGGTAGCCTGGGGGCGATTGTTCGTGCCTTTGATGTTCGACCTGAAGTGAAAGAGCAGGTTGAGTCAATGGGTGCAGAGTTCCTGGAAGTTGATTTCAAGGAAGACACCAGCACCGGTGACGGCTATGCCAAAGAGATGTCGGATGAATTCAATAAGGCTGCTGAACGTCTGTACGCTGAGCAGGCTAAAGATGTCGACATTATCATTACCACGGCGCTGATCCCGGGCCGTCCGGCACCGAAACTGATCACCCAGGAAATGGTGGATTCAATGAAGCCGGGCAGTGTCATTGTTGACCTGGCGGCTGCCAACGGTGGTAACTGTGCCTATACCGAAGCTGATAAAGTGATCACCACGGCGAACGGCGTCAAGATTATCGGGTATACCGATATGGTCGGCCGTCTGCCAACACAGTCTTCTCAGCTGTACGGGACCAACCTGGTTAACCTGCTCAAACTACTGTGCAAAGAAAAAGACGGCACCATCGACATTAACTTTGATGATGAAGTTCTGCGTGGTCTGACGGTTATCAAAGAAGGTGAAGTCACCTGGCCGGCGCCACCGATTAAAGTTTCTGCAGCCCAGCCACAACCTGCCAAGCAGGCAGCAGTGGTTGCGCCGAAACAAGCCGAGCCAACCTCTCCTGCGAAAAAGTATGGCTTGATGGCCGCGGGCATTGCTGCCTTTGGTTGGGTGGCCAATGTCGCTCCGGCAGAATTCCTGTCTCACTTTACGGTGTTTGTGCTTGCCTGTGTGGTGGGTTATTACGTGGTATGGAATGTCACGCACGCACTGCATACACCGTTGATGTCGGTGACCAATGCCATCTCCGGGATCATCATCGTCGGGGCATTGCTGCAAATCGGGCAGGGGATCGGTGTCGTCACCTTCCTGGCCTTTATCGCCGTGCTGATTGCCAGCATTAACATTTTCGGTGGCTTCACCGTGACCAAGCGCATGCTTGAAATGTTCCGTAAAGATAAATAAAGGAGTAACAAATGTCTGCAGGAATCGTACAAGCGGCATATCTTGTTGCTGCCGTACTTTTTATCATGTCACTGGCGGGACTTTCCAAGCAGGAAACAGCACGCGCAGGGAACTACTACGGCATCGCCGGGATGGCCATTGCGCTGATTGCAACGATCTTTGGTCCGGAAGCCCAAGGGACCGGCTGGATTATTCTGGCGATGATCATGGGTGGTGCGATTGGTATCCATTACGCGAAGAAAGTTGAAATGACCGAAATGCCGGAGCTGGTTGCCATTCTGCACAGCTTCGTCGGGATGGCTGCGGTTCTGGTTGGTTTTAACACCTTCCTGGACCACGGTGATCTGACCGGTGCCATGCTCAACATCCACTTGGTTGAAATCTTCTTGGGTGTCTTTATCGGTGCGGTTACCTTTACCGGTTCAATTGTTGCGTTCGGTAAACTTCGCGGGCTGATTTCATCTAAGCCGCTGATGCTGCCGCATCGCCATAAGCTGAACCTGGCTGCGGTTGTGGTTTCTATTCTTCTGCTGATGATGTTTGTCAACGCGGAAGGCTCGATGTTCGCGCTGATTATTGTCACTCTGATTGCATTTGCCTTCGGTTACCACCTGGTCGCTTCCATCGGTGGTGCGGATATGCCGGTTGTGGTATCCATGCTGAACTCCTATTCAGGATGGGCCGCAGCGGCAGCGGGTTTCATGCTGGCTAACGATCTGTTGATTGTCACCGGTGCCTTGGTCGGCTCTTCCGGTGCGATTCTGTCTTATATCATGTGTAAGGCGATGAACCGCTCATTCATCAGCGTCATTGCCGGTGGCTTCGGGACTGATGGTTCCGTTTCTACCGGTGATGAAGAGCAGGGTGAACACCACGAAGCTTCTGCTGAAGAAGTTGCGGAAATGCTGAGTGATGCACGTTCGGTGATTATTACTCCGGGATACGGTATGGCTGTTGCTCAGGCTCAGTATCCGGTACATGAAATTACCGAGAAGCTGCGCAAGAAAGGGGTGAACGTTCGTTTCGGGATCCACCCGGTTGCCGGTCGTCTGCCGGGTCATATGAACGTGCTGCTGGCGGAAGCCAAAGTGCCGTATGACATTGTGCTGGAAATGGATGAAATCAACGATGATTTCGAAGAAACCGATGTGGTGTTGGTGATCGGGGCCAATGACACGGTGAACCCGGCTGCGCTGGAAGATCCGAACAGCCCGATTGCCGGAATGCCGGTTCTGGAAGTCTGGGACGCCAAGCATGTGATTGTGTTCAAGCGCTCAATGAATACCGGTTATGCCGGTGTTCAAAACCCGTTGTTCTTCAAAGAAAATACGCAAATGCTGTTTGGTGATGCGAAAGAGTCATGTAACAAGATTCTTGAGCATATCTAACCACGCTGGCATTGCGCATCAATCAGGGAGCCTTCGGGCTCCCTTTTTTAGATTCCGGGGTATAGCTGGAAGTCTATTGTTGTTTTGAGAAGGCCGGGAGTTCGAATCTTTTCTGGCCAACCACGCCGTTAATCCTTCTGATGAATGACAATTTGCTGACATATCACCGGAATTGAGTGATACACTTGCCGGCATGAGAAAGTATGTCTTATTGTTTTCGCTGTTGATTTCAGGGGGAAGCCTTGCATCAACGGATACCTTATCTGATCGCATTGATGCGGTCCGTTCCGAGTTACTCAACAGCGAGCCGCTGGCGACGTACGATTTCAGGCAACTACAAAGCCAATTCCCGAATCCGCTGTTATTGCCATCAAGTTTGCTACCGCAATCCTCGGCATATCCGCTGAAGTCTCTGAGACGCCTTTATGCCAATGCGATCAGCTGTAAAGGCCCCTGGCCGGTCAGCCCGCTGGTGACGCATCCGGTCGTCTTTACCCGGGCAATCTGCAACAACACAATCCTGCCGAAAGGCTGGTTTGTCCGTTCAGGTTATATTCATCCGGGCGGTGGTAGTTATGCTACCCGATATATCGAGAAACATCCGGAAGCAGCCCAGCAACTGGCGGGCTATTTGCACATTCAGGAGCGGGAACTGGCGCCGACCAATACGGCGCTGGGACGGCTTCAGCGTATGAGCAGCGAAGAGATCCAGGTCTATATTGCCGGTGCGAAAACGTTCATTTCCAACGGCGAGCTCTGGATCCGCAATGGCAATGAATATTATGTCTATGATCAGCCGGCCTGGTCGGTGGCGCTGAATAAATACGACATGCATTTTATTCGGTTGAACCAAACGGACTTTTGCCTGGTCAAAAGCGGCAATATCTGTTGGCAGGAAGAAGATAAGTCTCAGCTGACGTTTTATCTGCTGGTCGGTTTGCTGGTCGGCAACATTGCCTTGTTGGTTGGCTGGGGTGTGTACCGGTTGCGGATCCGTCGCCGTGCCATGCAAGAGCGCATGCTGGTGCTGCAGATTCTGACTCACGAATTGCGGACACCGATCGCGAGTCTGGGCATGACAGTTGAGGGTTTCCGCAGGCACTTTGATGCTTTGCCCGAAAGCCTATATGATGAATTCAGGCGGCTTACCGACGATGCCAGACGCTTGCGCCAGCTGGCCGAGGCCAGCAAGGATTATTTGCAAGCAAACCAACAAGAATTAAGCGTTCAGCAGGTTGATTCCTTCAATGAATGGATGGAATACCTGAGTGAACCCTATGCAGGCGTTTCTCTCCAGTTGGCAGAGGATCGCTCTGTCTCGGTCAATATTTACTGGCTGGGCACTTGTATTGATAATTTGTTATCTAATGCCCAGAAATACGGCACTGCGCCGATCACTTTATCGTCATCGTTTCGTGATGGAAAGTTGATTGTAAGAGTTGAAGATAAGGGACAGCTCGGATCAAAAGACTGGGCTCGATTAAGAAAGCCCTTTGTCAGTGAAAAAGGCCTGGGGCTTGGTCTTACAATCGTAGAATCGATGATACGTAGAATGGGCGGACGAATGAAGTTACAAGGTCCGCCTACCACTTTTATTTTGGAGATACCGTGTGAATCAAACACTGCTTCTGGTTGAAGATGACCAAAATTTAGCTGCTGGTTTGCTGGAAAGCCTGAGAGAAGCAGGCTACGAATGCCTCTACGCGGATTGTGCAACAAAAGTCGCTGATCTCTGGCCCCAGGCAGATTTGGTGGTGCTGGATCGCCAGTTACCTGAGGGCGACTCTCTGGATTACCTGAACGGCTGGCTTGAGATGAAGCATTTGCCGGTCATTCTGCTCACAGCCATGGTATCGATTTCTGACAAAGTCGATGGGCTGGATTCAGGTGCAAAAGACTATCTGACCAAGCCGTTTGCCGAAGAAGAGCTGCTGGCACGGATCCGGGTTCATCTCCGCAACGGTGATGAGCAGCCGGCACAAGCGGCCAATGTCATTTCAGTCGGTAATATTGATATTGATCTGGATAGCCGGGAAGTGAAGCAAGGTGAAGATGTCATCGTGCTGACACGCACCGAATTTGAACTGTTGGTCTTTCTGGCCAAGCACTCGGGCCGTGTGTTTACGCGGGATGAGTTGCTGGATCAGGTCTGGGGCTATAACCACTATCCGACTACGCGTACCGTCGATACTCATATTCTTCAGCTACGCCAAAAGTTACCGGGTATCGAAATTGAAACCCTGCGTGGTGTCGGCTACCGAATGAAATCATCGAAGTAATGCGAAAAGAGCTTTCTTTAACCTGTTCGTTGCTGTTCCTCAACTCGGTGCTGGTGTCACCGAGTTTTGCTACGGGTTGGTTTGCCGGGCAGGATGTCTACACGGTCGCTCATCAGCGGTTGTTGGAAGGGAAAACGGCTGATAGCTTTGGCAGCATGGTACAAGCCTGGCAACAGCAGCCTGACGGCACCCAGCAGAATAACCTTAATCAGCTGCTACAACTGGCGATCACCGAGGATTGTGGCCGGAGCTTATCTCAAGGCACGTTACCTGACTGGTTGCCTAACCTGGCGATCCAGCGAGAAGTAATACAAAGCGTCAATCAGACCATGCTGAAGCTCTCGATTAACGGTACCAGCCGAACAGAGCTGAAAGAGGTTCGGTTGTCGAAATGGCCGGATCAGGATGTGATTAATACCACCCCCCGGATTGCGGATGGAGGGTACTTCAATGTCGAGGCGCGTCGACTGGAAGCGCCCGTGGAAGCCGGCCTGTATCAGTTGACCATTACCACGGCTCAGGATGAAGTGTTGAATCAGTGGGTCGTTTTAACGTCTCCGTTGGCGAAGCAGCGGATTGGCTGGAAAGACAGCAAGAACTGGCGAATCGAACAGGGTGGATTGCCGAATCCGGCTTGTCCGTCAGAAGTGCTGTCGATGAGCCTCTATGATCTCAATGACACCAGCTGGACGCCGCTGTGGACCGAAAATGTTGATGGCCGGTTACCCACCACGTTGCCGGTGATTGATGTCGCAGACGGTCGCTACTGGCTGAGTGTCGGTCTGATTGAAAGCCGCTGGCAAGGCAATATTGCGATTCTGGATATCCAGCGTATCACCCGCCCGGTAGATTATCCGGGATTCTGACCCGGTCAAAGCCCAGAATATGAATTAAAGACTAAGCCCGCTCGGTTGCACAAACCTGGCGGGCTGTTTTATCTTTGCTCATGCTGTCACGTCGTTTCCACGGGACCCTGCTTTTTGTCTTAAAGATGTATTTTCATTGCAACTTTAAAGGTGTATTATTCATGCATGTTTAAATGATGCGATAGGTAGCCGTATGATGCAGATTCTTGATCAAGCCAAGGAGCAACGGATCCCCCCACTTTTTCGTCTGGCTTTTCGACCGTTTTTCCTGGCCGGAAGCGCTTTTTCGGTGATTGCCATGGTGATTTGGGCCATGTTCTGGTCAGGGACTGTTAATCTTTCTGGGTGGATGTATGGTCATCCCATCTGGTGGCATAGCCATGAAATGTTGTTTGGATTTACCGGGGCCATTATTGTCGGTTTTCTCCTGACGGCGGTGCAAAACTGGACCGGCAATCCCGGCGTAAGAGGCTGGCGGCTGGCCATCATCTTTTGTTGCTGGCTTGTGGCACGACTTGGGCTGCTTTTTTCAACGCCCGGGTGGGTGTGGATGGTATTTGATCTACTGTGGATGCCATTAGCCGCTTATTTCCTGGCGAAGCCAATTGTGCTGCGGAAGCAATGGAATAACTTGTTTTTCTCTCCGTTGATTTTATTGCTGACTTACTTAAATGCGCGCTTTCATTTGATTGCCCTGGGCATCTCAGATGATAACGTGCATCACGTGTCGATGGTGGCTATTGTTACAATTTCAGTGATTGTACTGGTTGTTGGGGGCAGGGTGATTCCATTTTTCACCTGGCGAGGCACCCAAACCGAGCAGATCACTCGGATCACCTGGCTCGAGCGCGCAGCACTGATCCCGTGCTGGCTACTCTTGGCTTGTGTGCTACTCCCTATTCCGATTGCGATCCGTGAGGTGGCACTGCCAGGGTTGCTGGCTGCAACGGCTGTATTTAACTTGCTGCGCTTTTTGCGCTGGCGGACTTGGTCGACATTGAGCGTGCCGCTACTGTGGCTGCTGCATTTTGCTTATCTGTTTATGATTCTCGGGTTGTTACTGCTTGCCGCGCAACAAATGACGGGGGCGGTAAGTTACAGTGTCGCGCTTCATTTTATGACGGTTGGCGGGATTGGAGCGATGATTCTGGCGATGATAGCCCGGGTCTCGTTAGGTCATACCGGACGCCCGCTTCAAATCCGGCGCTGGATGGTTGCAGGCTTTGTCCTCATGATGTGTTCAGCTTTGGCGCGGACGTTAATGCTGATGATTTTTCCGTCGCTGGCAATCAGCAGCTATATCGTTTCTGCGCTGTTGTGGGCTTGCGCATTCGGGATTTTCACCGTGGTTTATTATCCAATCCTAACGTGTCCACGATTGGACGGCAGACCGGGTTAGTGACATTGGGTACTTTTATGCCTAAAATACCGCTCCATTTTCAATGAGCAGAAATATACAGTCATGCTGAATAACACGCCAACATTGACGCACGAGCAGCAGCAACAGGCTGCTGAACGAATCCATGAACTCATGGCTCAGGGAATCAGCAGCGGGGAGGCAATCATGATGGTTGCGAATGAAATTCGCGAGGCTGACGCGAAAAACCAGGCACAGGACAGCGATGCAGACGCTGAATAGTGCGGTAAAACAGGATACGGACAGGCGCCAATTGGCGCCTGTTTTTTCATCAAATTGTGCGTAAAATCTCAACTGTGTCAATAGGGTTTAGCAAAGTGTTCCGAGCTGAAATACACTTGAAGCGTTAGCTTTTTGTATGAACTTTTACACAGGGGGGGCGGATGAATAATCGGTACTTAAAAGCACGTACATTAGCCAGAGCAAAGCATCAGGGCCAAATGTATGGCAGTGTCCCGTATTATGTCCACCTTGAAGCGGTATCCCGCCTGGCCAGCCCGTTTGGCACTGATGCGATGGTTGTCGCGCAACTTCATGATGTTATTGAAGATACGGAAACCAGTGTTGATGAATTGGCCGCAGATTTCGGATTTCTGGTTGCCGATGCCGTCGCCTATATCAGCGATGGCAAGTTTGATAATCGGTTGTCACGCAAAGCTGAAATTCATCAGCGTTTGGCTGCGTTAGATGTTGATGAAGAAGCGGCCAGAATTGCGCTGATTGTGAAGGCTTGCGATCGGTTGGCAAATGTTCGCGCCAGCTTACATGGTGAAGCATCCTATTTCAGTTTGTATCAACAGGAGCATACAAACTTTAAAGAGGCGGTATATCGCCAGGGGCTGTGCGAGGCAATTTGGTGGGAATTGGACAACTTAATTAATCGTTCTCAGGCATCCTGAGAACGATTGTGGTGATAAAAAGGGGCGTAAAGCCCCTTTTTCTTGCTCATGATTTCTCGACGCTATCACGCTTGCTCTTCGTCATAGATGGTCGGGATTGGCTGACGCTTGTGCTGAGTTGCCTGATAAATCTCGACCAAACGCTCGGCAACTTCGGATTCAACCGGTTTACCTTCCAGAAAATCATCGATTTGGTCATAGGTGACCAGCAGGGCGTGCTCATCCGGCTTCTGCGGTGCCAGCTCTTCCAGATCGGCGGTCGGTACTTTCTTCACCAGCACTTCCGGCGCACCCAACGTTGCGGCGAGCAGGCGAACCTGACGTTTATTCAGACCAAACAGCGGTGCCAAATCACACGCCCCGTCACCGAACTTGGTATAGAAGCCGGTAATGTTCTCGGCAGAATGATCCGTTCCCAGAACCATCCCCCCCACCAAACCGGCGATTTCGTATTGAGCGACCATGCGCGCGCGGGCCTTCACGTTGCCTTTTACGAAATCCTGCTTGATGTGACACTCAGGTGCCAGCGGCGTTTGCTCCAGGGCTGCTAATGTGCTGGCGTGCAGGCCATCCACGCCATCTTTGATATTCACGCTGACCGAGTGGGTCGGTTGAATAAAAGACAGCGCCATCTGGGCCTCGTCTTCATCATGTTGCTCACCGTAAGGCAGGCGGACCGCGATGAACTGATAGTCGTGAGAATTGCTTTCGTCATTCAACCGGTTAATCGCCAGTTGCGCCAAGCGGCCGCAAAGGGTTGAGTCAACACCGCCACTGATCCCTAGCACCAGAGACTTACATCCGGTTTGCTTCATTTTTGTCTGAATGAAACTGATACGGCGCTGGATCTCAAAATCGACATCAATTTCCGGTAAAACGCGCATCTCCGCGCGAATGAGCTGTTCCATAGTGAGAGAATCCTCAGGGCATTGCCCGCTTTCTAACCAAATAGCCGAACTGAAGAGAAAAACTTCAGTCTTAGCGTTAAACCTTTTCCAAAATCATGCGATAACTCTTTAAGAGGATCAATCCTGAACAAACGATAAAATCAAATAAATCGTAAATTGGTATAAAAAAGGGCCACATTCGCTATGACAGTATCGATTGCCGTTTTTGGTAGTGCATTTAACCCACCGAGTTTAGGGCATAAATCCGTGCTGGAACGGCTGCAGCATTTTGATCGGGTGTTGCTGCTACCGAGCTTTGCCCATGCGTGGGGCAAGGTGATGATCGACTATGAAGCTCGCTGTGAACTGGTTGAAGCTTTCATTGCCGATTTGGGGCTACCGAATCTTGAATTATCCCGTCTGGAACAGGAAATGGCGGTGGGCCAGGAATCGATTACCACATTTGCGGTGTTAACTGAGCTGCAGAAACGTCAGCCTGACGCTCAACTGACGTTTGTCGTTGGGCCGGACAACTTTCTGAATTTTCACAAGTTCTATAAGGCCGATGAGATTTTGGCTCAATGGCAGGTACTTGCCTGCCCGGAAACTGTCAATATTCGGAGTACGCAAATTCGTGATAATATTGTCAATAATGGCTGTATTTCACATTTAACGACACCGCAAGTCGCTAAAATGCTCGAAGATAGAGAACGTT
This sequence comes from Photobacterium sp. TY1-4, assembly GCF_025398175.1. NCBI lineage: Bacteria > Pseudomonadati > Pseudomonadota > Gammaproteobacteria > Vibrionales > Vibrionaceae > Photobacterium > Photobacterium sp. TY1-4. Next base: position 409,676 of record NZ_CP099735.1, read on the forward strand.
ATCGTTTCCAATAATTAAAAGTACGTGTGTAGAGTTTGGTAAGAAAAGGCAGGGTTTCGTGAGTTGTAGATGGATTTCACATGCCGTGTTTCTGGGCTTAAATCTGTGGCCCGCAGGTATGGTGTGGGCGCAGGCGTGTCATATGTCTGCGAATGCATCCCTGCAAATGACGGCGGAAGAACAAATTGTTTATGCGCAGCCGTGTCAGCCGGAGGCAATCGCGATCCCGGAACCAATGGAACAGACATCTTCGAGTGAACTGACCTTGGTCGATGGAGATGGGCAGCAGGCAGCAGAAGAGGGTTTTTGGGACAACTGGGCCGGGCACAATGACTCACCGGTGTTGTCTTCGAATACCCAATCCACTTATTACGGTGTTGGCGTATGGTTGCCGGAGAAATACCAGCGTCTTGACGTGCTGACCCTGGAGGATGCACAGCAATGGATTAAGAATCACGGCTTGCAAATGAGTCTTGGCGTCGGAGGGGAAGACGGACGTTCAGCCCGGTTCCGTGTCGATTACCGCTGGCACGAAGAGAGTCTGAACGATCTCTTTTTACAAGTGGAAATCCCATTTCAATAACCGGCCTCGGTGTTTGTGCGGGGAACTGTACAGAAACACCGAGACTGCTGTCACTGGCTTACTCGAAGTGATGACCCAGGATTGGGAGGGCCAGTGCATTCAAAGCCTGGTGGCTGGTCTGGAGGGTTTGGGCGATTTCCTCAAGCTTACGACCGGAGCGAGTCAGCCGCAACGCTTCCCGCATGGTTAAGCAGGCTTCGAATTCATTCACAGTACATCCCAGATAGGTTGGCAGGGCTTCCAACATGGCTGTCGGCGTGATTTTTTCACCTTTGAAAAGCTGTGCCAGTTGTGCTGCTTGCGCTGGATTTAACCCAGGACAGATCTCTTCGGTTCGGACTTGCAACGTCGTGACTTGATCCGCAATCACGTTCAGCAGGTTTTTCTCGACCGATTCCGCTTGAGTCAGCGTCGTCGAATGACCTTGGTGACACTGTAACTCATCAAGTAGTGCACGAAGCAGAGGGCTGACCGTGAAAAAGCCGGCTTCGCGACACAAAGGTATGGTCAGTCGAGAAGAGAATGAGATTGTGTCGTAACGCGTGCCCGGGAGCACCGTGAGCGCGTGCAGGCAGTTAAATGGGATCCAGAATCCCTGTCCTTTCGGTACCAGAAACTCCTGATGTCCCAGCCGGAATAGCGCAGCACCTTCGCGAACGACAATCATATAGGAAATATGGCTTTTTCGGCGGGATCCCACATGGAGGAACTGCTGAAGGGTATGCGAAAATTCTATAGCTTGTTTCATAGTCAGTCTCTGGCAGAAAAGCACGCACATATTGTTCTGTTTTGGCGAAAGCGTCAACAACGTCGGAGGTTTGGCGACTTAATTGGCGCTTTTTTGGCTGAAATTGCTACGCTAACAACAGACATCAGTAACAAAACTGGGATAAGGTGCATGAAATTCATGCGTTTTTATGTGGTATGACCTCCAACCATTCCTGATATGGGGCCATGTCATTGGGCAAACTGATAAATCTGCGTAAAATGTCGCGGTTTTTATTTAAGATGAAACATGATTGTGCAAACAAATAACGATATCTATAAAGAAATACGCCCTTATAACGATGAAGAAGTTAGTGGGGCGATCGCGCGTCTGGTGAATGACAAGGAATTCATTACGGCCATCCTCAACTACCGATTCCCGCAGTTCTCCGGTGTCCTGGGCTGGCTGTTGATCCCGCTGATCAAGCGCTTTTTAATTTGGAAGTGGTCAAACGTGAAGACGGTTGCTGACGTACAGCAGCAAGTCGCACGCTATATGGAAGCAACCATCGACCATTCATGTGACGGTGTCACTCAAAGTGGTCTGGACAAACTGGACCCAAGCCAATCTTACCTGTTTATTTCCAACCACCGGGATATTGCCATGGATCCGGCGATGGTGAACTGGTGCCTGTACAAGAATAATTTCCAGACACTTCGGATTGCTATCGGCGATAACTTATTGAAAAAGCCGTGTGCGACGGAGCTAATGCGACTGAATAAAAGCTTCATTGTCAAACGCTCGGCGAAGGCACCGCGCGAGATGATGAAAGCATTGGGGCTGCTCTCCGGATATATCTCTCATTCCCTGGAGACGGGCAACTCGATCTGGATCGCCCAGAAAGAAGGCCGTGCCAAGGATGGTGATGATAAAACTGATCCGGCTATTTTAAAGATGTTCTACATGGAAGGCCGGAAGCGCAAGCAGCCATTCAGTGAATTTATGGCCGGCCTGAATATTGTCCCGGTTGCGATCTCCTACGAGAACGATCCTTGTGATGTTGCCAAAGCCAAAGAGTTGTATGAGAAAGAAACTCATGGCAGCTACGAGAAAGGTGAATTCGAGGATATCGAAAGTATCGTTCAGGGAATTGTCGGGCAGAAACGCCGGATTCATGTCAGTTTTGGTGATGTGATCCGCGCGCCGGCTGAGACGCCTGAAGCACTGGCGGAAGCGATTGATCAGCAAATCGCCAACAACTATCACTTGTTCCCGGCCAATTACATTGCAGCCGGTATTGAGGATGAAACCGCGACCGAAGCAGAGAAGGCCCGTTTTGCAGAAAAACTCTCGGGGTTACCGCAAGGGGTCGCGGATATTCTGAAGAAAATGTACGCCTTCCCGGCCTTGAAAAAACAATAAAGCAATACAACATTCTAGCAAACGGCAGCAGTGTTGGGACTGCTGCCTGCTTCCGCAACAGAAGCGGCGCTGATCGGACGGCTGTCAGAAAGCGGGCTCTGAGATCGGGCTGAGCGTTCGGACGATGACCTGGGGCGACAACACCTCAACCCGGCGATTGCGTTGCCGTTCATGTGGCTGATCTACATTCGTGACCGGGTCACTATTTCCGGCCGCAACCAACTGGATTCGTTCCTCCTCGATGCCAAACACGGATGCAATGTAAATTGCGACGGTAAAAGCCCGCTCGTAGGATAGCACCACATTCTCTTCTTCTGTGCCACTGTCATCACTGTGGCCAATCACAATCACGTAACTGTCCGGGTGCTGTCGCAGGCGAATAGCGATGGGATCCAGCATACGTTGACCGTCATCATTGAGCAGATAGCTATCTTTGTCAAAGTAAACAGTTTGCCGCATTTCAGGCAGCTCTGTCAGTAATATTGCGGCAGGGGGAACTGCTGGCGGGCCGGAGCGCTCAGTATCTCTAGTGACCCTGTCACCTTCAGTCCCGCACGCCGTCAACAGCAGACTGCTAAAGAGCACACCGAAAGTTAGAGAAAGCAGCGGTGGGTGACCTGACATTGCGGAACCTGGAATGAACAAACACTCCTTTAGGTTTAGAACATTTGTCCGGTTCCACAACTGATTTATTGAGACGTAGGTTAGCCTTGCGTGATCGGATTGAGCTCGCGATAAGGCGGCACCGACATGCGCTCAGACATAAAATCAATGAATGAGCGAACTTTGGGGGCTAAATATTTACGGCGCGGGTAGACGGCGTAGATTGGCAGCTCGACATCAGCTTTCCATTCCGGCAACAGCTGTACTAGTTTCCCGGTATCGAGCTCGTCTGTGATCAGATATGTGGCCAGATAGGCGATCCCCAGCCCGGAAAGAGCAGCCTCCAACACAGCCGGGGCATTATCAATTCGGTAGTTGCCGCGAGCACGTACTGATTGGCGAACGCCATCACGGACAAACTCCCAGTTTACGTATTTCCGTTCCCGGCTCTGGTAGGTAATACAATTATGCTTACGCAGCTCTCCCGGGGATGCCGGCGCGCCGTGTTCGGCCAGATATTCAGGGGAAGCGACCACCGCGAAGCGGCAATCTGCTAATTTGCGTGCAACCATCCCCTCCGGCGGATGTTCATGGATGGCGACCCAGCAGTCAAATCCTTCTTCGAGTAGGTTAGGGCGGTGGTCAAACAGGCTGACTTCAAGCTCCAGGTCCGGGTGAGCTTTCTGAAACTCGGCCAGGGCTGAGGTGATGTGCGAGTTTCCGAAAGACTGGGCAATGCCGACCCGTAAGACACCTTTGATCTCATTGCGATAGCCAGCGACCATGGCTTCGGCTTCACTGACGGTATCCAACAGCTGTTGGCCATATTCAGAATACTGCAGGCCGATCTCCGTCAGTGCAACGGCGCGTGTACTTCGCTGAACTAACTGGCATCCCAATCGCTCTTCCAACATTCGAATCTGTTTGCTGACCTGTGATTTTGAAATCCCGAGCCGTTCTGCTGCACGGGTAAAGTTCTGTTCATGGCCGACAGTTGCCAAGATCACCATTTGTTGAAGATTTTCTAGCATAAGGGGAGAACCGCAGTTAATAGACGCTGGAATTATACCATTGATAGTTAAGCGGTAAATGATTCAGTCATCAACCTGTGACAATGTCACAAAATTCTTCGCCAGTGCTTGTTTGTCGATGTGCTTATTCACAACTATGCCTTACAAACCATCTGCAATCTCACCTGTACCGCGTGTTCCGAAGCTATGCCGTTGGTTGCTACTAATGGCAAGGGACACAAAGCGACAGTATTTTCGCAGTTTCAGCATATTCCGCTGATTTTCTCAAGCATGCAATGTGTCGCTGTGATGATTATATTTGTTTTATTTCAATGGTTTAAGGTTATCGTTTCCATGTGGGGATAATGCATGGATTGATTTTGTTGTTAAATTACACTTGAGCGTGTGTGTTAGTGAAATATTCTGCCCGCTTGAACCTGAAGGTTCTATTGATTTCAATCATTCACTATATCAAGCTGAACGATTTCAATAATGATCTTGGCTCGAGTATGATTCAGGCTCCGAGGAGGAGTTATGTATCTAACCGTTTTGTATCGATTTTTTGTGCTGGGGCTCTATAGTTTCGGAGGCCCGGCAGCCCATATCGGCTTTTTTCAACGTGAGTTTGTTCAGCATCGAAAGTGGCTAAGCGAGCAAGACTTTACGCAGGCAGTCGCGTTGTGCCAGTTTTTGCCCGGCCCGGCGAGTAGCCAACTGGGGATGTATATTGGCTATTCAAAAGCCGGTTATCTGGGCGCATTGGCAGCATTTATCGGATTTACCTTCCCGTCATTTATCCTGCTGACGGTGTTGGCCATGGGGGCGCATGAGTACGCCGACAATGCGGTGATCGAGAGTGTGATCAGCGCGGCGAAGCTATTGGCTGTTGTCGTGGTTGCTGATGCGTTGTGGGGGATGGCGAAGAAGAATCTCACGAATGCCTTCACCGGCATGGCAGCTTTACTCACCGCGGTCAGTGTTTTTTTCAGTGAAGGCCTCCTGGGGCAAATTGTCCCGATTCTTTGCGCCGCGGGCGTGGGCTACGTGATTGCTTTGAGCCGATCGGCGTCTGAGGCTTCGGCTGCGCACTCAGCTTCATCCATTCGCCCCAACCTTGTGTTGCTTGGCGTGTTTGTAGCGCTGCTGATCGGGTTGCCGTTGATCACGGAACAGTCAGCTTGGATCAACTTATTTAATATTTTCTACCAGGCCGGGAGCTTCGTGTTTGGCGGTGGGCATGTGGTGCTGCCGTTACTGGAGCCTTTGGTTCATGGCATCGTGAGTAAAGAAATATTCCTGAGTGCGTACGCCTCAGCACAGCTTGTGCCTGGACCGATGTTTACAATGGCCAGCTATCTTGGTACGGCAGCTATGGCTGAGAGTCCGGTGCTCGGTAGTGCGGTGGCAACGCTGGCAATCTTTCTTCCGGGTGGTTTACTACTCTTTGCGTTTCTGCCTGCGTGGCATGCATTGATGACACATCCTAAACTCAAGGTGTCTTTGGCCTTAGTGAATGCCAGTGTCGTCGGATTGCTGGCAAGTGCTTTTGTTTCCCCTGTGATTCAGACCTCGATTACGTCAGCACTAGATGTTGCAGTGGTCATGGTTGGCTATGGTTTGCTGAAGTATCGGCAATGTCCGGTGTGGTTGTTGATCATCATGTTTAGCGGTTATACGTTGTTTATTTAATCAAGGGATTGATAAACCAGAGATCTGTACAGCGGCCAGCGGCGCCGCTGTGCTATTCGTCGGTTTACTTTCAACCATCTGGCGCACTATAACTTTGTAATTTCGCCAGACGATCTATAACCACATTGATCACAATTACAAGCTAGCAATTTAAAGCATCTGAACAACCAAAGCATGATTTTTAATTTTCAGCTCTGGCCGAGCCGTCTTGAGCAAGGATTGCTTCATGTCTTCATCATCCAATCGGTAGACAGGCTGGGTAAGAATTAGATTCCCGACCATTTCAACAATAGGAGAGAGCAGCTGCTTGGCCGCGAAATTGCTGAATGTGTCCGGGGTGAGATCAAGCGACTCTACCTTTAAGTCCTTGAGGTAAATCGCCCCCTCGCTTTTGTCGTAATATGGGATGGCGCTGAAGTTTGCCTGAATGGCCACTTCCTGTTGCGGTTGGCCGGTGATCATAATCTTGGCATGAGATTTTGCATCCAGATTCACTCGATCATCGGTGACCCGACCAATACCGATTTTCAGATCGTTAAACTTGATATTGGCATGTGCAAAACCTTTAACGCCAACCGTCCGCTCATAGCTGGCACGGCTATCTAAATAATCCTGGATCTCAGATTCAGTCACACTGTAACTCACGCAAGATGCCAGCATTGTCAGACAAAGCAGGACGATAATACTTCTCACTGAGCACCTTCAACGACTCATAAAAATATTGATAAGTATTAACCTTGACCCGACAAGCTGCCAGTGCAGTTTCGAGATGCTTAAAAACAGTGTTTAAATTCTTCTTTATACAGCTTGGTGAGTTTCTTCCTGTATTTCTCACCTTGCTTGCTGGTGTATCCCTGGCGCATTTTCTTCTGTATTTTTTCAATTTTCGCTCGGGTTTTTAAACACTTATCCTTAGAATCACTTTTAGCATCCACGGAAAAAGCACCAGCCATTGCGAAGCAAAAAATCATCGCCACCATTGTTTTGTAAAGCATGCGCCAAGCTCCTAATTCAACTGGACATTGATGATAAGGAAAATCACGGCGTGTCTTGAAGTTATTGCAAATCGATTTGGGGGAAGGAGCACAAGGACGATGAGGCCGCTGACAACTCAATTTCGCGAAATTGCGAAGTGGGTTCAGAAGAGTGCTTTACCAGGGGAAAAGCACTCTTTGTCGTATGTTATGCCGTTTCAGAGAAGAGGACTTCTAAATCATAGTTACAGCGCAATAGGTTGTTTCTTAACTTCTTGAGCGAGTTGACTTGCAATTGACGGATTCGTTCGCGTGTCAGCCCGACTTCATCCGCGACTTGCTGTAAAGTTTGCACCTCATAGCCCAAGAGACCAAATCGCCGACAGATGATCTCTTTGTCCCGCTCGTTCAGGCAGTCCAATACAGAAATGGCAAGGCTCGCCACATCCTGGTTGCCAATCACGGTGTCCGGCTTCATTGATGAATCATCTGCGATGAAAGCCGAGATACTCTGAGATTTACTATCATCAGAAATCGCCTGGTCGATTGACACGACCGGGGCATCTAAGGCTAGTACCGTAGAAATTTCTTCAACATTTCGTTCTAACTTGTTTGCAATCTCTTCGTGGCTTGGTTCCTGACTCGAACTTTTCATTAACTGTTTATGTGTTCGAATGATCGTATTAATCTCTTTGGACACATGGACAGGGAGGCGAATGGTACGGGCCTGGTTGTGAATTGCTCGCTCGATAGTTTGTTTGATCCACCAAGTTGCATAGGTTGAAAAGCGAAATCCTCGCTCAGGGTCAAATTTCTCAACCGCGGTAATTAAACCGATATTTCCCTCATCAATAAGATCACTCAGTAACAAACCACTGCTACGATACTTCTTTGCGATACTTACCACGAGTCGTAAATTACTTTCTATCATCGAAGATTTTGCAGTTTGGTCTCCGCGTAAACTTTTACGGCTATACTGCGCTTCGTCAAACTTAGACAATAAAGGCTTTTGCGCAATATCCTGCAAGTACAAATGTATTACGTCAACGTCAAAACCGTTGATATCATTTCCATTGATATCCATATGATCACCCTCATTTATTTACAAATATGTCGTTATTATTATTTCCACACAAAATCACCCTACCATACGGATATGACATATTCTATTCAACAAAGGTCATATTATTGTTTTTAAGTATAATTTTTAGTTATCGATATCAAGTTTATATTCAATTTAAAATTGTCAGACATATTCCTTTAAAATCGGGTAACATATCAGTAATAGAATATTTCTCTGTAACCATATAATATCTCACTACGATTTCTTCAACTAAGCTTATGATTATCAATGGTATTTTTTGGGAGGGTGGAACATACAGATTAATTTCTGCTTACACGAATTATCAGGGCGTCCGCATGAATGGTTAGGGTTTAGCCATTGACTTAAATCCGGCCACAAGGACTTGCTCTAAAAAGGCGGGTTTCATCATGCAGCGTTTCTGTTTCATCGGCACGCTAATCTTGGTTGGCTCAGCTCTGAGCATGTTCAGTGCCATGTGCCTTAACCCCGCCAGGTTTTCAGCCGCGTTTTCTCGGTAAATCTGACAAGCATCTTCCCGCATACTCACATCTAAAATCCAGTGCATTGACTCAATGCCCCAGTGGGCGCGGATGGCATTCCCGGCCTGCTCTGGGGTCAACTCGGCTGAACTGATGTAGTAGCGGTACTCCAACTCTGGCTCTTTGCCTTTTGCCGCACGGTAGTTTTCAACCATCACGATGCTGGTCAGTCCGCTCCAAGTGGAGAAGTCCCCCTCCAACTCTCTGGCATTCAGTACATGGCAAGTACGCGCTTCAACCCGGCCCTTTTGCTTTTCGATTTGACACGTAGTCTTGTCGAGCGGGGCGCGACGGTATGGAGTGAAAGCGGCCTGTACGGCTGCCGCTAAATTGCCCTGGTTGCCCTTTACTGCCAATAAGTAATCTCCCCCCTTACTGGTGATTGCCTTGGCTATCTTGGTCTGGCACGCCATCGCATCAACAGTTACGATAGCGCCTCGTAAGTCGAGCATCTTAATCAGCGCCGGTATTGCGATGATTTCATTGCTCTTGTTGTCGGTTTTGAGTTGGCCCAATACCAGCTGGTTGGCGCTGGCGTAGGCACTCACCATATGGATGGCGCTTCGTTTGTCGTCTCTGTCATAGGAGCCGCGTAAAGTCTTGCCATCAATGGCAACCACTTCACCACAGGTCAGCTTGTGTACCGCTTTCATCCAGGCCAGAAAACAGTCACGAAACTCGGCGGGATCGATACTCGCAATCAGACGAGCAAAGGTATCATCAACGGGCACACCTTTTTCAAACAGGCTCCGTTTAAGAAACCAATCATGGTGGCCAAGAACGTATTCGCGAATATCGGTCCAGCCTTGACCTCCGGCTATTACGGCACAGATCGAGCCAAACAAAATATCAAACAGAGGGTAGTCTACTTTTGCGCTTTGCCGTTCGTCACGGATGATGCTGAAATGCTCTTTGATGGTATCGATATTCATGGTCACTCCTCAAAAGAGGAGCATAAGATCACAGTAGGCTCGTTCGGTCAATTTTGATTTAGCGTTGGTTAAAAAACATTCATGATCTTGCCCTGCACGAATTATTTATTCCTTACATTACTGCAGTCGAATAGATGTCATTGATGGTATATCGTCTGAAATTCACTTATGGAGAAAATAAAAATGAAATTTCTCCATATTTTTCATGTACAAAGTATTACATTTTTCATGTTTTCCAGACTATTCCAAAAATTCAGACGTTACCTTTTTGCTTACCGCGCGAAGGTCATTCGCACGTCCTCTAAACATAGAAAGGGGCGGAGTGTTGCACGTGGTATTCGTAACCATAATCCTTTAAATATTGAGTACAATCAGCGTAATCAGTGGGGAGGCCAGGCAGGGCGTCCGCATGAATGGTTAGTATTTAGCCATTGACGCAAATCCGGCCACAAGGACTTGCTCCAAGAAGGCGGGTTTCATCATGCAGCGTTTCTGTTTCATCGGCACGCTAATCTTGGTTGGCCCAGCTCTGAGCATGTTAAGTGCCATGTGCCTTAACCCCGCCAAGTTTTCAGCCGCGTTTTCTCGGTAAATCAGGCAAGCATCTTCCCGCATACTCACATCTAAAATCCAGTGCATTGACTCAATGCCCCAGTGGGCTCGGATGGCATTCCCGGCTTGCTCTGGGGTCAGTTCGGCTGAACTGATGTAGTAGCGGTACTCCAACTCTTGCTCTTTGCCTTTTGCTGCGCGGTAGTTTTCAACCATCACGATGCTGGTCAGCCCGCTCCAAGTGGAGAAGTCTCCCTCCAACTCTCTGGCATTCAGTACATGGCAGGTACGCGCTTCAACTCGGCCTTTCTGCTTCTCGATTTGACACGTGGTTTTGTCAATCGGGGCGCGGCGATGTGGGGCGAAGGCGGTCTGTACAGCTGCCGCTAACTTGCCCTGATTGCCCTTAACTGCCAACAAGTAATCTCCGCCCTTGCTGGGGTAATCCTCCCATTTTTAACCGCAGTTAAAAGTAGGAGTTAAGCAGCCATCAAAGGTGGTTTCCCTCCGTTGGCCTTGTGTGGTCGCTCATAATTGTAGAACCACAACCATTTTGTTGCATAGTCCTGAACTTCTTCCAGTGAGTCAAACAGATGCTTGCTCACCCAGCTATATCTCATCGTACGATTATGACGTTCAATATACGCGTTCTGTTGTGGATTACCTGGCTGAATGTAATCTATTCGTATCCCTTTTCTTTTTGCCCATGCTGTAAACTCATGGGAAATGAACTCGGGACCATTATCACAACGAATGGCAACTGGTGTGTCACGCCATTCTAAAAGCTGTTCCAAAACTCTAATCACACGCAGTGCCGGCAGCGAAAAGCCTGCTTCAATCGCGATACCTTCACGACGGAAGTCATCGATGATATTGAGTAGCCTATAGTTCCGTCCATCCGACAGTTGATCATGCATAAAGTCCAACGACCAGACTTGATCGGCGCGCGTCGGCTCTTTCAATGGCTCCGGCTTGTTTCGGTTGAGCCTTCTCCGGGGACGTATCCGCAGGTTTAGTGCCAACTCACAATAGATACGGTAAACCCGCTTATGATTCCACAGGAAGCCTTTAACATTGCGCAAATAATCAAAACATAGCCCGAAGCCCCAGTCACTTTGCTCAGAAGTCAGTGTGACAAGCCATTGAGCTATCTCAGCGTTTTCCGTTGCCATCTTAGGCTGATAACGGTACCCGGTTTCGCTGATGCCGAACCACCGGCAAGCCTTGCGAATGCTAATTGAAAATCGCGCCACCGAATGCTGAGCAAGCAAGCGCCGCTCACAGGGCTTTACCACTTTTTTTCCATGGCGTCTTTGATGACTTCTGCCTTGAGGCGCTCCTCGGCATACATCTTTTTCAAACGCCGGTTTTCATCTTCCAATTCTTTCAGCCGCGTCATGAGAGAGGCATCCATACCACCGTACTTGGCGCGCCACTTATAGAAAGTAGCGCTGCTCATACCATGTTCGCGGCAGAGTTCTGGCACAGGTGTACCTGCTTCTGCCTGTTTTAAGATCGCTAGGATCTGACTGTCCGTGTACCGTGATTTTTTCATGCAGAATCTCCTTTCGTTTAGGTTACGAGAAAATTCTACTTTTTACTGCTGTTATTTTTCGGGGGGATTACCCTGGTAATTACCTTGGCTATCTTGGTCTGGCAGGCCATCGCATCAATCGTCACGATGGCGCCTCGTAAGTCGAGCATCTTAATCAGTGCCGGTATCGCGGTGATTTCATTGCTCTTATTGTCGGTTTTGAGTTGGCCCAATACCAGCTGGTTGGCGCTGGCGTAGGCACTCACCATATGGATGGTGCTTTGTCTGTCGTCTCTGTCATAGGAGCCGCGCAAGGTCTTGCCATCAATGGCAACCACCTCACCACAGGTCAACTTGTGCACCGCTTTCATCCAGGCCAGAAAGCAGTCACGAAACTCAGCGGGATCGATACTCGCAATCAGACGAGCAAAGGTATCATCAACGGGCACACCTTTTTCAAACAGGCTCTGCTTAAGAAACCACTCATGGTGGCCAAGAACGTATTCGCGAATGTCGGTCCAGCCTTGACCTCCTGCTATCACGGCGCAGATCGAGCCAAACAAAATATCAAACAGTGGGTAGTCCACTTTTGCGCTTTGTCGTTCGTCACGGATGATGCTGAAATGCTCTTTGATGGTATCGATATTCATGGTCACTCCTCAAAAGAGGAGCATAAGATCACAATCGGCTCATCAGGTCAATTTTGACCTGGCATTGGGCAAAAAACGTTCATGATCTTGCCCTGGGAGGCCAGGTCGGTCATGATGGCCGTTTTGTGATCTTTGAAAGCCCAGTTTACGGTTTTCGAGCCGGAGCACGTGTATTGCGCAGTTACCAAAGGCGCAATATCAATACCATTCATCGTATCGTTCATACATTTGCGCCCTGCCATGAGAACAACAGTGATCATTACGCCAAAATGGTCAGCCAGTGGTCTGGCTTTGGCCTGCATCAACCGCTGGATGTCAGCAGGAATGATACCGCTGCCAGAATTATTCAAGCCATGGCCAGAATGGAAGTCGGGCACCAGTATCCCCTGAAGGAAGTGATGAAAGGAGTTCAGTTGGCATGACGTAAACGGGAACTTTGTTATCCTGTAACTTGACGTCAGGGAGAGCGGAAACCGTGGGAGAGTAATGCCTTATCCGATTCAACAGAATAAGGCATTCATCAGGCAAGTCGTTTGATTTAGAAGACGATTCTAAACAGTGAAGAACCCAATGGAATACAGCAAGTGCAACGGGCCAGCGACGACAATGTATGATGCCCAGAAACAGATCACTGTGATACAGAAAACACGAAAACTTGAATGAAAGGTGTACTCACTCGAAGCAATGATTTCATTGTTGTCCAGATGGAATTTCCGTGACATTAAATATGCCAGAACAACATACAATGCGGTAAATGCAAGTCCCGGGATGTTTGGTGGCACGAAAGGCGCAGAAAAAATAAGTCCGATAATAAAGACCACGCCAAGAACCGCCGTCAGCTTTGTGTGGTTTTTTTTCTTCATGATGGCGAAATTCGCCCACAAGAAATAAATCAATCCTACCGGCCCACCAAGCGCACCACAGGCAACTTGTCTCGGCGAATAAATTCTAGTAATGGCAGTATGTTGAGTGTTGACCATGTCTGAGTAAAACCTTTTAGACGAATGAATAACAAGAGAATTTACGATTGTGATGTGTGTAATATCAACGACCAACACTCGGAGTAAATCTTTGTTTTGTAACCTTACGGGTCACTTCTCAGTATTTCTGTATTTTCCCGCTCCATCACATGTTGTTGTTTATCCACGTGCTTGAGATACAAATTCAGCACTTTAACGTCATCGTAGATTACTGTGGAATGCCACTGTTTTTGCATGGTACACGAACACGGCTTGGTAATGATCGACGCTTGGATTCCGCTGGACGCTGCGATAGTGCATTAAAAACGAACATAAAATGGGTTAGGGGACTTGAATGGGCAAACTGATTAAGTTGTTGTCATTCTACCTCCAATAATGAGCATCATGCTTATGTATTCTGTAAATCGGCTGTGGGAACCGGCTGAATCTACTGGTGGTCCAGCCGGATATTTCTGCTTTTCCTAGGGGCGAGTTGCGATGAAAGAAACTGCTTCATCTTGTTTTATATCTGAATCCAAACACCTTACTTTTCCTACGACTAAATCAGTTGCCACGTAAGTTAAGGTGATTTGCCCTTCTGCTTGGATACTGTTGATAACTATATTTCCATGCTTCAACTTCGGTGTTCCTTTGCAAGCGAAGCCATGTGAAGTCTTCAGAGATACATTTCCATAGTGATCGATGTGTAGTCTGCTCGCATTTTCTTGTTCGCCTTGTAGACTGATATTCATTATATAAATGGCATAATGGTTGTTCATCAGTGTTTGAAGATCGCTAGGGCCCAATAAGCCAATACCTGGTTTCAGGGTGGAATACTTGAGTTCACCATTTGGAGTTACAAAGACTAACTCTTTCATTCCGTCGCTGTTGAGATCCGTCACCATAAAGCTTTGTACACTTTCATTTGGCAGGAGAACCTTTGGTTCATTAACAACTTCCAACGCAATCGCATTTGCCGAAAGTACCATTGATGCCGCTAGAGCGATGATTGTTTTGTACACAAATTATCCTTGTATATTGTTGTGTGGTTTTGATATGCAAATGCTAGCATATGGATGCTCAATGTAAACCATATCGATCATAAAGCACTGTTTAATATGATAATTTCATAAAATCCGTGAGTTAAGCAGTCCACCATTCACGACATTGTGCATACCTTCGCGCCCAGCCACGAAAGCCAACATGGTCAGTCGCTGGACCGGCTACGGCAAGCACCAAGTGGTCGACGTTGACAACGATGACACCGCTGCGGTGATTATTCAGGCCATGGCCCGAATGGAAGTCGGCCACCGGTATCCAATCAGCGACGTGATTAAGGGGATAAAACTCGCATGACCGCCAAGAAAGCCGCGGCATCTATTGCCGTCAACGTCGCCGGGGAAATTCTCGGTGCCTACGCGCTCAAATACATGAAGAAAAAAGGATGGCTGTGATGGGATTATTCAGTTTAGTGGCTTCCGGCGGCCTGTCGCTGCTCACGCAGTGGCAGGCCAATAAAGCGGAGGCGAGGGAACGCACCGAGCGTATCAGGGAAGCCAAGCCACAAGCCAAAAACCGCCGGATTGAAACCAGCGACGATAATGCCGCCGCGCTTGACCGGCTCAGCAATGAAGCCCGCAATAGCGGGCTTTTTCATATGCCAGTTTCGAGGCCGACAACATGGCTGCGATTATCAAAGAATGCGGTTACAAGCTGGAGCAGTGGCGCAAGCCGATTAACCGCCACCTCAAGCGGCTGGAGAAGCAGCTAGACCAAACCATTAAGGCGAAAGCGATAGCGAAACGAGCCAAAAAACCAGAGCAGGACATTAACAAGCTCACGGCCCGGATTATCCGCCTTGAGAACCAAATGAAGGCAAGCCGGGACCATATTAAAAGCCGGGAGGTTTACGCCCATACCCGCAATATTTTCTGCATGTCATTCGATGGCGAGCAAGCCGAAACCAAAGCGTTTGATTTTCTGCTTTGGGCGGCAGGCGCGCGCGGTTGGTCGATGACAGTGCGCAGCGACGATGCCGACAGCATCAATGCATACACCCAAGCCGGTGCGGTGGCCCGCAAAGCATACGCACCGCAGTACCAGCGCCACCAAGAGCGCCGGGCCTACTGGCAAGGGATGAGAAACGACCCGCTTGCACCACACAACAGGGATGTACCGACCGAGCAGCAGCTAACCAGCCAGTTATCGGCTTGGATGGCGGAGCTTGAATGCTATGAACAACTGCAAATCGCGGTTTAACCGGAAAGGACAATCAATGGACAAACTGACTCAGATTACCAACGAACTGAAAGGCGAAGTAGAAAAGGCCAAACGCAACCCGTTTGCCAGCAAAATCATGGCTCCGCTGCGCTTGGTGTTGGTGTGGATGCAAACCGTAAACGAATAGCTCATCGAGCTGGAGCAAGGGGGCAAACATGGCTGATGTGATGCCGGTACGCACCTCGACCAACAAAGTCGAAGGCATTAACCGTTGTGAGTGCGGCAACGTCCGCACCATTCATCGCGCCCGCGGCAAGCGGGCGAAATTCCTGTATTCGATTTGTGATGACTGCGGCACCAACCAGCAGACCGGCGCTTATTGGCAGGACAAGTTCAAGGTGCATTACCCAACGCTCGAAGCCCTGCACCAAGCCGAGCAAGCCGCTGAATCTGTGGTTTCTGAGCCGAAACCGGAACCCAAAGCGGAACCCGTACCCGAGCCAAAACCAGCGCCGCAGCTAACCGAGCCGGAAGCGATTCCCGTACCGGCCCCGGCCAAGACGGAGCCGAAACAACCCGAACCGGAGCCGGAAAACAAGCCGAGCATCTGGAAAGCCGTATTAACCGGCATCATCCTCGGCGGCCTGACCGGCGGGGCGATTACCCGACTGTAACCCAAACCAAGCAAGGAGATAGCGCAATGGAAGATGAACTGACCGTACATGATGCGGAAACTGGCCAAGCTGAGGCGGTGGATACCCGCAGCGAGCAGGAAGAAAAAGATTTCCTCAACAGCCTGGACGATGACTTTGACCCGGCAACCGCCGAAGCCAAGGCCGAGCAAGCCAATATCGAGCAGGAAGCCGCTGCCGGAATCGTGTTTGTCGGCCTGATGACCATCGAGCAGACCATGAAAACCATGGTTCACCCGGATTTCACCTTCAACCCCGAGCAGGCCGAAGGGGTGGCGCTGAAAGTGGCCCCGCTGATTGTGAAGTACGGCGGCAACCCGCCGCCGTGGCTCGCCAAGTACATGGACGAAATCATGGCCGTGGCCGCCATCGGAATGCTGGGGCTGTCGAGCTTCATGCAGGTGAAGCAGCTCAAGGCGGCCGATATTGCCAAGGCCAAAGCGCAGGCAAAAAATGCCGCGAACGATAATGAACGGCAGGAGGCGGCATGAGTCTCCAACCTATCAACCAAAACAACGCATTGGATAATCATCATGCTTATGTGGTTGGTATGTCAGGCTGCGGGAAAACGTCCGCAGCCAAAAAGAAATTCATCAAACCGACCGACCAAGTGGCAATCTTTGACCCGCTCAAGGACTACGACGGCGAGCTGGCCGGGCGCAAGGTCCGCAGCTATCCCAACCTGAAAGAGTTTGCCAAGGCGCTGTATGCCGGACGCAAAACCAATCAGGGATTCAAGATTGCGTATGCGCCCGACCATGAGACCACAGAGGCCGACTTCGACAAGTTCTGCATGGTGGTCTGGGGTGCCGGGAACGGCAAGCACAAAAAGCCGCTCAAGGTGATTTGTGAAGAAGTGGCCGAGCATACAAGCACCGCAGGCAAGGCAACCGGCTACCACGGCAAGATTCTGCGACTGGGGCGCAAATATGGCCTGCATACCGTGAACATGTTCCAACGTGGTCAGGAGGTGTCGAAAACCATTATCGACAACTGTCAGTTTGCCTGTGTCATGATGCAGAAGGCCGACGACAGCGCCCGCTACCTACAGCAGAAAACAGGCATCCCGGCTGAGGAAATCGTCAAGCTGAAAAAACTCGAGTACATCTTGCAGGATGGGAAAGAGTGGGAGAAAGGGGTGATTCGATGGTAGAGCAACCTAACTTCGACTGAGATAAAATGGTTGATTTATGAAAACCTCGTTGAAATTACGAGGTTTTGCTCCCATATCTACAAGGTCTTACTCTACGCATGGATTTAACATGAAAACGGCCAAATCGACAATAACAAGACTAATAAGCAATATCGATAAAATCATTCCTGACGGGAACGACATTAACGGCTTTCCGGGAATAAACAAACAGCTGTTGGTTGAAGGTCTAAAAGAAACATATGGCTTACTGTCTGCTTTGGAATCACAAAAAGATACGTTTGATGTAATCTACATGAAGCGAAAAATTAGCAGTTATTCAGCCAACTGTAATGATTACCTAAAAGATAAGCTCCGCGATGGTATTTTCAAAGAAAAGAAGTTTGATGATTTTTTAAACAATATATTTTGCTTAAGAAAAGTAGTTAAAGAAACTTACCTCCTTGTAACTGAAGACTGCTTAAGGAAAGAGTCGCAGCTTGCCATTTTATCGGAAGAGCTTGAGGATGCTAAGGAGCTGGCAAATAGCTGTGCTGATGTGAAAAATGAGGTTTTAGCAGCAAAATCATCCGTAGTGCAGATAAGCGATGAGCTAACAACCTTCCATCGTCAGTTTAATACTGGGGCAGAGAGAATTTCAGAGATTCTTACTACCTCAGAGAAGCTTAACGAAAAGACAGGGTTGCTATTTGACTCGTTAACAGAAGACCAAGCTGAAATCAAGAAGACTGCCACTGATATTGTTAAAAACAAAATGGTCTACGTGAAAGCAAAAGAAAGGGCTGATAGATTGGCTGATGACCTGGAGGGGCGAAACCAAGTCGCAGAGGCACTAACTGAATCAATAGAAGAAATAGAAGAAAGAATTACAGAACAGCAGGGTAATATACAAAACATCATTGATGATGCAAACAGAGCCAGCATGGCTGGCTCCTTTAAAAAGCGAAAAGATGAGCTAGACAAACCCATCAAGGTTTCTGCTCTCATTATGAACTTTGCCTTGTTAGCAACCGCACTCAGCTCTGGGGCGTTGCTGTATTATAGCGGCATTACAACAGATAAGTTCGACGTAACAGGCTTTCTCATTAAATTACCAGTCTTAGCGCCTCTTGTCTGGATAGCATGGAGCAATAGCCAGCGAAACAACTACTTAGTTCGCATTCGGGAAGATTATGCCTTTAAATATGCTGCTGCTATGGCATTTGAAGGGTATAAACAGCAAGTTCAGGATACAGACCCCGCGCTACAACAACGCTTGTTAGAACTTTCTGTAGAAAATATGGGAAGTAATCCAATTAGGTTGTTTGACAAGCAAGTTAAGTCCAGCCCTACTCATGACATAGTTGCCCCTGTTGTAGATATGGTGAGAGGGAAAAACACCGGAACATCTGGTTAAAGAATGACACCTATCACAAACTCAAAAGCCCGCTAACCTATAGGTTCAGCGGGCTTTTTTGTGTTTGCCTTGTAACCAAATCGCTTGCTTTGCTGTTGGGGAATTCTCATCCAACAACAGAGAGCAAGTACCATGAATGCAAAAACCAAAGGGTATGTAATCACCGCGCTGATTGCATTGGTCGTCGCCGGTGGCGTGGTTTGGGCGTCAAACAACGTTGACGCCGTCGAAGACGCAATCGGGTAAGGGGGCGCTGATGGAAATTATCGCAACCCCGTTTGCACCACGCCCGAAAGAGCTGGACCCGGTCGAAGGCGTGGGCTGGGGCAACCGTGCCTCGCTGCGTCTGGTTTCTGGCCCGACGTATCACAGCATCGAGCTGGTCACCAACATCACCGACCCGAAAGATATTGAGCGCGTTGAAGTTTCGCTCAACGGTTCGGCCAAGGTCAACGTGACCGGCGAAACGCTGGTTAAACTGCAATCCCACCGCAAAAACTACGCCGAGCCGGGCCGCTACGTACTGTCATTCGGTGACCCGACGCTGCGCACCAAAATCGGTGTGCGTCAGACCGATTTGGTCACGCTGGCCGGTGAAATCTGGTTCATCTACATCACCCTGAAATCCAAACCTGCCGCGGATGCGCAGGGCAACGCAACGCCAGCACCATCCATCCGCGCCCGTGCGCATGTGCTTGTTCTCAGGCGTTCGAAACTACAAGGTAATCAAAGGGCTTTAAACCGGCTTAACTTTGTTTAACTAACTGTTTCCAAAGGTTTTTATGGTGATGCTGTGGCAGGTATCCAGACTGACTCAATAAATGTTAAATTCATCATCCCCTGTTTACCCTAATTTAAAATGTCCTGTTTGATTCCCAGATTCAAATGTCTCTTCTCAAGGTAGTTCATCCTGCTCAGAAACTGGCTGTAGAGTAGGGAAGTCAGGGTTTCTTCCGGCTACTAGCTCTGAATTGTTCAGGGTGAACAAGTACCGGGTTCAGCGCTTCCAATTGACGGATAGCCCGATGCTGGGCGGTACGTTTCGGCGCTTTTTTGCTACGGCTGCGTTTCTGTTGCTGCTCGAATTCTTCCTGCTTGGCATGGGCAAATTTCAGCACGGCGCCCAAACGCTTGTTCTCGACAACCTGGCCCTGATCAACATCAGCCAGCTTGTCGAAGGTTTTAAATGCCAAGTTACGATGGCCATACTGGATGGCGATGGTGCCATCGGGCCGGTCAAGTACCTTGACCACTTGATTCACCAGCCGCTGGTTTTCTTCTGTTGGATCAATCAGGTAAACCACCTTGTCATACTGAAATGTCAGAGATTTCGTGAGCTTACGCAGCTCTTGCCAGGCAAAGATATTATCCAGTTCGTCGGTGGATTCCCGCAGCGGTCGGTGCATGTCTTTCGGAAACCGTGCCGGCTTGGCAAAGCGGCGGTTAAAATCGGCGATGAAGTCGGGGAGCCAGGCATTGGCTTGCTCGATAGTATCAATCCCTTGCAGGCGCATTTCTTTGACTAAGCGATCCTGTAACGTTTTATTCGCACGCTCGACGCGGCCTTTGGCTTGCGAACTGTTGGCGCAGATCAGCTCGATATTAAGCTCATTGAGCACACGGCCAAACTGGGTCAACCGGTCGGATTGGGCATCACGTTTGCTGACATGAAAAACAGAATGACGATCGCTGTAGAACGCCGTCGGTTTGCCGTGGTGCTCAATGTATTCACGGGTTGCAACCATATAATCGAAAGCTGACTCAGTTTCGCTAAAGCGCAGGTTCATCAGGCGCCCAGTGGCATCATCGATAAACACCAGGAGGCAGCATTTGTCGCTGCGGCCTTCGAACCAGTCATGGTGGGAGCCGTCAATCTGAACCAACTCTCCAAGACAGTCACGACGGTGGCGTGGCTGATAAACCCGGGGCTTGCGTTTGGCATGAGGGATCCACAGGCCATCGGCGATCATCCATTGGCGCAAGGTTTCCAATGAGATAGAAATGTTGTGACGTTCAGTGATTTTTTCATGAGCCAGCGTCGGTCCAAAATCCAAATAGCATTCACGAATAATATTGAGACATTGGTATCGAACATCATCATGAATTTTGTTTGGTGAAGGTTTACCTCGACGCTGATGGATGATCCCAACTGCACCTATTTGACGAAACCGAGTCACCAAGCGTTGGACCTGACGGATGCTTAGTGAAAGAATACGAGCGGCATCAGAACGTCGAATACGATTTTCACATACGTCGCGAATAGCACTCAGGCGTAAAATCTCTTTGTCATTCATGGTTACCAACATCGTTTGTTTATCTCACACAGACCAGATAGATACTGATCACTGTAGGAAAAACAGGACATTTTCACTTTGTAGAATAGAGACACTTTAGCTTTGCGGCTACAGATTCAGTGCGCATTATATAGATTATGTTAAATAAGGCGTGCGGAGAATGAAATCTAATGCCTTTCCACATCCAACCCCTCGCTTTCTCGCCCCTCCGCTTTGCAGTGCGCTTGTCAAAGCTGAGCTATTTAACAGTATTCGCTATTTACCATAAAATAGGTAATTAACACCTATATTTAAACCCTGCTGCAAATGGTCAGTTTGCCTGGCGTTTCAAAGCTGGCTGTAATTACCTGAACGCCCAGAGCTTTCAGGTGCAGAAAAAGAAACAGCTTGAGTCGCCTCAAGCTGTTTACCATCGATTAGCCGCCGGCCAGTTTTACGGTATGGCCTTTTTTCTCCAGCGTGGCTTTTATCACATCGCGTTTGTCGCCCTGGATTTCGATCGTACCGTCTTTGACCGAGCCGCCACAGCCGCATACCTTTTTTAGCTCTGCAGCCAGTAATTTAAGTTGTGCATCTTCCAGGTCCAGGCCAGTGACAATGCAAACGCCTTTACCTTTGCGGCCTTTGGTCTGGCGCTGGATGCGAACAATACTGTCGCCTTTGGGTCTTGCCGGTGCTTGTTTTTCTTCCTTGATTCGACCGGATTCAGTTGAAAATACTAAGCGGCTGTTATCATTCATTCGGATAAATCTCGTCTATTTTCTTGGATTTGTGACCCTGGTAGTAACTCTCAGGTTCCACCTTGCGGATCACCAGTCACCAAATATTATCAATAAATAGCCTTGAAACGGAAACAGATATGATTCGAAACGTAGTCTTCGACTTCGGCGGCGTGCTTTTCCAGTGGCAGCCAAAGGTGATCGTTGAATCCTTCACCAGCTCTGCCGACGAGCGAAGCCTTTTACTGAAAGATATCCTGCGTCATCCCGACTGGTTGTCGCTCGACCGCGGTACCATGTTGCTTGCCGAGAGTATTCCTAAATTTGCCGCAAGAACAGGAATTTCCGAAGATCGTATTGAAGATTTTCTTTCCCATGTTGTCGATAGCTTGGTAACAATCCAGGAAACCGAGACCCTGTTGTATCAAATCGCCGACTATCATTACGCGATGTATTATCTCACCAATATGAACCAGGCTTTTTTTGAAACCCTGAGTGAGCGCAACAGCTTTATGTCTTTGTTTCTTGGTGGGATTGTATCCGCGAACGAGCTGATGGTGAAACCGGAGCCTGAAATTTTTCATTGTCTGAGCCAGCAATACAACCTGGAGCCGGGTGAGACCCTGTTTATTGATGACACGCCTGTAAATATCGAAGCGGCCCAAGCCCTTGGATTTCAAACGATTTTGTTCACCCAAACACCATCCTGTTTAGAGAGTATTCGAAAGATTCTGAATTTTAACTAGAATTTGATACGACCCCACGGACGATTGGTATAGTAAGCACAAACGCCCTGATTGTTTGTCTACAGTCATTCACAAGCAAGATGTAATTAGGAGTCTCTGTGAAAAAGCTTTTGCTAACCGCACTATTCCTGTTCTCTGTCACTGATGCCGACCTTGCCTTGGCAGAACGTGCAGAAGGTATGAGCCGCTCAATCGTTGGTCAGGTTGAGACGATTAAAGTTCACGAATTGGATTTAGATTACAAGGCGCGGATCGACACAGGCGCAAAGACCACGTCAATCCATGCCGTCGATCTCAAGGTCACAGGCGAAGATAGTGATAGCGACAATATGCGTGATCATTTGGGTGACATGGTTGAATTCACAACCTTCAATGAGAAAGGTGAAAAGGCGACATACAAAGCAAAAATCATCAAAGTCAGCAAGATACGCAATGCACAAGGCGTTGAGCGTCGATATGCAGTCAAAATGGACTTAGGCTGGAATGGAGAACATAAGCGGGTTTCGGTGAACCTGCGGGATCGCGGGAAGCTGGAATATAAGCTGTTGATTGGCAGAAACTGGCTCAGCGAAGACTATTTGGTTGATGTTGATAAAAAAGACGAAGATGATTAATCGCTAAACCTTTTCCCTCAACGACAAAACGCCCGGTTTCCGGGCGTTTTGCATCTCGGTCCCCTCACCTATTTCTGTTGTTTCATCTTCTCAATCACAGCGTCCAGGTGTTTTTTCAGTGCTGCCGGGGAGCCTTTAAATAACCGCCCGCGAAGAATGACGTACCATTCGTTCGGTCGGCCGTTGTCATTCATCAGTTTAAAGCCCCGATACTCTTCGACTTTTTGTTCAGCTGGCTGCTGTTTGAGGCTGGTACTGACAAATTTTTCCGGAGGCATGAAGGTTTTCATATCACACCACCAATCAATACTTTTTTTGACCAGGGTTAGTTTGTTTTCAATAGGCTGGCCATTGATACTGGTCTTCCAGCCATCAGGGGCGCCTGTGGCGTTTTCAATA
The DNA here is from genome assembly GCF_025398175.1 of Photobacterium sp. TY1-4. NCBI lineage: Bacteria > Pseudomonadati > Pseudomonadota > Gammaproteobacteria > Vibrionales > Vibrionaceae > Photobacterium > Photobacterium sp. TY1-4. Next base: position 433,143 of record NZ_CP099735.1, read on the forward strand.
TTATGCCCGCGATGGAATAGTCTTTTCTTCATTAACGCCTCTCAGCTACCTTGAGCTAAAAATTGTTCACAGCTTAAGCAAAATCAAGTACTTCGTGACCGAACAATTGTTGTTACAAAATAAATGTCGTCCTCACACTATTGAAGCATTCTCAAGCTGATTTGTCTTGCTGATAAGTAGATAAAATTATGATTGATGTGATTCTTATAATATTTTTCTGTGGTTTATTTTATTGTTGTGCTAGTTTTTAAAATTATAGTGCATTAGATGAGTGATTGTAACCGATGGCAAAACATATTCAGCCGATCGATGACCCAAAGCAGTGCCAACAGAGTATTGCGCAATTCAAACGCCCGCTAGCATCGCTAGACCCTTGGCAATCGCTGACCCGAAACCAATATGCACGCAACACCCTGGTTGCCTTGAAAAACGATTGGCATAATTTTCTCAGCTTTTGCGCTGAGCATCATGTGAATTCGCTTCCGGCAAAAGCCGATACTGTTCACCGTTATATCGAACAGATGGCTCGTCACCGGAAACTGGCCAGTTTAAAACGTTACATGGTCACGATATCACTGGTTCATCGCTGCCATCAGTTACCGGACCCCTGCGCTCAGAGTGAAGTACGCCTCGCAATGCAAAAGCAGCAGCTTGAAAAGCATGACGACTATAAGAATGCCGCAGCCTTTCGGGATAGCCATTTACAACGGCTACTTGACCAATTTGAGTGTTCAACCAAGCTGAAAGATATTCGAGATGTTGCCATCTGGGCAGTTGCCTTTGAAGCGATGCTCAAGCGCAGTGAGCTGGCTGCCCTCACGGTGGATACGCTTGATATTCAACCCAACGGGCTCATCATCATCGAAGTCAATGATACCCGCATTGCCCTCAGTTCCATCGCCTCGAAAGCGCTGCAACGCTGGCTCGTTGCCGGCATGCTCACGGATGGATACCTGTTCCGCAGGATCGACCGCCATAGCAATCTGGGCGAGCTGCCGATGGATCATTCCTCAATCTACCGGGTCTTCCGCCGGGCCAGTGATGAGTTGGGTTTATCCTCTAGCGCTCTGTTTTCAGGTCAGTCTCCACGGGTAGGCGCAGCGCAGGATTTAGCCGACTCCGGTGCATCGATCTCGGATATTCAGGAGCAAGGACGTTGGAAAAGTCCGGCGATGCCGGCGCAATATGTCGGGCAGACGGACCGCCATGATCAGGAAATTGCGAAATATGTAAAACCCAAGCCCTGGGAGAAATAATGTATTTGGGTGTGGTAAGAATGGTGTTGTTTGGAACAAAGTGAAAGTTATAGTGCATTAGGTTTGCAAGTAACACCTATTGGGGGCAGTCGCTCCAATGCTCTCCCGGACCATGGCGTAAATCAATTGGCACCGTGATCCGTTCAAAGAGTTTCTCAAGCGGCTTCAGTTCGCCGAAATAGCCCATTTGATTGGCATGGACCCACTCTTTGAGATTGATGCCTTCCCAGCACACCTCGTAACCGGCATTAATGGCCAGAATTTCAAAAAATATCCGCTGTACCCGACCGTTCCCTTCACGAAACGGATGGATAATGTTGAGTTCACAGTAATAATGCGCAATGCGCTGAATGAAATGCGTAAAGGAGAGCCCGCAGAGATAATCTTCGACTGCCAGCTCCTGGAATAAGCGCCCAGCTTCCCGTGTTATGTTCTGCATATGGCAAAACCGAGTTTGCCCTTTGGTGATGTCGACCTGGCGGATCTGACCGGCCCACGGGTAGAGGTCCTGAAACAGGGTGCGATGGATTTTCTGCAAATACACCAGGTTGAACTGGCCAAACTCAGGTTCAAAATGTTCTGCCCTGACCCTGGTAAAATCCCGCTCGGCGCGTTCCAGCTCATCTTCATCCCGGATGGATAACAGATTTTTCAGGACCTGACTGTCGGGATAGCAGTCTGGATCCTGCGTAACCCCATATTTATCTCGCATAGTACTCTTTCAGTTTGGCGATTCTGACTGGTTCAGACGTAAGGTCAGATTCAGCATCAACCTTGGTCGGCGCCACATCGAACCCTTCAAGTTGCAGACTTGCCCGATAGTTACGCGCGCGCAAAGCGATGAAACGTTCCCGTTTTTGCTTCTCTGACAGCATATTCATCCTTATCTGCATCTATAACCAGTATTACACTCACACTAAGAATCGCCACACGCCGGAAGGCCTCTGACCTTCCGGCGACGGGTCACACGGCTGCTGACTTGATAGCTTGTTCCAGAAATACATGGAACTGATGGCCGTGATGCTTGAGCATCTGCGGGAACATCGAGATTGGCGTCATCCCTGGGAACGTGTTGATTTCGTTCAACAAGATTTCGTTATCTTCGCTCAGGAAGAAATCAATGCGTGACAGATCTTTCAGCTTCATCTGAACGAAAGCCTTCCGGGCATAGTCCCGGATTTGCGCCACTTGCTCGTCCGTCAGTCCGCCGGCTTCAACAGACGTCGTCGAATGGCTATCCGAGCTGTACTTCTCTTCGTAGGTATAAAACTTGTCATCCGGGCAGCTGACTTCACCAGGCTTGGTGATCACCAGCTCATTGCCATATTCGTAGGCGGCAACTTCGAGTTCGCGCGGTTTAATCGCTTTTTCGACCAGCACCTGGTCAGAAAACGTGAACGCCTGATTGATGGCCTCAGCCAGCTCAGCCGGCGTGGTCGCTTTATAGCACCCGACCGAAGAGCCCTGACAAGCAGCCTTCACAAACACCTTCCCCCATTGCATCAGCGCCGCTTCGGCTTTGGCATGAGACTCAGCATTGTTTTCACTCAGGAAAATATACGGGGTATTTGGAATGTCTATCGCATCAAACCACAGCTTGGTGGTGATCTTGTTGAAACAGTTGGTGCTGGCCTGTGCGTCACAGCCGAAATACGGTAGTTTGGCAATCGTCAGGAAAGATTGCAGATCACCAGTTTCGCCCGGATAACCATGAATACAAGGGATCACATAGTTCACCTCAAGCTTTCCGGCTTCAGTTTGCAGTGTGCGATCAAGGTTGAGTTGGCACGGCTTGCCCTGATGATCAAACCAACCGTCCAGCTTCATTTCGACGCGAGTATACGAAACGCCCTCAAGCATTTGTAACTGTTGCTCCAGGAAATTTGCTGAAATCAGAGAAATTTCGTGCTCGGCACCTCCGCCGCCACACAGTAATAATACGTGGATTGAGCTCATTATCATCCCTTGGTTTACATCACTGATAAACATTCGTTGATCAGTCGTCTTGATTCTTGCTAAGCGCGCTGACACACCCGGCACTAATTCGTAATTTCTTCGGCAATGTTAATCAAAAAAGTACTGAATGACAGCCAAGAATGCAGGTTATAACGAAAAATTTCGACAATTTGACATTTTACGGTTATTAAATCTGCAATGAAGTGTCCATGAACATTGCACCCGGGTTCACCGAATGCGTTGAGTGATTGACCTTCAGTTCTGCCGACGGGTGTCGTCAGCGGCCTCAAAAAGCAAAAAAGAGAGCTTTCGCTCTCTTTCTTATCGGACTTAGTTGAGTTTTGTCATCTTCGGCGTAGTCGATGATTTGATTTTAGCCAGGCTGCGAATAAACGGACCATAAGCCTTCACATCGTTCGGCAAACTACTCAGAGCTTGCTCGGCCTGTTGGCGCGTCTCAAAATGTCCGTACAACAGCGTGTACCAAGGCAGCCCCTGAACTTGTTTCTGGTTCATCCATACCGGTTGGTTCGACGGCAGTTTGTTCAGGTACGGCTGAAAGCCTTTGTTATGACTGAGTGCGAGCACCTGAATGGTGTAACCATCCGTTTTTTTCTGTGCGTACTGATACGTTGGTTTCTTCGCGACGGCCGGTTGCGGCTCGGCTTTTGCGACAGGTTCAGCTTGCGCATTCATCGCCGGTTTCACCGCTTCAGGTTGACTCGGTGTCGGCGCTGACGTTGCAACCAGCGTCGGAGAAACCGGCTGCTCGACAACAACTTTTTCTTCCAGTGCCACCGCCGCTTGTTGACGTTGTGCCTCAGATGCCAGCGAAATCGACTGCAGCTGTTCAGCCGTGTAAATCTCTTCAGAGGATGCACTGACAATTTCAAGGGTTTCACTGTCTGATGCACACCCGGCTAATGCCGCGACAACGGCAAACACAGCAACTTTTTTCATTCTAACTCTGCCAAATAGTAAATCTGACTTCATTCTGCCGTCGCTCCTCCACGCAATCAAGAACAAGTTCAAGTAAAATCAATCACTATTCGCCATGTGTCACAGGATGTCCGGTATTCTGCCCGCTGAATACAGCCCTGCCCATGCCTCGAAAGCCTGTCCAAACAAGCAGCCCCGTGACTTGCACCCGATTGCTATGGATTGGATCACAGCACTTACACTTTAGTCAGAAACTCCGAAAGCGATCCGTTAAACTCTTGAAAAGCGTTTAAATCTCGCAGGTGATGCTATGGAAGGACTGGACAAACTGCTCAAGCCGAAATCAGTCACGGTTATCGGCGCTTCGGATAATCCCAACCGGGCCGGGAACATTGTGATCCGCAACCTCCTAGCCGGCAGCTTTCATGGCCCCATCATGCCGGTCACCCCGAAATATGATGCGGTGGCCGGGGTGCTGGCTTACCCGACCATCGACAGCTTGCCCAGAATTCCGGATTTGGCCATTGTCTGCACCAACGCACACCGCAATGTCGAAATCATCCGTCAGCTCGGCGAAAAAGGCGTCAAAGTTGCCATCGTTTTAGCGGCCGGCATGAACACGGTCTTTCCGGGCCAGAGCGATACTGAAGAAGACCGGATGTTTGCCACAGCCCGGCAGTACGGGATGCGCCTGGTCGGCCCGAACAGTATGGGGTTGATCCTGCCCTGGCTGAACCTGAATGCTTCGTTTTCCCCGGTGGCGGCCAATCAGGGGAAGATTGCTTTCATTTCACAGTCTGCGGCGGTGTGTACCACCATCCTGGATTGGGCCAAAAACAAAAGCATCGGTTTTTCGACTTTTCTTTCCTTGGGTGATGCCTGCGATATCAATTTCGCTGAGTTGCTCGACTATCTCTGTCGGGACAGTAAAACCGAAGCCATTCTGCTCTATGTCGATTCGATTAAAGATGCGCGCCGCTTCATGTCTGCCGCCCGTGCCGCGGCTCGCAACCGGCGGATCCTGGTACTAAAAAGCGGCCGAACCCGGGCTGGCAGTGCGGCGGCCCATTTACATACCGGCGGCGAAATCGGATTAGACGGGGTGTATGATGCCGCCATTCGACGCGCCGGGATGCTGCGGGTACATAATACCCACGAGCTCTTTGCTGCAGTTGAAACCCTGGCGCATTCAGTTCCGCTGCGGGGCGAACGACTGGCGATCCTGACCAACGGCGGCGGACCGGCCGTGATGGCGGTCGATGCCCTCGCTGAGCGCGGTGGAAAACTGGCGACCCTGAGCCAGGAAACCATCGAAAAATTATCCGAAGTATTGCCGGCATGTTGGTCTCAGGCCAACCCCATCGATATCATTGGCGATGCCGATATCAGCCGCTATGAGAAAGCCATTCGTATCCTGCTTGACAGTGATGACTTTGATGCCCTGCTGATCATGCATTCGCCTTCTGCGATCGCCCCCGGCAATGAAGCAGCCAAACGACTCACCCACGTCCTGCAGTCTCATCCCCGGACCAAGCGGTTCAATATTCTCACGAACTGGGCTGGTGAGAACGAAGCGGTTCGGTCGCGGCGTATTTTCACCGAAGCCGGGTTTCCGGCCTACCGAACGCCGGAAAGCGCCGTCTCGGCCTTCATGCACTTGGTCGAATACCGACGCAACCAGAAACAACTGATGGAAACACCAGTGTCCTACGGGGAAACAGACGCGAACCCGCGCCATGTCCATGATGTGCTGAATCACCTGCTTGCCCAAGGCATTTCACACCTCGAAACCCACGAAGTCCGGCCGGTTCTGGAAAGTTACGGCTTTAGTACCCTACCGACCTGGATCGCGACCGATCCGGCTGAAGCAGCTCACATCGCCGAGCAGATCGGCTATCCGGTCGCGGTGAAGTTACGCTCTCCGGATATCCGCCACAAATCCGAGATCCACGGGGTGATGCTGCACCTGCGTACTGCAGCAGAAGTTGCCAACAGTGCGCAAGCCATTCTGGATCGGGTGACGCTCAATTATCCCAACGCCCGCATCGACGGCCTGCTGGTGCAGCGAATGGCCAGCCGCTCCGGGGCGCAGGAGCTCCGCATCTCCGTTCACCACGACGCCGTCTTCGGCCCGGTGATCTTTATGGGAGAAGACGCCGGAGAATGGGACATTCACAAAGATGCCGCGGTGGCCCTGCCGCCACTGAATATGGCGCTGGCGCGCTATATGGTGATCAATGCCATTAAGACCGGCAAAGTGAAGCAGCGCAGTTTTCCGGAGCGCCTCGATATCCCGGCCCTATGCCGGCTACTGGTTAAAATCTCTCAACTGGTGATCGACTGCCCGGAAATCGAGAGCTTCGACATCCACCCGCTACTGGCGGCCGGTGAAGAAATGACCGTGATTGATGCGTCTATGAGCATCAAGCCTTTCGATGGCGATAAACAAACCCGATTGGCAATTCGTCCGTACCCGAAAGAGCATGAGCAACACGTCGCATTAAAAGACGGTACGGATATCCTGCTGCGGCCGATTTTGCCGGAAGACGAGCCGAAGCATAAGTCTTTCATCTCCAAAGTTTCGGTTGACGATCTCTATCGCCGGTTTTTCTCCGATGTCGGGGAATTTAACCACGAAGCACTGGCCAACCTGACCCAAATTGATTACGACCGCGAAATGGCATTTGTCGCCACCCGGCAAATCACTTTGTTGGATGGTCAGCAAGAAGAAGAGATCATCGGCGTAACCCGGGCCCTTTCGGATCCGGAAAATGAAGAAGCGGAATTTGCGATCCTGGTGCGATCAGACTTAAAAGGTGTTGGTCTGGGGCGGATCTTAATGACCAAGATTATTGACTACTGTCGCCAGCGCGGTCTGGAGCGCCTGACCGGCATGACGATGCCTTCCAACCGAGGCATGATCATGCTGGCGCAAAAAGTCGGCTTTAGTATCGATATCCAAATGGAAGACGGCATTGTAGAAATGATGCTGCCGCTGAAATAATTCCCGGCCGGAACTGCGCGCCCGTTCAGCATTCATTGCTGAACGGACGCAAACAGTCTTGAACCAATAAAAGAGACTTGAATGAAAGCTGTCTTGAACAAGTAAAACAGCCCTGATCAACAAACCTTATCCGTTTGCCGGTTGATTCAGGCTGCCTTTCCACAAAGTTTCAATATGCTGGATACACCAGGTTTTGGCCTTCCCCATCCGGCTACGATTCCAGGCCAGCACAATGTCCATTTCAACCACGGGATTATTTCCAATCGCCACCAGCTCACCACGATTCATCGCCTCTTCAGCATAGCAAACCGACATGGTACCGATCCCTATCCCCGCTTTCAGGGCCACCAGCTTGTGATGCATAGAGCTCACCGTCAATAGCGGCTGATCATCGAGGATATTGTGGCTCAGCGGCGGCAGGTTCCGGGCCGTATCGGCGACGGCGATCCCGCGATATTGTTTTCTGACCGCCGGATCCAACGGATCTTCATGCTGATGAATGGGATGATCCGGATGCGCCACCCACACCAAGTCCAATTTGCCAATCGGCTGAATCTTCACTTCCGGTGGTGCCACGCTGGGTGCCGGAGCAATCAACAGATCCGCACGATCCTGGGCCAACGCTTCCCAGCCCCCCGCCAGGATTTCTTCCTGAAACCGCAGGCGGGTTTTACTTTTCTTGCCCAGCCCCTCAACCAGGGACAACATGTGCTCTAGCCGAATCAGGCCATCATAAGCAATAGTAATATCCAGCTCCCAACCATGTGCCAGGGCGCTGGCGTCAGAGATCATTTCATCTGCTGCCGTCAGCAGCAGGCGCCCCCGCTCCAGAAGCAAGCGCCCGGCTTTGGTAAACGCCGCTTTATGGCCTGAACGATCAAAAATCACCAGGTCCAAATCCTGCTCCAGTTTCTGAACCTGGTAACTTAACGAAGACGGCGCACGCCCCAGCTCTTCTGAAGCCGCTGCAAAACTGCCGCGACGTTCAATCGCATCCAGTACCAACAGCGCCTCAAACGACAATAATTTATTCACTTGTTCTCCCGGCTGACAAGCTCATGCAACGATGTCACTTTGTATCATAGAATAACGCGCTATTCCCATGAAAAAACACCCTTTATCGTCAGCTTACACGCCGGGCACAGCCGCTGACGTCAGGCGTACCCTTTGCATATTGATGCAAAGTCAAAGGTCCCTCCCCCGAGATTTTTCTGACTACCCCTCAATTTCATTCAATAATATGAATGATTTTGAGAAAGCGAACGACTTTGAGTAAGTACGGCAACAGTATCAGGAGCGGCATCAGGAACGGTATGTTGACTGATGTTCACATCCCCCACGCCAATCTGGATCGCCACCGGGTGATCGCCCTGACCGGTATAGTTCAGGGTCTCTGATACCAGTTGACGCTTTAACTTCACCCGAGCGCTATCCAATCCCCGAACCTGGATCTCACCGACCGCGACATTCGCATCGATCTGGTTAAAACGGGCCGGATCCAAAGCAAGCCAGACCGCGCCGACGCCAATGTCTGCGGTAAAAGGCTGACTTATTGCACTGGCTTCAACATTACCCACACCCAGCCGAACGTTCAAAGCCAGCGATTTCGGCACGGTTACGGTCCACTGCTGCGACACATCCTCTTCGTTAATCGTCAGGTACAGTGTCTGCCCAACCACCTGATGCTCCAGAACCAAGTCATCTAAATCAGCCCCGAACCAACTGGAAGGCTCCTCTTTGACGTTGACCTCATAAGTCACGTTGTCACTTTCAGCACTCCGAATGGTAATATTCCCGGTAGGCACCTTGAGCTTCAATTGGGTAATTTCCGATTTGCCGTGATGGTCAAGCAGCGGCTGCGAACCGGAAAAATGGCGTTGCTCGGTTGCAGCAACCCATTGGGCAGAACATGACAATGTGACCAGCAATAGCCCAAGCGTTAGCCTTTTGTTCATAGCGTATCTTCCTTAATCCAGTGATTGAACCTTGATGCGCAGCTCATTGCACTTCACATGCCAACTTTTATATTCAATTAATTCAATGGGTTATAGATACGCCTTGTGTCAGCATCATGAATTACGGTCAACTTCACCAACCGATTGGTAAAATTCGCCGCTCCCGACGCCGATGCCAGAAGCCTGATGCCAAATGCCAAATGCCAAAGCATCGGCCTCTGAGCGCACACTCGCCTGGCTTTGGCCCCAATACGACAAAGCCCCCGATGTTCGGGGGCTTTGATATCAAGCTGTTCCTTTAGAAATAACTGTAAACTGTCTTGCTCATGCACTTACATCAGCCATTTCCACCAGACAAACACGGCCAGGAAACCGAACAGGTAAGTCAGCCCAACCCAGGATAGCCATTTCATGGTCGGGCTCCATTGCAGCGCTTTCGGCAGCGCCGTATTTGCCACCAACAAATAATTCAGCAACGCAAATACCGGGGTGGTCATAAACGCCAGCACCATGGCAAAATTCAGCATCGGCATCAACGCAGAGCTGAAGAACAGAATAATCGCCAGCGCTGCCGCCGTCACAAACAACATCCAGGCATTGTGATAGCCACGCTGATCGACCGGTTTCTTCTGGAGCAGCAATTGCGATTCCGCCAGTGCCCGCGAGTAACCATCAATCACCGTGATGGTACTGCCGAAAATACAAAAGAAAGCAATCACGGCAATCAGGTAGCGAGACCACTCCCCGATGGTGGAGGCATACAGGCCGACCAACTGATGGGAAAAGCCGATGCCGGAGCTTTTCAATTCCGTTCCCGAGCCATGCAGTACCAGTGCGCCCAGCGCCAGGAATACCACCGCCAGGATCGCCGTCCCGATATAGCCGACATTAAAATCCATCAGCGCCGATTGTGCTGTCACCTGCTGCGTTTTCTTCTGACTCTTGAGCCACAGCGATGTCAGACAGGAAATTTCAATCGGTGCCGGCATCCAGCCCATCATGACCACGATAAAACCAATCGAAGCGATACTCCAGGCAGACGGCGCTTCAAAGTCCGCCGGAGCCACCGATCCTTTCCCGGCGGCAATCACGACCGCTGACAGCGTGGCAATCACCAGCACCGCCATAATTGTTTTCGACAGCCCGTCCAGCGCCTTGTAATGTCCGGCCAGCAGAATCGCCAGACAAGCAGCTGCCACAATGCCCGACAGCACTGGCAGTGACAGGGTCACCGGCAGGAAGTAACCCAGCAAACTGGCACTAAACAGTAACAATGCCGCGGTATTGACGATACCGGAGATCAGACTCAGGCCGGTAAAAACCCACAGGTATCCGCGCCCCAGCCCGTCGTATCCCTGAATCAGGCTATTGCCCGTTCCCATGGTGTACTGGACGCCGGCGCGAAAAAACGGATATTTTAAAAGGTTCACCAGCAGAATGAGGCCGGCCAGTTGCCAGCCGTATATCGCCCCGGCTTTTGTCGAGGCAACCAGATGAGAGCCGCCAACGGCTGCGGTTGCCATCATGATCCCCGGCCCCAACGACTGAATAAACTGTTTTATTTTCTGGCCCCGCATTGGCTGAGCCGGTGTGTTTGCTATGTCGGTCATAATCACTTCCTGATGATTTTTATTTTATGAAGTTATTGTGTTGCTATGTTGGTGTTGCAGCGTTGAACCTTCCAATTTCTCGCAGCTTTCTGACGCTTTATCAACCCAGGTCAATTGGACATTTAGCATCTATCGCTAGCTCTATCTGAATTTGCAGTGTTTTCTATCAATACGAAATTAGCCGCCCTCTTATTTGTCGGGCAAATGCGGAGAAAAAAACAATAAAAAACATTGGCAGAGAGAATACCCGCCCCGCCTTTCATGCCCGGCAATAGCGGGATTGGTACTTTCCTGCCCCGCAGCCAGCAAACAGCCTGGCTAGGTGCTTCATTTTCACTCCTTTTTCCGTTCCGGTTTATGCTTAAGACATGAGGTCCTATTTTCTCCCAACCTGAAGAGTCTTTGAGCTGCCGTATTCATGAGTGAAGACCAATCATCACCGCCGAAGACTTCCGTCATCGGCAAAGCCAGAAAAAAATACAGCCGAAAAGTGAAGCTGTTTATTTATGGTTTGTTTCTGATACTTGGACTCATTGTGATTCCGGCGCTGTTCCTGCCCCCCTGGCTGGCCAGTAAAGGGATCGAGATTAATGCCGTTTCAGGTATTAGCCTGAATGCGCAGGGATTGGCGATTCAAGAAGTGTCGATTGCGATCCAGGGCAACCAGCTGACGTTTCATCAACTCTCTCTGGCGCACTTTGTCGAGCAGCAGAGCGCCATCTCCAATGCCTCCTGGCGTCTGTTTGCAGCCCGAAGTACTGTCCGGCTGGCACCGAGTCTGCTTCGTCCCTTGGCTGAGCAAGGGATCCGGCTGGGGAACCTGACCCTGACGAATACCGCGTTTCATTTTATTCATCTTTCTAAACCCTATCTGTTCAGTGCGCATGCTGAGCAGATAGAAACCACGCTGACCACGACTTCCTTGCCGACGCACCAAGCCTCCGGTACTGAGATGCAGCAGGTTGATAGACAAGGACCCATTACGCAAAGACCTGATGCACAATCAATCAAGCAACAGCTCCATCAGGTTAATCTGGTCCTTTCAACCCAGCCGAAACCCGTTTTAAGTGGCTTTATCGGCCAGGGGAATTTGGCCATGGCAATCCCCGGCGATCTAAACCGCACCGTGTATCCGTTTCAGTTCAATCATGCCAATTTCTCACTGAGCTGGCTGACCCCACAAATCCCGCTGTCGGTACACATCCGACAGCTCACACCACAATGGCCGACGGCGATCCCGGCGTTTCCCCAAGTCGGAACCAACCTGTCTCTAGCCATGAGCCTCAGCCAACCTGGTGACGCGGTCACGTTTAGTGCAACACAGTTGCATCTCGACCAGCCGGCTTTGCTCCCCCAATTTGCGCCTCAGCCACAGTCCCATACACCAACCTTTCATCTGGGGGCTTTGTTGAGCCGCCTGAACCAGTCTCCGGTTCGTCAAATCAATATCGACGATCTTCGCCTCGGCAACTGGCTCAGTCAGGCACAGCTGCACCTGAACCTCCCCGATGCGCAACACCTTGACCAAGCGCCGCAGAATGAGCTGAACGCCCCCGCAACCGGCCGTGTATCAGACAAGGTACCTGAATTAGAAAACGCTCCAGTCACCGAATCTCCCCGACCGGAGTCTTCGTCTCAGCTTCAAATTCAACAGCAATCTCAGCTTCAGATCATTGGCAAAGCGCTGGCTCCCACGCCCTTGGATATCACGCTCACACTCAATAACGACGAGCACTCGGAGAGCCTGTTGCAGGCCGAGCTGTCTGATGAGCGTTCCCATCTGGCCTGTGAGGCCCGCATGCAAGCAGACCTGCCGCTACCGATGTCCTTCCAGTGTCAGGCCAAGGTCGAGGATACCCGGCACCTGAGCCAGAAACTGCAACTGACCGGATTGCCGCACGCCAAACTGAATCAATCCATGACGTTAACACTGACCCAGTTACAGCCCCCAACGCTGACAAACGACGTTATCAGCGATGCCAGCTATCAACTCCGACTCAGTTGGCCAAAGCAACTGGACATCCAGTTAGGGAAATTTGCCCTTCAACTTCCCTGGGTGATACCACCGCCCGAGGGAAACCAAGCTGATGCAACACACATCCCACCCGGCCAGCCGATCCGGGTCCGGCAACTCATGCTCAACAGTGCCGGTGAACTGCAGCTGACGGCCCGTTATCAGGATCGGCAATTGGCCATCAACATAGCTGAGATGACCGCGCCGGTGACGCTCAGCCACCCTCAGCTTGGGCAGGCCATGCTATCGCTGCGCCAGATCGACTGTTCTTCCCGGTTTGACGCATTGTCGTCACCGACGCCACTGAACGCTGCCCTTGGTACGCTACAGTGTCACGCAGAAAGTCGTCTCCAGGCCAGCACCAACCCCCTGTCGCCTCAACGTAGTGTTACACTCGGCACCACCAGATTATCCAGCGATCTTGTCATGCAGTGGGTCAATCACGTGCTCTCTTTGCAACTACGGAACAACCAGTTGCAAACCGACACCGTAAAGATCCTGCCCGGAACTGAGTCCTCTCCATTACCTGCCGCTTTCATCCGGGCCCAGGCTGACAACCTGACCCTGAAAAATGATGAACTCAGGGTTGAACTGGCTTGGCCGCCTCCGATGGCACCAGCCGCGAACCCATCCGTCGAAGCTGTCGTCAAAGCTGTGCCCGAACGCGCGCCAACGCTCACGCTTACCTCCGGAGCGCCGGTCCTGCTCAACGCCGACTATGTCGCCGAGAAACTAATTGGCGATCATCAAACCGAAACCACTAAGAAAAAAAGCCGCCTGCCAGTTCAGAAATACCGGGGAGATGCCGAACTCAGTTTTCAAACATTAACGTTCCAGACCCCGTTATCATCCAAGACTGAGGACAGCCGCACTGAGTTCACCGGGGACTACCAGGCGCAGCTCAACTTTCAGCAAAATAATCAGCGCTTCCCGCCGTTTCTCAGCCACGGCCGCCTGCAACTTCAACCGGAGCAGGCACGCTTATCCGGCACACTGACCAATGCCCGGCAAACGCCGCTGATGCAGTTTTCGCTGACGTCTCAGCTTCAGAGCAAACGGACGCACATTCAGTTACAACGTCGCGATCTTCGTTTTTCTCACCGGCAATCCCTGAAGGAGCATTACTTGCCTTTACTGCCGCTCAATTCCGACCTGACCAGCGGCAGTCTCAGTTTTTTTGCTGATTTATACCTGCACGACCAGCAATGGCGCGGCGAAGCGGGCCTCTTCACCGAGCACCTTCAAGGGCATATTCAGGGGTTTCATTTTGCAGATTTCAACACATCGCTGACTGCGGAAATCACGCCGAACGGGATACGTTCTAAGTTTCCGCTCAGTATCCGCACCGAATACCTTCATGCCGGACTGTTACTGGAAGATATTGTTGCTCAGGCCGAATTTGATACCGCCCTTCAGCATTATGCCCTGCATCGGGCCAGTACCCGGACACTGGGAGGTACCGTCAGCACCCGGAATGTCAGCAGCCGCGATCTACGCAATATCGATCACATCCCCGTTCAGATCCAACATTTGGATCTGAATGCGCTCGTCGAGCTGCTGGCCGTCGACAACCTTGAACTCTCCGGAATTCTGGATGGCTCGCTGCCCCTGTCGATTCAGGATGGGCTGCCGGTGATTCAAAACGGTCGCCTGCATTCCCGGTATCCCGGCGGCATCCTGCGGTACCAACCCAGCGCCGACGAGCCGGATCTGCAGAATTCTACCCGTGATCGTGATGTTGCAAGTGATAGTTTGAAAAGAATTAGTCAGATTCTCAAAAATTATAAATTCGACGCTCTGGCCGTTGATGTAGACTATTCTAAAGAAGGAAAATTAAAAGCCAGTTCACGGTTTAAAGGGGCCAATCCAGACTTTCAGTCTGGCCAGCCTGTTTATATCAACCTGAACATAGAAGACGATATTCCAGCACTAATAAAAACCATGAATGCAATCAATTCATCTAAGCTGGAAAGTCAATTTTTAAAGCAGCTTGGTGTAGATGAGTAGCATTTATTGCGCTTTTTTTTAAGATGAAGGCTAAGAATGGTCGTCGCTCATGGATATTCAGCTTAAACTAACCAGCATCCTCGCACTCCTTGCAATGATTGCAATGTTGAGTGTATTACCAGCCTGCACTCCGACCGTCCAGGTCACCGCCTCGGATAAACCCATCGAAGTCAATCTGAATGTTAAAATTGAACATGAAATCCGCATTAAAGTTGATAAGGAAATTGATGACTTATTCAGTGACGACGATGTATTCTGAGTTGGCAAGGAGAGTGCCATGAAGAAAATACTGATCTTTTTTTTCGCGCTTTGTTTTTCTGTCAGTGCCTTTGCCCTGGATCTCCAGCAGGCAAAAGATCAAGGGTTGGTCGGTGAAGCCAACACGGGCTATATTGCCCCTGTTACGGCGGCCACCACCTCTGAAGTCAGACAGTTGGTGTCTTCTGTGAACCGAATCCGCAAAGCCAATTATCAGCGCATTGCGGTCTCCAACGGCCTGACCACCGAAGAAGTCGGCAGGCTGGCGTACCAGAAAGCCGTGCAAAAAACCGATCCGGGGCATTATTACCAAAATGCCGCCGGAACTTGGGTCAGAAAATAGTCCAAAGTCGGCTGCCTGAATACGTTCAACTTTCCTTAACCCTGCCTTCAAAACATTTCAATCTATCTAACGTGATTTTCTTCGTATAATGCCCGCACAGTTTCCTTCTCCCATGGTGAATTCGCCAATGATGTCGCTTTATCAAACCTTTAAAAGCTCACGAGCCGCTGATTACAGCTTTTACCTGATTGCCTTGATCTGCCTGTTGCCAATCATCAGCTCACCTGTCGCTCTGATCCTGGGTTTCATTCTGGCCAGCCTCGGCCTGGTTCCGACACAGTTCAACCTGGCCGCCCTGACGAAAAGGTTACTGTCTTACTCCATTATCGGCCTGGGCTTTGGCATTCATCTCGATGAGGCGATTGAAGCCAGCCAGCAAGGCCTCGGGTTGGTGGTGGGATCCATTTTCTGCACCCTCGGTATCGGCTACCTGCTAACCAAGCTGTTGCGTATTGAACAGAAAACCGGCCACTTAATTGCCGCCGGGACCGCCATTTGCGGCGGGAGTGCCATCGCCGCTGTCGCACCGGCGATCAATGCGCGCGATGATCAAACCTCATTAGCACTGGCGACGGTTTTCGTGCTCAACTCGGTTGCCCTGTTTCTTTTCCCGGCCCTGGGACATCTGATGGAAATGAGCCAGCACGCCTTCGGCACCTGGGCTGCGATTGCGATCCACGACACCTCATCGGTGGTGGGCGCTGCCGGTGCCTATGGCGATGAAGCACTCAAAACCGCAACGACACTGAAGCTGGCTCGGGCGCTGTGGATCATTCCGATCGCTTTCCTCAGCGCACTGCTGTTTAAAGGCGACAGTAAAAAAATCGGTATTCCGTTTTTTATCGTCTTTTACTGTGCCGCCATCCTGTTCGCGCACTGGGTTCCGGACCTGCAACCGCTGTACGATCAGATCTTCATGATTTCAAAACGGGTACTGGTGGTGTGTCTGTTCCTGATCGGCTCTGGCATCACAGTACAGAAACTTCGCGCTGCCGGGTTCCAGCCCTTGTTGCTGGGGATCGTCCTGTGGTTGATCATTGGTGTCGGCTCACTGGTCTACATTCAGCTCTTCTGAAGACACGTTTTTATCGGCACCGGTTTCTTCCCCCATATAGCTTCAGCGGCTCCGCGAACCGACGCCATCAAAAAAGCGAGTAGCATTCACTACTCGCTTTTTCGATAGCTTCATTTGTCATACGCTAATTCTTTGCGTTCAAATCATCTATGCATACGAACCCAAACACTCAATCCTATGCATATGTATCTGAGTATACAAATTGATGGCGCTCAGTTCCGGGCCTTCACTGTTTGAACTACGGGGCAATATCGATTTTGTCCTGCGATGCACCAACGTCATCCCCCGTTTGCCGGACAGAATCCGCTCCAACCTTATCCCGTGACGGGGTTGTGCCTTTACTTTGCGTCATTGCCCGACACGCAACCGCATACAACAACAGCAAAAAAGCAGCCAAATCGGCCAACGCACTGACTAGCCCGGTGGTCATTACGGACACGACCACGAGCATCAGCACGGCTGCAATCCATTTTCTCATTCTTTCTTTCCCAGCCCGGCTCGGGCAACACCTTCTCTCTAGGGTTATTATCGAAAATCCGGCTGGGGAAAGAAAAATACCCATTCTCTCTATGAAATAGGCTTTGGTTATAATGAAAGGGAATTTAACCAGTGTTGATTATAAATGCCCTCACACTAGGGCTGCCCCTCCATCTTTGAATGAACTTTTAAGAAAGGAGCCCCTTCTCCCAAAATGAGAAGGGGCTGGCTGATTCATTTAGAAGGTGTAATTCAGATCCAGACTATAGGAACGTCCTGGCGCCGGGTAGCGTCCAACCGGGCTGACATCAATGCCTCGGAAATAATACTCTTTATCGAACAGGTTATTAATAGCGATGTTTGCACGCAGGGTGCCGCTATCGTTGGCAAACAAGTCTTTACCGACGTTGAAATTCCACACGGTATAACTCGGAACTCTGCCCGTTGAGCCACTGGCGTCTTCATCGGCTGTATTCGCGTTATCGCTGAAGGCATCGCTGAAATACAGTCCGGATACGGTGGTCTCGTAGCCACGGAAATCATAGGTTGTATCCCAGATCACCTGATGCTTTGAGGTATATGGTAGCTGATTACCCGCAAATTTCCCCTCTCGCTGCTCGGCATCCAGATAATTATAAGCCAGGTGCAGCGACAGCTCCGGTAGTGCAACCGGCGAATAGCTGCCTTCCACTTCAATCCCCTGGTGACGCGTTTCACCAATATTGTCAAACGACTGTTCACCGCTGTTCCACTGCAGCTGATCTTCAAAGTCGATGCGATACAGTGCAATGTTAAAGGTCGACTCTTCACCGGTGAAACGGGTGCCTAACTCATAGTTCCACGCCAACTCCATGCCTTCTTCGCCTTTACCGCGAATATAGGCAATCTGCGGCGCCCGCAATGAACGCTGACCATTGGCATAGCCGACCCATTCATCGGTGAAATGGTAAGCCATCGTCAGGCCCGGCAATAATTCACTGACGTTGTTATCGTCGCTCGTGCTTTTGCCCAGATCATGAAAACGCATATCAATGGATTCGTAACGCAATCCCGGGGTGACCATCAGCGTATCATCCAGGAAACCCATTTCGTTGCTGATGTAGGCCGCCCAGGCATCGGTTTTCAGATTCCAGTCACGCGGCGTTGTTGTGGTCCCATCGGCGAAAGCGGTTTGAGTCAACTTATAATCGATATCTTCATTGACAAACCGGGTTCCGATAATCCAGTTCTGACTGACGCGGGTACCCGCAACGTAGAAGTTCACTTTAGGCTCGACCCCATAAACATCAAAGGTCCGTGGAGAAGTGCGCAAGTGCGTCGACGCAATGCCCGGGTCGGCCCAGTGGCCATCACCACTGTTAAAGCCCCACTCAAAGTTACGCTTGGCATGGTGGCCAAACAGCAGTATTTCAGCTTCTGCCAGGTCCACGAATGGAAGTGTTGATATATCACGGGTATAACGGACGTTCCACCGCGTTGTCTCCCCTTCAAAGTTATCATGAGGGCGGGTTGATTGATGGCGATCTGCCTGATAGTCGGCAGGACTCAGCGCCCCCGGCATTTGCGTATCCGCATCATAGCGTTGTACAAATGCTTCTACGGATTGTAACTCATCGACCAACCACTCTGTTTTCAACTGGAAGTTCTTCACGTCGGTATCGGTGTGCTCACGGAAGCTTTCTCCGGTGAGGAAGTTACCTTCCAATTGAATTGCAAAACTATCGGATACCCAGCCACCGGTGCGCAAGTAAAAGTCATTCAACGGCGCATCACCGCCTTCAAACACAGTCAATTTATTACTGAGTTCGGTTTCCCACGTCTGCGAAATCGGCTTGGTCACCAGGTTAATCACCCCGCCGACGTTATTGGGACCATACTGAACCGCAGCCCCACCCCGAACCACATCAATGCGATCTAACGTGCTCAACGTGGAAGGGAAAATAGACTGGCCTGTATGCCCGTAAGGTGCCAGCGTCATCGGCACCCCGTCCATCAAAAACTGGGCATGTCCGCTTCGACTCGCTTTCAGGCCCCGCACAGAGATATTTGGTAGCACACCTGTTCCTGTTTCATCCTGGATCTTAATACCAGGCACCCGCTGTAAGGCGCCGTCAATTGACAGGGTTGCTGACTTTTTGATGTCATCCTGAGTCAGAACAGTACGGTTCCCCGGGTAATCTCTTACTTCTTCAATGCTTGATGTCCCAATCACACTGCCAGTGATCACCATGACCTCATCGGTTGTCTGGTATTCACTGGCCTGCGCATTCAGGGCCAAAACGACCGAACCGGCGAGCAATGAGTATTTCCAGGTGTTATGGGGTGGAGTCTGAGTTTTCTTCGCCACGCTTAATTTCCTACTTACGTCTTCAATTGATCATGCTTGCACTCACAAGCAGCTTCCATGACACTGCCAACGGCAGCTTTTATTGTTATAACGGCACACATAAAGGGGTGCCGGATACCGGATCAGCCACCACTTTGGCTTTCACCGAAAAAACATCGTTCAGTAACTGATGGGTCATAATGGCCTCGGGCGCTCCTTCAGCTTCGATGACCCCTTGCTTGAGCACCACCAGATGATCGCAATATCGCGCCGCCTGGTTGAGATCATGCAGAACAACAACAACCGTTTTTCCGGTTGCCTGCATATCACGAATAATCTGCATCAGCTCGATTTGGTGCGAGAGATCGAGAAACGTTGTCGGCTCATCCAGCATTACGATCTCAGTATCCTGAGCCAGGATCATCGCAATCCATGCCCGTTGCCGCTGTCCGCCTGACAGGCCGTCAAGCAGCGTGTGTTGAAATTCATCAACGCCAGTGCGCACCATCGCCTGCTCAACAATGTGCCGATCTTCGGATTTCAGCCGGCCCCAATGAGACACATACGGCGTGCGTCCGTACTCAACGAGCTGACGAACCGTGATCCCCTCGGGATGAAGTAAGTTCTGCGGCAACAGGGAGATATGCTGCGCAATTGCTTTCGTTACCCATTTGCTGAGTGGACGGCCGTTCAATTGAACCTGACCGGATGATGGTGTGATCACCCGTGACAGCGTTTTCAGCAGCGTTGATTTTCCGCATCCGTTCGGGCCAATCAGTGCCGTGACTTTTCCCTGTGGGATCGTCACCGAGAGGTTATGGAGAATTGCTTTCTCGCCATACCCGACCGTAACATTCATCGCATGAAGCATTACCACCCCTTATACCGTGATAACAAATAAATAAAATAAGGTGCGCCTATCACCGAAGTGATAATCCCCGCCGGAAATTCTGTTGGCGGAATGAGCCCCCGTGCCAGAATGTCGCTCACCAATACTAATAATGCGCCAATCAATGCAGCCATCGGGATCAGAACCACGTGCTTACCGCCGACCAACAATCTCGCCAGATGGGGAGACAGCAAGCCGACAAAGCTGATGGTGCCGGCCACCGACACACTGACACTGGCCAGTACCACAGACACGATCAAAGCCAGCGCTTGTACCTGAGTGACATGAACGCCCAGTCCCCTGGCAATGGATTCGCCGCTTCCCAGCACATCTAGGCGCCACGCCAGCCAGCACGCAACCGGAATTAAGCTGCACAAGACCACAAAAATAAGTGGAAACTGTTGCCAATTCCGTCCCCATAGACTGCCGGTCAGCCAGACCATGGCGGTGTTAATTTCAATGGGGTGAACAATCAGAAGGAAATCAATCCCACTGGAAAGAAAAGCACTAATCGCCACGCCCGTCAGTGCCAGCCGGGCGGGTGTCGGATGCGTCAACATCGCTG
The DNA here is from genome assembly GCF_025398175.1 of Photobacterium sp. TY1-4. NCBI lineage: Bacteria > Pseudomonadati > Pseudomonadota > Gammaproteobacteria > Vibrionales > Vibrionaceae > Photobacterium > Photobacterium sp. TY1-4. The sequence goes on from NZ_CP099735.1 coordinate 453,817, forward strand.
TTGTGTAGATCATCAACGCAGCAAGCAACCCGCCGGAGATTGCCGCGACAGGCAGAAACCACAGCGGTGCCTGCGGATAGATAACAAGTAAGCCGGTTGCGGCCAGTCCGGCCCCTGCGCTGATCCCCATCAAATCCGGAGAAGCTAGCGGATTTCGGATCACTCCCTGAACCAGAACGCCGGACAACCCGAGTCCGGCCCCGACCAGCATCGCCAGCACCATCCGTGGTAACCGGTAGTGATTGACGACAAAATCATGCTCTCCGCCGTTGCGTAAAGCATCAATGATCTGCGCGGTATCCAGATCGCTCACGCCGGTATACAGACTGACGATCCCGGCAATGATCAACCCGAAAATCGCAAACCCGACGGGCTTTTTCGAAAAAGCCATTTGCATTAGGTACGTCCTTTCGCGGATAAGAAGATAAAGAAAGGTGTCCCGATGAGTGCCGTCACCACGCCCACCGGTGTTTCCGCAGGAAATCCAACCGCGCGTGCCAGAACATCCGCCCACATCAGGAGAACGGCTCCGCCCAGCGCGGCAAATGGGAGTAATATTCGGTGATCTCTGCCGACCACAGCGCGACAGACATGCGGCACGATCAGGCCGACAAAGGCGATAGGACCGGCGACCGCCACACAAGCGGCGGTCAGCACAAGAATAGCGACAATCGCGAGCAAGCGGACTTTGCCTAAACCAATCCCTAAACTTTCGGCAACTTCATCGCCCAATGCCAAAGTATTGAGCTGCGGGGCAAGTGCAAAAGAGAGCAACAACACCACAGAGCAGACCGGCCACAACAACATCCATTGCTGCCAACCAGCCTCCGCCACCGAACCAGCCAGCCAGTAAATAATGCTGTAGGCCATTTCGTCAGCGATGATCAGCGCGGCCCGTGTCAGCCCGGCCAACAGAGCATTGATTGCGATCCCGGCCAGGACCAGGCGGACCGGATTAATTCGGTTACCATTCAGGTATCCCCCGAGCGCGATTACCATCAACCCGCCCAGGGCTCCACCAAACAAGGCACACAACAGCGGATGTAACTCACTGATCACCGCAACCCCAATGGCAGACAAGGCCATGAAACAAGCAGCCCCGGCATTTACCCCCAAAATGGCCGGAGATGCCAGTGGATTTCGGGTCACGCCCTGCATGAGGACACCGGCGACAGCCAGACTGGCCCCGATCATCAATGTTGACAGGACCCGCGGCAGACGGATATTGAAGATCAGCTGCTGGGCAATGCTGGCTTCATTGTAAGCCAGGGCTAGGCCCGAGAGGTCTGACAATTGCAGGGAGAAACTGGACCAGCTAAGCAAACCAACAACGACCCCACTGCCGGCCAAGGCCAACATCAGGCCCCACCTTGCCAAACATCGAAAAGAAAGCGATTTACTTGAAGCAACCCTAACGGTTGCCGAAGGCGAACGACTCATGACTGACTATTCAATAGCTTGGTTATATTCTCTGCCATGCCTTCTGCAGCCAGCATCCCGCGGCTCAGTGACCACAGGCCTGGTGACACTTCGACCACCTGGTCATGTTTTACCGCCCGTAGCAGCGAATACATCGGGCTCGATTGCCACTCATCCAGAGGGGTTTGCTCCGAATAGCGGCCAATGAGCAGCCAGTCAGGATTCGCCGCCAGCAGTTGCTCAAGGCTGGTTGGAATATAAGCTTGTTCAGTTTGCTCCGGGATCGGGCCTTTGATACCCAGTGAATCCAATACGCTGCCTGCATAAGACGCGGGGCCGTGCATCCACATGCCGCGCTCAGAAAGCACCGCAAACTGAACCGTACCGGATGCCTGGATCTCTGCTTTGAAGGCTGTCATAGTTTCCCGGTGCTGCGCCAGACGCGCCGCCATTTCTGGTGATTTGTTAATGGCCTTCGCCAGCGTGATCACCGCTTCAAGATTTTGCTGATAAGTCTCTCCCCGGCTTTTCAAAACCAGCGTCGGCGCAATACGGCTCAGGTCTTGATAAATGGTGCTGTGTCGCTCCAAATCCGCAATAATCAAATCCGGTTTGAGTTCAGCAATCGCCTCCAGGCTTGGCTGATAGCGCGAGCCGACAGATTGCCAGGTTGGGACCACAGCCTTCACAGCAGGAATAAGGCGCTCCGGTTTACCGTCGTCAGCAATGCCCAAAGGTGCCACACCAACGGCTGCCATTGCATCAACAAAGGAGAACTCGAGTGCCACAATACGCGTCGGCGTCCCCGTCAGCGTCACTTCCCCGATTTCACCTTGTATCGTTCTGGTTTCAGTTCTGGTATCAGCCGCCGATACCGAGGCACTGGAGAGCAAGCTCCCCAGCAACGTAAAGAACAGCCCAAAAACAAAATATGCTCGCTGACCCACGCCTTGTTACTCCTCTGCGTTATTTGTTAATTCCAACTAGACCTATAGGCCACTATCCGTCGACGCCGCTGGCTGCTTAAAAATAAACCACCCATTTCAATGACATCGACAAAGGCAGCAAATGAAAACAAATCTTACAATCATTTACAATAGTGATATTTCTGTTTTTAAAGAGTCGTCAAGAAAACAGCTGGCTCGAAACCGCATCGAAGAAAAAAGGCAACCCCTGAGGGTTGCCTGTCATTTTGATTAGAATTGATAACCATAGCGCAGCATGAACTCTGCTGGAGCACCGTAACCAATCTGATTCAGACCAGAGGTCCCATTTGTCGCGCCCAGGATATACTTCTCATCCAGGATGTTATACGCATTCAGCTGTACCTGATGACGACCAATGCTGTACTCAGCCATCAGATCGACTGTGGTATAATCTCCCAACGCAACCGCTTCGTCATTGCCAGCAAAACGATCACCTACATATTTCACCCCGCCGCCGAAGCGCCAGTGGTCATCCAGCTGATATGCAGTCCACAAAGAGAACAAATGATCAGAGACATCATTTGGTTTCTTCCCAGTCTCCTTATCTTCAGCATCCAGGTAGCTATAGCCGGCAGAAACATTCCACTGCTCAGTTAGCTGGCCACGGATCTCAAGCTCAACCCCTTGATGACGCGCTTCTGTTTTATCGATGACATCACCGTCAGTATTGGTTTGAGGCTGCTCCTGATCGATCCGGAACAGCGCAGCATTCAGCATCAACGAATCATCCAACAAGTACGCTTTCAAGCCCAGCTCTTGCAGGTCGGTATGGAAAAACTCTGCCAGTTTCGGATTAATATAGATCCCGGCATAAGGCAACTGCCATGAACGGGCCCATGTCGCATACGTTGAAACATCGCTCGTCAGGCGATAAACAGCGCCGGCGCGGTAGCTGATTTTTTCATCGCTCAGTGATTCTTTCTCCTGACCAAACTTTTGCTGTTCAAGATCCATCATGTCGTAGCGCACGTTACCAATCAGGGACAAGTCACCAAGGGTGTATACATCCTGAATATATAAACCGGTCGTTTCCGTCACATTGTCCCGGAACGGTTTAAAGCCCGGATCCTGCGTCGGTCCGGCAGTCGGGTTGTGAATATCTTTGCCCGGCAGCGTTTTATTGCTGGCCAGCGTCAGATCAATATCAATACGGTTGTAGTCAGCCCCGATCAGAAGCTGGTTCGCGCCAGTATCCCAGACCAACTCGGACTGTAGCGTGGTCGTGGTGCGCGGATCATAGCCAAAGTTATTGACGGTCTGTGCAACTGTATCCCCGGTCACAGCGGTACTCGCTTGCCGGGTTCCTTTTTGCTCCAGATCTATCTTGTTCCAGGAAACACGGTTATTCCATGTCAACGCATGGTTCAACGCAATTTCATAGTCGGCCGCCAGGCGAAGGCTGTCCGATTTCTGATAGTCATTCGTGCCGCCAAAGAAGGTATCCACCGGTACGTCAACCAGCTTGCCATCTTTCGATGGCACGCCCCGGTACGGGACCAGTTCTTGGTAGGCATACTCCACATCCAGATCTAACGTGTGCCCCTGCATGGGTGTCATTCTCAAGGTCGGCGCAATAAAATAATCATGTGAATCCACATGATCGACATAGGAATCACCTTCGCGGTACTCTAGGTTCACGCGCCCATTCACACTGTCTGACAATGATGTTGAGCTATCAACCTGACCCACAAACTGGTTGTTGCTGCCAACACCTGCATTGAAGCGTGTGAACTTTTCCCCGTTGGCACGTTTTGTCACCAGGTTAATCAAGCCGCCGGCAGAGCCGCGTCCATACAAGGCCCCTGCCGCTCCCTTGACCACTTCAATTCGTTCAATATTTGCCAGGCTACGGTAGGATTGCAAATTCCCGTCATCCCGCAGTCCGTCACGGTAAACATCATTGAGCGCATCAAAACCGCGGATTACGAACTGATCCCGGCTCCCCTCACCCAGCGTATTATTCACCCCAGCAACACCATCCAGGGCATCAACCAAGCGCACCGCGCCCCGGTCTTTGATTTCTGTTCCGGTCACCACGGAAACGGATTGAGGCACATCCAGCCATTCCAGATCCGTTTTCATCCCCGACGTTGGCATATGCTCAGCATAGCCTTCATAACTCTGACCATAGACAGTCAGCGTTTCTGTACTCTGGGCATCACTTTGAGCCAAGGCTGGGGCCACAACGAGTGAAATCGCCAGAGCCAGCGGGTGTCGGATAAACATTGTTTTCATTACAAATTCCATTTATAGCATTTAACAAAACCATCAACAATGCGAATGAAAACAAATGTCATTAATGTTTGCAATCATTTTGATTCACTTTTGTAATCAATTACATCCCTCACGCTGCTCAGCACTTAGCAATCTGAAGTTCATCCAGCCGGGTGGTCCAGCGATTGGACCGGAAGGCTTGGCGCATGTGCCAGTTGGTGGCGCTGATCACCGAGGCCGGTTTCACACCGTTTTTATAACGGGCATTGAGCTGATCCGTCACCGCCATCAGTTTGCGCCGCTTCATTTCATCCAGGGTACTGGCGTCAAACATGTCCAGCTGGACGTAGTGGTGCTGCACATCAGACAGATCGTCGAGGATCACCCCGATCTTCTGGTATTCGTAGCCGGGACGATAAATCCCATGCAGTTGCTCAATTGCTGAGTTTAAAAACTGATAGGTATCCTGGCTGGGACAGGCCAAAACCCGCGCGGTGCTCTTATTATATTGCGGTAAGTCTTTATAGCGGTTGGTGCGTAAAAACAGGCTGACCACCCCGGCCTGACTGCCTTGCTGACGCAGCTTCTCCCCGGCGCGCTGGCAGTGAAACGCCAATGCGGCCTTCAGCTCATCCAGTTGGCTGATCCCGACGCCAAAACTGCGGCTGGACAGGATTTGCTTACGCTTTTCATCTATATCCCCCGGTGCAATGCAGGCCGCACCCTGTAATTCGAGGACGGTTCGGGCCAGACCCACGTTCCACAACCGGCGCATATCCGCCGATTTTTGATCAGCCAGCTGCAGTGCTGTGGTGATCCCTGAGGTTCGCAGCCGGGTTGCCGTTTTTGCCCCAATGCCCCAGATGTCCTGTACATCAGTTCGCTGCAACAACCAGCGCCGCTGATGTTCGGTTTTGATTTCAGCCACACCATGCAACCGCTGCTCGTAAGTTTTCGCCGCCTGATTTCCCAGTTTGGCCAGCGTGGGCGTGGCGCCGATACCGACCCGTACCGCCAGGCCGAGATGGCGATAAATCGTGTCCCGGATCTGTTGGCCGTACGCCGTTAAATCTTCCTGGTTCATCCCGTCCAGGCGGACAAACGCTTCGTCGATTGAATACTGCTCCACCTGCGGCGAAAACCGGGACAGCTCTTCGATAAAGCGTCGGCTCATATCTGCGTACAGCACATAGTTCGAACTGCGAACCTGTACGCCCAGCTTACGAGCCTCCCGCTCGATTTTGAACCAGGGGGCCCCCCGCTGGATCCCCAAGCCTTTGGCCTGCTCGGAAATCGCCACACAGCAGCCGTCGTTATTCGACAGCACCACCACCGGCTTGCCCGCCAGTGTCGGATCAAACACCTGCTCACAACTGGTGTAAAAACTTTTGGCATCCACCAAGGCCCAGATTTGATCCCGGTAGCCCGCAAACACAGCACTCATCATGCATCAATCCAGCAAGTTATGAATATTTCGGGTCACCACGCCGAAGATTTCAGCATCTTCCGGCAAGGGAAACGGCTGGTAGCGGTGGTTTTCCGCCTTCAGCCACCACTGTTCTTGATGCCGAACCAATCGCTTACAGGTGAACTCGTCATACACCCGAACAATGACAATCCGATTGGGCACAATCGCTTCGGCGCGATCGACCACCAGCAGATCCCCGTCATAGATCCCCGCGCCTGTCATGGAATCCCCGCAAGCTCGGAGAAAAAACGTCGCGTTCGGGTGACGGATCAAGTAGTCATCCAGATCGAGCTCTTCCTGATGACCATCGGCCGGAGACGGAAAGCCGCAAGGAATTGACTCAATGAAAACAGGAAACACCGCCATACTTCACTCGCTCTATGGTTACACTATACTGTATATATATACAGTTTATTCGAGAGAAGCTATAATCGTCACCCTCAAACAACAAATTTAGTTTCAGGTGATGCTTCTCTCAGCAGTTTGAAAGCGAATAGGCTGATTTGCTGAGTGATTCGCTAGGAATAAACCAAACAGGAATTGTCTTTACACTGATGATTTTCACGATTATTATTTTTTCATGATTCATGAAATTGGACCTATCATGAAAAAAGAGCTCATCTGGCAGCATCGGCTCCCCCATACGCTGCCCCAGGACTGGCAGGTCGAAATAGAACCACAGTCCCGGGCATCGTATGACGCCCGGCTCAGCCTGACCCTGCATACCAAAACGCACAACTTTGCCGTTGTGTATAAACAGATCCACCGAAAAGAGAATCTGGCGCAGTTTCTCAAACAGACGGCTGAGACCGACAACCCCTTATTGATCTGCAACTGCCTCAGTGACTTTCTGCACCAATACTGCCGGGAGCACTACATCAACTATATTGATGAAGCCGGGAATGTGTCCATCGTCGATGATGCTGTGTATATCCTGATTCAGGGACGTGTGCCGGACACCCAACGCCCGCAGGTAAACACCATGAGTATCGGTGTCGCCAAATGCCTGTTTGCTTTGTTTGCAGAAGAAGAATTGCTGCAAAAAACGTACAGTGACATTGCTGCCAAGGCGGGGATTTCATTAGGAATGGTCAACAAAGCCATTCACTACCTGATCGATAACCATCATATTCCGGCGGAGAAACAGCATCGCCGCTTGCTGGATCCAAAAACATTACAGTATCAGTGGCTGCAGGCCTACCGTCAGACCCTCAAGCCAAAACTCAAAGCGATGACGGTCAATACACCGCTCAGTTGGTCATCCATCGCCCTGGAAGAAGGTGAGCTTTGGAGTGGTGAAATTGCCGCCTACCAACTCACGCAATACCTGACGCCGGAGCAGTGGTTACTGTTCACACGAGCCCCGTTTCAGCAAAAATTCAGGCAATACCAGGCCAGACCGGCGCAAGACGGAAAACTGACCATCGCCGCCCCGTTCTGGGGAGAAAACCTCACGCTCAATCAAACGGCTCAAGCCCTGTTATGTACGGCTGAGCTCCTGACAAGCCCGGACAGCCGAAACCGCGAAGTCGCCGAGATCCTCAATGAACAATATCTACATCTTAACCAACTCCCTTAACCCGGCGTTTGAAACCGCCCTGATCAAAGTGATCAGGGCCATTGAGCAAACCGGTAAACCCTATTTCATCGCCGGAGCCACCGCGCGCGACATCGTGCTTCACGGCGTTTTCGGCCATCCGCCGATCCGGGCAACCCGCGACATCGATACTGCAATTTTTGTCGCAGATTGGGAGGAGTTTGAAGCCGTTAAAACCGGTCTGATCCATGCCGGGCTGGAGGAAACCCGCCAGCCACATCGCCTCAAAGAGCCGGAAACCAACCTGCCGGTCGACATTATTCCGTTCGGGCAACTCGAAGATGCTCACGGCCACATTCAATGGCCGCCGGGTCATGAGGTGACTATGTCTGTCGTCGGATTTCAGGAAGCCTTCGATGCAGCCCTGACCGTGAACTTTCAATCACACCAGTTCAAAGTTGCTTCCCTGCCGGGCATCGTCCTGCTCAAACTCATGGCCTGGGATGAGCGCGGCGCAGAAAACAGCAAAGATGCCACCGACTTCTACACCATCATGGATAAATACCAGCACATTCATGACGGCAGATTGTGGGAAGACTACGTGCCCGGAGAGCAGCTGGACTATAACGTAGAGCGGATTTCGGCCTTTCTGCTCGGGTTTGATCTCAAAGATCTGTTGTCGCCCCCAACCCGAAAGGTGCTCACCCGAATTCAAGCCGCCAAGCAGGATGCGCTGATAAGCGCGATTGCCCGAACCCACAGCACCACCACGATTGATGAGATTGAAGAAAAACTCACCGCTTTCTGGTTAGGAGCCGGACAGTAAAGCGTCGGCGGTCACACACATCGGACAAGCCATTGAATTTCGTGACCGCGTCTGCCAACATACTGGATATAAAAACAGTAACCATACCGAGGATGAGGTAAGTCCCGAGAATGATATAAAACCCGACAACCAACCACCGTAACACCCATAAACCAAAAAAACATTTACCATCCGGAGAAATTAACCGCCTATAGATCATGGCAATTTCATCTGGAAGCATAAAGGGGACACTGAGTGTATAAGTTCTTTGCGGTCGCAGCGCTGCTCTTTTTGACCGGCTGTACGACAACCAACGGCCCACAAAGCCAATGTGTCGGTGCAATGACGACCCAGGAAGCCTATGGCCATCTGGATCCAAATCGTTTTACGATTCAGGTTCTGGCACTGAGTGAAGAGCGCGACGTCCGCGGTTATATCCGGGATATCAAAGGACAAGACCCAATTTGGGTCAACTGGAAACGCAGTCTGGGCAATCGCTGGTACGCGGTGATCTATGGCGACTTCGCCACCAAGGCCGAAGCCAAACGTGTCATTGATACCCTACCGGCTCGTATTCGCCAGCAGGGACCGTTTGTCCGCAGCTTCGCCGAAGTCCAGCAAGACAAACAAACCAATGTGTTTCGCATGCGTTAACACCCGGCGGCAGGTATCTCGTTCAGTAAAAATCACATCTAATCAAAATACACCCATAAAAAAGCCGGAATCATTTCCGGCTTTTTTTGTGCTGTTTTCAATCACTCAATGAGGAACCCATCCCCCCATAAAACCATAGTCCCATAAAACCATAGCCCCATAAAACCAAAGCCCGCTCATTCAAGTGAGCCTTTTCACGGACGTTAAGTCAGCACCGCAGACGGATTCTCTGACACCGCACGCACGCCGGCGCGCTCTGTACCAGACTCTACCGGGTGCGACGGCTGATGCGGATCATGCGCCGATCGTGCGTGGGATTGCTGCACCAAGCGTTCAAAGTGATTCAGGTGACGGAACAGCAAGCTCACCAGCATCACCCCGGTCGCCGCCAGGCCGATGCCCAAGCCAGCCCAGATCCCTTCCAGCCCCATGCCTTTCATCAAATACCAGGCAGCCGGCAGTCCAATCAGCCAGTAGCCGATCACCGTTGACACTGTCGGAGCCTTCACGACCTTCATCCCACGCAGAATGCTGATCGCCGCCAGTTGCCAGCCGTCCACGACAAAACACAGCGCGACCATAATCATCACACTCGGCAAGGCCGCAACCAAGTCCATCGCCAGCGCATCGCCTTCAACACTGAAGACCTGGGTCAGAAACTCCGGCCACACACTCACCGCAACCCCGAAGACCGCGCTCACTGCAGTGACCAGAAACAGCCCCAGATAGGCATAGCGGCGCACCAGTTGTGGCTCCTGACGGCCCACATGCTGACTGACCAGAATCGAAGCGGCCTGGGAAAAACCAAACGCCACATTCCAGGACAGATTCAGACATTGCAGCGCAATTTGGTGAATGGCCAGCGAAACCGCACCCAGTGTACCCGCCAGTAATACCGCCCCGGAAAACAGCGCATGTTCCAGCATCGTGGCGATCATAATCGGTACCCCGAGCCCCAGCAGCGGCAACATGATCCCGACACGATATTCACGAAGCTGCTGCAACGGATGATAGTCCCGGTATTTCGGCTGCTGAAATACCCAGTAGCCATAACCGAACATCACCAGCAACGCCGCCAGCGCCGTACCATAACCCAAACCGGCCAGTCCCAGGTTCCACTCAAAGGCAAACAGGTAGCTCAGCGGCACATTCAGCACCACCGTGACCAGAGACATCACCATCACCGAACGGGTATCACCAAACGCGCTGACCAGACTCCGCAGCACCAGCAGGATTAACGTCGGTAACATCGACCATTTCAGCGCATCTAAGTAATCCACCGCCAGCACTACGGCCTGCGGATCCTGACCGGCCATCGACAGCATCTCCGGCATCAACAGGAACACCGGTTGCAACGCCAGCGTCAAAATCACAGACAGCAGGACCCCGCCTTTCACGGCAGCGCGGATCTCCTGATCCCCCTGGGCCGGGCGGGATGCCCGCATCCCGTAAGCAATGGCGATCAGGTTTGCAACACAACCGACAGTACTGCCGGCAATAATAAACACGATCGAATACACCGTCGCGCCCAAGCCGCCACCGGCAATGGCCATAATACTGAGCTGGGCCATCATCCAGACATCAGTAAAAATCAGTAATTGGGCCACCAACTGAGAAATAATCAGTGGTATAGCGAGCGTGACCAACTTTTTCATTTTTTATTCAAGACTCACAACGCAAGGCAAAAAATCAAACCGTAACCTGCACGAAACAGGGATTACTTCTATCCTCGCTACTCTAAGGCGTAAAACTTTGCCTTTCAAACGACATTTATAGTACCTTGGCATTCTTAAAACTCATCCAAGCACTTCGCACACCTAAGTGGTTCTCCGATGGAATTAAAAAAGAGACATGCCTTATTACCCCCGTCCCTCAACGGCCTCCGGGTCTTTGAATCAGCGGCCCGTCACCTGAGTTTTACCCTGGCAGCCAGTGAACTGAATGTCACCCAAAGTGCGGTCAGCAGGCAAATCCGACAACTGGAAGAAAGCTTAGGTTTTCCGTTGTTTATCCGCCATCACCGGGCGCTGGAGTTGACCGAGCCAGGCAAGGAAGTCGCCCTGCTGCTGACCCGTCAGTACAGTGAGCTCAACCGCACGATTAAACAGTGTCGGGTTCAGGAAACCGGCACGCTGAAAGTCAAGGTCGCCATGAGCTTTGCCGTGCGCTGGCTGATCCCCCGCTTGCATTCATTTAAGGCATTGCACCCGGATTTGGATATTGTGATCTCCTCCAGCATGGGCCATACCAGTGAAGAGCTGATGCTGGACGAAGATGACTACCATGTGGCTGTCTATAACATGCAGCACGAACCGCCGAGTCGCTATCAGCAGCATTTTTTACGAAAAGAGTATCTGGCTCCGGTTTACTCCGGCCAACTCACCCGCAGCAATCAGCCAGTGTCGATTGACGAGCTGCTGAATTACCCGCGCCTGCATCCGACCTCAGATCAGAGTGACTGGAAGGCCTGGCTGAAGAGTGTTCAGCGTCCGAACCAGATCCATCAACCGGGACTCACCTTCAACACCCTGGATATGGCCCTGACCTCCTGCCTGGCCGGTCAGGGCGTCGCCATTACCGATTTGATGCTGGTGGTTCATGAGCTGGAGCAAGGCTATCTCATGCTACCGAAACACGCCGCCGTGGTCGCCAACAGCCAGTGGATGTATTACTACCACGCCACCACTGAAAGTGACGATGTCACGCATTTTATTGACTGGCTGACCGCCGAGCAGCAGAAAGAAAAAACCGCGCTGCTCAGGATGGCTGAGCAGCGCGGCTGGACAATACTGGAATAAAACGATTTTTCTGGTTTTTCTAAACCGCTTCAATCAGTTGTGGCAGAATGTCGAACAGATCGCCGACCAGACCATAGTCGGCGATTTGGAAGATCGGCGCTTCCGGATCACTGTTGATCGCCACGATCACTTTGGACTCTTTCATCCCGGCCAAGTGCTGAATAGCGCCCGAAATCCCCACCGCAATATAAAGCTCGGGCGCTACGATTTTACCGGTTTGTCCGACCTGTAAATCATTCGAGACAAACCCGGCATCCACCGCCGCCCGCGAGGCACCAATGGCCCCGCCAAGCTTGTCTGCCAGTTGCTCAATCAGGGCAAAGCTCTCTTTGTTTCCCAGCCCCCGACCGCCGGAGATCACCACTTTGGCAACCGATAAATCCGGTCGCTCACTTTGGGTCTCCGCCAGACTGATAAATTGCGCCAGATCGGTTGGCACTGCGCCCTCCAGAGCCGTGATCGGTGCCGGAGTCTCCTGCTCCGGTGCCGAGTCAAACGCCGACGGGCGGATCGTCATCACTTTCACAGGATCATGCGACTTCACCTTCGCCAACGCATTCCCGGCGTAAATAGGGCGGATCACCGTATCTTCACTTTCGATGGCAATCACATCAGAAAGTTGACCGACATCCAGCAACGCCGCAACCCGGGGCATCAGGTTTTTCCCGAACGTACTCGCCGGCGCAAGCACATGGGTAAATCGTCCGGCCAGTTCCACCACCAGCGATGCCAGATTCTCCGGCAGCTGATGCTGATAGACCACATCGTCCGCCAGCAGCACCTCATCCACCCCGGCAATCCGGCTGACCGATTCGGCGACCACGCTGCATCCACTGCCCGCAACCAACACCGATACCGGAGACGGCAGCGATCGGGCCGCCTGGATCACTTTGAACATTTCCGGCAGTACCGTCTGTTCCGCATGTGCCGCAATAATTAACGTTGCCATCAGATCACCTTCGCTTCGTTTTTCAGCTTATCGACCAGCTCCGCAACCGAAGCCACCTGAATACCACCGGCTCGTTCCGGTGGCGGCGAGACCGACAGGATCTCCTGATGACGGGTCACCGCCACGTCAAAATCAGCCGGCTGCACACATTCCATCGGCTTTTTCTTGGCCTTCATGATATTCGGCAACGACGCATAACGCGGCTCATTCAGCCGGAGATCGGTACTGATAATTGCTGGCAATTTCAGCGCTAGGGTCTCCAGACCGCCATCCACTTCACGGGTTACCGTGACAACGTCACCCTCAACGACCACCTTCGAGGCAAATGTCCCTTGCGGCCGACCGGTTAACGCCGCCAGCATCTGCGCCACCTGATTGTTATCCGAATCAATGGACTGTTTGCCCAACAGCACCAAACCGGGCTGCTCTTTATCCATCACGGCTTTGAGTAACTTGGCAACCGTGAGCGGCTCCAGATTGTTTTCCGTGTCGATGTGGATCGCCCGATCAGCCCCCAGGGCTAGAGCGGTGCGCAATTGCTCCTGGCACGCCGACTCACCGGCTGACACCACAACCACTTCTTCGGCAATGCCTGCTTCCTTGAGCCGGACGGCCTCTTCCACGGCAATCTCACAAAATGGGTTCATGGCCATTTTGACATTGTTTGTTTCCACGCCAGTGCCGTCACGATTGACCCTGATTTTAACGTATGGGTCCACCACACGTTTTATCGCTACCAGTACTTTCACGATGTCTTCCTTTTCTGATTAAAGTGACTGCCAACATGCTTCTGAACAAGCGCCGGAACCACGTCAGACCTTTGACAGCAGCCAGAGATAAGTTGACTTAAAAGCTTGACTTAAACGACATATCCGAAAGCGAATACACTTTGAGCCTAGTTGAATTTACGTTTACGTCAACTGGACTATAGTTACCAATATCGCCTCGAATGTTCAGGAAACTTTGCATGGAAAAAGAACGCATAGGAAAAGAAGACATGGAAAGAGAAAGCATGGAATTTGACGTTGTGATTGTGGGTGCAGGCCCTGCCGGCCTTTCCGCCGCCTGCCGCATGATGCAACTGGCTGAGGAGAACGGTCAGACGCTTTCGGTCTGCGTGGTTGAAAAAGGCGCGGAAGTCGGTGCCCATATTCTCTCGGGTGCCCTGTTCGAGCACCGGGCGCTGGACGAACTGTTTCCGGACTGGGAGCGACTGGATGCCCCGCTGCATACCGCCGTGTGTGAAGATCAATTTTGTCTGCTCACCAACCAGCACAATTTTCTGAATTTTCCGCTCAACCTCACGCCGGAGCCGATGAAAAACGACGGCAATTTTGTCATCAGCCTGGCCAACTTCTGTCGCTGGCTGGGCCAACAGGCTGAATCACTCGGCGCTGAAATTTATCCTGGTTTCGCGGCAGCCGAAGTCCTCTATAACGAGCAAGGCGGCGTTGCCGGTGTGATCACCACAGATATGGGGCGGGACAAAAACGGGGAGCCGAAACCAACATTTGAACCGGGCATTGAACTGCGCGCCAAGTACACCATTTTTGCCGAAGGCGCGCGCGGCCATCTGGGCAAAACGCTGATCGCCAATTTCGATCTCGACTACGATAAACAGCCCCAGCATTACGCGCTGGGAATCAAAGAGCTGTGGGAGATCCCCGCAGAACAGCACCAGCCCGGATTAGTCCTGCACGGCGTCGGCTGGCCGTTAAGCCAGTCAGACACCACCGGCGGCAGCTTTCTCTACCATCTGGAAAACAACCAGGTGGCCGTCGGGCTGATTGTCGATCTGAATTACCACAATCCCTACCTCAGCCCGTTCGATGAATTCCAGCGCATGAAGCATCATCCCCTGTATCACCAATATCTGAAAGGCGGCCAACGGATTGCCTATGGTGCCCGGGCCATTACCAAGGGCGGGTTATATTCCCTCCCCCGGCAGCAATTTCCGGGCGGCGTTCTCGTCGGCTGTGACGCCGGTACGCTCAACTTTGCCAAAATCAAGGGGAGCCATACCGCGATGAAATCCGGGATGCTGGCCGCCGAGGCGGTGTTTAGCGAGATCAGCCAAGGATTTGCGCAGACCACACCGGGCTACGAACAGCTGTTTGAACAGTCCTGGCTTTATCAGGAGCTGGATGAGGCGCGAAACTTCGGTGCCCAGATCCATAAATTCGGTAACCTTATTGGCGGCGCGCTAGCAACCGTAGAGCATAACTGGCTCAAACACCGACTGCGCTGGACCGTGAAAGATCGCAAAGCCGATCATGAATGCCTGCGCCCGCTGGAAAAAAGCCAGCCGATCGAATACCCGAAACCGGACGGTGTCATCAGCTTCGATAAGCCATCATCGGTCTATTTATCGGGGGCCCAGCACGAGGAGAACCAGCCTTGTCATTTGAAGCTGAAGGATGAAGGTTTGCCGCTGAACATGCATTTAGAGCGGTTCGGCGAGCCCAGCCAGCGCTATTGTCCGGCCGGGGTGTATGAAATTGTGACCAGCAACGGCACGCCCAAGTTTCAGATCAATGCCGCCAACTGTGTTCACTGCAAAACATGTGACATCAAGGATCCGTCCCAGAACATTACCTGGGTCACGCCGGAAGGCGGCGGTGGTCCGAACTATCCGAATATGTAGCGGCACCGAATATCCAACGACACCGAAACATGGAACCACGGCCGCATATGTAAAAACCACAGCCGGATGCGTTACGACTTGCACTCCGAGCGGATCCAGTTGAGATAATCCGGCAGCCCGGCGGTAATGGGCAGCCGGATAATTTCCGGTGTTTCATAGTCATGATGAGCGAGAATATCTGCCTCAACCTGTGCATACAGCTCAACGGTGGTTTTAATCATCATCAGCTTCTCCTGATCCTGATTCACCGCCCCTTTCCAGTGGTAGTAACTCTCGATCGACTGGACCTGAATACAGGCCGCCAGTCGCTTTTCAAGCAGGGAGTGGATAATCGCCTGGCCGTTCGCTTCATCGGCAAAAGTGGTCATCACCATACAACAGGTTTGATCTGAGCTCATGATTGTCTCGCTATCTCTATTGTGTTTGCCGGATTAAGCGGCATTGTTTTTACTGAACGCAATTTTTGCCGCCAGGCCGATTAACAGCACCCCGGACACCCCTTCGATAGCACGGCTAAACCGTGAGGCCTGCGGGCTGTTCAGAACCCAGCTTCCCAGCGTTGCGTATGCGGCATTACACAAGGTGGCCAGGCCACAGAACACCACGCCCAGGATCAGCAACTGATGGGTCGGTGACGACGCCAGGGAGGTATCGATAAACTGCGGCAGGAACGATAAGAAAAACATCGCCACCTTCGGGTTCAGGATACTGACAATCACCCCCTGGCGGAAAATATTCTGCGTCCCGCTCTGGCTCTCATCCAGCGCCAGCTTCGATTCGCCACGGGCAAAACTTCGCAGCGCACAGATCCCCAGATACAACAGGTAAGCCGCACCCAGGTATTTCACCACCAGAAATGCATACGCTGAACTGAGGATCAGCGCCGACAGACCGAAGACCGCCGCCACGGTATGAAACAGATAACCCACGCCCAGCCCCAGCGCAGCCTGAGTTCCGGCCGAGGCTTTCCCTTTCATGGTATTCGATAAAATGTAGATGACATCCGGCCCCGGGATCAGATTCAGGGTCAGCGAAGCCAGTGCAAAAAGTAATAAGGTGTGTAATTCCATAAACATAATTTCCTTGTCATTCTCTCGATGCGTTCATACGCAACAGCAAAAAACCCGACAGCAGGCACCAAGCGGTATCAGTCCGTGAACCGATATTGATTCAGCCTGGTATCATTGGGCACTCAGTTCAGCCAGTGCGGCCAGCGCAAGCTGCGCCTTTTCCGCCTGGACAAAAATATGATCGTGGTAATAGGCAGCCACCACATTGGCGCTGATCCCCTTTTCAGCCAGTTTACCGGCCACAGCGGCGGTCAGGCCAACCGCTTCCAGGCTGGAATGCACCGTCAGGGTGATCGCGCGAAAAACCGGCGCTGCCGCAAAGCCATTTTCCCGGGCCAGATTCTTGTCCAGCACCAGGGTCAGCCCTTCGTCTTCCCGGAAAGTCGCGAGCGGCTTGAGCCGGATAAACAAGGCATCATTCAAGGTCGGCGTGGTACAAAACACAAACTCACCGTCCCGAAGCCGGGGCTCCATATGACGCAGCAACTGATCGAGGTCCGTCATTCCTGTCATTGATAACTCCTTCATTTTCCTTTATGTGGCGGTCACTGCTACAATAGGGCTATCAATATTATGAGTTGAAAAGAAATGCAACAAGATCAATTTGAAGCCCTTATCAAATCCCTGTGCCAACATGACACCATGCCTCAGGTTCTGGACGCCTTAAAATCTTGCGAAGATCAGGAAATCGCAGATGCCGCCGCTGCCCTGACCGGCCAGTTCCGTCTTGCAGAAATCGACGGTGAACAGCGCATTTATCACGTGTCGATGCAGGAAAATGACCAGGGTGAACCGGAAGAGTTTGCAGAGTGGATCATGAACGATGGTGACGACGTCATCAAGTTTGTCGCCTGGTTCTTCTACGACAACTTCGACCTCAAGCTCAAAGATATCTACCAGGCTGCCGGGCGCACATACCGTCAACCGAAACGCCTGTAAAGTTTCATCTTTCTGCGATGACCAAAAGCCAGCACCCTGCTGGCTTTTTTCTTATCCTTGTGCCGCCTGCCGAACATTTTATAACTATTCTTAAAAAAGCTTTGTTCTTAAAAAAGCTTTGTTCTTAAAAAAGCTTTGTTCTTATTAAAAGCTTTGTCCTTATGAATAGCTTTGTCCTGATAAAGCCATGCCCTTATTAAGCAACGCGCTAATAAAGCAATGCCCTAGGGGGCCAGCATCACACCGGTAACACTGCGTAATTCCCGACCAGCCGGAGGCACGATATGCAATACAAAATTGTCTGTGACAAACATGAATTTGAATTTGAAAAAAAAATCAACGAGCTGATGAATGATGGCTGGCGGCTCTATGGAGAAGTCGTGGTTAATCTGGTCAGCAGCGATCATGAACTGACCTGCTGGTACACCCAATCAATGGTGAAAGATGACTGAACCCGGCGATCACGGCTACGGTGTCTGCGATGTCCGCAGAGCGCCAAAGCCCCACCGGCCCTGTCAGGCGTTGGGTCAATAATGGCTGTCTATACCCTGGTGCTGGAATATGATGGCGCAACCTATCTGTCTCAGGTGGAAGCGGGCAACGAGCAGACCGCGCTCCACGCTTGGTGCCATGAGCTCGATGTTTGTGCCATTGACGGGTTCCCGCTGGCAGACTCCGCCGAGCTACTGTCCGGCTTGCAGGATTTGATGCCTTCTGCGGTCGGACATTTAACCAACGTCTGGGATGTCCGGTTTGCAGTCGGTCATGACGTCGCTATCCTGCATCTGATCAAGACCGATCTCAGCCGCAACACGTAACGTTGTTTTCCTATACCCCCGATAAGCCAAACAGCTCCCGCAGCAAGTAGCCGGACACATAGGCCAGACTGGCTGCCGCGCCGCCCATGCCGAGCGTCCGCAGCCCGGACCATAAATAAGGCAAATTAAACACCAGGCTTTTGAGCATCCCGATCAGAAAGAACATCAAAGCCGCCAGCAAGGTGCTCAAGGCAAATTGCTGAGATAAAGTCAGCGCACTGGTCAAGAAAGGCAACAACGGCACGGCCCCGACCACCAGAAAAGCCAGGAAGGTTGCTCCGGCAGACGCCAGCGGATTGATATGCGCCTGATCATTTACCCCGTGCTCTTCTGCCAGCATGGTATCCACCCACAATTTGCGATCTTCACAAATCGTGTCGACAATGGTCTCCAACACCTCGCCATTGAACCCTTTGTTGATGAAGATCTGGCGGATCTCTTCCCGTTCACCCTCCGGCACCAAATCGATATGCGCTTCCTCCATATCCCGCAAGCTCTGGGCGTAGTCCTGCTCTGCCCGGTGGGATTCATACGTGCTGACCGCCATGCTGAACCCGTCGGCAAGCAAATTGGCGATCCCCAGGATCACCGCCACGGATGCCGGTAATCCGGCTCCCGCGGCTGCCGAGACCACCGCAAAAGTCGTGACGCATCCGTCGATCCCCCCCAGAACTGCATCGGAGATATTCTGAGACTCCGGCGGCTTTGCCAGACGCTTGCGTATCATCTCCGGTTGATGTGAACGAAGTAGCTCTTCATTTACATTGGCTTTCATACGGCCCCTCCTGCGCAGTTGCCGACCAGACGATGATGGCAAATTTTGCGGCATCGCATGTGCTGCCCTCGTGCAGCGCTTGCGATGGATGCAACACGGATTACGGGTTGAACGTCTAAGATTCAGCAATCACAACTGCGGTTTATCTACTAAGCCTAGTCGGCATTTTCAGGTCAGGATCCGGCGGTCTGCAGTCGGGACATCCATTGTGCGATACGAGTAACATGCGTTCCTTTCCAATAGAGATGATGACAGTCCCGGCACTGAAAAAATTCAGAATAATACCTGAGAGTGTTCTCTGGGACCCGGCCAATGACTTGCTCCTGCTCAATCGTTGATAAACGGCCATTGCAACGGGAGCACCGGGTAAACGGACGAAAATTGTGCTCAAGCTGGAAACGGGAAATGACTTCACGGAGTTGCTCATCCGGGCGATCGCTGCGTACCCAGTAGCCATGCGTCACCATCCGATATTTAAAAATAAACTTATCCCGGGTCAGAATGATGCGCTGCTCCGACACCGACAGCGCCACGATTTCACCGTCCTCAAACTGATTGCTGTATAAGGTATCAAAACCCAGCAAGCGCAGTTTACGCGCCAGTTTGCCTAAGTTGACGTCGACCACAAACCGCGGCTCCCGCAGCGGCTTCGGTCGCAGTCGTACCAAGGGCTGAATATCGAAAGACTCAAACATCGGATAAACAGATACCAGCTCACCGCCCCGAAGCCGGTGATCAAAGCCAACAGATTGGCCGTCGACTAGGATCAAATCAATTTCCGTATGCGGGACGCCGATGGCTTCGAGGGTATCTTTGATAGCCGGTTTCACGGCAAAACGGTAAGGAAAACGCACTTTTCGCCGGTCATTCGGCAGAAAATCATTCAGCTCTTCATAGAACCGGAACCAGGCTGTTCGCCAGATCGGGGCATGGCGATCATCAGAAGCGTCAGGCATCAGCAACCAGAGTCCTCAGGGCTATCCCACCGTATCCCCAAGCCTAGTTCAGGGCATTCGGTGCAGCAAACCGCCCCCGAAGCAACGCAACGGCCGCTAAGACAACTGGTTCAGCACAAAACTGCCAACCATCGCCACCAGACCGGCGATAAAGAGTTTTAAGCCGGTGTGAAAATTGGCCCTGAATTCATCAAGGTTATTTTGCGCATGGTCGAAATCCGTCACCAGCGACTGGGCCTTTCTCGCTCCGCGGTCGCGATCATATAAACGCCCTTGCCTGCCGCCATCCCACAATAGTCCGGCCAGCCCCCACAGAATCAACGCATTAAAAAACAGATAATCGGAGGAATAGTTGATCGTCGGCCAACCCCAAAGCCGGTGACAAAGCCACACCACGACCCCGGCCAATACATTGGCGACACCCACAAACCCCAGCAAAGCCTTCATAAAAACAACCACATATAAATCAATGCACGTACAGTACCTCATGATAAGTATGTGCGCCACACCTCATATGTAACTGATTTTACCGCATTGGGGCAGAAAAAATTTCATTACATAAATGTTAATTGGTATAAAGGCCTCGCCTAAGTTACGAGAGGTTTACTGGTACGTAAACTATTGTATTTATTTAAGTTAACAAACATACCTGCCGGTACGGCATGGCCAGGTTTTGGCAGATATGCACTCGAAACCAGAGCAACAAATAAGGGTAAATATGCCTCAGAAAAAACATGCCCCACTATCTCGTGAAGAACTTAAAGTGGTGGCCATTCTAACGCTACTGCTTTTTATCGGCTTGATGGGAACAGATATTCATCTTTCTTCATTGCCGGAAATGACAAAGTTCATGGGCACTACCCAGAAGCTGATGCAGTCCTCAATATCAATTTTTCTACTTGGCGTTGGCTGCAGCGCCCTTGTATACGGACCATTAAGTGATAAATATGGGCGAAAGCCGGTCATCATGATCGGAATTTCCACTGCCATAGCCGGCAATTTGTGGGCAACCACACTCTCTGATATCGAGCCATTCCTGGCTTCCCGCTTTGTTCAAGGTTTCGGTAGTGGCGTGAGCATCGCACTGTCTCGTGTTGTACTGTCTGATATCGTCCAGGGTGAGCGCTATGCCATTACCAGCTCCTACATAACCATGTTCACGGGACTGTCTATTGTCTTTGGTCCTGTGATCGGCAGTGCCATTCAATCATGGTACGGGTGGCAAACCAACTTCGTGGTAATGGCTGCAATGCTCTTTTGCATACTTGTTATCTACGCTCTGTTATGTCCGGAAACGAACAGATACAAGGACCAATCCATAAAGTTGCATGAATGCTTCGCGAATTATCGCTCAGTGCTTAAAAACGATATCTTACTTCTGGCCACAGTACTTTCGGGCATTGGAATGGCCTGCTTCGTGATGTATACAAGTTCTAGCGCCTTTATTCTGCAAGAACTATTCGGGATGTCCCCGACCGACTATGGGTGGATGTCCGCGTTTGTAGGGGCCGGTTTACTCGTAAGTCGCTCTCTCTTGCCTAAGCTCATCAATAACTACGGTATGCACACTGTCATCGCGACTGGATTGATTATCCTCATCGTAAGCGGCTTTTCATTGCTACTGTTAACAGAGTCTGGATACCTATCTACTACGACGTTCCTAATTAGTGTTTCAGGCGTATTCTTCAGCTACACCTTCATTGTGATCTGTGCGTCTGCAATATCAATGACCCCATTTACTGACAAACGTGGCGCGGCAGGCGCGGTCTACTCTTGCTCGCAGATGGCGCTGGCCTTCATGGTGAATGCTTTAGTGTCAGTGATGTCCGATAACAGCGTCCTGATCATCAGCACCTGCTATATGACCCTTCCCATAATAGGTCTGTATTTATGTAGAAAGATTCAGACAAAGCAATTACATTCAGCCTCAGGAGTTAAAGCTCAATGATCGAGTACCGCCAAAATCACCCCCTGGATCCGCAGGAAGTTGCAAGAGTATTTAAAGCCTCCGGCATTAACCGGCCCAGTGATGACATCCCACGGATAACATCTATGCTCGAAGGTGCGAACCTGATTGTCTCAGCCTGGCATGAAGATAAACTGATTGGTGTATGTCGTGCACTGACCGACTACTGTTATTGCTGCTATCTGTCAGATCTTGCCGTAGACCGAGCTTATCAACGACAAGGAATTGGGACAGCGCTTATCTCTCAAGTCAGACAAGCAACTGGAGACGAGGTGTCCTTGGTATTGCTGTCAGCACCGGGAGCAATGGACTATTACAAGCGGATTGGTCTCACTCTGGTTGACCATGCTTTCGTGAAGAAACGATTGAGATAGAATGCTGGACAAGCACTCGCCATAAATTCGGGTTCTGTCGCAAAGATGACGGGATGGGGTGACATGTTGATGACCACAACGATTGCCATTTCACACCGAGCATAAAAAACAGCGCCTCAGCGCTAATGCCGATCAGTTAAGCCAAAAATGATCGGTTGAACGATCCTCTGGAGCTGTCAAAATCCGAGTGTATTCAGTGCACTCGGATTTTTTATGGACGTCTCACAAGCCCTCGATATCATTAATAACTGGAAGCCTAACCAAGTAGAAACACTGGCTGACTTGCTTCCTCTCGAACTGATTGATGAAGCCTATTCCCTCACGGATACCGTCACGATGCGCAAGCGAAAGTTGACGCTGGAATCCATGGTCTGGCTATTGGTTGGCATGGCCATTTACAATGACAAGTCAGTGAAAGATCTTGTAAATCAGCTAGATATTGTTGATAGAACCGGGAAGGCTTTTGTTGCTCCAAGTGCATTGACCCAACGTCGAAAGACTCTCGGGGAGCCTGCCATGAGAGCGGTCTTCGAACGTATGACTGCCGCGTGGATGGAAGGCGCCAACTTGCCTCACTGGAACGGCCTCACACTGTTGGGCGTTGATGGCGTGGTCTGGCGGACGCCGGACAGTCCACAAAATAACGAAGTATTCTCCCGGCAAAAAGACACCCAATACCCTCAAGTCCGCATGGTCTGCCAAATGGAGTTAAGCAGCCATTTAATTACAGGCAGTGCTTTCGATGACTATGCTGTCAATGAGATGGTGTTGGCAGAGAAACTCATTGAGACGACCCCAGATCATAGCCTCACCATGTTCGATAAAGGTTTTTACTCTCTGGGCTTGCTGCATCAGTGGCATCAGGCGGGTACTGAACGCCACTGGTTGCTCCCATTAAAGAAAAATACGCAATATGAGATCGTACAATCTTTAGGCCGAAACGACAAACTGGTATCACTGAGAAGTAACCCGAGAGCCCGTAAACTTTGGCCCAATCTACCGGATAAAATCACCGCTCGCTTAGTCACGCGTAAAGTCAAAGGGAAGACATACGAGGTGCTGACTTCAATGGTAGATGCTATGCGCTACCCTGCCGCAGATATCAGCAGTCTCTATGGACATCGCTGGGAAATAGAAATGGGTTACCGAGAGCAAAAGCAGTATATGTTGGGCAACCGTCTGACCCTTCGAAGCCGTCTCCCCGAACTGGTGAAGCAAGAGCTGTGGGGGATTTTACTGACTTACAACCTGATCCGTTATCAGATGGTGGAGCTCTGCTTCACCCTAAAAGGGAACTACTTGCCTTACCAACTGAGTTTCAATGGAACGCTCGCACACATAATGCGCTTACTGGTTGGATTACCGTACTCAACACCGGGAGCTATCCCACGCCAGCTCAAGAGCTTCCACAGCATGGCTGAAAGTTTGATATTAGAGGGACGAAGAGAAAGAACCTTCCCCAGAACAGTCAAGCCTCGCCCCAAAAGATACGCCCAAAAGAAAAATGCCGCTCACCTTAAGTGAACGGCATTAGCGCCTCAGCGCTGTTTTTTTGTCTGTCTATCAAGTTCCTGTAAACGGTTTAGGAACGCTTATTCGCCGCCGTAAATATCGAACGTAAAGTATTTTGCAGCAATTTTGTCGTAAGTACCGTTGGCACGAATGGTTTCAATCGCCCGGTTAAACTTCTCAGCCAGCTCGGTATCTTGCTTGCGCAGCGCCAGCGCAGTGCCTTCCCCGATATAGGCCGGATCCGTGACCGCGTCACCGACAAAGGTAAACCCTTCACCGCGCTCTTGCTCCAGGAACGCCAGGCTGAGTTGATCCGCATTGCCGAACACGGTATCCAGTCGGCCGTTTTGCAAATCCAGGTACACTTCATCTTGCCCGGTATAGCGCTGAATTTTCGCAACGTCGCCAAACATGTCTGTGACATAGCGGTCATGAATCGTCCCCAACTGGACCCCGATCCGCTTGCCTGCCAGACCGGATTGGTCGATCGACAATCCGGCATCGCCTTTCCCAATAAACCGTGCCGGTGCCTGATAATACTTATCGGTAAACAACACACGCTTCTTACGTTCAGCCGTGATCCGCATGGAAGCCATAATCACGTCCGCCTTGCGGGCCAGCAGTGCCGGGATCAAGCCGTTCCAGCTCATCGTCACCCAGGTACACTCCAGCTCCGCCACCGCGCACAGGGCATCGGCAATTTCGATGTCAAAACCACGCGGCGAGTCCGAGGCATCCTTGTAGTTGAACGGCGGATAGGTAAAATCTGAGGCTAAACGCACCGTTTTTTGCTGCGCCGCCTGGACATTGCTGATACTCATTGCGGCCACCACCAGGCCCATGCCAATCATTTTCTTCATCGTCAGATCCCTCTTCTACTGATATTCTTTTAATGCATTTAAGGTTTCGAGCATACTGTTTTTTGATCCCACCGAGATCCGTACACAGTGATTTAACGCCGGATCGTGCGCCTGATTGCGCGTGACAATGCCTCGCTCGAGCAGATAGGCATACATGCACTCAGGCCCGCGAAAACGAATCAGCACAAAGTTTGTCGCCGACGGATACACCGCTTCAACCATCGGCAGCTGTCGCACCTGCTCCATAAACCAGTCCCGCACGGCAACAAGCGAAGCCGTCTGCGCCTGCATTTGCGCCACGCCCGCCTCACTTAAAGCACTCAGCGAAATTTGCGCGACCGGGTCTGCGATTGGATAAGGGGCGATCAGCCTGGCGACATAGGTCATGACATGGGGATGGGCCAACAGAAAACCGCAACGCACTGCCGCCAGGCCAAACGCTTTGGACAAAGTCCGGATCACGACCAGATTCGGATATTGTGTGATCAGGTCCACCACGGTTGTTTCCGGGGCGAACTCAATATACGCCTCATCAACAACAACCAGGGTTGACGACTGACTGGCTTCCAGCACAGTCAGAAGATCATCCCGCCGGATCACATTACCGGTCGGGTTATTCGGAGAGCACAAAAAGAGCACCTTGGCTTGCGGAAGCCGGGCACAAATCTCAGGCACATTCAGCTGAAAATCTTCCCGGAGCGGCACTTTGACCGTCTCAACCATGAACGACTCGGCGCAGAATTCGTACATCGCATACGTCGGCGGACAAATCAGAATCTTATCTTGCCCCGGTTGACAGAAAGTGCGCACCAGCAGATCGATCGCTTCATCCGCGCCGCGAACGGCCAGCGCTTCGAGGTCCTGAGCGTCACGCCCTTGCAGGCAATACGCCAGATACCGCTCTGCCAACTGATGCGGCAGAAAATCCGGATAGCGGTGATACTCCCCTGTGCCCGTCCCATAATGACAACCCTGCTCCAGTTCATTGGCGTTGAGCCAAATATGACCACGGCCGCCAATGCGTCGTGCTGACTGATAGGGTATGAGATTTTTTACTGCCTCAGGAACAAGGCGTGATGCCAGTGTTTCCACAACCACCTCCGAAAAGCGAATATTATCGCTAACAACCACACAAATAACGAATTTAAAAACACATTAAGTGAATTTTTATCCGTTAACATTCTTTTTACCAATTATATGCAGAGCAGGATTGATTTAAGAATCGAAATCTCTGCATACTAGGTATGAGTTTTTGGAATGGCTGAAAATAATGATCCACACCCCAACGATGAAAGAGTTGCAGTCTTTTCTGGTGACGGCACAACAATTGAATTTCACCACTGCAGCGCAGGTTCTGAACTTAACCCAAGGTGCCGTCAGCCGTCAGATCAGCAGCCTGGAGACCCGGTTGAATATCCGCCTGTTTAACCGGCATGCGCGCGGACTGACGTTAACCCATAAAGGGACCGAGTTTTTACCGCTGGTTGAAAACGCCCTCAATCAGATCCACCGGGCAGTCGATCAGATCACCAACGACAAACAGCAAATCAAGTTGAAAGTACCCAGCTGCATTACGTCCTGGCTGTTGCCGAAACTGATGACCTTCCAGCAACAGTATCCGGAGATCGATGTCGAGCTGACTTCGGCAATCAAACACAATATCAACTTTGCCAGTGAGCCCTTTGACGCCGCCATTTGCTACGGCCAGCCCCCGAGGCAAAAAGATCTCATCAGTTACCTGTTGTTTGAAGAGCAACTCGCGCCGGTGTGCTCCCCCAGACTACTGGCAACACACGAACACACGCTCGCAGCAGATGAGATGCGCGCATTTACCTGGCTGCATGCCACGCCCCAGAAAAGTGACTGGTCGTTGTGGCTGAGCCATATTGCACAGAAAAGCGCAATTCCAGAAAAAATGGCTCCGGACATGAAGCAGAGTGAGCAAAATCAGCACTTTGCAACACTGGATCTGGCCGTGAGTGCGGCGATGCAAGGGTTCGGGATTGCAATTGGAGATATCACACTGGCCCGACCCGACTTAGACGCCGGACGGCTGGTGATGCCAAACCCCAACAGCGTCGCGTCGGGGAATGGCTACTATCTGGTCAGGCCGAAAAACCTGCAGACGGCGTCACTGGATTTACTCTTCGACTGGCTGCAGCAGCCTGAATCACGTGAATCAGGCCCGCAAGTTTAGGCTTTGATCGCGGTATAGAAGCTGACATCAGCGACATGCGTCTGTTCATCATAGCTGTGGTAAAGCTCGAAACAGGGACGATCATCGATTTCTAGCTGGGATGCCACAATCGCTTCCATCAACACCTGCCAGTATTCGCCATACTGGCGCTGCTCGGTCACGGTTTCGCGAATCGAGGCGTATCCCCCGGCAGGCAAAGTCTGGATCTCAATCCCCTGCCCGCCTTCCGTGCCTTCGGGAACCGTGAGGCAAATATCAGTCCGACACTGTTGCGCCGGCGTCACTTCCGGGTTGTCGTGATAAATAAACAGGCATTGCCCGTCAGCCAGTCCCTTAGCACCCGCCCATTGATACAGTTTTCCCAGTGCCGGTTGATAGTTCTCCCCATAAGGGCCGGTTACACGAATTGAGACCAGACAACGTTGTTCAAAATGTTCAGTCTTCATCATTTCACTCCTTTGTGGTTGATAAGACAAAGCATATCCTTGCAACGCCAACGGATCGTGTCCGCCGTTGCTTAACGCATGTCCAATCTTGCTATTTCGCAGCAATGACGAAAATTCAGGCTGGGTCTGACAGCGGCGAATCTCGGATGGCGAGACCCCAAAATAGAGCCGAAAAGCTTTTGCCAGGCTTTGCGAGCTCGAAAAGCCGCAGTCCATCGCCACCTCCGTCACCGAGCTTTTATGGTAGAACAAACAATGGACGGCATTTTGAAGTTTCATCCGCTTGATGAAGCCGCCCAGGGTCTCCCCGGTAACCGCTTTAAACACCCGGTGGAAATGGAATGGGGAAAGGTGGGCCATCGCAGCGACTTGCTGCAAGTTCACCGGTTCGGCAAAGTGTTGCTCCAGATACCGAATCACCGGTGTGAGTCGTTGTTGATAATCCATTTTCTTCTTTTCGTCGCACTAAACTGCTTGGCCATCCATCATAGGTCAGTCGCCTTCAAACAACCAGCCGCCCTCAAAACGGTTATATAAAACACCGTCGAAAATGTAAACGACTAAGCTTATAAGGTGTTAAACGTTGTGCAAATAACACTAAGGTTGAGCTATGTTCGATTGGCTAAAAAACATTTTTTCATCCAAATCAGAAGCGTCTGATGACAACCTGGTTGAAAAACAATCCGATGACACGATGCAAGAGCGCCATCGCCAGGAGGAAATGTCCCGGGGAGCCCCCTCGAAAGATGACGACGAACCGTAACCGCAACATTCCCTTCTGACGGCGGGCGATGAAACATTCAGCGAGCCGGGTGATCCCCGGCTTGTTGGTGTGCGATGGTACCTAAACTGCGCAAAGTGACCTAAGCGACACAAGGGTGCTTCTGGCACTAGGAGCATGTTTCAATCGATTCAACCAAACCTATTCTGCCAAAACTAATTCACCAAACCTATTCATTCAGCCAGCGTCTCAAACTTCATCCGGAACACGTCCGGGCTGTATAAATGACTCATTTGGGCATTATCAAACACCGCCACGCCAAAATAATATGTTTGCGAGAGCTCCGAAAACTGAATGTCCTGCGCCTTGGCATTATGCCCGGAGGTAACGCGCTTGCGCTTCAATTCCAGCAGCCATTTCCCATCTTTCCAGTTACTCTGCGCACTGACATCGCCCCGCGAGCCGGTAAAGGGACTCACCAACACCGAGGCCAGGCGATCCCCCGGGCTGAACGTATCTACCAGCGGGACCTGTTGTTCCGGACTCAGCGCATAAGCCTGCACCGCATCCCACACCCGGTTGCCCATCACCGGTTGTTGGGTGGCTTCCGAGATATTTTCCCGATACCCGCCGCCGGTGACAAAGTCGCCTTTCATTCCCCAGCGCAAGTTCTCAGCCGGATCAATGGTGGCATCGACAAACTGATCATCGGCCTGTACCGTTTTCCCGGTTCGAACCGCGCGCCACACCCAGGCATCGAGGGTCTCATCTTCGCGGGCGGTAAATTTACGGCCGGGGCGACTTTGCTCGACATCCGCTACATAACCGCGGCTGTCGGCCAGATGGCAGGCAATGGCACAGCCCTGGGTATCAAACCCCTGGGTATTGATATTCCAGTAAAAACTGACTTTATCCTCGTGATACGTATTTTCGTAACCGAACTGATCCGGATTCGTCAGCCGCTGCCAGCGCCCATCCGGCTGCTTTTCCCACGGCATAAAAGCCAGGTTGCGCGTCGGGTCGTCCCACTGGATAAAAAAGTAGATAAATTCATCATCATAAAGTGACTGAACCGAAACCGACGTTGAAGCCATGCCGGATCCACCACGGGGCTGATACACTCGCTGATCCAACGTGACGGTTAACGGGATCGCTTTCAGCCAGACACTTTCCGCCACACCGTCCAGCTTCACCGGCTCCTTTACCCGAACGCTGACTAAAGTATCTGCTGCCGTCACCGGCAATGCTCCCAACGCAGCTGTCAGAGCCAGAACAAACCGAGGGAGCACCGGCGAAAATCCCGCAGCTATCCCGTGCGAGAACCGCTTCAATTGCCTGATCATCTTTGCCCTCCTATTTCGCCTGAACATCCGCTCGGCCCTTTCCCAACTGGTCACTGAGCACCGCTCTGAAGCCACCAAAACATTGATGATTCAACGCTTTACAATGCCAGTTTCCGGCCGTTGATTTATATCAAGTCTAGTTCGATTTTTCCCGATAGCGCGCAGGCAATTAACTAAACTATTAATGCGTCCAAAACAGACGAACTGGAGGTTAAGATGAGCTTGGTCCCTCGTGATTCCTGGTTCGATTTCTCCCAGTTTTTCGATAATGCCTTCCCGACACTGAGGCATTCATTCGATGTGGAGTCATTTTCACCCAGAATCGATATTGTCGAAAAAGAAGACGGTTACGAAATTTCTGCCGATCTACCCGGGGTACGAAAAGAAGATATTTCCGTACAAGTGCACGGCGGGAACCTCACCATTGAAGCGACGACATCAAAAAATGATGAGCAGAAAGAAGGCGACAAAGTCATTCGCAAAGAAAGATATGAAGGAAAATTGATGCGGAGTTTTTACTTAGGTCAAAACCTGCAGCAAGAAACCATCAGTGCTGCGTTTGAAGATGGGGTCTTGAAAGTTCATGTGCCAAAAGTTGAACCGACCCAGCCCAGCAGCGCCAAACAGATTGAGATTAAATAGCGCATGCGATGTGATGCTTGATATCTGAGGTGATAATGTAAAAGGCTGACATTGCGTCAGCCTTTGTGATTGGGTCCATCAATATGGATGAATTACGGTAGAGTACACTGAGTCGGTGACGAGTTATCACGTGGCCAACGGGTTGTTGGATCAGACTCAGACAGCGTGATGAAATCCAGGCCGGAGCTCATCGTAGCCGGCGGCAGATCTTGTTCAAGCACGTACATTCCCACAGGTACGACCCCTTTGGTTGCATTCTTGCTCGCCTGGCCAGCAGCCAGAGAAGAGTAATGCAAACCAAACATGTCAAAGTACGGGCGCCAGTCCTGGCCGGTGATGACGCTCAGCGCCACCAGCATGAAGTCGTTGCCCGGCATGCTGCTGACGGTCTTATCCCCGTACGTACTGTTCTGATAATCAAAGTCGCTAAACCCAAGCTGGGCGCGGTGGGCTAACCAATCAGATTCATTCGCCGCGTATTGACCAAAGATCCGGCTGTGCTGATACAACACAGAGAACAAGTGGAAACCGTTGGTCAGCTTATCGCCGGAAGCCATCACCTGCTGATCCGCTCGCAACGCCATCTGAATATAAAACGCCATCCGGTAGCCGTTATGCACCGCATAGTCGTTGTTCTTCCATGGCACAGTAAAACGATCCTGGCCAGCGTCCATCACATTACACTGACTGTTGACCACGACACGCTCGTTGGCGCTGTTTTTCAACTGCGCAGCATCCGACATAAAGACGTAAAACAGATCCTTATGATTCATATGCGAATCAATCAGCGTCGTGGTTTTGCCATCACGGACATAATGCGATTTCCATTTGACGTAATATGGGAAAATATTATTGGAGTTTTCCCCGGCGCGAGAGCCGTATTCATCCCAGTTTTCTTTATTCGCCGCATCGACAAAATGCACATTCAGACGCTTGGTTTGCAGATTGTGGCCCAGTTCATGGTTATCCCCCCAACTGGTCGGAGAAATCTCCCAGGATGCATCCCAAGGGTTGCCGCTACACGCGCTCCCACAATGTGAGTTCTGATCGTAGTTGGCATGCTGAATGATCTTGCGGGTATGCATTTCCGGATCAAAACAGTCGGTGGCACCGAACAGGTTCTGACAGACCGACTTAACATCATCCGGTAGCGACTGGGTCAGTGTGCTGCCCTGAATCTTGTACCCTGCCAGGGTATACACGGAATTCAGGTGATCTTCCTCAATCGATTTCAGCAGTGCATTTACCGTCGGCATGTCATCATTCAAGCCTTGCAGGAAACGATCCCGACGTAAATGCTGCTCTGCACCATCGGTACGCAAATCAACATGTGGCAATTCGGTATTTTCCAGAACCTGATTGAAACGAGCAATCTGCACCGGATCATCGTAACGCATGATTGCCGGGTGCTTGGCAATCCCCTGTGCCTTCAGCGTCACGGCAACAGGGGAAACGCTTCCCTCAAGATAGGCGTAAATCGGACCACCGTACGGGGTTGAAAACGTCACCGTGTCACCCTTGGCCAATTCAATCCGCTCTTGCATCACTTCCAACGGACCGCGATAGATCCCGGTTTGATAGGCACGGTTGGTATTACTGCGGTGATAGTTCAGCTTCACAACCATTCTCGCATCACTGCTGTCCTGACGCGTCAATGTGATCGGTTGTCCCGGCAGTGCGTACCACCCGGTTGTCGTCCATTGATTCGAGTACGGTACTGAAATGGTCTGCGTGTCCTTTTCAGTGGCCGGGTAAGCATAATGCGCCTGATGTCCGGTGCTGAC
Source organism: Photobacterium sp. TY1-4 (assembly GCF_025398175.1). Lineage (NCBI taxonomy): Bacteria > Pseudomonadati > Pseudomonadota > Gammaproteobacteria > Vibrionales > Vibrionaceae > Photobacterium > Photobacterium sp. TY1-4. The sequence goes on from NZ_CP099735.1 coordinate 485,694, forward strand.
TTGAGCGGCATCTATAATGAACTCTCCCAGATCCGGTTGTGCCAGGTTACCGGCTCGGGCATAGCTTACAGCCCAGTCGGCGAACATCGCCTGCTGCCAGGCCGCTGGCTCACGATGGGTGATCGGGTAGTCAATTGTGGCGCGATATTTGTCAGCCAGCAACAGACCCGCTTTGACCAGCGCATAACGTTCGCTCGAAAAGGCCTGAATACTGCTGTTATCCAACCCGGTTGCCGCCAGTCGGTACCAGTCCGCGCCATTTTTGAAGGCTTGGTCGAACGCGGCGTCATTACAGAAAATCAAATTCCGATCACAGTGCTCAAGCGGCTGCGGATCAAACTGTCCGCTTTTCAGATTCACCAGCAGTTTATCAACAGCCTGCAACTGCGCATCGCCTTCTTTTAAACTTTGTACTGACAGATCGCTGGCCAGGTGCTCAGGCCAGTAGTTACCTTCGGCCTGCAGGCCCATGTAACGGAACACCGGTTTGGCCAGTGGGCTGGCAAATCGCTCATGGTTGACATAAATCAGCGGAATCTGATTCGCTCGCGCCAGCTCAACAACCGCCTGACCGGCAGGGCTCCCCTGACTGTTGCGATCCACGTCGCTCATCACAATCACATCCGGCTTCTGCTGTTCAATACAAATCGCCAAACTGGCGTAGTCACAACTGTTTTCTGAATGAACAACATGCTGTCCCGAGTAATAGGTCGCCAGCCAGGTCCGAATTTTTTCATTGTGCTGGAAATACCAACTATCGTTGCGGCTCGACATATGCGTGGTCACCACCGACAGCGGTTTGGATGCTCCGGCGCCGCCCGTCATCCAGTGGAGCAGGTTTTTCAGTAGTTGATCCGTCTGAGCCGAATTGTCAACGGCAAACATGTTGGCCGCCATCGCTGCATAGCGGTGGCCGGCCTGCTCACCGACAAAAACCAACCCTTTCGCAGAGGCTTTCCCTTTCTCTTCCTGCGTCGAGCGCAACACCATCATGGTATGTGCCGGCAGGTAACTCGACAGCGTGATACTGTCGTGGCTCGGATGCCAGGAAATCGTACTGCCAACGTTCTGGTACAGCGTTTCCAACAATGCCTGTCGCTTGGCCTGCGCGACTTGAATTTGCTCCCGGCTGAAATCAATCAATTCATCTGCGGAAGCCAAGGTATGATCTTCCCGCTTGACCGCTGCTTCAGCACGCGTCAAGAATGAAGCCCGCACCTCACAAGGAGAGGTGATTGCCCCCGTCTGATAATCACTTCCAGTCAACTGACCATGACAGCCGGTGACGCTATCCAGAACGTAACCATTTTCCGGCGTCAAAATAAACAGAAACTGTTGCCCTTCAACCACCGACACTGCCGATGGCGTAATTGTGCCGCCAGCGGATGTGTGCGATGTCAGCGGATATTCAATTGCCTTGAGTGGTTTGACAATTTGAACTTGCTCGGCTGCGACCGGACCATCATTTCCACACGCAACGAGCAAGCCAATACTACTTAAAGCCAACCATTGTGACTTCAATTGGTTTGGTTTCACCATAACCCCTTTTTTATTATTTGATTGAGATAGAACAAGTGACACGAAGCGTGTTTCATACAGAACACCTGAGTGAGAGTCAAAACAGTCGCTCAGTTCATGGGTGGTTATCACCATAATGAAATTCTTTGTTTCATGCGACCACTGACCCGGTCGCTTCATATATAATTAATGTCCGGCTTGCAACCGGATCCGCTCAACATCATCAACGGAGGGAAACATGGGATTATTGAACGCCCTATTAGGCAATGCCGGTGAAATGGAGATTGAAGAAGCCACTGAAGAGCTGGCCACTATCCTGGGGCCTTCGGAGCAGATCGAGCTGGCTTATAAACTGATCCGTGACATGATCGTGCTGACCGATCGGCGGGTGATCTTAATCGACAAACAGGGACTGACGGGAAAGAAAGTCGAATATCGCACCATTCCCTTCAAATCCATCACCCAGTACACCGTCGAGAGCAACGGCCATTTCGACCTGGATGCGGAGCTGAAGATCTGGGTCTCGGGCCAGCACGAACCGATTGAACTCGAATTTAACAGCAAAACCAACATCTACAATCTGCAAGGCTTACTGGCTGCTAAAATTGCCGGGAAATGAGCCGGGCCGTTGTCATATCGCCCCGACGGCAAAGCCGCCACATTCTGAGTGGCGGCAAATTTTCAGACCACGCCTCAGAACGCCGCGTCGACCTGAAAACGCATCGGCTCGCGGGTGACCGGATGATTCAGCTCCAGCAACTCCGCATGCAGATGCAGACGGTCCGCCCGAACGCCATACAGATCGTCACCAACAATTGGAGATGCCAGCCCGTCCACATGGGCGCAGTGAACCCGAAGCTGATGGGTACGCCCGGTTTTCGGGTACAGGTAAACCTTGGTCCGGTTATCCTTGCGCGTTACGACCTGCCAGAACGTTTCCGCGGGTTTGCCATGCTTATGGCACACCAGCTGGCGTGGTCGATCATCGAGATCCCCCCGCAGCGGCAGATGAATTTTCCCTTCATCCTGTACCAGATCCCCCTCAATCAGGGCGACATAACGCTTGGTGACGGTGCGCTGAATGAACTGTTTTTGTAATGCCTTGTTCGCGTCTTTGGTCAGCGCCAGCACCATCAGTCCGGACGTCGACATATCCAGGCGATGAACAATCAACGGCCCGGTCGCCTGCGGAAAACTCTCGCGGATCCGCAAGTAAACTGAATCTTCAATGGTTTTACCGGGCACCGACAGGAACTCTGCCGGTTTATTGACCACCACCATGGCATCATCCTGGTAGACGATCTCCAGCGATTTGCCCGCGGCAGGATTGGTCAGCATCGGATTGTCATCCACGCTCAGCCCCTCAAGCATATGCGCCAGGATCGGCTGACATTTGCCCCGACAGGCCGGATAGAAATTCAGGTGCTGACGAATTTCTGATTTCGGAGAGCGCCCCCACCAGAATTCGGCCAGGGCCAGCGGCTTCATCCCCCATTGATAGGCATAATGCAGCAGCTTCGGCGCGGCACACTCGCCAGCCCCGGCGGGGGGGATCCCATGCGGCGCCGCAGAGAACAGCTCTCCCAGGCTCTTTTCTTCACCATGGGCATTTAAGAAACGATATTGGGCAAAAATCTTTTCCTGCAAAGCCGAAGATTGCAGCTTCCGCTGGGTTTTCAGCGCGTTGATAACTTGCGCCAGCGCCTCGTATTGTCCGTCCAATAACGCCAGTCGCTCATGCCAATGGCGCTTGAGATCTTTGATGCGATATTTCTCATCTATACTTTCACGTCCCAGCTCGGCCAGCAGGGCCTGCAACGTATCACCAGCCAACGTCTCCTCGCCTTCTGCCCGTTTTTGCTTACGGATTTTACGCGCTTCGACAATCTGGGCCTGCAACGCGCTGATTTCGGCATCGCCCTGCTGTCGGGCTTCTTTGCGTTGCCTCGCCAACTGGTGCAATTGCGGATCGGCTTGCAGGGTTTGGATTCGGGCATTGATTTGGTTTATCTCCACCTGCTCTGCCAAAAAGAAACTGTCTTTGGCCAGCATATCAAACACCGGCGGGACAAAATGCGGCAGCAGGTTCTGATCCGCCAGCTTGCCGGAAAAAGCCGACAGATAGCCGATTTCACCCTGGGCGTTTTGTACCAACAGTACGCCGAACATTTTACCGATTGCCGTTTCCGTCTCGCCGTCTAAGCCAAAATTGTGCTGCCAGTCGTGCTGGGTTTCCAGGTGTTGCTGCAGTTCGGCGGCCGCCTGCAAACACAGCGGATGCGGGTCATAGTAAAACGGAAACGTAAATCGCTCGGGCAGCGTCTGGAGATCAATCGGGTGCTGAAAAGGCGTAAAGCAGTGTTCCGGGGAATGCATATCAAGATCTATCGTGTGAGGTGACACCGCCGGAGCACTTTGCCCCGGCGGCCAAACAGGCGACTGATTCTACCCTGTCACATCAGAATGATCACTAGGGCTGTCACTTATAACGCCAGAACCTGCTTTAACCACGCCGCTATGTCCCGAATTTGCGGCATACAGACCTGATGTTCCATCGGATAAGTACGCCAGTTGGGCTTACAGCCCGCAGCCTCCAGATCCTGCACCGCCGCCTGACCCATCGCCGGTAACACGACCGGGTCGTAACTACCGTGCATCACTTCCAGCGGGATGGTGCGATTGGCCTCGGTGATTGTGATCCGATCGGAGGTCGGAAAGTAAGTCGAGAGCGCCAGCAGACCGGCGAGTTTATGCGGGAAACTCAGTGCGGCATGATAGGCCACCGCACCGCCCTGAGAGAAACCGGCCAGCACAATCCGCTCGCCGGGAATGCCCCGTGCGATCTCCCGCTCAATCAATGCGGTAACCTGCGCCGCCGAATGCAGCAGCTGATCCATATTCAGTCGGCGTCCGGCGCCCATTTCCAGAATATCGTACCAGGCCGGCATCACCACGCCCCCGTTGACGCTCACAGGCATCGAGGGTGAATGTGGAAACACAAAACGCACCGGCGCATCTGCAGGCAGCTGCAACTCCGGCACGATTGCTTCAAAATCATGGCCATTCGAGCCCAAGCCATGGAGCCATATTACGGCCGCGGTTGCCGCAACATTTTCCGGCTCAAGTTCAACACAGGAGAGGTAAGTCATCATGATGTTATCTACTTATGATTCAATGTCCTGCATCTTGGCGAAGTTTCCCGGTCGGGTCAACAATGCGAAGGCTGACCCGCAACCCAACTCTCATTCATGTTTGATGGCGCCGGCCACAAGCTATTCCGGAACGACCCGGGCCGTCCGGCCGTCAATATTCACCCGAACCCGCTGTCCAACCCGGAACATCATGTTGGGGTTGGCCTCCTGAACAATTGCCACTGTATCCCCTGCATCCATTTTGATGGTCAGGTTCACCCCTTGTCGCTGGGTCACACCCTTGGCTGCTTTACTCCCGGCGACGCCGCCCAGCACACCCCCACCAATTGCAGCAATGTCAGATCCCGAACCACCCCCGATTTTCGAGCCTAAAATCCCACCGATCGCAGCACCGGCGACAGCCCCGACCACCTGGCCTTCCCCTTCAATGGTCACCGGCTCGGTTTTCATAATGGTGCCATACCGCACTTGTTGAATAGTCCGGGTATCCGCGACACCATAGGAATCACCATACGGGTTGCTGGAACAACCGAATAGTCCGAAGCCGATACAAGACAGTACGAAAACGCAGAAAATCTTACTCATCATGCTTACCTCACGATCTTTGTTGCTGTAAGTATAGCAAGACGTTATTTTCTTAATCAGAGAGCCCGGCCAACCCAACCAATTGACTTTTATGGATATTCCTCAGGATTCGCCAAATTCAACCACATGCATTTCAACGGGTGGAATCTTGAGATCCGGCTACAAGTTTTTCGTCAATGTCTCTGCCATACTGAGCCATCACGCGATCCGTAACACTCGCCTCCATTGACCTCAAGGAAGACTCATGAAAGACGAAACGCTGGCCATTCACCATGGCTATGAAACCGATCCGACAACGAAATCCGTCGCGACACCGATTTACCAAACCGTGGCTTACGAATTTGACAGTGCCCAGCATGGCGCGGACCTGTTTAATTTAGAAGTGCCGGGGAATATTTATACCCGGATCATGAACCCGACCAATGATGTACTGGAAAAGCGCCTGGCCGCGCTTGAAGGGGGGATTGCCGGGCTGGTGGTCAGTGCCGGCAGCGCCGCGATCAACTACGCCATTCTGACCCTGGCCGAAGCCGGGGACAATATCATTTCCACCCCGCAGCTGTATGGCGGCACCTATACCCTGTTTGCTCATATGTTGCCCAAGCAAGGGCTCGAAGTGCGCTTTGCCAAAGATGACAAACCGGAAAGCCTGGCTGAGCTGATCGACGACAACACCAAGGCGGTATACTGCGAAAGTATCGGCAACCCGGCCGGTAATATTATCGATTTGGCACGTATTGCAGAGCTGGCCCACGCGCAGGGCGTGCCTGTGATTGTTGACAATACCGTCGCCACGCCGGCCTTGTGTAAACCCATTGCCCACGGCGCCGATATCGTGGTGCATTCGCTCACCAAATATATCGGTGGCCACGGAACCACCTTAGGCGGCGCGATCATTGACGCCGGCAAGTTCCCGTGGGCCGAACACAAAGAGCGCTTCCCGGTCTTCAACCAACCGGAACCGTCCTACCACGGCGTGGTCTATACCGAAGCATTTGGCGAAGCCGCCTTTATCGGCCGCGCGCGGACCGTGCCGCTACGCAATACCGGTTCGGCTTTGTCACCGATGAATGCCTTTTTGCTGATGCAGGGGCTGGAGACCCTTTCCCTGCGGATGGAGCGCCACACCGACAATGCCCGCCAAGTCGCAGATTTTCTGAAGCAACACCCGAAAGTCAGCTGGGTCAGCTATGCCGGACTGCCCGATTCGCCATACTACCCGTTGGCTGAGAAATACATGGCCGGCAAACCTTCAGCCATTTTATCTTTCGGCCTCAAAGAGGGTTACGATGCCGGCGTGCGGTTCTATGACAGCCTGAACATCTTCAAGCGACTGGTCAATATCGGCGATGCCAAATCCCTGGCTTGCCATCCGGCTTCGACCACGCACCGCCAGCTCAGCGAAGCTGAACAGCGCCAGGCCGGGGTCAGCCCGGAGATGATCCGTCTGTCGGTCGGGATTGAACATATCGATGATATTCTGGCTGATTTGTCGCAGGCGCTGAACGCCTGAGCCGACGCCTGAGCTTGTATCCTGGAATGAAATCGCAATCACCTCCGCACTTGGCGCGGAGGTGGTTTTTCCAGCCACCCCCAACCATCAATGCTTTCGGCGCCATCTTTTGTTTTTCAGTCACCAGCGATGGCGAGGGCTCCGAAAGTCCCAGAGGGTGACGTTGCTCGACTTCTTCCGCGAAAACGCGTATCAAGTCAATGATGTGTCATTGAATTGTTCAATTTCGCATAGCTTTGCTATAACGACTTTTGGCATAATCGCTTTCAATGGCTCTTAAATAAGTACAACAATCTTTTCATGAATGTAAAAAAACCGACGAAACTGCTGTGTTGTGCGGCGCTGTTTGCAGCTGCCGGATATAGCTCAGCTGTCACTGCCGCGAATTTCCCATATAACTACTTTGAGGTGCGTGTACCCCTCAGCCCCGGGGGAATTGGCGCGGCCATGAGCCAGCAGTTCCACCAAAATGCCCATGTGATCGTGGAAGCAGAAAGCCATTTCGATGACGACTGGGTGATCGGTGGCGGATTCGGCTTCAATGCCCCGGTCAACCAATTCACCGATATCACTGGCCAGGTGAAACTCCTGTCAATCAAGAACGAAGACAACGATAAAGCGCTGGGCCGGGTGTCATCAGAACTCAATTTAGGTCTGTCAGCCTGGATCCTGCCCTATCTTGAAACCGGCGGCAAAGTTGGGGTCATCTCAGCCCATGACGATTTATCGCTGATGTCTCTCTATGCCCGTTTTCATACCAGTGATGCCTTCTCAATGGGTGTAGAATGGCGGATCACCGGGATTGAAAATCACATCCTGGCATTTTCTGTCCGCTATCCTTTTTAGGACGCGCAGTCACAAGATAAAACACGATAAGGATATCGACCATGTCAAAAAAAGTATATTGCATCGCCCAATTTCAGCCGAAACCCGGACGCGAACAGGCGTTGTTCCGCGCATTACAGGCGCTTGAACCCAATACCCTGCGGGAAGATGGCTGCCTGCAATACATTGTCACCCGCCACGTTACCAGCCCATTCGCTGAAGGTGAATCTTATCCGATCGCCTTCAATGAAATTTGGTCGGATATGGCCGCGTTCGAAGCCCACTGCCAACGCAAAGAAATCCAAACATTTTTTGCCGAGCACTGCGAGGCAGAAACCGGAACCGCAGAAAAGTGGAACGTTTGTATCTACACCGACGAGCCGCAGCACTACGACGCGCCCGATCTGTCACCCAAAATTGCATAACGCCAATCTCTCATCGCTTCAGGCATGATGACGGTCTTTCGACAGCCGTCATGCCGTAATGCCGGCAACTCAGCTACTCAGCTACTCAGCTACTCAGCTACTCAGCTATGCTGGAAAAGCGACTCAAAGCTCAGCGTCATCATAATGAAAGTTCAAGGAGGAACAACAACGCATGACAAGAAAAGTTGCACTGGTTACCGGTGGCAGCAAGGGTATTGGCCTTGCACTCGTACACCGTTGGGTGCAAGCCGGTCACCAAGTGATCACCTGTGCCCGGGACGCCGCGTACTGGCAGACGGTTGTAGACAGGTATCCACACCTCAGCACCGTTGATTTCAAAGCGGTCAACCTCGCTCAACCAGACCAGACCCAAGCGATGTTTGAAGCAATCCGAGCGGACTATGGCCGACTGGATATTGCCGTCAATAATGCCTCCCCGAAGTTACAATCCGGGGGGACATTCGCCCAAGTGGCGCCGGACGATCTGTTCCAGACACTGATTGATGATCTATGGGCCCCTGCCCGCTGCCTGCAACATGAGCTGAACCTGATGTCATCCGGCGGTGCCATCGTCAATGTAAGCTCGATTAACGGCTTGCGGCCGACCCCGAGTGCCGCGATGTACAGCGCTGCCAAACACGGGCTGGAAGGCCTGACACACTCGGTTGCCTTGGAAGCGATACAATCAGGCATTCGCATCAATTCTGTCGCGCCGGGCGTTACCTGGACTCCGCGTTGGGAGCAAAAACAACACGACACGCCGACCATCCGCGAGGATGTCGAGAAGCTGGTTCCTGCCGGGCGGTTCGCTGAGCCTGACGAAATTGCCGAAACCATTGAGTGGCTGTGCAGCGATCGCAGTCGCTACATCGTCGGCCACACGTTAGTGATCGATGGCGGGCTGTCTCTGAAATAAAACCAAATGTAGTAAATCACGGGTCATTCGCTGTGCTGCGATCCCGCCTTCAACGGATGAGCACTATGCTTTCAAGAGTGTACGTAGACTATTGACCAGGCGTTATGACAGAAAGCAGAACGACAGATAGCGAATCGACCCGGGTTTCACGCCCCTTCACCGTGACCGCCCTGCTATATGAGCAGTTCGACCTGCTGGAAGTCAGCGGGCCGCTGGAAATGTTCGGCCTGCTGCCGGAGCAATTTACAATCCGGATATTTTCCATGGTTGGCGAACCGGTGACCAGCATGCAGGGTCCCACACTGTGTCCGGATTGCCATATGGCCGATCAATTTCAGAGCGATATCCTGCTGATCCCAGGCGGCAGCGGCTGCGAATCCGCATTGGAGAATGTTGTGTTGATTGACTGGCTGAAACAACAGTGCCAGCACACAACCTATGTTTGTGCCGTTGGTACCGGTGCCGCCCTGGCTGCCCGAGCAGGCCTCCTGAATGGAAAATCGGCCACAACGAATAAACAGCACTATCGCTGGGTGACCGGCATTGCCCCTGAAGTGAACTGGTTTCCGGTTGCCCGCTGGACCATCGACGGCACCATCTGCACGGCGTCCGGCCGGGCCGCAGGCATGGACCTGTCCCTGGCGCTGATTGCCCACCTGATTAATGAAGAAACCGCCCGAAAAACCGCCGCGAACGCCGAATATCTCTGGGTCAATGATCCCAGTGACGATCCTTTTGCCCCATTACACATCGTCCAGTAACAGAATGATCGGCCAATGACAGAATAGTTAAATAGTTAAAACGCTTTACCGGTGCTATTCCCACATCACAAAGCACTGCGCTTGTTGTGCCGCTTCCAGCATTGCCACCAACGGCAAAGCGCGGGTCGCCATGCTGATCACCGGTTCGACATCCTGCTCATCCAGATCATCCCCGGCTGCAACATCAGAACTTGGCCCGTCTTCTGCCTGTCCCGCCTGCTCCAACTCATGGATTCGATCAATATAGCGCCGCAAATGCACCAAAGCTTCCGGGACCTGCTCCGCTTCAATCACTCCGGGTATATTTTCACACTGCCCCATCATTTTCAGCATTTGTTTGGCAACATCACCAAACATCACGACATTCCCACTCGCTTTACAATGAAACGTCACCAACATACCGACTCCTGTTGAATTCGTAGTATTGTTCAAGAAACCCAGTCACCCCACTACCTCACAGCCACTCAGGTAAACTGATCCCGGACTTTATCCCGCCGTGCATAATAATAACCGGCGATGGCACCGGCAAACGCACCAAAGAAGTGGCTTTCGTAACTCACCCAGGCATGGGCCGGAATAAATCCCCAGACCATCGACCCGTAGAGAAACATCACAATCAACGCAATCGCGATTGATTTTAAACTGCGATACATAATGGCGTAGATCAGCAGATAGGTCCAAAGGCCATAAATGATCCCGCTCAACCCGATGTGATAATGCATCCGACCGAACAGCCAGACGCCCAGGCCACTGCCAATCCAACTCACCAGGAAAATGGCCATGAAGCGGGCCAGGCCGGAGCGGGACAACAAGTAACCGAGCACGGCAAATGAAGCCAGATTACTCAGCAGATGCCCCCACGAACCATGCAAAAACGGAAAAGTGATGATACCGGTAAAATGGCTGAAGTGGCGTGGCAGTAACCCATACTCATTGAGTTGCCCCTGGAGCAGCACATTGATGATATGAACTGCCAGGGTAAACAGGCAGACAAACCCAATGGCTTTGATTGCATCGATATCACTCTGCCGCATCGCAGCTCCTCACCCGGACGATTTACTTTCAAGTATATAGCGGTCAGGCATTCTGTTCACGAGACGACGGTGAGATCGTGTACACGTGTCTCATCGTTCGGCGACAGCCAGCAGTCTCACCAGAACAATTGACGCGGGCGGTATTGTTCATCCTGTCGGGTGCGCTGCCGTTTACCGGCAATTCGGAAATTTCGGCCCAGCAATAGCCGGATCTGGCTGAAGGTTTCACCCGCCAGCAACCGACGTTCACCCGCCAGCCAATACCGGTTGGTCGTCCGCTTAATCGCGGCCAGCGCGTCGGGTGACGCTTGCTGAAGTTGCTGACAGAATGCCTGAGCGGTTGCCATCGGCTGCTCGCTGACCTCTGTCACCAGCCCCAGCTGCTGCGCCGTTTGTCCGCACACAATCTCGCCGGTCATGGTCAGCTTCATCGCCACATCTTTCGACACCACTTCGCGGAGTGACAACAGGCCCGCCATATCCGGCACCAACCCCCAGCGGACCTCCATAATGGAGAGCTCACACGCAGGGGTGGCAATCCTAAAATCAGCACCGAGCGCAATTTGTAACCCGCCGCCGAAACACCGCCCTTCCAAGACAGCAATCACCGGCACCGGGATCCGTCGCCAGTTGCGCGAGACCCGTTGTACCAGATTTGCATTCCCCGGCAGAATTTTAGTCAGTAACCGCAACGCTTTTTTCGGAGAGGTGGCCACGCTGTTGATATCTAAGCCACTGCTGAACGTACCGCCGCTACCCGTCAGGATCACTGCCCGGATATCCCGCCGTTTTCGAAGTTGTGAACTGACAGTATCCAACTCATGAAACATCGCCATATCCAGCGCATTCAGTTTGTCCGGTCGATTCAAAGCGACGGTAACAATCCCTTGTGCTTCCGTCACCGCAATTCTGGTCCATGCCATGTCTTATTCCTTTAATCTGGTCTGTCCAGTTAACATTAACACAAGTTCAACAAATCACCAGCGAGCTCGACAACAAAACGGCTGCTAACCAGTGCGAAAAACCAAGAGAAAACAACCCGCCACGTTACTCTTTATCAAAACTGTCCACCACGATTGCGCCCATAGAAGCAGGCATGGTGATCAGGACAATCCGCTTGAATGAAAGCAACGGCTCTGACAACAAGGGCAATTTATCGAGTGCCAGGAGTACCAGGCAGACAACGAAAGCGGTGATCAGGTAGGCCACGACAATTCGGAAGACAAAAACCGGCAGACGTCGACGAATATCGGCTTGAAACACGCTCTCGTAAGCAAAGAACCCCAGAAAGAAAACAGACAGAATAAACACCATCAGCAAATTCTGCATCGGTAATGTTTCTCCCAAACGCCAGGCTTCTTCCGAGAAAGAAATAGGAACCGCCAAAGCAAACGCCCCGACAAAGACCTGGCTTGCATCCTCCAGGTTGAAACTGAACTTCATTTTGACCTCTTTCTGCGATGAGTTGCCGCCGAATGTCTTAGCAATAACACACCTGATGCACAAGGCTCCACTACAATGAGAATATATCAATCTGCGAGCTGTTCAGATGGCAGAACGAATCTTGATCGCCGACACCAAAACTATTCTTGATGCATTCATCGAAAATGGCTTACACCATGACTACGCCATTTATTGCCAATTCCCGCATTGTGATAAAACGGTGATTGAACTTCACCACCACCATCCTCGCTCGGTTGAATTCAACGATGGTTATCAGCTGACCGCAGGCCTGGCGAGCTCAGCCACACATTCAAAATAACGCCGGTTTGCCTTGGAATAACCACTTATTACCCGGAAAGTCTCAATCTTGATAGACCTTGTCGAGACGAGTGCATGGTCCGGAACAACATGCTGTCCTAAACTAAGAAAAAACAATAATTAAAACAGATGTCACTTTTCCCGAACAACCAGTTGAGCGCCCCATTAAACAATGATTGTTATCAGGGACTGTGTTATGAAAGTGTCTATCACTGCCACACTCGTGGCGGCTTGTATGTTTACCAGTCTTTACGCAAATGCCGCTGAACTGAGTCCTACAGAACTTGAGCGCCGCATTAACGATCTGGAGCAGCAACTCGAGTCACAGGAACACGATGGCTATGGCTCCGCTCAAGAGAACAGCTGGGCGCAACAGATCAGTATCGGCGGAACACTGGAATTAGAAGCCAGTTTCCATCACCCTTACATCGGTGATGCGTCCACCGATCTGGTCCTCGCCACCGCAGAGCTGGGAATTGCTGCCGATATCAATGACTGGGTCAATGGTGAAATCATTTTCCTGTACGAGGAAGATGACACGCCGCTGGAAGTCGATGTCGCCACCCTGTATCTTTCACCGCCAGACGCCCCCTGGTATCTCATCGCAGGGCAGTTCTACCTGCCGTTTGGCGTCTATGACACCCAGATGATCTCCGGTACCCTGACTTCAGATGTTGGCGAAACCCGGGAAACCGCCTTCTTGGCTGGCATCGCCCAAAATAACTATTATGCCAGTGTATTTTTATTCAATGGCAGTAATAAAAAAGAAGGGAAAGAGCACCTGAATAACTGGGGTGTCCAACTGGGCTTAAACATGGAAACAGCCGACATTACATTCAATAGTGAGTTAAGTTACATCAACGACATTGGTGATTCGGATAATTTACAGGATGTCCTGAGCAGCCAGAACGTAAATGACTATACCGACGGCTGGAACTGGTTTGGCAAGGCTGAATCGGGCGCATGGACTTTGATTGGGGAATACACCGCAACACTGAGCGGATTTGAATCCAATGTGTTGACGTTTAATTTTGATGGCGCCAAACCCAGCGCCTGGAACCTGGAGCTGGGATATCATTTTTACCTCAACCAGTTTGAAACAACAGCTTCCTTTGGCTACCAGGGCACCCAAGAGTCGCTGCCTCTTGAACTCCCGGAACAGCGGCTGCTGGCAGCACTCTCTGTGAATGTCCTGGATAACACGGCTATATCCTTGGAGTGGGCCCGGGATCAAGACTATGAAATTGCCGAAGGCGGCACTGGTGAATCCGCGGATACGGTCACACTCCAGCTTGCGGCCGAATTTTAGCGCAGCTACGGACCAGTCGTTGCAAATCGGACATGATAAAACGCCAGCCTGAATACAGACTGGCGTTTAGACAGCGCTCTCCGGGCCACGTGTAGCGTAGCCTAACCGATTTTTTATGACGCGTTGACACCAAATTGCAGCTTGGTTCGGTTTGCATAAGCTACCAGCGACAACATCACCGGCACTTCCACCAATACCCCGACGACCGTGGCTAGCGCCGCCCCCGAGTGAACGCCGAACAAACTAATTGCGACGGCAACCGCCAGTTCGAAGAAGTTTGACGCGCCAATCATACTTCCCGGCGCTGCCACACAATGAGGCTGTTGCCATTTTTTCATCCAGAAATAGGCAATCGCAAAGATCACATAAGTTTGGATCAACAGCGGGATCGCAATCAGCACGATATCGACCGGATTGTCCAGAATCGTCTGCGCCTGAAAGCCAAACAGCAAAATCACAGTACCCACCAGGCCGAAAACCGATAGCGGCTTCATGGTTGCTGAGATCTTGTCCAGTTGCTCGGCACTGCGGACCATCCGACGCGTCAGCACGCCCGCCACCAGCGGGACCACCACAAACATACTCACGGACAGCAGCAGCGTATCCCATGGGACGGTCACTTCCGTCACTCCCAGCAGAAACGCCGCGATTGGCGCAAATGCCACCACCATAATTAAGTCATTCACCGCCACCTGAGCCAGCGTGTAATTGGCATCCCCTTTAGTCAACTGACTCCAGACAAACACCATCGCCGTACAGGGTGCCACACCCAGCAGGATCATCCCGGCAATGTACTCTTCCGCTAAGGAGGCCGAAATCCAGTCACCAAACACATGACGCATAAACACCATTGCCAGCAAGGCCATGGTAAATGGCTTAATCAGCCAGTTCACCACCAGGGTGATCACCAGCCCTTTGGGGCGCCGGCGAATATCCGCGACCGCTTGAAAGTCGATCTGCATCATCATCGGATAAATCATCAACCAGATCAGCACCGCAATCACCAGATTGATCTGCGCGTATTGCAGCTCACCGAGAAATGTAAACAACTCAGGCAGCACCGATCCCCCAGCCAAGCCGGCAATCATCCCCAGCCCGACCCAAACACTCAAAAAGCGCTCAAAAATACCCATATTCACACCATGAAACACAGCGGTTTATCCCGCGGTTGATTTTGACATAGTTAATCGTCGATTCACGATTAACAAGCGAGTAAAAGTCCACGACATGTGACCCGTATGACACTGTTATAAGCTAAATGTCGCCGTTATAAATAAGATAACAACGCCCGAAACTCTTCCAGCTGCTGCTGGTTGACGGTAAAACAAGTCCGTGGCGGCTGTACATCTGCCGTCACAAACCCGGCTGTTTTCAGGATCCGCAAATGCTCAGAGACTGTCGACTGCGCCAGCCCCAACTCCCCCACTAAATCGCTGTTCAGACAGCCCTGCTGACGGGTCAGGATCCGTAAAATTCGAACCCGTGCCGGATGAGCAAGTGCCTTGGCCGCCGCTGCCAGCGCCTGTTCTTTATGCTCATCAATCTCAATGTTCGCTAATCCGGTGATGCATCCCATCACTTGCCACCTTTTCGTTAATCGTCGAATAACGATGATAGAAATAAATCCGAAAACTGTCAACGGGATCCCTTTCCAGGCGGACAGAAAGGATTCAGTCTGGGTTGCTATACTAGAGGAAGAATTTCACGAGGTTTCCATTATGATCCCGCTCCTTCGTCTGCTGTTCCTGACTGTTGTGTTAGCCGGCTGTAGCGCACCGGTGACGACGGACTACGACGCCCAAATCAATTACACCCAGTTTAAAACCTATCAATTTGCACCGGGACAAAGTCACTCGGCATTAAGCCTGGACGATTCCCGGGTTGAAGAAGCTATTTCCGTTCAACTACACAGTAAAGGACTCAACCCGGGTGAAAATGCCGATCTCACCGTGAAGCACTACATTCAGCAACAGTCTGATTTTCAATCTTACGGGACTTCCGTCGGGTTTGGATACGGCTACCGGCATGTGGGGGTCGCGTACAGCACTCCGGTACGCTACCGCGAGTATACCTACGGGAAATTAATTGTTGAGCTGATCGACAACCAAAGCAATAAAGTGGTCTGGCGCGCCGTCTCGCAACGCAAGCTCACCGAAAGTATGACCCCGTCATCGCGGGAAGCCTTTATTGATGAGCAAGTGTTTGAAATGTTCAAAAACTATCCACCGAGCTGATGTAAACGAGGCTCAGACTCTGACCGCCCTCCGAGAGGCCGTCGTCGTTCATCACCCGAGTCATACATATCACTCAAACAGGAAAGCCAGGCAAATGCCTGGCTTTCTTTGATCGACAACAATGGATGTCTGTAACGCTTACAGGGTTCTTCCATTTACTGAGCTGTGCGGCGCTTCGCCACATCAGCAGCCAGTTGGCGCAAGACTTTGGCGGTATCTTCCCAGCCGATGCAGGCATCAGTGATACTCTGGCCATAGGTCGCGGTTTGGCCATCCACAATGTCCTGTCGCCCTTCAACCAGATGACTTTCAATCATGACCCCAAAGATCGCCTGATTCCCGCCGGCAATTTGCTCACCGACATCTTCAGCCACCAGCATCTGGCGCTGGAACTGCTTCAGGCTGTTGGCATGGCTGAAATCAATCATCACTTTCTGGCGCAGCCCGGCTTTTTCAAGCTGATCGGTGATGGCCGTAACGTGTTCAGCACTGTAGTTCGGCGCTTTCCCGCCACGCAGAATGATATGGCAATCTTCATTTCCGGCCGTCGAGACAATGGCCGAGTGCCCGTACTTGGTGACAGACAAAAAGTGGTGCGGTGCACTGGCGGAGCCAATCGCATCAGTCGCGATCTTAATGTTACCGTCGGTCCCATTTTTAAACCCAACCGGACAAGACAAGCCGGAGGCCAGTTCACGGTGAACCTGAGATTCCGTGGTCCGGGCCCCAATCGCACCCCAGCTGATCAGATCGCCCATATATTGCGGGGTGATCATATCGAGAAACTCACCTGCCGTCGGCACGCCCATGTCGGTCAGATCCAGCAACAGCTTGCGGCCGATCCGCAACCCGTCATTGAGCTGAAAGCTGCCGTCCATGTACGGGTCGTTAATCAGGCCTTTCCAGCCCACGGTCGTGCGTGGTTTTTCAAAGTAAACCCGCATAACCACTTCAAGCTCGCCCTTCAACTCTTCACGCAGCGCTTTCAAGCGCTCACCGTATTCCAGTGCCGCTTTCGGATCATGGATCGAGCAAGGGCCGACGATGACAAGCAGGCGATCATCTTCATCATTCAGAATGTTGTGAATCGCCTGTCTGGCCTGAAACACGGTTTCAGAAGCGACTTCGGTTGCCGGATACTTTTCCAGTATCGCGACAGGGGGCAACAATTCTTTAATTTCGCGAATGCGTACGTCATCAGTTTTATGCATATCTTTACTTCCCGTATTGCTCATACCTGTCAACATGTAAATAAAAGTATACGAACTTTGTTGACAGTAAATTCCACTTCCAGTTGACTTTAACTTATCGTCTTATCCTGACATGTGCAATCAGTATTTGAAAATAAATTACAATCAAGGAGATAGCCTAAAAATCGAGCGTTACAAGCACATCCAGACCGGAAGGCGGGCAAGAAAAAAGCGGCTCCGTCACCGAAAGCCGCTTTTATCACGATTTAAACGTAGCTCCCTCATCAGGGATTACTTGGCGAACTTTTCCTGCCACTGGGGCCATAACCTGGCTAAATCCATGTGTTGTTCAATCGTATCCGCCAAACGGTCGATATGCTGCTCCCGCAACGCATCAAAGTCCGGGGTCTGTGTCGCCGCCAGACCAGCCCAGGCCAGCATCGCATCACACGCTTCACGCTGCTCAAAAATACCGTGCAGGTAAGTGCCGAACACCTGATCATCAACCGCGATTTGCCCGTCCGGACCGTCGGTCAATTGCACCGGAGCATCCGACCGGACGCCTTGCGTCACCCCGGCATGGATCTCATAACCACGCACGGGCACCGGTTGCTGATCCGGCATCGTCAGCTCTCCCCAGGTCTGTTTCAGTTGTTTATGCGGGGCCAGCACGGTCGTTGTTTGCAAGTAGCCAAGCCCCTGACTTTCACCGGCCTCGCCTTCAATCCCATTGGGATCAGCAATCGACTCGCCCAGCATCTGATAGCCACCACAAATTCCCATCAATTTGCCGCCAAGGCGAACATGGCGGGCAATTTGCTGATCCCAGCCTTGCTCGCGTAAGAAGGCCAGATCACTACGCACACTTTTGGAGCCCGGAATAATGATCAGATCAGCAGGCGGCAATGGCTCACCTTTGCCGACAAATTGCAGATCGACCTGTGGGTGCATCCGCAAAGGATCGAAATCGGTATGGTTACTTACCCGGGTCAGCACCGGAACCACGACTTTCAGCTGTTGTGCCGCCGGCGCCACCTGCTGAACGTTAATCGCATCTTCCGCTTCCAGCATCAGACCATGCAGGTATGGCAGCACCCCGAGCACCGGTTTGCCGGTTTTCTCTTCTAACCAGTCCAGACCGGATTCCAGCAGTTTGATATCCCCCCGGAACCGGTTGATGACAAATCCAATCACCCGGTTTTGCTCTGATTCAGACAGTAAAGCCAGCGTACCGTATAAGTGGGCAAAAACCCCGCCACGGTCGATATCTGCCACGATAATGACCGGAACATCTGCCTCTTCGGCAAACCCCATATTCGCTACATCGTTCTCGCGCAGGTTGATTTCAGCCGGGCTGCCCGCCCCTTCGATCACCACGGTCTGGTATTGGGATTGCAACTGCCGGAATGAGTCCATCACCGGCCCCATGACGACTTTCTTGTAACCGTGGTAACCCACCGCATCCATATCCGCCAGGGCTTTGCCCTGCACGATGACCTGGGCGCCGATATCCGTGTTCGGCTTGAGCAGAACCGGATTCATATGAACCGTCGGCTCAATGCCGCAAGCCTGCGCCTGCACCGCCTGTGCCCGACCAATCTCGCCGCCATCATGAGTCACGGCACTATTCAGTGCCATGTTTTGCGACTTAAACGGCGCAACCCGGATCCCCTTTCGCGCCAGCACCCGGCACAGCCCGGCTACCAGCACACTTTTCCCGGCATCCGATGTTGTCCCCTGGACCATCAGTGCTTGCGTCGTTAACTGCATGTTTTTATTCTCACTTTTTAATTATTCTGTATTACGACAACACGGACTTACGCTGTGTAGATACTGACCGTAGAACCGCACGAGTACATATGACTCGGCGGCAGCGATCACCAGGCGTTATCCTGTCACGAATAGATTTACCAGGATTCATATTGCTGCTGGGTCGGCCACTGAATCTGTGGCCAGGACTGACCGTCCTGATCATGAAACACCGTGACCCGGTAACGTGCTGCATAAGGCAAATCCAGCCGCTGCAAGTACAAGGCGTTTTCCGGCATTTCCAACAGGATACGAAGCAACTGCTTCATCACCCCGGCATGGGTCACCAGCAACAGCCGTTTGCCTCGATGCTGTTTCAGCAGCAATTGCCAGGCCCCCTGGATCCGGGCATCGAACGCTTGCAGGGTTTCTCCGCCATGCGGCGTGCTTTGCCAAGGATCTTGCCAGTACTGCGTCAGCACCTCCCCGTGTGATTGCCAGAGCTGATCCCGGCTTTCGCCATCCCAATGGCCAAAGTTCATCTCTTTCCACACATCCAGCTGCTCAATCGGCAGCGCATGCTGATCAGCAAACTGCACGGCAAAGTCACAGCAGCGTTTCAGCGGCGAGGATAACACCTGCTCAACATCCGCCAACCCGTCCACAGCCGCCGCCATTTGTTTCAGTCCGGCGCCTGTGATCGGAAAATCCGTATGACCGCGCAAGCAGCCATCGCCTTCCGGTAAACCATGGCGCAAAATATCAATTCGGGTGGTTGATGTCTGACTCATGTTGTTCTCCTTATACCAATCTTATTCAGTAAATGACCTACTTTTTCGTGAGAGAAAATGACCAAATGCAAGGCAGAAATTTCCGTAACTAGTGGTTCTAATTACAAAATTTCCAACGCAGCAGTTGGGAATTTTAGCCACTAAAAATGGTCAGATATTGATTGAGATTGGTATTACCATGCAGGTCCTTTGAGCACTTGGGGGATCCCGGCAGTGACAAATACCACGCGCTCGGCCTGGCGCGCGATGGCCTGATGCAACCAGCCGCTTTCATCAACAAAACGCCGGGAGAGCTCGCCCATTGGCACGATTCCCTGACCCACCTCATTACTGACCAGAATAATACGGCCTTCGGCGTGCAACAGTGCAGTTAAAAAATCATCTTTATGCTGCTGCCAGTGCTCATGGGTCGCTTCTTCACCGCAAAGGCAGTTGGTGAGCCATAACGTCAAACAATCGATCAGCAGGCAAGTGCCCTTCCGACTATAGCGTTGCACCACACCCGCCAGATCCTCCGGCTCTTCCACAACTTGCCAGGCTGCTGGGCGCTGGATCTGATGTCTGGCAATACGCTCAGCCATTTCTTCATCACCGGCCGTTGCGGTCGCCACATAGATCACGTCCAGACCAGAGGCCGCGGCAAGCTGCTCTGCCAGGTTACTTTTGCCCGAACGCGCACCGCCTAAGATCAGTTCGGTCCCTTTCAAATCAGATTCCACGTCTCACCGTTATTCATCAATTCAAAATGTATCACCCTGCATTGTAAGGGAGCGCAGACACGCCCTCAATGGTCAACAGGCCATGCCGACCCGGGGATCGGTGATGAAACAGGCAAAACATCAGGAAATGAATCAAAGCGCGACATGTCCGCAAACGGTGAAAACAACGGTTTTGGAAAGTCAGGCCAGGATGATGAGGTCAGTTCATGGGGTCAGTTCATGGGGTCATTCATTTGCAGGTGATCCATCCGCAGGTCTTCCAGCTGCGGATGATGATTTCAAGAGTTTAGAGGGTTTAGAGGTCGCAATAACGAATCGCATTCAATAGCTGGGTCGCCAGCCGGTGCAATGCCCCTTTGGGCGGATGAGTATGAGAGAAGGTCCGGATACCGTAGATCCCCATCACCAGGAACTGGGCCAGTGCTTCACAGTCTTTGTCTGCGGGTATCTCTTGTTGTTGCTGGGCCAGAAGCAATTTTTCGGTGATCCCCTGCTGCCATTGATTCAACATTTCGCTAATCACGGCTTCCACTTCGTCATCTTGCTGGGAGAGCTCGCTCAATGCCTTTTGCAACAGACAATCTTTGATATCTTCCCGCTCGCACTCCTCGACGATATGATCCAGATAGCGCGCCAGAGCAGCCATCACGGATGGTGACGCCTCAAAGAAAGCTGTGAATTCCACCTGGCGCTCTTCGCGATAGTGCTCCAGAGCAGCCAGCAACAAACCTCGCTTATTATCAAAGGCGCAATAGATCGATCCGGGATGCAGCCCAGTTGCGGTCTTCAAATCCTTCATACTGGTTTTGCTGTAACCCTTGGCTATAAAAGCATCCATCGCCGCCCGAAGAACATACTCTCGGTCAAATTCTGCACTGCGCATAAGCTATCTCTGGTACTTAACAATGATTCCGTACAGATTGTATGGCATTTTGAATGCCTGTTCAAAAATATTTCTTGAACAAGAATTCAAGTAAAGCTATCTTGAATGGGCATTCAAGATATAAGGAACAAGCACCATGACCGATAATTTATTTCAGTCTTATGCGCTCAACGACACACTGACGCTAAACAACCGGATTCTAATGGCGCCACTCACGCGCTGTATGGCCGATGACAATCTGGTCCCGACAGACGCAATGGTCGAATACTACGCACGGCGTGCTGAATCCGGGCTGATCATTTCTGAAGCGACCATCATTCGCCCGGACGGTCAGGGCTATCCGAACACCCCGGGGCTTTATACCCCCGAGCAAATTGCGGGCTGGCGCAAAGTCACGGACGCCGTACACGCCAAAGGCGGCAAGATCTTTGCCCAACTATGGCATACCGGCCGCGTCGCCCATCCGTACTTCTTTGGCGAAGAGTTTGTTCTGGCCCCATCTGCCGTGAAGGTTGAGGGCACCGTACCGCGGATGCGGGAGCTCAGCTATATCGAGCCGAAACCTGCCAGCCATGAAGAGATTGAACAACTGATCGCGGACTACAGCCAGGCGGCTGCCAATGCGATCGATGCCGGATTTGACGGGGTTGAGATCCACGGCGCGAACGGCTACCTGATTGATCAGTTCCTGCATTACAGCAGCAACCAGCGGGATGATGAATTCGGCGGCACACCGGAAAATATGGCACGCTTCCCACTGGCTGTGGTTGACGCTATTGCTGAACGTATCGGTGAAGATCGCACCGCACTGCGGATTTCCCCGGGAGCCTACTTTAACATTGAAACCGATGCCCGCGATCGCCAGGTGTTTGATTATTTCCTGGCACAACTGGCGCAGCGCAACCTGGCTTTCCTGCACATCGGAATTTTCGACGATAGCATGGTCTTTGATTATCTGGACGGCACCGCATCGGCCTATACCCGTGCCCGTTACAGCAAAACGCTGGTAGGTGTCGGCAGCTATACCGCTGAAACCGGCAGTGAAGCCATCGCCGAAGATCGCTTTGATTTGCTGGCGATCGGGCGTCCGTTTATCGCCAACCCGGACTACGTGCAGCGAGTTAAAACCGGCCAACCACTGGTTGAATATTCTGATGCGATGCTGGCCGAGCTCGTCTGATCGGCCCATGACAAACGCCAACGCATAAAAAACCGGAAGCCTTGGCTTCCGGTTTTCATGTGCAAATGGATAGCGAAACGTGGCTCACGCTTCCCTCAACCCGTCCTGTCACGATCCCTGTTAGATCCTCAGTTACTCAGTTCTGTCACCTAACACCTGAGCCGAAATCGCAACCTGGCCGTGTTCAGTTTTGAACGACACGGATTGTGCATCCGGCGACTCACTGAAAATCAGCTCCTGAGTCAGGGTTTCTGCCGTCAGATAATCCTGATGACGCTTCACCCATCCCGCGAGTTGTGCTGGCGCATGCAAGGACACCCGGATCCGATCGTCCACGTTGAACTGAGATTGTTTCCGTAGTTTCTGGATCCGGCTGACGACTTCACGCACCGCGCCTTCTGCGATCAATGCTTCCGTCAGTTCGGGATCGACATCCAGCGAGATAAAGCGATTGGAAACGGCATGGGTTCCCGGCTTGGCCTGACGATACAAGACGATCTCCTGATCGGTAAACGTCTGCCCCCCCAGTTCAATGCTTCCCTGCTCCTGCAACTGCTCCAGCTGCGCGTCGGTCAGCGCTTCAATCAAGCGGGTATATTGCTTCATCGCTTTGCCCAGCCGTTTGCCGAGCACCGGAAAGTTCGGTTTGGCATAGAAATCAATGTAAGCCGCTTCTTCTTCACTAAAATCGACCTGCTTCACGTTCAGCTCACTCTGGATATAACGCGAAAGCTGTTGAACATCGGCCAACACGTCTGCTTTCTTGTGTAGCACCGTGACCCGGCTCAGGGGCGTTTTCACTTTGATTTTCAGATCATTCCGCTTCTGTCGACCCATCGCTACCAGATGTTGCAGGCGAGTCACTGACGCTTCCAATGCAGGTTTGGTCAAAGCCGGTTCTGCTTGTGGATACTCGCACAAATGGACCGACAGTGGTGCATCCGTCTCACTGCGAAACGCATTGAGCCCCTGATACAAATGCTCGGACAGGAACGGCGCAAAAGGAGCCATCAGCTTGCCAAAAGTGTCCAAACAGCGGAACAAGGTGCTGTAAGCCTGCACTTTATCGCGGCTCACCCCGGCATCCCAGAAGCGTGAACGATTCAGACGGATATACCAGTTGGTCAGTTGTTCGATGAATTCAAACAGTGCCGGGACCACATTGTACAAGTGGTATTGCTGCATCTCGTCATTCACCGTCTGGGTCAGGGTCTGCAAGCGAGACAGGATCCATTGATCCAAAATGTTCTCGCTGTCCTGCGCAGACTCACACCATTGCCAGCCGTCCAGCTCGGCATACGTGGCAAAGAACTTGTAGCCATTGAGCCACGGCAGCAAGACCCGACGCACCATTTCCTGCACTCCGGCATCGGTAAAGCGCTGCTCTTCTGCTTTCACCAGACCGGAGTTGATCAGATACAGACGCAGCGCATCGGCGCCATAAGTCTCCATCAGAATATCCGGCGCGGTGTAGTTTTTCAGCCGCTTCGACATTTTCTTGCCGTCTTCGGCCATCACGATGCCATTGACGATGACGTTTTTAAACGCCGGTTGGCCGAACAGGCACTGACTCAGGACCTGAAGCGTATAAAACCAGCCCCGGGTCTGATCGACCCCTTCGGCAATGAAAGCAGCCGGGAAATTCGATTCAAACTGTGCTTTGTTCTCAAACGGATAATGCACCTGCGCGTACGGCATCGAACCGGATTCAAACCAACAGTCCAGTACTTCATCAATCCGGCGATAGACGCCGGGCTCACCTTCTACCGTGAACGTCAGTTCATCTACATGGTCTCGGTGAAGATCTTCCACCAGCACACCAGTATAACGTTGCAATTCTTCACGCGAGCCAATACAGCGCTGCTGCCCGGTTTCGTCGTTGATCCAGACCGGGATCGGTGTGCCCCAGTAGCGATTGCGCGACACGGCCCAGTCTTTCGCGCCTTCAAGCCATTTCCCCATCCGACCTTGCTGCAAATGATCCGGCACCCAATTAATTTGGTTATTATTCGCCACCAGCGCGTCACGCATTTGTTCAACCCGGATATACCACGACGGCACCGTCCGGTAGATGATCGGCGTATCGGAGCGCGGGCAAAACGGATAGCTGTGGACCAGCGTTTCCTGACGATAGAGTTGTTGGCGTGACTTCAGCGCCTGAAGGATCAACTTATCGGCATCCTTCACATACAGCCCCTGATAATCCGGCACGACCTCCATAAACCGACCCCGCTCATCCAGCGGACAAGGTGACGCGGTCACACCATGGGCTTTCGCCACCCGCTGATCGTCTTCCCCGAATGCCGGTGCCATATGCACAATCCCAGTTCCGCTGTCGGTCGAGACAAAATCATCCGCCAGGACCTGAAATGCCCCTTCTTGTGCCATGTCGGCAAAATAGTCAAACAGTGGTTGATAACGTTTTCCGGCCAGCTGGCTGCCCAGGCAACGTTCGGTGACTTCGACATCGCGATGGTGGCACACCGCCTCCTGACGTGACTCGGCGACCCAGAATGTAACCCCGGCCTCACGATCGCGGACTTTGACATAAGTGATGTCGCCGCCGACACACAGCGCCATATTGGACGGCAGCGTCCAGGGGGTCGTCGTCCAAGCCGCCAGATACACGTCTTCATCGGCGAGTTTGAACAGCACGGTGGCCGCCGGATCCTGTACATCTTTATAGTTGGAGCTGGCCTCGAAGTTCGACAGCACAGTAGAAAGCTCAGTGGAAAACGGCACCACTTTTTCCCCCTGATAGACGAGTCCCTTGTCCCACAGCTGCTGGAAGACCCACCACACCGACTCCATATACCAGGGCTCCATGGTGCGGTAATCATTCTCAAAATCGACCCAACGCCCCAGCCGGGTGATGGTTTTCTCCCACTCGCGAGTGTAACGCTGCACAATGCCGCGACACTCATCGTTGTAGCGCGCAATCCCGAGACTCTCGACCGCTTCCTTAGCCGACATCCCCAAAGATTTATCAATTTCGTGCTCGATCGGCAGCCCGTGGCAGTCCCAACCAAAGCGGCGCTGCACATGGAAACCTTTCATGGTGAAGTAACGCGGGATCACATCTTTGATGGTGGACGCAACCAGGTGTCCGTGGTGCGGCAAGCCGGTCGCGAACGGGGGACCGTCGTAAAACACATAGTCAGGCTTGTCCTGCGTTTGCCGGAGTGATTGGTGAAACACCTGATTTTTTTGCCAGAACTCAAGCACGGCGTGCTCTGCATCAACAAAAGAAAATGACTGGTTATCGGTCTGATTCGCCTGAACCGCCTGAGCGGTCGATTTGTCACTCACATCATTTGCGCTGACTGGATTGTTTGGGGATGTACTCATCACTGCCTCATTCAGTTGGGCCCAAGATGCAGTGATGAAAAAACCCGCCTCTTGGGCGGGTTTTGAAATTCTGACAACAGCAACCCACCACTCCTATGGAATGATGATAATAATTCGCTGTTGATTAAATAATGTCTTCATGGTTTCAACCTAATCGCTATCCCTTCGGCTGTCAATCAAATATTCAATCCATTGACTAGTGCCAGGTGATAAGCCTGCTGGTGTCCCGGATGAACCCCGGATGAATCTATGCCTCACGTTTCATTCAGTTCACCTGTTATTTAATGGTCTCATCAACCCAAGGAGAACATCATGAAAAAGACCATTATCGCCCTGACCGCCGCCACTATCATGACCCCAGCACTAGTGCTGGCCGACCAGAATCATCGCACAACACTCACTTACGCCGGCCCAGTGGAAATCGTGACAGTTTCTGAGTTACTGCAAGATACCGGCCTATTGACCGAGCGAGATGCGATCGTTGAAGGCCGGTTGATCAAGCAGATCAATGCCGACACCTATCTCTTCAGCGACGCCACCGGCGAGATTCAGGTGGAAGTCGACGACCATGTTCAGCTCCCGCAAGCGATTAATGCCTCAACTCGGTTACGCCTGTTCGGTGAATATGAAGGCGGTCGGACGCCGGAAATCGAAGTCGACCACATTCAGGTGTTATAACATCCCCTGCCAGCGTACCGCCCCCGCCTTTCCGGCACGGGGCTGGTACCGTCCCGTATATACACTCAGTCACACATAAAACTGCTTCGTTGATTGTGCTAAACTTTTCCGGCTGCGTTCAATGTCGCATCGCCGTGAAAAGTTAAGGACCCCAATGTCAGATACCCTGTTGTTCCACAAAACATACCGTCATCCGTCCAGCCAGGACTGGGTTGTCTTTGTTCATGGTGCCGGCGGCAGCTCCTCCATCTGGTTCAAGCAGATCAAAGCCTACAAACAACATTTCAATCTACTGCTGCTGGATCTCCGCGGACACGGCAAATCCAACACCATGTTTCAGGACATGATGAAAAACCCGTATACCTTTAAAACGGTGACTCAGGATATTGTTCAGGTTCTCAATCATCACAAAATCCAATCGGCGCATTTTGTCGGGATCTCTTTGGGTACCATCATCATCCGCACCCTGGCCGAGCTGGCGCCGGATCGGGTTAAAAGCATGGTACTGGGTGGCGCTGTCACCCGGCTGAATACCCGCTCGCAGCTGCTGGTTCAGGCCGGAAATCTGTGCAAACACATCATTCCCTACATGTGGCTGTATCAGTTGTTTGCCTATGTGGTGATGCCGCAACGCACCCAAAAGGAGTCGCGCCTGTTGTTTGTGAGGGAAGCCCGCAAGCTGTGTCAAAAAGAGTTCAAACGCTGGTTCAAACTGGCGGCGGATGTGAATCCGTTGATGAAATACTTTAAGGAAAAAGAGCTGGCTATCCCAACCCTGTATCTGATGGGCGGTAATGACTATATGTTCATTAAGCCGGTCAAGGAGATGGTGAAGCGGCACAAGCACAGTCGCCTGACCGAATTAGAAAATTGCGGTCATGTCTGCAATGTCGAACGACCGGATGAGTTTAACCAACACTCGATTGCTTTTATTCAACAATATCAGGCACCTCAAGCGATGATCCGCTGAGGAGCCTGCTTTCACATGGCTTGGCCTAACCGGCGGCCACAGCAAAGGTTCAGGTTCAGCCGAGCGTTTCAGCCAAGAATTCCGTTAACCGGGCCGTCACCAAATCCGGCTGCTCCAGGTTACTGATGTGGCCCGCAGCCGGGATAATCGTGTACTGGCTGCCGTCAATGGCGTCGTGCATCAATTGGGATTCAAGTGGCGGACGCGGACCGTCTTCTGCACCAACCATCACCAAGGTCGGTAAGGTCAGTTGTTCGACGTCATCAAAGGTGTCACGACGACCAAAGACCATCCGGCCAATCGCCGCCATGTCCACCGCTTTCTGCCCTTTCAGTTCAGTCAGTTGCTGACGAAACTGTGCGAACAGCTCTGGATTGGTTTCCTGGACATTGCGCGAGAAGAACATCGGCGGGATCACATCCAGCAACGGCTCAGGCACAAATTGTAGTTCGTTGATGGTATCGAGCATGCCGAAATACTTATCCCGGGCGACTTCCGGCTCATAGCCGATAAAGGTATCCATCAGCACCAGCGACTGAACCCGCGCCGACGCTTTGAGGACCAGTTCCGTGCCCCACATCCCGCCGACGGAAAGCCCAATCACCGAAAATTTATCAATGTTGAGATGATCCATCAGCGCCAGAATGTCATCGGCATAGTCACGCAGGCTACGGGTTTTCTCCGGCGCAGCATCAGATAAACCGTGCGCCCAGAAGTCCGGCACGATACAACGGTAGCGCTGGCTCAGCGCTTCAACTTGCGGTGCCCACATGGCGCTGTCCCACAAGTAGCTATGGCCGAAGACCAATACCGACCCTTCCCCTTTGTCCACAAAATGCATGGTTTTATTGTCGATGGTAAATGTGCCCATGAACTCAAGATCCTATTTCTGAACGTTTTTTCAGCCCGAATGATACCAAGGAACGTCGCCGCTGTTGACTCTGGTATCGCCCAATTCTGATATTTTTCTCAACAAGTCCCGCCGATAGCATAGCGCCCGGCAAAACCGGGCGCAAAATTGATGGGAAAGCCGCACCGGTCAAACCGGCTCTTCAGCACAATACTTCGCACTCGCCTTGCGGATCCCCTGATGATACAGCACCCAGGCCGTCAACCCGGCGGCAATATTTCCCAGCATCGCACCCAAAAACAAGCCCTGGATCCCGGCTAATTGCGCGCCGAGCCAGAGCAGTGGCAAAAAGCACACAAACAACCGCAAGCCGGAAATAAGCAAGGCACGCATCGGCAACACCAAGGCGTTACAAATCGACACCATCAGCATGCAGACCCCAAGCGGCCCCAGGCTGATCGGAACCCAGGTCAGATGGATCGACAGAATGTCACTGACCGATGCTTCACTGGTCAGAAGTGCCGTCAGGACCGGTGACGTGAGCAACAAAATAGCGGCAATCACCAATTGCAAGATCAGGACAAATTTGACCGCCAACCCCACCAGCGCTTTGATCTTATCGATTTCTTTCGCGCCCAGCATGCGACCCACCATCGGCGGCATCGACATGGTCAGGGCCAGCACCACCACAATCGAGAAAAACTCCAGG
Organism: Photobacterium sp. TY1-4; assembly: GCF_025398175.1. Classification (NCBI taxonomy): domain Bacteria; kingdom Pseudomonadati; phylum Pseudomonadota; class Gammaproteobacteria; order Vibrionales; family Vibrionaceae; genus Photobacterium; species Photobacterium sp. TY1-4. The sequence continues at coordinate 514,794 of NZ_CP099735.1, forward strand.
CGCGAGCCCAATGCCCAAGCCGCAACCGTCGCAGCACCGAATCCGGCCACCAGTTTGGTCGCCAGCATCGACGACAATGGCGGCAGCAGTTGGCTCATCATCGCCGGTGCCATAATATGGACCAGCTCTTTCACCGAGTCACCGACAGCAAGTCCCTGCCACTGAAAGCTCATCCAGTGCCGTTTCAGCACCAACGGAAATACCACCAGCAAACCCACGCCAAACGCGGCAATCGTTGCCCAGGCCGCGCCGACCAGACCCATCTCCCAGTGGAAGATAAACAACGGATCAAGCACCATGTTCAGTACACTGGTCACCATCATCATGATGCCCGGCAGCATGGTATTGCCGTTCGCCCGGCATAAGCTGTAAGCGAAATAAAGCATGGCCCCGGTCCAGGCACTCATCAGCCAAACCGGCCAGTACTGGTCAACCACCGGAAACACATCCGCCGGCGCACTCAGCAGCGACAGGATCGGACCACGCAAAAGCCAGATCAGCACGCAAATCAGGAACACACTGAGCGCCCCAACCAGCACCACCAACCCGCCCAGCTGCTTGGCCCGGGTGGTGTCTTGCGCACCCAGCACTCTGGCGATTAAAGAGGTGGTCGCGATCCCCAGACCGACCTGAAGCCCGATGATGACCATTTGCATGGGCAGCGTGAAACCCTGAGCTGCCAGCGGTAATACACCGAGCTGCCCGATAAAGGCACTGTCGACCAGTTGGAAACTCATTAAGGAAAGCACCCCGAACAACATCGGCCACGTCATGCTGAATAACTGGCGGCCCAAGCCCGGGAAAGAATGTTCGGAATGATTAGAAATTGTAGAACCCATGAAACCTGATGGTTAAGAAAAATCAGGTTCGTAGTGTACGGACTTTTGTGAGCAAGCTAAAGCAAAGAAACGAAACTCAGCTGCGCTTGAGAGATACCGCAGCTGAGTTTGAACCGGCCCTGAACAGGGTAAAGCGTTACTGGGTTACTGGGTTACTGGGTGACCAGCTGTACCAGATTGGCCGGGCGATAATAGACCGACTTCAGCACTTTGCCCTGACGAATCACTTTACCGTCCAGGTCAACGTCTTTGGCACATTTGGCGATAATGTACTCGCCTTTTTTCGCAGCCATCAGCGCAACACCTTGCTTTGCATAGTGCGCTTCCGTATCAGCATATTCTTGCTCGTTCCGGCACACTTTGCTCATGTTGCTTGAGTGGACTTCATCCCAGCAAGCCACGAAGTCAAAGTTCAGACGTTGCGCAATTTGCAGCAACAGATCAATCAGGTAACTGATGCCGATGTTGTCTTCAACGCGCTTGTCACCCAGATGCACCAGACGTCCCATCAGTACATAAACTGAATCAACAATCGCATCCGCCTGCTCAACCAAAGAATCCGCTTCCGCCAGCTCTGTCATCTCCTCAACAGCCAGGGAGGTGTGCAACGTATCGGCCTGCGCATCCAGGCTGGAGGGGGTTTCGATATCCAGATCAAAAGTTGTTCGAAATTCGCGGATATCTTGGTACAGATGATCAAACAACGCTTGATCCAGAACTGCCAGCTTCATTCAATGATTCCTTGTTCACTACAGTGTTTGGACACAATACTCAGCGAATGAGCCACCGCGACGTAAAACGCTTGGGTGGTCAATGCTCAGTATCCAAAATAAAAAGCAGCGCCGGAAGTCTTGCCTCCGGCACTGCCTGACATTTTCGTTCGAAAATTAAAACGCTTTCGGTGCAAAACCTGTCACTTCCGACAGACCCATCTCGCGACCCAGCGCAGTCATTGGGTGAACCACCACCAGACCTTTCACCGATTTTTTCAGTTTCCCCATATCGGCCTGCTCGGCTTTGGTCAGGGCACGTTTAAACGGCAGAGACTTCACATCGGACCCTTGCTTCGACAGCTGGCGCTGTTGCTGATTTTTCACCTTGGTGAGTTTCTTGGTCAGCGTTTCGATTTCGTTACTTGCTAACGCAGCGATCGCCTCGTCGCCCCGCTCCTTTGCTCCAGCCCGCTTACGACGTAACTTGTCCAAACGGTTATTCATTCGCTGAAGCTCTTGCTTTAAATTCATGCGGCTACCTTCTCATTCGCATTTTCAGCCCGAGCGCGCTCCGCCGGGCTGACCGGCCGACAGTATATACCGGATACCACCGCTTTTCACGGTCCGTTCGAAAGGAACGTCATCAGATTCAGCATAAAGCCTGCAAATGCCGTGCTTTTCGCCAATCTGCGTTCGTATCCGACATCGACGCCAGCTAAACGACTTCAATATAGCCCATCAGGCCGGTTTTCATATGTTCAATCACATGACAGTGATACATCCAGCGACCCGGGTTATCGGCCACAAACGCCGCCTTGGCATGACCGTTTTTCCCTAGGAGCACCGTGTCCGTATGGAACGGTGTCACCGGCTTGCCATCCATTTCCAGCACGGTAAACGTATGGCCATGCAGGTGGATGGGATGGTGATACTGCGTAACGTTCTTCAGATCAAAAATATAGGTTTTCCCTCGTTTCAGGCTGGCCAGCGGTGCCGGGATATTCTCTTTGCTCATCCCTTCCCAGGCGCGCTTGTTCATCAACCAGAATTTCGGCATCGATTTACCGTCATTGCTCGCCGGGGTAACCGCGCCTTCCCATTCAAACACGAAGTGCAGTTCTTCGGCATTGGCCAGATCCGGCGCCGGGATCGGGTTCAGCGGTAACGCTGGAACCGGTTTTCCCGGTTGAAGTGCGGATGACACCGATCGGAAGTTCGCCATCGGGAACGCAAACCGCCCTTTCATCTGGACCACCTGGAACTGCTGTCCTGCCGCCGGGGCTTCAATGGCCAGGTCAAGGCGCATTCCGGGCGCAATTTTGTGCTGCGCCAACTTCATCGGCTCACGAATCGGGTTGCCGTCAATCGCAATGATCCAGGCTTGGGCCCCTTCAACCGCGATTGGATAAGTGATGGTGTTATCCACGTTCGCCAGTCGAAGACGGGTCATGGCATGTTGTGGCAGCTCATAAGTCGGCTCATGTTTGCCATTCACGGTTCCCCACTCGCCCGGCGTCCCCATTCGGGCACTCAGTCTTGGTACCATCAGCTTTTTCCAGCGCCCCTGCTCATCCAGGTGCCAGTGCTTGAGCAGCATCACCTGCTCGGCGTCAAACTGAACCGGTCGGGCTTCTTCGACCACAATCGCGCCGACCAGGCCCATCCCCAGCTGAACCACACTATTCATATGCGGGTGATACCAGAAGGTTCCGGCATCCGGCGGCGTGAATTCATAAACAAAGGTTTCACCCGGCATGATCGGCGGCTGACTGAGAAACGGGACGCCATCCATTTCAATCGGGATCCGCAACCCGTGCCAGTGAATCGTCGTCGGCTCATTCAGTTTATTGGTAAAACGAATGGTGACCTTTTCCCCCTGACGACAACGGATCGTCGGGGCCGGGATTTGTCCGCTGAACCCCAGCACATCGGTCTGATACCCGGGCACCAGCTCCGACGTCGTCGGCTCCGCGGTAATATCATAGAAATACCCGTCTTTTGTCTCGCGGGCCGAATTTAACGTACAGGCCGGCAAAACCATGGCACCAGCAATAGCAGTTGATAACTTTAAAAAATCGCGACGACTTACATCCATCATGCTTATCCTTTGACTTAACGCCCCCGAATGGTACCGAAATCTATACAGTTGAGAAGTGATCTCATTTACAATTACTGAAATTTCAGCCCATTGCAGTTAAGACCATCCGGGTAATCCACCAAGCCCGTTGGTTTACCGCAATCCGCAGCAATAAGCCACCAAAAGCAGTTAATACGGGCAAATATCAGCCAATCACGTGAAATTCTCCCCACAGCCTGCAATTATTCCTCTATAATCACCGACCATATTTTTGTCAGGCTCAGCCGTCTGCTTTAGGAACAAAGAATGTCATTTGCATCACAAAACTTTTCTCAGGATATAGTGCGCGCGCTCGATGAGTGCGGCTACGAGAAATTAACCCCTATCCAACAACAAGCGATCCCACACGCTCGTCGCGGACACGATATTCTTGCCAACGCGCAAACCGGCACTGGTAAAACCGCAGCGTTCTCGCTGCCGATTATCCAGCAGATCCTCGACAACCCGAAACAAAGCAGCCGTTTCAATGCCCGCGCGCTGATCCTGGCGCCGACCCGCGAACTGGTTGCCCAAATCGCCAAAAACATTGAAGACTACAGCAAGTACACTGACCTGAAAGTCGCCGCGATTTACGGCGGCACCAAAATGGCGTCGCAAGAGAAAAAGCTGGAGCAAGGTCTGGATATCCTGGTCGCGACCCCTGGCCGCCTGCTGGAGCATATGGATCTGAACAATGTCAGCCTGGCCAACCTTGAATTCCTGGTCTTTGATGAAGCTGACCGTATGCTGGACATGGGCTTTATCGCCGATATCCGGATGATCATGAGCGACATCCGCAGCCAGCCGCAAACCATGCTGTTCTCGGCCACGTTCTCCAGCCAGATGAACAAACTGGCCAATGAAATCCTGCGCAAACCAAAACGGATCTCGGTCAGCCCGGAAAACGCTACTGCCGAAACCGTGGCGCATGTTGTCTACCCGGTTGATCAGGAGCGCAAGCGCGAACTGCTGTCAGAGCTGATCGGCAAGAAAAACTGGCAACAAGTGCTGGTGTTTGTGAACTACAAAGAAACCGCCAACGAGCTGGTCCAAGAGCTGAAACTGGACGGTATCAAAGCGGTGCTGTGTCACGGCGATAAAGCACAGAGCGCCCGTCGCCGAGCGCTGGATGAGTTCAAAGAAGGGAAAGCCCGTGTGATGGTCGCAACCGAAGTTGCTGCCCGCGGTCTGGATATTCAGGGGCTGCCGCACGTCGTGAACTTCGACATGCCGTTCCTGGCAGAAGACTATGTTCACCGCATTGGCCGCACCGGACGTGCAGGTCAGCAAGGTCATGCGATCTCCTTCGTGAGCCGTGAGGAAGAGCTGACACTGGTTCAGATTGAAAACCTGATCAAACAGAATATTCGCCGGATCCAGCTGGCCGGTTATGAACCAAAAAGCCGTGACGCCCTGCTGGAAAAAATGCACACCAAGCCTGCTTTCCGTGACCGCCGTGGCCGGACTAACAATCCGAGCGAGCAGTCTGATGCCGAACGCCGGGCCCGCCTTCGCCGTGCAGTGCTGAACAAAAGCCGGGCGAAAATCACTAAACTGAAGAAGTAATTCAAGAATGCCGCAAGCCTGATACTTGCGGCATTTTTCTTCGGTTGTATCTAGATGTCACAAGAAAGATGACTGCAACCAAAAAACAATGTTTCAGATACATCGTGACGGGTAGCTCACCGCTTCCCAGATAGTAAACATCAAGCAACGAAACGACACCCACGAAGATCAAGTACAAAATCACCGTGAAAATCATAGCTTCCTCATTGTTGGATATTCACGTCTATGGGAATTCAACGTCCAACGCCTTTTCCAGCCACATCGAACTAACGTACTGGTCATTTTTCTTCGCGTACTCTTGAAACACCCCCACCTCCCTGAAACCAAAACGTTTGTGAAGTGCTAATGAGGCATCATTTGGCAGCGCAACACCAGACAAAACCCGGTGAACGCCTTGGTTACCCAACGCTTCGAGCAACTTTGAATACAAAATAGACCCGAGTCCTTTGCCCCTAGCTTCGGGCGCCAGATAAATTGTGGCTTCAACCGTATCTTCAAATGCAGGCGTTGCTCTGTATGGCTGTGAACATGCAAAGCCTAAGATTTTCCCATTTTCAACCGCTACAAAAATCTGATGCTTGGAATCGCCAGCAAACTGTGAAAACCACGCTTGTCGATCCTCATCGGGCAGCGGCGCCGATTCGAAACGCGCATTGGTTTGTTCAATGTAGTAATTGAAGATATCGGTGATCTGCCCAATATCTGATCGTTTTCCGAATCTGATTTCCACGTAACGTCCTTTTATGATTGAAATTTAATCCCTAAACCTGAGAAATCTCGATAATCCGCCCGAAATAACAGTAACCAGAAGCACTACTTCCCAAGTTCACTTGCCAGCAGCTTAAAGCTCGCTACGCCAAAGAACACAGCAAAGACACTTTCAAACACCACTTTGGATTTGAGATACACACGCCTGGCAGCGCCATTAGAAAACAGAACGGCATAACCCAAAAAAACACACGCGCTCACCGCCCCAACAACAATAATGACCGACAACAGATTAAAGGGTGATACAGTCGCGGGAACGCCAACAGAGTAAAGAGAAGCAAAGAACAGAATCGCTTTGGGGTTAGTGAGGTGGATGAACAACCCCTTGAAGTAATTTCCTCTTAACGTCGCTGTCAGGTTATCGGGTAAATTTAATTGTGTTGCATTGAATGCCGAGCGCAGCGATTTCCAAGCCAGGTACAACAAATAGAGCGCACCACAGTATCTCAGGGCTTCAAAAACCCAAACATTCGCATGTAGTATTGCTGCAAGGCCAAAAGCAGCAGTCGCAGACCAAAACAGTGAACCCGTAAGCACACCAGCCGCCATAGACAGCCCAAATTGACGCCCGTGATTCATCGAGGCTCCGGCGATTGCAAGTGTGGCCGGCCCCGGACTGGCAATCGCCGCGATAGCAGATACGACGATCAGTAGATAATTAATCTCTTCCATGTACACCTAACTCCCTGTTTTGAATTGATACGAATAGCATCCGAAGGCCACCCGCTCACGACCAGCTTCTGGCCTTGATTTCGCCAGACATCGTTTCAGTATCCACGGAGAGGATCAGCAAGGCAAGGTGTTAAAGTACCACAAGATTCAGGTAGACAATTTCACCGACATTGCTAGTTTTTCAATGCCATGCGAAGGGGTCCATCGCTGAGACTCAACAAAACCATGCTTCTTATATAAATGGATTGCAGGTTTATTCACAACCGCTGTTTCTACGGTTGCATCAGTTAAATCGAATGCCGCTAAAACATAGCTGATCAAGCTATCTGCGATACCTCTTCTAAAATACTTAGGGTCAACGGTCAAACTGTGGATTTCAAGCTGCTTTCCAGTCACTTCAATTTCAATGACTGCAGCAAGGCAATCATTATCAACAAAACCATAAAAATCATGATCTGAAGCTGCGATGTTTTGAGCACTTCGCGATAGTGGCGGAAAATCAAACACGCCTATCAACTGTGCTTCCACGGCATAAGAGTTTTGGAAAACAGTATGAATTTGGTTCGCATTATTTTCGTTCGAATTTTCAATTTTTGTGATCATACTACCCTTGCTTGACTGCTCGCCTTGCTGTCTTACATCGATTCCATGTTTTCCGCGCTATTGGGAACAACATGAACTCCCCCATCCTCAGGCTAGAGCACACTTGGTATGCCTGATGCCGTAATCACTGGAGACCATAACATGTCTATAGCGTTGATTGAGCTAAATATTAGCTCAGTATCCATGGTCAAGTTCATCAAGGCAGAGATTGATCAACCAACAAAAAATGCACTCGAAATCCAGCAGCCATCAGAACCCAGTCCTTCCAGAAGATACGTATTCTCGGCCAATGCGGGAAGAACGATGAAGCCAGATACATCAATACCCTGATTGAATAAAGTCGTGAATAGTCAATTACCTAGCAGTGAAGCAGGCAGGTTAAACAATGTTGTTCACTGTTGATCATTCACCTCATGGCGTAACTGCTCTGTGAAAGTTCAATTAGTTAAAAAGACAGACCTAACGCTTTCAAAGCGCTTTCACATTGGGCAGAGGTTTCAAACTGAATTCCAGCAATTCCAACCGATTCAGCACCTTCGACATTGTATGGCATGTCATCAATAAACACAGTTTCTGAGGCTTTCAGGTCAAACTGGGTTAATAATGATTGATAGATTTCCGGTTGGGGCTTCAACAACCCGACTTCAGCAGAAACGGTTGCACCTTCGAACAAATCCCAAAACCTGTAAGTCGTCTTTAAATGAGACACGATTTCATGCACATTATCAGTAAGTGCAAATACCCGATAGTCTGCTGTCTTTACACGTTTAATGAGGTCAACTGAGCCATAGATAAGTAGCTGCGTTTGCTTCACATAGTAGAACAGGCGTTCGCACTCCAGCTCGGATAAATCAAGCGCTTTTCGATACTGATATTTAGCCTCACTCTCTGAGATAAAACCTTTGTTGAGGTTTAACCAAATATCAGATTGAAAGATTGATTGAGCCCGCTCTTCAACTGAGTCAATTTCTCCGAAAGTCAGCCGGGTGATTTCGAGAGGAGCCCATCGGACGACTACATTTCCGATGTCGAAAACAACGTTCTTGATATTGCTCGATTCCATTTTATTCTCCTTTCACATACCGCCCGGAACAGGGGGGATATTGAGTCCGTCGGAAATCCTCACTACACCGTAATCAGTGTGCTGTCGTCAAGTGTGACATCCCCTCCCTCTATGATGTCAGAGCAATCAACCTTATGATGAAGCAGTACAGTTCAATACTCTGGTAGAGAAGATCACCGATCATCGGTAATGAGTAACAAAGTCGTCAGGTTAAGATCATGATGTTAACTTTTGACTCAATTGCACTAGGAGTTGAATGGCGTCCTCTTTGGAGGAATAACACCCACTAGCTAATTCGTATGTCATTTTAATATCATCGATCAGGTGTGGATAATATCGGGCTGCGACTTGATAACATTGACCTAAGTCTGTATACCAACTTCCATCTTTTTCTGCGACGAAGTAATAGGCGGCTCTTAGTAGTTTTTTACCTATAACTTTACTGACTTCATCTGCATGCATTGCTTCCATCCGACCCTCTATTTGGTCTCGAAAGTCAAGAAGATCCCCATTAAGCGCATTAGCGATTTCAATGCTTGGCCGTTGCCGTGGAAACTGTTGAGATAAATCATTCCCCCAAATGCAGCAACAGCAATGTTTTAGCCAAAATTGCCAGTGGTATATTTCTTGAGATTGCATGACCTCACCGACACAGCCGGGGTCGATATCTAACTTACTAATCTCTGGATGAGATTGAGGTAACGAAAGAGATATATATTTGAAAACCTCACGATCACTTTCGGTAATTGGACGCTTAAGGACCAAGGACAAATCTAAGTCGGATTTACCAAGAACAGCATTACCTCTAGGTACGCTACCGTATAAGTAAATTCCATCAATCTGATTCGGGAGCCGACGCCTCAATTCATTCACTACAGACTCAACAACTGATTGAAACTCAGGTTGGATATACTCAGGAGAGTAAACATTTTGAATAAATCCTTGCTCATCAAGTCCATTTCCGAACCCTTGCATGGTGCTTTTTCTCCTTGAACATAACGAATGAGATGCACCCTCATCATGCTTTACCACACAGGGTAAGTCTAATGGCGAAATCACCAGAGGCCACCCTATCACTATCTGTCTATGACATTGATTTAGCCAAACAAAGTATCACTATCCGCAGCAAAGATCATCACGGTCATCTCCTGGAACACAAAACACAACGCGCAACAAAAATGTCACGCGTTGCGAATCATACTGAAGTGAAACCGATGATGGCTATTCCGACACCCCACTCCAGAAAAATTCCACTCGAATTCCACTCGGGTCATAACACATCATGTGCTTTGCTGGCCCTTCTTTCACTAACTCCGGAGAAAATTCAACAGTGATACCCGCTTTTGTTAGTACTTCATAAACGGTATTCAGACGTGCTTCACTTTCTACCTGTAGTGCTAAATGATGTAGGCCTACATTGGTTTTTCTATCGAAAGAAACCGGTGTATCGGTTTGAGAAGACCATAATGTAAGCATGATTTTCCCGTCACTGACGAAAACAGCAGGATAATCAGGATTTCTTTTTACCTCGGTCCAGCCGAGTGAATCAGTGAAAAACTTTGCACTCGCTTCTAAATTGGAAACCGTTAACCCCACATGATGTGTACCGCATGTCAATGCCGTCATTTCTATCCCTTAATGTTGTGATTTACCTAGTGGGTAAGCTAAACCGACAACAAGAATGCAACAACACAAATATAACTAACGACTTGTTCGAATTATTTGAACAAGTTCACTCAATAATCAATGTATTGAAAATTAAAACTCACCTGATCGCCTACAAACCCGGCGAGAAGCAATCGTTCAAAGCGTGAATACCACTGGCCCAAAATCCGGCTGTCATTTGCTCATGCTGCTTGATGATACTGTCGTTAGTCGGTGACCACACGCACCAAACGTTAGTGACCAACTTTTTTGTAAGCGACCACATGGGAAAGGAAGAGTAACGAATACCGTTCATTGAATCTGATTTTATACTCAATTTCATCTTCAGATAGTTTTTCCCAATTCACACCAAAGTAGTCGTTAATATCATCGACTGCTTCGCTCTCATTTTTTAGATGCTTTTTGTTCCACTGATAAGTACATGATAAAACCAGCACGCCATTCAAAGCTGTTGCATCCATCAATGCATCCACTATAGCTCTGGGGGATTCACATTGATCCAGCACATTGAGGCAAACGACTAAGTCAAATTCTTTGGTGACCACCCCATGCTCAAAAGGAGCTTCTATCAAAGTGAATTCTACATGATCACAGGCTTTTGCGATTGATGAAGCATCAAAGTCCAAGTATCCCTGCTCTTTCAAACTCTTGATATAAGGGAATTGACACTTAGCACCTTCGATAATTACTTGCTTGAAATTTGATAGTAATCGATGAGATGGCTCAACAACCGTGACAGAACTAATGGTGGGAATATTGGTAACTAATTCGTAACTATTTCGTCCCAAAGCTGGCCCCACCTCTAATGCGTTATTAGGAGAGATATTTTCAGCTTCGAGTGCCTCAATAATCAACTGAGCAACACTTTGTGTATGGCTTGAATAAATAAATGAATCAGGAACGTGTTTAGATTTACTCTCTAATGGTTCTGTTACTCCATTTAGGCGAAGTTTATCAAGCCATTGAATCTCATAGTATGCCGCCAATCCTTTTTGATCGATGTAAAAATCGTCCACCTATAATTCCTTCTATAAAAGCTTCTTTTCTGATGTGCATAGCACCTAAATCATGGGCAAACAAAAATGGGACGCTTGCGGCCCAGGCCAGTTTGCCCATGATTTGACTGTCCCTATAAATTTGCTGATTATATGCCATCCCACTCATGCGAAAGAACTGACATTTGGACTTTATCAATAAACTGACCGTTGCGATATCCCGACTGCCTTTTCACGCCCTCATGAACGTAACCCGCTTTCTCATATGCTCTAATTGCTGATGGATTTGTGGCATATGCAGTTAGTTCTATCCGGTGAAGACCCAAGTCCTTGAAACCGTAGTCGGTCACTAACTTGGTTACTTCTGTACCTATACCTTTGCCCCAATACTCCTTGTCACCAATAAGAATGAAGAACTCACCACATCGATTTAGAGTACTTATAGAAGCGATACCGGCATATCCAATCAACCTACCGGTTTCACCACAAGTAATACCAAGCGAAATACTCTTTGAATCGTTGTTTATTCCGGCCAACCATTTAGATATGTCGGTTTTTGACTTCGGATAAGAGTAGGATGAGATGCTGAACTGGGTCACTTCTCGGTTACATGCCCACAGATAAAACTCATCAGTGTCATCAACGTCAAGTGGTCTGAGTTTTATCATTTTTGACTGTAGAAACATCCACATTTTCTCTTCGTATTATTGGCATATAACGAATGACATGGACTCCCCCTCATCAGGCTTTGCCACACTTGGTAAACCTAATCCTGTAATTGCCGGAGACCGCCATGTCACCATCTGTCTATGGCATTGATTTAGCCAGACATTGCTTCAGTATCCACGGTGAGGATCACCAAGGCAAGCTCTTGATCTACAGAACAATATCACGATCGAAAATTCTCTCGACATTTGCCAATATCCCGCCTGGTATTATCAGGAGCCGACTCTCGTCCCCTCATTATCGGGGACGAGAGTCGGCAATACTCGGCAATACGTCAAAGCTCATACTCTTAAAATACCATGATTTTGAATAGTGCTAGTCCGGGTTAACGAAATCATGTTGAATGGCCCTGCCGCAATGCGGACAGGTAGCTGTGAGCCGAAGTATGAAACCCTTAATATGTTTTCTTACCTAACAATCGTGGCCATAATTATTTACCTCGATTTCGAGACCAATTGCCTCTTGTAACACCTCTATTTTTTCCATACACCATTCGAGAGCTTCTTTTTTATAGGTCTTAGATTCAAGGATGGGATAAACACCAACATTATCATGATACTTAACTTCCAATGCGACCCACCCCTTACCTTTGGCACGAGTCATATAATTGATGCTCACTATTTCAACTTCGCGTAAGTTGATTGTGACAGCTTTTCTTTTGTGATAGAAACCAAATTGTTTTGAATCATGCCAACCAATAAGGTGCCAAAGCTTGCCATTCTTAGCCAGCGCCTCAACTTCCTGAGGGGCTTTCCAAAGATGGCCCTTTACTTGCGTGAGTTCTAACGGGTTCTTTGTTGATTCATCAATCGTGAATATTTTCATAAATACCTACAGGCATAACGAACAACATGGACTCCCCCTCATAAGTCTTTGCCCTACTGTATAAGTCTGATACCTTAATTACCGGAGCCCATCAAGTCACATTCTGTCTATAGCCTTGATTTAGCCAAGCGTCATTTGAGTATTCACGAACAACAAACAACCTTAAATCCAGCAGCCATCAGAGTAGAGTTCTTTCCTTCGATTGAGACATATTCTCTTCCGATGCTGGAAGTAGTGTAAAGCTTACGAGGAACCACAAAACACTAATGATCTTATAAAAAGCAGCCGATAACAAGTTACTTAGCAGTAAAATAAAAATTTAAACAATAATATTAACAATATCATTTAAATAAAGAATGAAAGCCTTTTTCTTCGTCAAATTCAAACTCTTCTAAACAAGACCCAATTTCTTCCATTTCTTTTGGATACTTCACCGCATGTTCCATAACAAGGCAAGCACCATAATACTCAGAATAACTTTCCAGATTACGTACAGTGATTTTAGGAAATTTATTTTTAGCTTTCTCATCACATATATCTGAACCAGCGCTTACTTCTAGCATACATCTTTTTTGAGAGATTTGATAACAAGCAGCATAATCTGGTTGATCACAAAAGAGAGACGGGCCATTTTTAGACAGCTTCTCAGTTAACATTTCAACAGCAAATTCTTCTTGAGGATTACTAGTTGAACATCCACTAAGAAAAATGAACAATACCATTGTGAAATATATTTTCATTTTTAGGACCTTGTATGTTATTAATTATTTTTTAACGTTATACTTGTTTATCTTACTTGAAACTTATGAACAATCTTGATTAAACTTTCTGACAGCAAAAGGTGATAATATTCACTCGACTCATTGAATACAATTTCGTCCAAGTTATTCATTTATCCATTTATCCATTTATCCATTTATACTGATGGATGCATTATAAACTTCATAATTCAAACGATTTTCCCGAATGAACATTTATTTACACAATAAAGTTCGGAAAATATCATTTACTGACTCCATTAAATCAACAATTCTAGGAAACATATCAGAGATGCTAGGTTACTCGTTACCAGAGACATCAGGATTGCAGCATCTTCAACTAGCCACCGCACAACTCTTTCCGTGTACTATACCTAAAAATACCACTTATTTTCAATTGGTTAGGATAAAAAATGTGAAAATTGACTTATAATGAAGCTGCATAAAAGAAGCACCACAGTTTAATGAGACCCCCATATGCACCAACACACATTTAACCCTTTATGATCAGTGAGATAACTTTGATGATGTTGTACAACCCAAGCAATCCCTGCCTCGTGAATACCGGAAACTGACTGGAACTTGAAACAGCTTCCTATATCCAACCTTTGCTCCCCATCCCACCCGAAGCACTATTTTGTGACATGAATCACAACCATTTACTTAGCCTGCTAACTAAAGTATTTTACTTAGCTTGCTAAGTATTTAAGGCGTCTCTCATGGTCAAAGACATCAATCTGCTGCAAAACTTAACGCTCGCTGAGCAGCTGGCGCGGGTGGCCCGCCTTTGGAAAGTGGTTGCGGACAAGGAGCTAGCGCCGCTGGGACTCACTCATCCGCGCTGGACTGCACTGTGGAAGTTGCAACGGCTGGGCGATAACGTCAGTCAGAAAGTTCTGGCAGAAGCGCTTGAGATTGAACTGGCGTCTTTAATGCGCACCTTAAAACAACTCGAAGAGCAGTCGCTGATTGCCCGCCACTGCTGTCAGCATGATAAACGCGCCCGGATTGTCAGCCTGACCGACGAAGGACGCGCACTGCTCAAGCAAATGGAAACCCGTATCCTGCAAATACGGCAGAGTTTACTGACCGGGATCAGCGATGATGAGCTGGTCAAGATAAGCGGCACACTGGAACTGATTGCCGGAAACGCTTTAAACACGCTCAACACCCACACCGAACAATAACAACGACGTACAGACGGAGAAGTAATCTTTTTATGACACCTGATCAGAAATTTGCCCGCTGGATCAAACACAGCATCATTCTGTTTGTCCTGACTTTCGCCTATTTCCTCGTGGCCGACCTGGCCGTTCCGCTGACGCCGCAAGCGATGGCAACCCGGACAGTCACCCAGGTCGCGCCACAGGTCAATGGCCCGGTCAGCAAGGTTTATGTCCATACCAACCAACCGGTAAAACAAGGTGATGTGCTGTTTGAAATCGATGCACAGCCGTTTGAGCTGGCCGTTGCCGAAGCCCGCTTACAGCTGGCCCAAGCTATCAAAAACAACGATCAACTGGATGCGTCCATCGCGGCTGCCGAGGCCAAAGTGACTGCCAGTGAAATTATTGCTGAGCAGAAAGTCCGTGAAGCCAACCGTTTGAATACCCTCTTTCAGCGAAACGGTACTTCCCGCCAGCTTCGAGATGACGCCATCAGCGCCGCGACAGCCGCCAAAGCCGATTTGACGGCTGCACGGGCCAGCCTGAAAGAGCTAAAAGTCAATCGTGGTGCCGAGGATGACACCAACATCAACATCCGCGTCGCCAAGAACAAGCTTGAAAAGGCCCTGCTGAATCTTTCATACACTCAGGTGACAGCCCGCCACGATGGGGTGATCACCAACCTGCAACTGGAACCGGGCACCTATGCCGCCGCCGGGAAGCCGTTGGTTGCCCTGGTGGATACCAAGTTGGATATCATTGCCGATTTTCGGGAGAAGAGCCTGCGTCATTTTGATCAGCACAGCAAAGCCTTGATTGCCTTCGACAGCCAACCGGGCACTGTGTATACGGCTGAAATCAGCAGCCTGGACGCGGGGGTCAGCAGCGGTCAGTTCAGCGCCGACGGAAACCTGGCAACACCGACTGAGTCCAACCGCTGGGTTCGCGATGCGCAGCGAATGCGTCTGCATCTGACGATGCAAGACACATTGGAAAAACCACTACCGGCTGGCGCACGGGCCACGGTACAGCTGGTTCCGGATGGCAGTTTGCTGTCATGGCTGGCTTTTGCCCAGATTAAGTTTCTGAGCACCCTGCACTACATTTACTAACCGGAGGCACCATGCGGCTTTGGGATCATCCATTATCCGAAAATGATCTGCGCCAGTGCGTCCGGATCGCCTGCGGCGCAACGCTGGGATTCACCATCAGTAAAATCTTCGGCTGGAATTACGGGGTTTTCTTTACCGTGTTGCCGATGCTGTTATTGGGCATGGTACCGGTGATGTCGCTGCACGCCGCCCGGCAGCTCTTTGCTTCCGGGGTGGTGTGTGCACTGGAAGTCGGGATCCTTGGAGGGCTGTTCGGCAGCCATCCGGGGCTGATGACCCTGATCGTCTTCGGCCTGTTTTTATACAAGTTCGCCTGTATGTCCAAAGGCAGCTTGTTTCTGTTCGGCGCCACAGGCGTACTGAGCCTGAGTATCATGCTCCATTTTGCCAGCTACCCGAATGTCGATCTGAATGAGTTGATTGTCGGAAACCTGCTGGCCGGCACGCTGTCGGTGATCATCGCTTATCTGGTGACTTTTTTGATCCCGGATGCAGAGCCTCGTCAGCCACCGCCTCGCCCGACCGAGCCGAAGGGCTCACACCGGATGCGACATGAAGCGCTACTGGGTGCCACACTGACAACCCTCTCGTTTCTGGTGTTTCAGGTTCTGGATTTGAGCGATTCCATGTCGGCTCAGGCAACCACGATTTTGCTGCTGTTTCCGATGAACTGGAACGGAGCACTGGGCTCGGCGAGAAAACGAGCCATGGGCACAATTCTCGGGGTGACGTTTGGTTTAGTCGGCCAGCTCTTCCTGTATGACTGGTCCAGTCTCCTGCTGCTGGTGATCCCGCTGCTGTGGATCGGCACCATGCTGTTTAGTTATTTGCATGTTAAAGAAGCCAGCGGCTCCGGGGTTGGGTTTGGCGCGCTGACCACGCTGGGAATTTTGTTTGGCCAGTACCTGACACCGACCAATGATTTGATGTTCAGCGCACTGTACCGAATCGGCTGTATTGTGTTTGCGATTATCGTGACCCTGCTTGCGACTTACTTAGTACATCGCCTGCTGAATAATTTCGAAGCCACCCGCTACGGCTACTGAGTTCACGCTGAAATAGCTTAGCGCAATCCATCCTTCCCTGCCCCGGCTCAGTAAATCCCTGCCGGGGTCGGTTAGTTCCCCGAAGACAAAGACAGACTGAGTTGCTGTTTGAGTGCTTCTCCTGGCGTCGAGCTCGATGTGCTCACCGCACAAGCAGCCCATTTCGCCCCTTCTTCCAATGCGGTCTGAATCGGACTCTGGCTGATCAGGGCATGGATTAAACCGGCTGCAAACGCATCGCCGGCACCGGTGGTATCGACCACTTCCGCAGGCACCGCCGGAATCACAACTTCTGCTTCTTCGCTATACGCCACAGCCCCATTGGCACCGTCGGTCATCACGAAATATTGCAAGCTCTCACCGGCAATCTGGCGGGCATATTGCCACGGGGATAAATCAGAGCGTCCCTGCCAGTCATCTTTTGAGGTAATGAGGACATGACAAGGGCGAAGCCGCTCATCTTTGGCCAGTTGCGCCACAACCAGGCAATGCGGCATCGCTGCTTGAGCCCATGCTTCGCAGCCCTGGGCGGAAGAGTTGAAATAAAGCACATCCCAGCGGGAAAAATCAGGGGGATTGCCGAGAAGAAACGGCGGTCGGTGCGGCCGGATAATGGTTCGCTCACCATCGGGAGTCATCACCAGCAACAGCTCCGGGGTTGCCACATCGTGACGATGTAACAGGCTACAATTGAGCCCTTGCAGACTTGCTTCGGCAAGCAGCCAGTCTGCCGTGTCGTCTTTGCCGACCTGACTGACCAAGGCCACCTGATGTCCGGCCCAGATCAACCCCAGGCCGGTATTCGCACCACCACCGCCCAGACGACGACCGCCGTCCTGATAATGGTGACGTCCGCCGGGTGACAGCGGCTTATCCAGCGTCAGAACACGATCGCAATTGAGGTTTGCGACCAGCATGATATTCGCCAATGAATCTCTCCCTTTACCTGACCGGTATCTGACAGGCTTCAGCATGAACACTCAACTGTCCATGCTGCCTGATTATCCAGCCATTATAGGGAAATAAGCGCAGATTCCTATTCAGACGCGATTCGTTGCAGATATTTTAACCTTGCCCGGACTCGCTGTAATCGGCATAAGGATTGTGCTGTGGCAAGGCAATCACCTGCTCAAATGCAGACAACGCGATCGATTCCCGAGTCAGAGTCACCGCACTTTCATCCATCACATGTTCCCCGAAGTGATAGCGGATCGTCTCTTGTCCGGCACAAGCCGCCTGATCATTGGCCGTTGCCTGCTGACGGACGTGCTGGTTTTTATCCCAGTAGTGCTGTAGCGCTGCCGAACCATATTTGTGTTCCAGCATGGTCAGGGTTTGCGCCGGTGACAGTACCAGACCCGTAGCGTTATTGCCGCCAAACCCTTTAGCATTAATGATCACCGCTTTATAGTCTTCACCACGTTCTCCGGCGAACGCATGATCGGTCAAAATATTCAGGTGTGACTGATGCACATCGTCGGCAATATGATCGATCGTTTGGATCCCCGGAATCCAGCCGTACTGCCATACCCCCAGCGAAGCAATCAGCTGATCGCCGGCAGCCACACTCATCGAGTGGCCGACGTAAGATTTAACCGCCGTCACCGGCCATTGCTCGATGGCGAAGGTTTTCGCCACCTCGTTCAGAATATGGCTTTCCGTCACCCGGTTCTGCGGCGTGCCGGTGCCGTGAGCCTGAACAAAGGTCTGCTTGACCCCTTCCGGGCCAAGAATCGCCTGAGCCAGCGCCGCTGCCTTGGCAACCGTGACGTAGTTACCCACTCCCGGGGCAGAAATTGACTTCTTGTTGGCATCGGCATTGATAAACACATCCGCCACGGCGCCATAAATCGTCACCCCAAGTTCCAGCGCCAGCGCATCCTCCATCAGCACCACAAACTGCGCCGATTCGGCCATGGTGAATCCGGCGTTACTGGAAAACGGTCGGCAGGCGCGACGGTTGTCCACCGTCTCGCTGTTATCCAGCGCTTTGAGCTGTTCATCTTCCGCCAACGCGCCCATCACCCGGAACCCTTCCATCACTTCGGCGACGACCGGCGCTTCTGCATTACCGACGATCACGACTTTGGCATGGCCCTGCTGAATATCCCGCATCCCCTGACGCAGATTATAGAGAAACGTTGCACAGGCGCCCATATTGGTGCCGGTCGAACCTACGCTGTCAATGACATAACTATTGATGAAATCCGCAGGCATTTCCGCAAACGACAGCGCCATCATTTTCGAGCTGACCCGTCCCCCGGTCAGCGGTGCGGCGAGCATCCCGGCGAGCGACTGATCATCAATTTGTGCCAGCGCGCTGCCTGCATACACAGCGACCTCATCCGGGCGGACATGGCTCAGCACATCACGCCACTCAATCCCGAGGGAGTTTAGTGCATCCGAAGCCCCATAAACGCTCAGCTTCAAACCACGTGGGTGATGACGGGAGTTGTACAGCTTGCCCGGATCAAACCCGGCAGGTATGTTACCGCCGCTGGTGACCGGAAAGCTTGTCCGATCTTCAAGCAACGCACCCAGTTCGCCGTGAACGGTGATCTTCACCCGGCTGCCTTGCTCTTCCAGTTGCCAGTTGTCCGGAATTCGGGTCGGCAATTTCGATTTGCGCAGCGTAAACTCAATGTGCTCATCACCCCCGGTCAGTTGGGCTTGATACTGCTGTCGTACCTGACCCGGGTCAAATGAATCAATTCGGCGAATTAAAGTCCCTGCTTTGATCGCTTCAATCAGCTCTGGCGTGACCTCGTCACTTCCCGACAGCCCCATCCGACGCGCCAAATCCTGCCAGGTTGAGGCCATTGCTTGCGCTGAGAGCACTTCTGCGATCATGCGTTTATAGCTGTGAAATCCGGAACTGCGACCCGCGGCATTCATCCCACCAAGCCCGACAATCAAAGGTAACTTCGCCATGTTGTACCTGCATCAATTCGTAAAGATGGCTATAGGGTAATGATTTACACTGTTCATTCACCTCAAGAATATGCCAAAATTACTTAAATTCAGGCCAACCAAGGAGGTGGACGTTCATGAAAGTTGGATTTGTGCTGTACGACAAAGCATTGATCACCGGTGTTTCACTGGCCGCCGAGATGCTCAGCAGTGCCGCGAGCCTTCGACCGCGTCAGCTTCAGCGGGAGAAGCCTTTCGACATTCAGGTGATTGCATCGACCCTGACGCCGCCATCCGTTTCTGCGGGGTTGAAACTGCAACCCGATACCACCTTTGGCAGCTTGCAAATCTTCGACATCATTATTCTGCCGCCGATGTGGGGAAACCCAATCGCTTCCCTGCGCCATACGCCGTCGATTGCCCCCTGGCTCAAACGCCAATACCAACAAGGGGCGCAACTCGTAGCCACCGGAACCGGCGTGATCTGGCTAGCCGAAACCGGACTACTGGATGATCAGGTCGCGACAACCCACTGGTACTACTACGACAAGTTTGCCGAGCGTTACCCGAAAATCCGCTTGAACCGACAAGCCTCGATTACTGCGGCAAACGGTCTGTTCTGTACCGGCAGTATCAACTCGCAAACCGAGATGATCCTCTATCTGATCACCGAGCATTTCGGGCAGAAAATTGCCGCCATTATCGAAACGCACTACGGTCATGAAATTTCGAAATCAACCCAGCAGCCGTTTTACCAGATTGGTGGCCAGCTTCAGTTTGATGAGTCGATCGCGTTGGCCCAGGACTGGATGAAGCGGCATATCGCCGAGCCCATCACAGCCAAAGTGATCGCCGAACAATGCGGGATCCCGCTCCGCAGTTTCAATCGGAAATTCAGTGATCAGGTCGGCCAAACGCCGCACCAATACCTGCAAAAAATTCGCATGGAATCAGCACAGCAACTGTTACGTGACTTCGGGATGTCGACCCAGGATGTGGCCGAGCAGGTCGGCTATAAGAATGCCTATCATTTTTCGACCCGGTTTCAGCAGCAATTCGGCATGACGCCCAGCCGGTACCGACGGATGGTGAAAGCAAAAATCTACAACCCCTGATGGAGCAAAAAACCGAGATCACGGACTGTTTATGAAATGAGACACTCAGCAACTTAGCCAGTATCTATGCTTTGACTGAACCTTGAGTCGTTGTCGTTAACAAGGATGAAGTCAGATGCAACCTATCGCTCTTTTTCACAAACTCTTTTTGATCACTTGTGCCATTCTTTTCTCAGGCCAAACCTTGGCCAAAATCGTGCCCACCAGTACGACCGAGCTCAGTCAGCAAAGCTGTCGACTGGACATATACCACCTCACCAAAAACGAGCAGCAGCAATTTGAAAGTAACCTGCAGCTGGCTTTGATCACGGAGAACCCTATCCGGCAGCGGTATATTGCTTTAAAAACAGGCAGTTCGCATCGAAGTGGGTTTGAAAATATCGGCTATTACCGCAGCGGGCAGCCTGTTGAGATTTTTACGGCCAACTGGCGAACATACAATAATCAGTACAGTGTCAGTCGGCTGGTCGTTCTGGGCGGCACCAGCGATAAACAAGCATTTGATGTTTTTACCCGCCTGTTGAAACAGGATCAGGGCCATATTGAACTCAAGGCTTCAAACCTGAGTTACCACTTTAACGTTCGTCAGCAAGACCTGTCTGATTTTCAAAACTGTATTGACCAGCACTATCACGAATAGCACGAATTGCACCCCCAAATGCATTTCTTTTGACCAAAACTTATTTCCATTACAAATACCTAAGTATAGGCCATACTAATCAGGCAAATATTTTGTTGCAAAAATTCACCATAGAGAACAATTCTGTGACACAATAATTATTCAACGGCTATTTTGAGGAGAGTGAGCAGCCAGCGAGTCGTCCATGGATGAAAAATAATAAACAGTTCGCGATATGAGCAATCATGCATTGCCACGCAAATTCCCGCAAACACAAGAGGAATGGAAGTTTGAACCTTTCTATCAAAAATAAACTCGCCCTGACTTTCGCAGGGATCATTCTGTTGACCGCCACGATACAGATCTGGCTTACCCGTGAGCGCCTGACAGAAGAGACCAACCGATCAACACAAGAGCTAGCACAATCCCTGACACAATCAAACATCAGTACCATCAGCCAATGGCTGGAAAGTAAAAGCACCATTGTTCGTGCCTCCGTCAAAGGTTTCAACCAAAGTGCTGAGCCAATTCCGGCCCTGGCACAAGCAATGGATTCAGGACACTTCGACCTGGTTTATGCCGGCACCCAGCAAGGACAAATGATCACCGGTACACCCGTCGATTTTCCTGCCGGTTATGATCCACGACAGCGCCCCTGGTATCAGGCAGCCACGGCAAAGAACGGGCTGATTGTTACCAAACCATACCAGGACGCAGCTTCAGGCAAACTCATCGTCTCGGTTGCCGAGCCGTTTAGTGCCAAGATGAACAGTGGGATTATTGCCGGGGATGTCTCGATTGAGATGCTGGTCTCCGACATTCTGGCCATCGAACAGGACGGTGTTTACGCCGGACTGTTTAGCCGTGACGGCACGATCATCGCTCACCCGAACAAGTCCCTGACGCTGAAGCCGACCACAGAAATGGGCGCGGCATTCGACTCGGCCTTTATCCAGAAATCCGCGACAAGCAATACCTTGACGACACTGAATGTCTCCGGGGTTGAGAGCCTGGTCAGCATTAAACAGGTTCCGGGAACGGACTGGTATTTCTCGCTGATTATCGATAAATCCCTGGCATATGCACCGGTTCAGGAAGCCTTAACCGATGCACTGATTGGCGCTGTGGTCCAGTTGCTGCTGACTTTGGCGATTGCAGCATTCTTGATTGCCAAGGCCCTGAAACCTTTGGATACACTCTCCGAGGCGATGGCCGACTTGTCACATGGCAACGGCGATCTGACTCGGCGTATCCAGTTCGATCATGATGATGAGATCGGCCGTCTGAGCCAACATGTTAACGCCTTTATTGAAAAGCTACATCACTCAATCACCGGCATTTCGGGTTCGTCTGAACAGCTTTCACAGCAGGCAAAAGCCAGTCACAACCTGGCGCTGCAAACCAATGAAGCGCTGAATTTGCAGGTGAATGAGATCTCGCAAATCGCGACAGCCATTCATGAGATGTCCGCCACCGCTCAGGAGGTTGCCAGCCATGCTGAGCAAACGGCCGGGGCTGCCGGGGCATCCCAGGAAAGCTGTAACGAAGGGAAAGACGTCATCCTGCGTAATCAGCAATCCATTACCGATCTTGCCGATCACGTCGAGAATGCGTCTGGGATCATTAAAGAGCTGGAGCATAATGCACAAGGCATCAACGCAATCCTTTCGACCATTCAGGGTATTGCCGAACAAACCAACCTATTGGCTTTGAACGCTGCCATTGAAGCCGCTCGTGCCGGTGAGCAGGGGCGCGGTTTTGCCGTGGTTGCCGATGAAGTTCGGGTGCTGTCTCAACGGACCCACAGCTCCACCGAAGAGATTCGCGGCATGATTGAAACGCTACAGCGCAATACCCACAGCGCGGTTGAAACCATGGCCCAAAGCCAGGATCTGGCGACCAACAGCGTGGAAGAAGCGAACAATGCGACCCGGGCACTGGAGCAGATCACGGCGTCAATTCAGGAAATTTCTGATATGGCAACCCAGATTTCCAGCGCCGCAGAAGAGCAACGTGCCGTGACGGATGAAATCAGCCGCAACACGCAAGCTGTGAATGATGTTTCTGATCAGCTGTCCGGCGAAGCCAGCGAAGCGCAACGTCTATCTGAAGAACTGAACGACATTGCCCAACACCTGAACTCTGAAGTCAGCAAATTCAGAATCTAACGGGCAATACCGTTTCCAATCTGCCAAGACAAAACGCCAGCAATCATTGCTGGCGTTTTCTTTTTATTCATTATTGAATGACCTGCGTCAGGCGTTACGACGCTGCTTTGCGGGTGATGTCATTAAATTCACCTTCAATCACGGTTCCATGAACCCCGGGCTCCCAGGTTCCGGTTTTTCCACTCGCGGCCACAGCACGCTTCATTTTCATACGGACAAACGGCAATGCAATCAAACCGGCAACCATCATCACCGCGGCCAGCAGACCGGCGACCGCAAGGACAAACAGGCCAACCATCAGGGAAATCGCACTCGCAATATATTTCTTCATAACAGCCCCTTCGCAGTTCTTTCGCGCTTTCAGCTTTCTCAGCTTTTCAATCAATCGCTTCATTTCAGTTGGCAGTGTAACGAGCCAACCATGAATGAAACATGAACAAGCGCGCTGTTACACCCGAAAGCGCTCCACCAGCATTTTGAGCTGTTCAGACAGCTGTGCGATCTCGCTACTGGCATTTTTACTTTGCCCGGCCGCGACCGCATTCTCTTCAGCAATCCGTTTGACGTTCACAACGTTTTTATTAATGCTCTCGGCGACCGAGCTTTGTTGCTCGGCTGCACTGGCAATTTGCATGTTCATATCATTAATCAAAGTCACCGCATGGGTGATCGCCTCAAGCGCAGCGCTGGCATTCCCGGCCTGCGCCACACTGCGATCGGCTTGATCTTTCCCCTGACCCATCACCGCAACTGCGGTTCTCATGCCTGATTGCAACTGCTCGATCAGGGTCTGTATCTCTGACGTTGATGTCTGTGTTCGCTGCGCCAGACCCCGGACTTCATCGGCAACCACGGCAAAACCGCGCCCCTGATCACCCGCACGGGCGGCCTCAATCGCTGCGTTCAGCGCCAACAGGTTGGTCTGCTCAGCAATTTCCCGAATCACATCGAGAATACGGCCGATGTTCAATACATCTTGCTCAACTTCATGCAGCTTTTCTGACGAATCATCGACGCGCTCAGACAGCACATTAATCGAGGCGATGGTTTGCGCTACCACGTCACTCCCGGTACTGGCTTCATTGTCTGCCTGATTGGCCGCATCAGCAGCTTTCGCCGCATTATCGGCCACATCATGAACCGTGGCAGCCATCTCGTTCATCGCCGTTGCGACAAGCTCAGTTTCCCGCTCTTGCTCCACGATACCGCGACTGGCCTGCTCCGTCGTGACAGCCAGCTCCTCGGCTGCCGAGGCCAATTCAACACTGGCGCCGGAAATTGTCGTCATCATATGCCGCAGCTGTTCACAGGTATTTTGGATTGCTTCCAGTAACCGGCCGGTTTCATCCTGTCCGGTGCGAGGAATATCGATCGTCAGATCCCCTTCTGCCAGTTGATTTGCCGCGGAGACTGCCTGCTTGATTGGCCGGGTGATCGTGATGGTCAGCAGGTAAGCCGCCAGGACGCCTACCGCGACCGCAGCAAAGGACAGGAACAGATTCAGGTTTATACTGTCTACTGTTCTCGCCTTCAAAGCAGGACCAAGCTGATCCTGATCTCGCATCACAGACAACTTCACGGCTTCAACGAGCTCAGCGACTTCCGGGCCAATCCGGTTCAACTGTTGATTGACCAGCACATTGCGGTTTTCGATGATCGTATGCGCGGCAGACAGGCTCTCCAGATATTGCTGGTGACTCTGATTAAACTGAGCCAATAGCTGGCGATGCCCCGCATCCTGCAGCACACTGTTGAGGCGATCCCGTTCCTGACGGAGTTCACTACCCAGTATCTGGTGTGCCTTGTTGTAATCTACCGAGCTGCCAGAGTTCATAAACAGCGCGACATACATTTCACCTAATAAGAGCTTCTCCTGCACTCTCGCCGCATAATACGCAGCCTGGGTATCCGCATCCTCATACGTGGAGTCCATCAGGTTCGACAAGAGCTGGCGCATCGTTTCTCCGGCAGGAACCACCTGCTGAGAGAGGATCTTATCCCGCTGGCTTGTTAGCGAAACAACCTGATCAAACGCTTGCTGGTAAGCCGTAATCGAAGTCTCTACCTGATTGATCACTGCTGCGCGTTCCGGACTCTGGATACTATTTTTTGCTTCCGCGAGAAAAGTGTTCATTTTCGCCTGATGATCCCGATATTCAGTCAGCTGCTGATCCTGGCGGATCATCAAATAATCTTTTACATTCATTCGAACCATCAACATATTGGCTTGCAGGCGTCCGGCAAGATTCGTGTCCCGGGCTAATTCCCGATAATTTTCGATGCCTTGCTCTGTATTTTTCAGTGCCATGATACTAATCGCCAGCACAATCGATAACAGCCCAAGAACAACGAAAAAACCCATCCCAATCTTTACACCCAGACTTAAATTCCTAAACATAGCCACACCTTCATGATTTATTTATGTATTAAGTATTTTTTATCCGATGACATCACCCTGAAGCATTCATTATTGGTTTTCTTGATTACCATCGAACCTCAGCTAGCTTAAGAAGACGCTGAGGCATCGGCGCTGTTTGAATACTGGAATAAACTAACTGCTCAAGCATCTTTTCTAAATCAAACCGTCGATTAAACTTGAAGCAAAACTCGGCAAGATAGCGCGGTAAATGTTTGTTTTTGATTGAGTGATAAGTGCCATGCATTGCATTTTTCACATTACTTATCATGGTGTTAACCCACTTGAAATAGGGCAATTCTACGCAATCCGCACCACCGCCAGTTACAATGGCATGGTGAAAGATTTTTGCATCTTCGATACCACGGAAACAAGCCAACCCATCAGAAATGACCAGCGATTTCGGCCTTAAATGAGCCTTAGCCCAACGCGTCAGCTCTGCTTTCTTAAACCCATCAACAGCGGTAAAGCGCATTCGTATTGGGTGACCCTCTTCGTTCATGGATACGGCTGCAACAAATGGACGCTTCCCTTTAGCGCCACGGCCACGGACACCACGCTTCACACCGCCCCAGTAGGCATCGTCAATTTGGACGTAACCATCTAAAGGCGTTTCATCATCTCGCTCTTTCATGGCCTGCATGAGTTTCTGTTTTACTCGCCATGCCGTGTTGTATGAAACACCGAGTTGTCTGGACAACTCAAGAGCAGAGATACCGTTCTTTTCTTGTGTTATCAGGTAAATGGCCAGAAACCAGACCGTTAAAGACAGTTTAGAGTGGGCAAATAGCGTCCCTGATATCAACGAAGCTTGATGATGGCACTGATTACACTGAAATAAGGCGCGTGATTTCAACTGACAATATTTATCATGGCGGCAGTTAGGGCAACGGTAGCCCGTCGGCCAACGCATCTCGAACAATCGTTTCTGGCATTGTTCCTCAGTACCATACATAGTCATAAACTGATGAATAGAAATGCCTTTTTGAAACTGAACTTGATTTTTAGCCATGACTTTACCCTCATGAACTCACCTACATTTAGTATAGTTCAGGGGGCTGAGTATTAGGGGTAATCAAGTTGGTTTTTATAGTAATTTTCCTGTTTACCCTTAAGAGTTATAGCATGAAACCTGAGGCATAATAATTTATGTCAGACAAACCTGTGATGCCGAAAAAAAGCCTTGATAAAAATCAAGGCTTTAGTGTCCACTCATGTTCGAATCTTAGAAAGTGATTTTACCTCAAAGATCCCGCATCAGAATTTCTAGCTCTTCTTCTGCTAATTCAATCAATTTCGCCAACTCTCTGGCATCTTCATTCGCCAAATGCAATTGCCAGCGAACAGAGTCAGATTCAAGCGGCGCTTTACAAACCAACTCCGTCCCATTCCCCGCAGAATAGAAATACAACTCTTCAAAATCTGCTTTTAACAGATGCGCTTCTTCCTGAATATTCACTTCCAGTTCACCCGTTGGAATAACGGTAACATGTGCATGTAACGCTTTTTGCCCTGGCAAGATGAACTGCCGACATTCAGCTAACATAATCGCTGCCTCCACGATTCCCCGACCCATTTTAAGTTTAGTCAAGCCGCAGTGACCCAGATAAGAATTCACAAAAACAACACAAATATTCAACATTATTTTTGAGGAAGATCATAGAAAGCGTAAGTAACAAAGCATACAGCCCTTTTGCCGCGCGCTAAGGGCTATATGCTTATCAGTTCCGGTTCACGATGATGTCACGTCACCAGTAAATTAGAAGAGATGTTGATTCATCAACAGATGGCAGACGATACTCCCGACATACCCCAAAGCAATCACCGGCATCCATTTCAGGTGACCGACGAAGGTGTATTTGCCGTGTGCAGCTCCCATCAGTGCGACACCGGCAGCCGAGCCAATCGACAACAGACTACCGCCGACCCCGGCAGTCAGCGTCACCAGTAACCAGTTCCCCGCTGAAAGTTCAGGTTGCATACTTAACACCGCAAACATCACCGGGATGTTATCAACAATGGCTGAGAGTACACCGACCATAATATTGGCCCAGACCGGATTCCATTGTGTATACATGATTTCCGATACCATCCCGAGATAGCCCAGCAAGCTGAGTCCTCCGACACACATCACAACCCCGTAAAAGAACAACAGGGTGTCCCACTCGGCATGAGAAACCCGCTTAAAGACATCAAATGGCACCACAGAGCCTAGTCGTCTTAAAGCCGCCTCATCATTATTAGCCAGGGCAACCGCACGTTTCTTCGCCAGTGAACCCGGTAACGTTTTACGCAGGAAAAATCCGAAAAATTGCAGATAACCCAAACCCATCATCATGCCAACCACCGGTGGGAAATGCAGCATCCCATGGAAGCCAACAGCTGTAGCGATGGTCAGAATAAACAGCAGCACAATACGGCGTGCTCCGCGTTTGAGCTCAATATACTCACTGAGGGCATCGGGCTGTGTCTTCGGCACAAACAAAGACATGATCAACGCCGGGATCAGGTAGTTCACCAGCGAGGGGATAAACAGATCGAGGAACTCCATAAAAGAAAGCAACCCCGCCTGCCAGACCATCAGCGTGGTAATATCCCCGAATGGGCTAAACGCCCCACCTGCGTTGGCCGCGATGACAATATTAATACATGCTAGGTTGATAAAGCGGCTATTCTCACCTCCAACCTTCATTACGACGGCGCACATCAACAAGGCAGTCGTCAGGTTATCCGCGACAGGAGAAATGAAAAATGCCAGCATTCCGGTTAACCAGAACAGTGCCCTGAAATTAAAGCCTTTACTGACCATCCAGGATTGCAGCACATCGAAGAGTCGCCGCTCTTCCATCGCATTGATATACGTCATGGCCACCAGCAGGAACAGCAACAGTTCGGCGTATTCCAGTAAGTTATGCTCCAGCGCTTCTTTCGCAGCTTCGGCCTGCCCCATCTGCTGATAGACTACACCAATCATCAACCAGATAATCCCGGCCGCGAGCAATACCGGTTTTGACTTGCGTAGCTGTAAGTATTCTTCCCCCATCACCAGGCAATAAGCCAGGCCAAACACCAGTAAGGATGCGTAACCGACGGTCGATTGCGTCAAGTCGAGCTCTCCGCCGGCGGCCAGGGCCGGTGAAGCTAACAAGCTGCCGGCGAATAACCATAAAAATCTTGCTTTCATGCTCTGTCCAACTCCATTTGCAACTGTCCTGCAGCCAGTGTACACATCCCCTGATGGCATTAACGTGAACACCTCAACAAGTTCCTGAAAAGTAACAACATAGCTTTAACAAGCACGCTTATTTCTTGACAGTTTGCTTAATCAACAGATGAACAAACAGGTAAAAATTATCCTGCACTTTGCAAGTTTTTACTAAGCTCAATAGAGCGTTACCACTTGCGATGAAGGGTTTAGAGCTATGAAGTTTAAGAATTTCCTAACCATCCTCCCCCTGTTATCAACGCTCTGTGTCTGCCTCCCTGCATTTTCGGAAGAGAATACCGCCATTCCCACCCCACCCGAAGTTGCTGCCAAAGCCTGGGTGCTGATGAGCTACGACTCCGGACAAATCCTGGCCAGTGACCATGCACATGACCAACTGGCTCCGGCCAGTCTGAGTAAAATCATGACCAGCTATGTTGTCGGGCAAGAACTGAAAGCCGGCCATATCTCTGCAGATGATCAGGTGGTGATCAGTGAAAATGCCTGGAGCCAGAAATTTCCCGGCTCATCCAAGATGTTTCTCGATGTCGGCGATGAGGTCAGCGTGCATGACCTGAACCGTGGTGTGATCATTTCTTCCGGCAACGACGCAACCGTTGCCCTGGCTGAACATGTGGCCGGACATCAACCCGCCTTTATTGAAATGATGAACCGCTATGCTGAAAAACTGGGTATGGACAACACCTACTTTGCGAACCCACACGGGCTGGATGCCGACGGTCAAGCCACAACCGCCTATGATATGGCATTGTTGACCCGCGCTTTTATTCGGGATCTCCCTGATATTTATCCGTTGTTCAAAGAAAAGTCTTTTACGTTCCATAAAATTAAACAAGGGAACCGTAACGCCCTGTTGTGGGATACGACGCTCAATGTCGACGGGGTCAAAACCGGTTATACCAAGCAAGCCGGCTACAGCCTGGTTTCTTCCGCTGAGCAGAGCGGTCAGCGCTTGATTGCGGTCGTCATGGGCACTGAAAGCGTCAGCGCCCGCAGTACCGAGAGCAAAAAACTGCTCACCTGGGGATTTCGCTTCTTTCAGGACATTACCCCGGAATTCAAACCCTCAGATCTGGACACCCTGAAAGTCTGGTACGGCAGCCCTTCCCGTATTCGCCTGGAAGTTGCGGATGGCGGGACCATCACTGTCCCGCGCCGCCAGCGCAAAAACATCGAGTACAAAGTTTTTTATGACAATGACCTTGAAGCGCCGGTAGAAAAAGGCCAGCAAGTCGGCAAAGTGGAATGGTATCTGAACGAGGAACTCCTGACAGAGCAGCCCATTTTAGCTGCAGAAAGTGCAGCATCTGCTCCCTGGTATCAATCGATGATCGATGTGGTGTGGCGTCCGATTGGTCAATGGTTCAGTCGTCAGGACTGGAAACCTGAACTGACCACCAGCCAATAGCAAGGCAATACCAAAGAAGCGGCAAGGCAATTACGAAACAAAAAATCAGGGCGGGATCATCCCGCCCTGTTCGAAAGGGTTACACTCCGGCACGCACGTTATTCGAAGTCATTCAAATCTTCATTATCCAACCAGTCTTCGACATCCAGCTCAATGTCATCCTGGTAATCATCCCAGCTATTGTCTTCTGTCAGATCGACATCTTTCGGCTCAAAGTCAAGCATCGTCTCTTCTCCGTCGCAATCAGTGGCTTTGACCCTCTCTTTGTAATCACCCGGGATGACAAAACGATGACCGAAACGTGCCTGTGAGATGACAATCGATGGCTGCTGAAACAACATCAAAAACGACTATTGGGTCGGCTTCACCCACACGGATTTGAAATCAAACCAACCCATTGAATTGGATTGCATTCCCTGAATTGAGCCATTGTTATCGACGCCAAGCCAATTATGGAACAGCGGTAGGATCTGTCCACTTTCCACCAGACTCGCTCCAATTTGCTGACAAGGTGACGTCTGTTGCTTGTCGGCACGCCAACGCACCACGGCCTGATCCAGAGCCTCAAATTCTTCTTCCGGCATCACCCGGGCAATGTGATCAAAGCTGTAGAACCAGGACAGGATCGCATCATCCCGATAATTGCTCAGGCTCATTCCGCCGAGCCAGATATCAATCTTATCCGCATGTTTGCCCGATTGAATTTCCCCGGTCGAAAGCTCCAGTTCCTTGAGCTTGATGCCATCGGCGGACAGGATATCCCGAATCGCTTCAGCCACATGCGGATAAACCGGATGTTGCTGCGGATAGGCCAGCGTGACAATCCGCTTGGATGGCGGCGGCACAATTGTCTGACTCAGTGGGACATGTGCCCAACCCGGCAACAAACCATAGGCGTTGATTAAGCGGAAATCACCGATTTTGTCCTGGTGCAAACGCTGCATGATATTCAGCGGCGTCAGGTGTGTGCGCAAATAATCCAGCCATGCCTGCTGACTGGCCAGGCCGTTGATACGATTGATCAGCAGATAGTTACAGCCCTCGTCCAGCTTGAGTCGGGCCGATACGGTCATCTCCTGCAACTGGCTGCCCTCGGTCATCGGCTGGAGAAAACACGATGCGACTTCCGACAACATCCAGATATCGACCACATCGATCAACGCCCGCAGCCCGAAATACTGATCGAAGGCTTCAAGTTTAAACCGCTGTTTGTCATTCTGGAGCACCCGGTACGGGCCGGTTCCAATCGGGAACAGCTCATTTTCCCTATCGTGATCGGTATCCGCCGGCTGGATCACCGCCAGTAGGTTCGCCATTAGCGCCGGCAGCCGGTGATCATCCCGGTTCAAATGAATATCAATGGTATTGCTGAACGGTGAGTCAACCTGGCTGAGATGCCGGAACAGACGATGCTTACGGACCTGCTCCAGGGTCACGATGATATCCTGGTTGTCGAGCAAACGGCCGTCATGGAATTTGACCGCCGGGCGAATATAGAACCGCCAGTGCCGCGGTGACAGAGCTTCCCAGTGATGGGCCAGGTCGCCTTCGACTTCCTCTTTTTCCTCATTAATGCGGGTCAGGCCGTTGAAGATTTGGCGGACCAGATGCTGCTCGGAGCGACGCAACGGATGCAGCGGATTCAAATTACTGAAAGGCCGGTAGTACGGTAAGCGGAGAATTTGTCGCCCCTGGGCCGTAGTATGTCCCAGTTGTTCCTGAATTAACTGCGCCAGCTTGTCCGCGTTGTTGCCCAGCGCTTCCAGAGCAGGTTCCAGCTTCCCTTCGGCGACCAGTTTACGGGCATGCATGTATTGTAGTTCGGTGTCTGAACTTTGGAAAACCAGCTTTGACTGCTTCCCCCGGCCGACGGCAGGCTGCCAGTCGATCCAGCCCTTCTCCACCATTTTATTGATGACCATGCGCACATTACGGCGGGTACAGAACAGGACTTCAGCAATATCCTGCAAGTTTGTCTCACAATCTTCGCCGGAATAGTGATTGTAAAGACGCTGGAACTGGGCTTTCAGTCGCTGACTGCTCATAAAAGAGGAACCTTAATATTTTATTTGTTCTGTTTTTAACTTCCTATTTTAACGTAACAATAACCGAGTACAACACGTAACCCCGATTGTGACGGCAATTCACTTGTCGACGATCTGTATCCGTGTTTATTTTAAGTGGCCGGGACCGGAATCCAGCAATTTTACCCCCATTCAATTGTGAACTTCATGAATGTGTCCCGGCCACCTTTTTTAACTCAGCAACGTATACCACCACAGCAGCATGACAATTGGATGTCCAGCACTTCCCGACACTAATCCAATGATTTCTTGAATCGCAGTGACGCCAACAGTAAGCCCAGCATGTTAAAACCAACCATCCACAACGCATCACGCCAAAGTTCCATCAAATCAGCACCGCGCAAGACAATCCCACGGATCATGCGCATAAAATGCGTCGCGGGCAGGACTTCTGCAATCCACTGCGCCACATTCGGCATCGCCTCATAGGGGAAGATAAACCCGGACAACAGAATGGATGGCAGCAGGATAAAGACCGTCATCTGCATCGCCTGCAGCTGGGTTTGTGCCACCGTTGAAATCATCAACCCCAGCGTCAAACTGGCCGCAATAAACAGCAAAGTGCCCAGCAACAGTTGAGACAGCGCCCCGTTGATCGGAACATCAAAAATCAGGTGTCCCAGACCGAGAATAATCCCCACCTGGATCAGGCCAACGAAGATGTAAGGAATGATCTTCGCAATCATCAGTTCCAGCGGCCGGACCGGCGTGGTGATCAGCAGTTCTAAGTTGCCCCGCTCACGTTCACGGACAATTGCAGCCGAAGTAAACAGCACCATAGTCATGGTCAGGATCACCCCGAGCAGCCCCGGCACAATATTCACGGCTGAACGCCGGGACGGGTTAAAGTACAAAGCCACTTCAAAGGTCGATGCGCTGGGTGGCTGGTAATTCGCCAGCTCTTGCAGAGGCATGCGTTGCAGCTGCAACAGTGCGGAGCTGACCATAGTATCAGAGCCATCCACCAGCCATTGGCCGACCGTCTCCCGCTTCACAATGCGCTGGGTCAGATCCGACGGCAGCACCAGCGCCGCCCTGACCTGCCCCGTATTGATCGCCTGTTCGGCTTCCACCACCGTCGGGAAATGCCGGGTCACCGTCACCACTTGCGTCGCTTTTACTGCTTCGGTGATCACCCGCCCCACCGCAGAATGGCTTTGATCCACTACGGCCACCGGAATATTCCGCACATCGGTATTAATGGCATAGCCAAACAGCATCAGTTGGATCAGCGGGATCATCACCACCATCCCAAAGGTGATCCGATCCCGGGACAGCTGGCGGAGCTCTTTGATCATGATGGCGCTCATCCGGAACACGCTTTTCATTGTCGTCCCTCCCCGGTACTGGTCACAAACACATCTTCCAGACTCGGCCGGGCGAGACTCATTTCACAGTGCGCCAAATGAGGAAATTCCGATACTAACCAGCGCAGCGGATCAGCCACTCGCTGGTCAATCAGCACCCGCAGCCGGATCCCCAGTTGTGCGGCAGAGCGCACTTCCGGCTTTTTCAACAAATCCGTTTTCAACGAACGCAATTGATCAGCCAGCACTTCCACCACATTGACGCCCATACTGTTCATCAAGGCTTCCGGCGGCCCGTCGGCCCGTACTACGCCCGCTTCCATAATTGCCAGACCGTGGCAACGCTCGGCTTCATCCATATAATGGCTGGTCACCAGAATCGTGGTGCCCTGATCGCTGAGATCAAACAATTTTTCCCAGAAGTCGCGCCGGTTCTCCGGATCGACCGCAGACGTCGGCTCATCCAGGAACAGCAAGCTGGGCCGGTGCATGGTTGCCGCTGCCAGACCTAAGCGCTGCTTTTGCCCACCACTCATACTTCCCGCACGTTGCCGCGCCATGCGGTCCAGACCGTAGGTCGAAAGCTGCTCGGCGATCCGCGCCTTCTGCTCCTTGCGTGACATCCCAAAGATCTGGCCGATAAAATCGAGGTTTTCCCGCACCGTCAAATCTTCATAGAGAGAGAATTTCTGGGTCATATAGCCGATGCGCAGCCTGAGCGCCTCAGCTTCACGGGGAATATCCAGTCCCAGCACCTTAACGCTGCCGGCGGTCGGGCTCAGCAAGCCGGTCAGCATCCGGATGGTGGTCGACTTCCCGCAGCCGTTCGGACCTAAAAAGCCATAAATGCTGCCTTTCGGCACTTTGAGATCCAGACTGTCGACAGCCGTAAAGTCACCAAACTTTCGCGTCAACTGCTCCGCGACAATGGCAAAGTCCGTCATAGCGGCATCTCCACCTGCACCGGCACCCCGGCAGGCAAACTCTTGGCCTCTTGCGGCAAATCGACTTCTGCCAGATAGACCAGACGAGCGCGATCCTGTTCGTTCAGTGCGTAGTACGGCGTAAATGCAGGCTCCGTTGCAATCCAGCGTAAAGTGCCAATATAGCTCTGCTCCAAACCATCAATGTGAACCGTGAGTACATCGCCCGCCTTCAACCGGATCCGGTAAGGCTCCGGCACATACACCCTGGCATAAGGGACCGTATCGGCCTGAATGCCGGCGACAATACTCCCGCTGCTGACCCGCTCCCCCACGTTATACGGCAGGCTGTCCAGCACGCCGTCCCGCGTCGCAACCACGGTCAAATCTTGCAAAATCTGCTGCTGTAACACGACTTCCGCCTGGGCTGCTTCCAGCGCCGCTTTGGCCTGGGTAATATCTTCCGGGCGCTCCCCGCTGGTCAGTTTGGCCAGTTGCTCGCGGGCGGAGCGATAATCGGCCTGAGCTGCGTCCCGTTCAGCCACGGCTTTGTCCCGCTCTGAATAGCTCACCAACCGCTGCTCAACCAGACGCGCAATCCGGCCATAGTTACTGTTGGCTTCGCGTAACGTTGCTTCAGCTCGCACCAGATTCGCCTGAGCCGCAGCAATATCTTCCGGGCGCTCCCCGTTGGTCAACCGTAGCAGATAAGCCGCAGCTTTTGCTTCTTCGGCCTTCACCCTTGCAAGGACCGCCAGTTGCTGCTTGTCGTCAAGCCTCACCAGCACCTGGCCCTGCGTGACAAATTCGCCTTCTTTGATTGGTTGCTCCCGCACGATTTCACTGGAAGTGGCCGTTAGTGTGACGCGGTCACGCTCCAATGTTCCCAGCGCCTCCGTCGGCACCTGCTCCCCACAGCCAAATAACACCAGGGCAGCCAACCCAAGGACTGATATCCGTTTCATTTTATTCACCGCATTTCGATTACCTTTATTCAAAGTGTACGCCCTTGCTGTGAACAGACAATTGATTTAATTCGCGAAAATCCAGGCTTTGTTGAATAGTCCACAACGGCCAATCCCACTAACGATTGTCCTGTTTACAAAAATGTTGAGTGTATCCCTGAACAGAGCAAAACGAATAATAACGAAAGTGCAACAATTTGAATATGGAGGCAGATACTGTAGACTGAGCCACGTCGCAAGAGGACAACCATGCTGTCGTAGCGACATCCGAACGAGATGGGATAAACGATCACTTTCAGGAGGTTGATATGCATCAGTTGAAAAGCGTGGCATGGCTTCACCAGGATGGCGATAAATTGCTGTGTGTGAAAACCAAAGGAAAAGACAAGTTCTTCATTCCTGGCGGCAAACTCGAAGCTGGTGAAACCAACGAGCTCGGCCTGCAACGCGAGATTCAAGAAGAATTAGGGATTGAATTGAAAGTCGATACGATCCGCCATCAATTTTCGATCGAAGACATTGCATACGGTTTAGACAACACGCAACTGACCATGCATTGTTATACCGCAGACTTTCGCGGGGAACTTGCACCGAATGCAGAAATTGAAGTGATGGAATGGTTCGATCTTTCCCAAATTGATTTATGCGCCCCTGCCGCCCAAAAAGCACTCATTCGGGTTTCGGGAAGCCAGTCTCGCTGACTGTGAACGAGTGGTTTAGTTGTCGTGATACGATGAATTTGGTCACCGGATAAGAGATGTTATCAAGCTCACATGAGCTTGATCGCCATATCCTCCAGCGTGTTGGCTGTAACGTGCATGCGCTTTGCAATTTCCTTCAACTGAGACAGAATTTCATTATGAATAATAATGTGCTTCACATCTTCTTGTTCTAACAGCTTCGCAACATGCTGAGCCCGGTATTCCACCACTAGATCATACTTGTCATGAATCAATGCGATGCTGGGCAGTTCTTTTTTAGTGAGTTGCTTGAACCCATCTTCCAGCAGGCTTGCCATCTCTTTAAGGAGTTCAAAGATATCACGATAAACATCCAGCGTTTGTTTATCGTGAAATGCATCCACTTCAACAACGAAGTGTTTCACACTGAGCGCTATCCAATCGAGCTGGGTGATGATACGGAACACGGATTCCTTATCATAAGGAGCAATAAAGACATCCAGCAGTTCCTTCATATTTTTGTCCTTAATCGCACTGGTTTCGCTGGTATCGTTATTGATAGCATTGAAAGCCTCTTTTTCATGAAGAATGTAGGCGGCATAGAGGTCGTGCACGATGTTTCTGGTGGCCAAAGTCTGGGCCTGCAGTGCCGCGACTAAATCTACATCTTTGGGCAGAATGAATTTCTGTATAAACCCCATGTTCACCCCCACAGTTTGATAAACAGGAAACAATACAACCAGCCCAGCGCCATGGATACGGGTACATTCATCAACCACCCTGCGACGATCCCCCGCGCCGTGCGCCACTTCACATGCTGCGGCTTTTCTGCCGCACCATTCCCCAGCAACGTTGCCGTCACGACTTGCGTGGTCGAAGTCGGGGCACCACTGATGGTGGCAATGGTATTGACCAGTGCAGAACCCAGTTGATTAGCCACTGAATGAATGGTCCTCACACGAAACAGACCGAAGCCGAGCGTTTTGATAATACGCCAACCACCAAACATGGTCCCCAGAGTAATGGCCGAGGCACACAAAAAGATAGCCCACACCGGAATGGAAAACTCGGCTGTGGCGCCGCTTGCCAGTAACATCATACCGATGACAGCCATGCCCTTCTGTGCATCATTGGCGCCATGGGAAAACCCGAGCCAGGCGACACTCACATATTGGGAAAGAATAAAGACTTTATTTATCTTCGTCGTCGTTCGGCGCAGCATGAGAAAAAACAGCTTCAGCACCAGATAACCGATGACAAAGCCAAAGAAAGGCGACACAAACAGCCCCACAACGACCTTCATCACGCCCTCAAGCTACCCGTTCTGTAAAGCCGTCACACCCCAGGCGATATGCGCACTGCCCACGCAGTAGAGCCCAGCCCCCACCAGTCCGCCGGCAAGGGAATTGGAAGATGACGAGGGAAAGCCCAACCACCAGGTAACCAGATTGTAGGACACAGCAGCCAGCAGGGCTGCAATGACCAGGCTTTCACCTTTGATGGTGGTTACAGCACTCACATCTACAAAGGTGCCCACGGTATCCGCGACTGCCAAACCCACGGTGAAGGGGGCAATAAAGGTGAAAAAGGTAACAATACCGATAGCCATTCCCGGTTTCATCGCGCGCGAGGCGATCGCAGTGGCCACCATATCGGCAGCGTCGTGGAAGCCGTTGGTAAAATCGAATGCTGCGACCAGAACGACCACGAGGACCAGTAATATCGTCGCCAAATCCATGTCTTATTCTCACAGGATTTTACGTTTAGGAATCATGCAAATAAAAAGGTCGGGACTCGTGAAAATTATTTTCCACGAAACAATGAGCGGCAGAGACGAGAGGCAGAAACCAATAATCTCAACTATTGGAAATAATTGATGTCCCACCGCTAAATCAGCCACCAATATCTATTTAACTGAAATAACAATAATCATAGACAAGCATGACTGACCTATCAATTTGTCATTGAAATTTGAATCAAACATAATCTAAATTAGATTTCTGGTTACTCAACAGACAGTTGAAATCTCGTCCCCGCTCGCTAAAAGATGTCTGTCACTCTCTGATATTGTCGATATACAGTGAGTTGATACATTGGATGACTCGAACCTGATCCCTCAAATATGGCGCGTTTAAAATCATGCCCAGAAACCTCATCAATTGAATCGACTTGGTATAGACGAAATCAGCCTGTGAACATCCTGCGCAAGGCTGTTCAAAAGATAGCCAGTCATTCAGGCGAGTTCTGCGTGGTCCGGACAAACAACGAAAGAGCTTACGAAGGGTGAGATTCAATAAAAGGAGGGAGAGCGGACACGAGTACAACAAGCCCGTGCCCTGACGTTTTCTACATCAATCGCAGAAGGTGGTGAATCGATTAAGTCCGGTACAGCACCTTAATGATGTGATACCCGAACTTGGTTTTGACCGGTCCGACTGGTTCCAGGACTTTGCCGGTGAAAACGGCTTTGTCGAACGCCGGGACCATGGCACCTTTGCGGAACTCACCCAGATCGCCGCCCCGTTTGCCGGATGGGCAGGTGGAATATTTCTTTGCCAGCGTCTGAAATTTCGCGCCTTTTTTCAATTGCTTCAGGATATCGTCGGCTTGTTCTTTGTGTTTAACCAGAATATGAAGCGCTGCTGCTGTTGAAGCCATAATCGCAAACCTAATGTCACTTATCAAAAACGGGCAAAGTGTGCGATAAATCACGGCGACAGGCAAGCACCTGGCAATAAAAAACCAGCCGCCGGGGCTGGTTTTCAGAATCAACGGGGTGGATTACCGCGCGAGTTCTACTGAGTTTTGAAAATCTGCGCGGTTTCAAGCTGCGTCATCTGGCGGATTTGACGCCACATGAAGTAGAAGATCCCCATCATCATCACCATGGATGGAATGGCGATCATCGGATAACTCAGCAGCGTCATCTTACCCAACTCTTCATTGAAAGCTTGTGTGCCGGATGGGCTGGTCACAATCGTGGTCGCCAGCACGTAGTTCATCACAGAGGAGAAGACAAACGTACCCGAGAACAGGTAGTTAGATTTAATCAGACACCGGGCGAAGTCTTTCTCTTTGCCGTGCTCTGTCAGCTTTTGCTTGATAACATCCAGGTTCAGGACCGTATCGTTGAACAGCAGTTTGCTGACAACCGGGTACTTAGTGAACGTGGAGATGAATACCCCGGCACCAATCAAACCCGGGATCAGGGCTTCTTTGACAGCCAGCCATTTAGCATCCAGTTCCAGTAGTCCGATACCACCGGTCAGCAAGACGCTGACAAAACCCAACAGCGAGATAAAGTTAAACTTTTTGTATTTAATCAGCTCATAGCCACCCAGGACCACAGGAAATGCCAGTGCCACCAGCAGGGCCATCAGAGAGCCCAGATGCTCTTCGCCACTGAGTTTCATCAGCACGACAGACGGGACGATGACGTTAAAAATCAAATCGGTCAAAGGGTTTGCTTTTTTTTCAGCCATAATTCTACAAACGTTACCTAATAGTTAATGCGCGCCCATTGTTCCGCGAATTGATGCGGCTGTAAAGAGCGCGTGCCTGCAAATTCGCCCGTCCTCCCCCATACTCTATCAACAACCCCATCAAAAACGTGTCTGGATTCACGACGTTGCCGGTATGGAGGAAAAAGCATGAGCAAACCTGTCGTTGCCAATAACCAGCCTGTTAAAGTTAGTTTAGTTGAGGGCAAAGAATATTACTTCTGTCGTTGCGGCCGCTCCGCCAACCAGCCATTTTGCGACGGCTCTCACGCCGGCACTGACTTTACCCCGAAGAAATTCAAGGCTGAAAAAAGCGGCGATGCATACCTGTGTGCCTGCAAACATACCGCGAACGCCCCCTTCTGCGACGGCACCCATCGGCGCTTCAGTCCTGAAGATGTCGGCAAAGAAGGCCCGGGCCCCTCTGCCGACAAACAATCCATGCCGGAAGCCAAACCCACCAAAGAAGAGCCAACCGTGGCTTTTATTCACCAGCTGGCACGTGAAGGGCTTGCGGGGATGGGGAAACACGGTCCGATGACCGCGATGGGCGTTCCTCGCTACCTATTGCCCGACTGGAACGACATTCAGATCATGGTGGCTCAGATGGCAACCAAGCCCCTGCTGGATGAAGCCAAAGTCGGCACCGAGCTGGTGATTGGTCCCAGGGCCAAGCGCCCGCTGGTGTTGGATATTCCGCTGCTAGTGTCCGATATGAGCTTCGGCGCCTTATCCGAAGAAGCCAAAATCGCCCTGGCAATGGGCGCTGAGCAAGCCGGCACCGGGATCTGCTCCGGCGAAGGTGGCATGCTGGCTGAAGAGCAACAAGCCAACAGCCGGTATTTCTACGAACTAGCCAGTGCCAAATTTGGCTATCACGAAGGCTTGTTACCCAAAGTGCAGGCCTTTCACTTTAAAGGTGGCCAGGGGGCTAAAACCGGCACCGGCGGTCACCTGCCCGCGGCAAAAAACATCGATAAAATTGCCAAAACCCGTTGTCTGGAGCCAGGGACCGAAGCCATTTCACCGGCCACCTTCACCGACTTAAAAACCGCTGCTGATTTTGCCAAATTTGCCAATCATGTTCGCGACCTCACCGGCGGGATCCCGATCGGCTTTAAGCTCAGTGCCAATCATATCGAACGGGATATGGGCTTTGCGCTGGAGGCTGGGGCCGACTACATCATTCTGGACGGTCGCGGCGGCGGCACCGGGGCAGCGCCGCAGATTTTCCGCGATCATATCAGCGTGCCGACGATTCCTGCCCTGGCCCGGGCACGCTATTTTCTCGATAAACAAGGCATGTCGGATCAGGTCACGCTGATCATCACCGGCGGACTCAGAACCCCGATGGATTTTGTCAAAGCACTAGCCTTGGGGGCGGACGGGGTTGCGATCGCCAACAGTGCCATGCAGTCGATCGGCTGCGTCGCGGCCAGGATCTGTAACACCAACAACTGCCCTGCGGGTATCGCCACTCAAAATGCCGACCTGCGCCAGAAACTGAATCCGGAGAAAGCTGCGCACCAACTGACCAACTTTCTCACCGCCTCGACTGAGCTGATGAAAGTGATGGCGCGCGCCTGTGGTCACTGCCATTTGAATCAATTCGACAAGGACGATCTGGCGACCTGGGATCATGAGATGGCACGCCTGGCCGGGATCGAGTTCTCGGGGTTCAAGCAACGGGATTAATGGTGTGATGATAGCCGGGTCTGGCTCACAGTTAGACGATAATCCAATAGAGAAGCTGGCAAAAGCAACTATGCTAACTGCTTGTAACGCCATATAAAAGGACACAATCATGCTGAATGCAAACGATACCACGCTTGTCATTGTCGATGTTCAGGGCAAACTTGCGCAACTCATGGATGAGCGGGATTCTCTGTTCCGTAACTTAGAAACGCTGGTGAAAGGTGCCAAGGTACTCGAACTGCCCATCGTATGGGTTGAGCAGTTGCCGGATAAACTTGGCCCGACTATCCCGCAGATTGCCGACCATCTTCAACAACACGCGCCCATCGCCAAAAACAGTTTCAGCTGTTACAAATCACCGGAATTTGTCTCAGCCTTAGCGGCAACCGGTCGCAAGAGTGTCATCGTTGTCGGGATTGAAGCGCACATCTGTGTCTACCAGACAGTCAGAGAATTGCTGGATGCCGGATACCATGTTGAAGTGGTGGCCGATGCAGTTTCCTCGCGCCAGGCCAACAACCGACAAATCGCCCTCAACAAAATGCAACAAGCCGGTGCCGGCCTCACCTGTACCGAGATGGTCCTGTTTGAGCTACAAGCGATTGCGGAAGGCGAACAGTTCAAAGAGATCCTCAGCCTGATCAAGTGATACCGCTAAAAAAAAGAAAAGCCGGTGAATTTCTTCACCGGCTTTTCTGTCCATTCTGATTGAATCTCCGCTTGGATTAACCGATCCCGGCTCCCAAAGCGGACCCAGCCACCAACACCAGGGCGAATGTCATCACCGGCAGCGCCGGCTTGCTTTTCGTCAACATCGGCATCAACCAAACACCAACCGAAGCCAGCAACAAACCCAGACTCAGCATCTGCGCAACAAACAGCCCAGCCGATTGCTCCACGTCACCAGCCAGGGTGGCCAGTTGTGGCACGCCTACGAGAAAACAGATCACCGCGATGCCAGCGCCCAGCTTCGGCAGATAACGGTCTACTTCCGCGACTTTGTGCTCGGCTTTCACCAGTGCCGCGTGAGCCAGAAGCGCCCCGCCGCACAAGGTAGTCGCCGTAAAGTGAACCACTTCCTGCCAGTGTTCGTCCCGAATCCAAACGCCGTGTCCCAAATACCCTAGCCCACATAGCATCACCAACAACAGCCCAGCTTTGCGGAGTGCGTCGCTGGCAAACAACGCTTTTTCCGCAAACCAGTAGAGCAATGCCATCGCAAAAAAGACAAAGATCAGCATAGCTTCCCGGGTAAAGCTGTAGCTGTCATCGCGCGACTGCAACATAAAATCAGCTTCACGGAAGACGATTGCCACGAACAACATCAACCAGAAGACCGGCATGGTTCGATGAAGGCGATCACTTTGACCAAAACAGAGTCGGCCGCTGAAAATCAACAGCCCCAGCACAATAAAAGCACCAATGGTTAATTGAGCCAGCACGCTGGACAGGATCAGCGGCCAATCACCCCAAGTCATATTCATCCTCTCTAGTTGCCGCCCCACAGCAGCAAAAACTAACAATGCTCAAAAGGAGGCGTATTGTGCCTCAGCACACGATGATCTGCCAAACGGGATCAAGCCGTTATTCCTGACTAAAGCTTATTTCGATTCATCAGCCGGTTGCGACGAGGAGATTTTCACCTCACGCGACAACGCCTGTCCCTTGAGGGCAACTACGGTTGCAATCAAGGCGACCGCCCCCACCCCGGCCATGCCGACATAAATCAGGCTGAATGCCTGCGCCAAGCGTTGCGGATCAATCGCATCCGGGCTCAGAGTGCTGCCTTCGCCGACAACCACCGGCACTTTGCTGTGAAACAACATGGCACAAATCGCCACGCCAATCGCACCGCCCAATTCCCGGCCGTAGTTGAACATGGATGTCCCGATCCCGCGGTCCTCCGGCGGCAACACATTCTGCACCACGACACTCAATGACGGTAAGGTCAATCCCAGTCCTGCACCCGCCAACGCCAGTGCCACCACCGGCAACCAGCCGAGATACAGGGCAAACAAGCCGACGGCCGCAAAGAAGAAGCCTACTACGACGAATGACTTGTAATAACCGGTTTTCGCGATTCGGCGGCCTCCCAGATAAGCACCTCCCGTGATGCTGACCATAAAGGCCATCATCATCAAACCACTGTCAAAAGCCGACATCCCCTGTTGCCACTGCATCTGAAGCGGCAGATACACCAACACCGCAAACATCAGCAA
The DNA here is from genome assembly GCF_025398175.1 of Photobacterium sp. TY1-4. Lineage (NCBI taxonomy): Bacteria > Pseudomonadati > Pseudomonadota > Gammaproteobacteria > Vibrionales > Vibrionaceae > Photobacterium > Photobacterium sp. TY1-4. The sequence continues at coordinate 558,662 of NZ_CP099735.1, forward strand.
CTGAGAGCAACAAATCAGGATCACACTGGTGAGGTAACCCGGCAACTTCGCCAGTCTGCCGGGCAAAATGGGATCGTGAACCTTTCGCTCCACCAGCACCAATGCCATGACAAACACAACGAACAGAACAATCACGCCGGTGCGATCAAAGGTTAATTCCGGTGAAAGCATAAGAAGTAAGAGCGTCGTGAGTACCATCAACAATCCGGCACCGATCCAGTCGAAAGGGCTTTGGCGTCCCTGATTCAGGTGTTTCAGATTAGTGTTGATCAGCCACAACGCCAGGCCGCCCAGCGGCAGGTTGATCCAGAACACCCAGCGCCAGCTAAGCTGCTCGGCGAAAAAGCCCCCCAGCAACGGCCCGGCAATACTGGACACCGCATAAACTGCGGAGATATAGCCCTGGTATTTCCCGACCTCTCGTGCAGGAATGCTGTCGGCTATCACCGTAAAGGCCAAGGCAATCAAGCCACCGCCGCCAATGCCCTGCAGTATCCGGGAAGCCACGAGTGAAGTCAGATCCTGAGACAAACCACAAGCAACAGAGCCCAGTACAAATAAGATAACGCTCATATTGAGCATTTTGACCCGGCCAAAAATATCACTCAGCTTGCCGTATACCGGCAAGACCGCCGTCGCCGCAAGTAAATAAGCCGTGATCACCCAGGTCAATGCCTGCCCGGCCCCCATCTCTTGCCCGATGATCGGCAATGGCGTGGTAACAATACTTTTTTCTAAAGATCCCAGTGCAATCACTAAAGCGACACTAGCAAAAATCGTTTTTGGCGACATGTATCCTCCTTCTTGTGGCGACGGCAAGCATAATGCAACTTTAAACTCTCGAAAATAGGATATAATGAACCTCAAAGTTCCATAAATGGGATCTTCAGCGAGACGATGAAACTTGATGATTTAGAACTTTTCCTGGCGGTAGTGAAATCGGGCAGCTTTGCGGCTGCCGCACGTAAAAAGAATATACCCACCAGCACCCTCAGCCGCCGGGTCCAGCAGCTCGAGACCGATACCGGGCGTAAGCTGCTGCTGCGGCATGCCAAAGAGATGAGCCTGACCAAAGATGGCCAGCTCTTCGTACAACAGTTCTCTACACTGTTTGACGATATCGAAACCCGACTGATCAATATTGCTGAAGAGAAGGAGCAGCTGTCCGGTTTAATTGTGATGAACTCGCCGATTAATCCAATCCAGCATCCGATTGGTCAGCTGGCGCTGGAGTTCGCCCGTCTGCATCCGAAAGTTCAACTGCGCTTTCAGCTTGGGAACCAACTGGATTACTACATGCGGGGAGACATCGATATCGCGCTGAGATTTGGCAAACAGCCGGCATCTGACTGGATCCAGAAATGGATCGCCCACAATCCATCCCTGCTATGTGCCAGCCGTGAATACCTCGACACGCACCCGCCGGTGACGCATCCCAACCAACTGCATCAGCATCACCTGTTAACCTCGAATCCGGCACATAAATGGTTCTTCCGCCACCCCGACGGCGAAACCTTCCAGATGGTCCATAACGCCCGGATTCAGTCCGATGAGCTGGAGTCGGTCCATTACGCCGCGGCGGCGGGATTCGGGATTGCCAAGCTACCGGAATGGTATGCCACGGAGCTCATCCACCGTCATGAACTGGCAGCAGTTATACCGGAATGGCAAATGGAAGGCACAGACCTAGTGATCCTCCATCCCCAGCGCAAACTGTTATCCGAGCGTGCGCTGGCCCTGATTGACTATATCAATACCCACTGGACCGGCGTCACCTCAACGTCTTTGTTAACCCGAGAACACCGTCGTGAAACATGATTACAACATATAATTTGATATTCAATACAGATTTATCGCCGATGTCTTGACTCGACCTTACATGGACCGCTATCTTATTTTATATAGAAAAATAAGTAATTCCGGTCCTCGACACCGCGCTCATGGCGCAGTCAAATACCCGTGCTCGAGGTGAGTCTGACTTGATAAATGAGAAACTTATGTTTGCCATAACCCACGTTGATGTATTTGACGGCCGCCGCACGATCAAAGATCAAGCGATTATCATCGAAGGCGATACAATTCAAACCGTCTGCCCAATGCAAGAGGTTCAGTTGCCTGCAGCCACCCTGGATGCCAGCGGCCTGACGGCTACAGCCGGTTTTATCGACATTCAATTGAACGGCTGTGGGGGCGTACTGTTGAATACCGATATCCGACAGTCAACGCTGGATATCATGAACCAGACCAACCTGCGTCACGGCACCACCCAATACCTGCCGACATTTATCACCAGTGACCAAGAGCCCATGCACAAGGTCATCGACCTGATCGGAGATATCGAAGCCCGGGAAGCCCAGGGAATTCTCGGCCTCCACCTGGAAGGGCCTTTTATTAGCAAAGCTAAAAAAGGCGCGCACGATCCGATTCATATTCGTCACCTCGACGAAATGACCGCCTATTATCTGGCTGATCATGCCGATAAAATTAAGGTGATCACTTTAGCGCCGGAAAACTGCGAACAGTCCGTCATCAATATTCTGACCGAGGCCGGCATTACGGTATCAATGGGCCACACCAACGCCCGATATGATGAACTGCTCAATAAGCATGGGATCACCATGGCCACCCACCTGTTTAATGCCATGAGTCCTTTTGGCTCTCGTGAACCTGGCGCCGTCGGGTATGTTTTTGACAAAAAACCCTACGCCGGGATTATTGTGGATGGGATCCACGCTGACTTCGCTTCGGTTCGGATCGCGCATCAGGTATTAGGCGATCGCCTGTTTATGGTCACCGATGCGGTGACGCCAGCCGGGACGGACATGGCAGAGTATGACATGGCCGGCACCAAAGCCTATGTCACGGCCGGAAAATGCCACTACGCGGATGGCACGATTGCCGGCGCCGCAATTACCATGATTGAAGGTGTGAAAAACCTGATCCACGAAGTCGGGGTCAGCCGGGAAGAAGCGTTGCGGATGGCCAGCCTCTACCCTGCGCGCGCGCTGAATATCGATGATGAATATGGAAAAATCGCCGCCGGGTATAAAGCCAATATCACGCTCTTGACCCCCGCGAATGACGTGCACGGCGTCTTCCAAATGGGCGTTCAAAAAGTGTAGCCCGCAGTGACGTACTGCAAAGTTGCACTCATGGCCGCTATCCCCGGCCACGAACGTGCAATGCACGGCAGCCTGAAACGAGCAATAAATACGAGTTGGTAATGAGAAAAAAGCGAGCCGAGGCTCGCTTTTTCGTTGAAATTCTTTTGTTATTTATCCGGTAAATATTAGTTCTGCGTAGCAAGCTGAGTCATGGGCCCCGCAGGAGCTGCCGCTTTCACCCGCGCCATCTGGAACTCACGCAGCCTTGAATACAGGTAAGTCACCACAATCGAGAAGAACAGGTAAGACAGTGCAAACACAATCGGCGAGTTAATCAACTTCGCTTCCATCCCCCACATAACGCCAGTGATGGTAACGCCCATTTTCGCCATCATCCCCATCAGTAGCATCAGCAAAGCCAATTGCGGGTAACGAGTCGAGCAACGGAATGCCAGCCAGTACCCCGTACCCACCGCCATTGCGGCGATACCAAAACCGGCCATAAATGAATGAAAATGTTCGCCGGAAAGTACGCCACCGACAGTAGACAATAGGAAAATCAGCACGAACTTCATGGTTTCACCCCAACCCAAATCACAAATAACACAACTTTCGACCAGAATTTTCTTTACCGGGCTATTTTCCCATGACTTGTACATTTTTCATACTCACCCCCACCCGAACGAATCCTGATAATTTGCATAATTTTCATTTATTTACATTTTGTAACAAGCTAACCGCATGATTCATCGAGCACGGTAAGATCTAAGTTAAAACATTGTTAATATTGTTTAGTTTTGTAAGTTATCTTTTCTAAGCCGAGTTTGACCTTAATTTATTTCAACTCGAAGCAAAAATATTTCAATTGCACAGCGAGAAGTATCAAGGATGACGTAGATTTGTTTATTAAATATGGAATTTAAGATTTGAGTTTTGCAGCGCCAAAAACGTGAACCCGCCCTCGTGTAACGAACCGGCACCGAATTGACGTCACACTCCCGAAGCATATGTGACCAGGCTCATAATAAGCGCAATGCGATCGTTATCAAGCTCTCCAATCGCTATCCCCAACCGATTAAAGGCGTGACAACACAAGAATGTGGCACTTATAATCCGATGAAGTAATTAACAATTCTAAGAGCAGTCGGGCAACCTATGGCCAATATTCTCGATTCCGTTGATCAGCGCACGCAGCTTGTTGGTGAGAACCGTTTAGAGCTCCTTATCTTTCAACTGAACTCTGCTCAGCTGTTTGCAATCAACGTGTTCAAAGTCAAAGAAGTCGTCAAACTTCCCAAGTTGAACAGCCTCCCCGGCTCTCACCCCAATATTACCGGTGTCGCCTGTATTCGCGGCCTCTCTATTCCGGTGATTGACCTGCGCCAGGCAATTGGCATGCGTGCGACCGAAACCGGGGGTGAGCAAAACATGATCATCACCGAATACAACCGGACCATTCAGGCGTTTCTGGTCGGTCAGGTCATGAACATCGAAAATTTGACCTGGAAAGATATTCAGCCGCCACCAAGTCAGGTTGGCCGCAACAACTACCTCACGGCCATCACCAAGCTCCAGCGGGGGGGGATGGATCGCCTGGTTAGTATTATTGACGTTGAAAAGGTACTGGCAGAAATTGTCGATTATGATGTCCAGATTTCTGAAAATGTCCTCGATAGCGAAATTGCCAACCACTTCCACGGCCAGAAAGTACTGATCGTCGATGATTCATCAACGGCGCGCGCGCAAATCCGCGATACCCTGTCACAACTCGGTTTGCAGGTAATTGAAGCCAGCAATGGCTTGATTGCCCTGAATATGCTGAAAAAATGGTGCGATGAAGGCAAACACATCAACGACGAATTGCTGATGATGTTCACCGACGCCGAAATGCCCGAGATGGATGGTTACAAGCTCACCCATGAAATCCGTAATGATGAACGCATGAAAGATTTGCATATCGCCCTGAACACCTCACTCAGTGGTAGTTTCAATGAGGCGATGGTGAAGAAAGTCGGCTGTGACCGCTTTATTTCTAAATTCCAGCCGGATCTGTTGGTTGAAGTGGTTCAGGAACGCCTCAGAACGGTCCTGTCAGCCTGATTCCTGCCCCTGTTGCAGCGGCTCATGATTCGTTTTGAGCCGCTGATTCAGTGCCGAGCCATCGGCTCTCCCTTCTGTTTTTCTGTTTTCCTCTATCTCCTTGCTCTCGCACATTCCAGTCCTCCGACGCCTAGCAGTAAATCAGGCTGAAATGGAGAACGGATATTTTCAGGAACAGTGCAATCCACTGTGATTCATCCCAACACATTTGAGTACTCCTTCTGGGTAGGATCCATCTTGATGACCGCCTCCCCCAGCGAGGCCAGGGATTGCCAGGCCCGCAGGGTTTCCCCATGGAGAATATCAATCTGTTGTGCCCGGACATCGCCGGACTTCACCACCAGTTGCAACACCAGCAACGCCAGGATACAAAGTGGAAGCACCCAACTCGGTGCTCCCTTTGCTGAAGTGTGTTTCATCATCAACCCTCTTCCATCCCCTTAGTTGGCATGTGCTGTCTGCACGGCGTCCAGAGAGCTGCGCAACGTGACACGACGATCGAAGAAGTCGCCTTCAAAACTCTGCTCGGCTTTCAGCGGCTCCTGATCCCCAAAAGCTGACGCAAACACTTGCTGCGGGTCGATTCCACGTTGTTCCAGATAGGTTCGGACCGCTTCAACCCGGCGCTTAGACAGCTCGTAGTTTTTGATACTGTCACCACGGCGATCGGCGTAGCCCGACAGCTCCCAGCTCACTTCCGGCGCTTGCTTCATCAACTCAGCCAGTTCGTCCAGTTGGGCCATAAACACGGGTTCAATCTCAGCCGAACCTGTCCGGAAGTGAACATTCATTTCCAGGCCCAGGTCTATTGGACGCGCTTCCTGATCCCGCTCTGCCAGGCGGGCCTGAATCACTTCCTGTTGCAGGCGGGCCAGCTCAGTCTGCGATGAATTAAACTCGGCACTGATCCGCTCAAGCTCAGCATTGCGGGTGGTCAGAAACGCAACTTCCTCCGTTTGCTCCTGAATGTAACTGTCCTGTCCAACCGTGGTGCCGACAATCCCGCCGACGATAGCCCCGACCACCGCACCAGCCGGACCGCCGATCAACGCCCCCATGGCTGCGCCTGAGCCCAGCCCGATCAGTTGCTCATCTTTCGCAACGCCGTAGCTGTTTTGATGCGGGCGATCGGACGACTGGACATTATCCGCATGAGCCGAGGTGGCGACAGTGGATGTGATCAACGTGGTTGCGATCAGTGTTGCAATAAGCTGCTTTTTCATGGTGTGTTCCTCATCGGTGATGTCGTGGCGAAGGGTATCCCTCGCTGCTGTTGATGAGTTCATTTAACCAAGCCGATCTGGCAATCCCGGGGACAAAAAAAGGCAATCTGCTGATCAATTGTGGCAAAAAAAGGGCAATCGCTGCCCTGACCTTTTATCACTTATTTTTTGATGTATAGTCAGCACATTGCCACAATCCGCCACCTGAAAATCATTCGGTCTGGCACCGCGCAGCAAAGGTTTGTTATGAAGAAAATTGCCATTGTCGAAGATGAAACTGCAATCCGCGAAAATTACATGGATGTTCTGGAAAAACACGGCTATCACGTTCAGGGCTTCGATAATCGCCCGGAAGCACAGGCCGCGTTTGAACTCAGCCTGCCGGATCTGGCGATTATTGACATCGGCCTGCAAGGCGAGATAGACGGCGGCTTTACCCTGTGTCAGGCATTGCGGGCCATGTCCCCGACACTACCAATCATTTTTCTGACCGCGCGGGACAGCGACTTTGATACCGTGTGCGGGCTGCGGATGGGCGCAGACGATTACCTGACCAAAGATATCAGCCTGCCGCATTTGGTTGCCCGCATCGCCGCTTTGTTCCGGCGCAGCGATTTGCTGGCCACGCCTTCTGTGCAGGAAACCCTGATAGAGCGCGGCTCGCTCACCATAGATCAAAACAAGATGCAGGTTTTTTGGAACCAGCACCGCATTGAGCTGACCGTGACCGAATTCTGGATGGTGCATGCACTGGCCAAACGCCCAGGCCATGTCAAAAGCCGTCATGATTTGATGGACGAAGCGCAGGTGGTTGTCGATGACAGTACCATTACCTCCCATATCAAACGCATCCGGAAAAAATTCCTGCAGCTTGATCCGCAGTTCGACCGGATCAACACCGTCTATGGTATGGGGTATCGATGGGGCGAGTAAGCACATGGCGTCTCCGCCTGCCGAAACCAACTTTTGGCCTGCGCACCAAAGTGATTCTGATCGCCAGTTTCCTGCTGGTTCTCCCCTGGATCGGCTATAAATTCATTCAGGAAATGGAGCAACTGATGCGCCAGGGCCAGGAGCAAACCCTGATTGGCACCACGCGCGCGGTTGCCACGGCACTGAATGAACGGCCAAACCTGTTCAGCGATCAGGCGAGTTTTCTGGAATCGGTCAAAATCGGCCGCGACCTGTACGCCTTTGATCTAAAAAATCCGATTCAGCTCGACGGCGAACTGAACGACTGGACGGACTATGACGATAAAATGCTCCGTTATGGTCAGGACTATGTTCAGTTCAGCCGAAGACCTTACACGGAAAACAGTATTCGCTTTCGTCACCTGATCGGGAAATATGACGGTTACCTGTATGCCGTTTTTGCAGTCACTGACCGCCACCCGATCCTGCGCCGAAAGAACGCCATTCGGGTCGACCGGAATGACCATCTGATCCTGGCCATGACTTCCCCGGACGGAGAGTTTTTCCGATATGTGATTTCAGCTTACGAAGATGGCTGGGTCAATGCCTGGCAGATCCAGGATGAGATTACCGACACCGCCGCACTGCTAATGCAGCCGCAAATCCAGGGCTACTGGAAAACAACCCAGGATGGCTACAATATTGAGCTTCGTCTGCCACTGTCATTTGTCGGCAACAAGCTCGGCTTTGCGTTTTATGACATTAACAATCGGCAAAACCGGGAAATCGATACCATCATCGGCACCTCCAATACTTCAAACCAAAGCCGCCTCGGCACCGTCCTGGTCCCCTCGCCTGAAATAGAGAAAATTCTTCAGGGCATGGGGCATACCAGTACCCGACTGTGGGTGATCGATCGCCACCAGCGCGTTCTGGCGCAAACCGGCGATATCCAGCAGTCTGACGGGGTTTGGTCCACTTCGGTGAAATATGCCAGCCAGGACGGTTCCTGGTGGTCTGCTGTCGAAGAGAGGTTCCTGCACCCGCTCTATTATCGCTTCCTGCTGAGTAAACCCGAGCCGTTTGAAGATACCAGTCAGGATGCCAACCTGATCCGCGGCGTCCATGTTTCACAAGCCCTGAGCGGCCGGGGATACTCCCACTGGCGTCCGTCAGCCGACGGGAAGGCGATGATCCTGGCAGCGGCCTACCCGATTTGGCTCGGTGAGAACGTGATGGGTGCCGTTGTGGCCGAAGAAACTACCCTCGGGATCCAAACCTTGCGGAACCGGGCGATGGAACAATTGTTCAACGCCATCCTCGCCATTATTGCCATCGGCACCCTGACGCTGTTTTTGTTCGCCTCGAAGATCTCTTCCCGGATCCGCCGTTTGCGTGATGAAGCTGAACAAGCCATCGACAGCCAAGGCCGTATTCGCCAGCCAATCTCGCCGACCCGGGAAACCGATGAGATCGGCGATTTATCCCGTAGCCTGGCCGGAATGGTCGGGCGAATCGGCCAATATAATCACTATCTGGAGAACCTGTCATCCAGGCTGTCTCACGAGTTACGCACCCCAGTCGCGGTGGTTCGTTCGTCCATTGAGAACCTGGCCTTGCAAGCCACCGATGACAGTTCGCAGCGCTATATTTCCCGGGCCCAGGATGGGATCCAGCGTCTCAGTACCATTCTGTCGAGCATGACGGAAGCAACGCGGATCGAACAAAGCCTGCAAGGGGCTGAGAAAGAGCAGTTCCCATTGAACGAATTGGTCGCCGGATGTCTGCAGGGCTATCAGTTGGCCTTCCCGAACCAGCGTTTTGACCTCCGGAACAGCGAGGGGGATATTGAGATTGTCGGCGCACCGGATTACCTGGCCCAGCTGCTGGATAAACTGATTGCCAATGCCGAAGACTTCAGTGCGGATCAGGATGCCATTGAAGTCAGCCTGACTGAAAACACCACCATGGCGATCCTCACCATCAGTAACCGGGGACCGCTGCTGCCTGAAGATATGGCCGATCAGTTGCTCAACTCGATGGTGTCGGTTCGCAGCCAGGAAAAACAAACCAAGCCGCATCTGGGACTGGGGTTATTCATCGCCCGACTCATCACCGACTATCACCAGGGGACCATCACACTCAGAAACCGCAGCGATTCGAACGGTGTTGATGTGGCCATTCACCTGCCGAAAGCTCCCCCGGCAATCGCCATCACAGCCCTGATAAACACTGAGACTTCGGGAGAAGTCGTCCCTCTGCGTTTAAGAGACTGAACGCAATTGCCTAAACGTAAAAAGCACCCTTGTTCAGGGTGCTTTCCTTTCATTCGCCGAGATAAAACACCGGTTCAAGGTGGCAAAACTTCAGCACATATCGCTGCCCAATTCCGGCCAATCAAGTCGAGGCGGAACACGCCAGGGTAAATAAACCTACGGCCGCAGCAATAGCTGCGATGCCCATCAACAGCTCAAATAAGACACTTTTCATCAGCACTCCTGCATCACACGTTCAAACATCCGCCGCCAGTCCCGACCATCCATATCGGGCATTACACTAACGGGGGTATCCAGAGATACTAATCATCGAAACTAGATCACACCTGAACAAATGACAACCCGATGACAGTCCGGGGGAGAGCCTGCGACTCACCGCCCACATGATTCAATCTGTTTGCGGCGGTCGATCGTCCAAACTAGACGGCAAACGATCAGCGTCATCCGGGGCTTCTGCCTGAGCCATCAAGGCCTGCTCTTTTTTCTCTATCGCCTGAAACTGAGCTTCGCAGACACTTTTTGTCGTTCTGTCTTGTCCGTATGTATCCATGCAGCGCGCCATGTACTCTTCATAAGACATCAACAAGCTTTCTGACTGCGCAACCGCGACGATCATGAAGGCACACCCTGCCGTTAAAAATGCAATCAGTCTCATGGTCTTCCCACCCTCACATCAAGGCAATTCAACATCTTTAAGTGAAGCTGATGGCAACATTGGACAGCTGCTTATTTATGAGACAAATTCACAATAAAGAAAAAGGAGCACAAGGCTCCTTTTTCATTGATGATTCAGTAAGCTCATTAACCACGATGGTAGTTTTGCGGTACGAATGGCATTTTTTCTACTGTCATTGGCAGTTTTTTGCCACGAACTTCTGCAAAGACTTCCGTACCGATCGCTGCCAGCTCAGTTTTCACGTAGGCCATAGCCACCGGAGCGCCTTTGGTCGGGCCAAACGTACCGCTGGTCACAATACCGATTTCGTTATCATCGGCATCGAACAGCTTGCTGCCTTCGCGAACCGGGGCTTTCGACTGACCGATCAGGCCGACACGCTTACGAGCAACGTCTTTAGTCTGGATTTGCTCCAGGATCAATTCCGCACCCGGGAAACCACCGGCACGCTCACCGTCGGCACGACGCGGTTTGCTGATCCCCCACAACAGGCTCGCTTCAACCGGTGTGGTGGTGGTGTCGATGTCGTGACCGTACAGGCACAGACCACATTCCAGACGCAGCGAGTCACGCGCCCCCAGACCAATCCACTCAACTTCCGCTTGAGACAGCAGTTCACGCGCCAACGCTTCAGATTTATCCGCAGGCACAGAGATCTCATAACCGTCTTCGCCGGTATAGCCTGAGCGGCTGACCAGACACTCAACGCCCATCAGCTCAACCTTGGTTGCATCCATGAAGACCATGTCGCTCACAACCGGATTCAGGCGTGACAGCACTTCCGCTGCTTTCGGGCCCTGAAGCGCCAGCAGTGCACGATCGTCAATCAGCTCCAGTTCAACATCGGCAGGCAGATTGGCTTTCAGGTGCGCAATGTCCTGCTCTTTACACGCTGCGTTCACCACAACAAACAGATGGTCGCCGAAGTTAGTCACCATCAAATCGTCCAGGATACCGCCTTGCTCATTGGTAAAAAACGCATAACGCTGCTTACCCGCCGGCAAGTCGATAATATCAACCGGAACCAGCGCTTCCAGAGCTTTCGCTGCATTTTCACCATGCAAACGCAGTTGTCCCATGTGAGACACATCAAACAGCCCGGCCGCTTCACGACAGTGAATATGCTCTTTTCGAACCCCCAACGCGTATTGCACCGGCATGTCGTAGCCGGCGAAAGGAACCATTTTTGCACCCATTTCGATATGCAGCGCGTGTAGCGGTGTGACCAATAATTCTTGAGACATACGTTTTACTCCGTTAACCGCGGGCAGCGCGGCTATTATCCTTATCGATTGTTGCGACTATGTTAAGCTGGTTTTCTTATAGTAAACAAAGTTTCCAAGCGAACAAACTGTTCCACATCACAGATTTTCACACTGAGGCGGAAAATACCTGACGCCCAAATCGAGGCTATGAAGCCGTGACCCAAAGGATCAGCGCGTCTTCCTCACTGACCGAAACCAGCATATGACCCATTGTGGCGTCATAATAGACAGAGTCCCCTTCGCTCAAATTGACCGGCTCATAAAACTCAGAAAAGAAGGTAATTTCACCTGACAGCACAAGTAAAAACTCCTCGCCGTCATGACGAATCCAGTCCGAATAGTCTTCAAACCGGCGTGCCCGTACCCGTGACTTAAACGGCATCATCTTTTTCTTGGTCAACTGAGTGGCCAACAGTTCATGCTCGTAAGTTGTGGTCGGGTGTGGCTTCCCCTCTTCCCGACGGGTAATGTCTCTGCGGCCGGTCGCGACAATCTGCTTCGGTGGCGCAAAAAGCTGAGGGATATCAATGTTGAGCCCGACAGCCAGTTTCTGCATTGCCTGAAAGGTCGGAGAAATCTGCTCATTCTCAATTTTCGACAATGTGGAGCGGGCCAAACCGGTGCGTTTACTGGCTTCCTCCAGCGTCAATCCAAGTGACATCCTGAAATCTTTCAGCCGTTTCCCCAATTGCAGCGGCTCAATCTTTTCTTCTTTCTCCGCCCCATGTTCCTTCGCTACGGTCATCGATGGATAGACATCCACCGGGTGTTCATCACTCATGTCACCTCTCCTTGGTACTGCATTCACTTCATTCTGGCATAGCCGATCTGAAACTCAAAAGTACAGCGGGTGAAAAAGTTTGACTCACTCAACACATTTGAAACAAAGTTTCCTAAAGGAAACAAAGCCAGTATTGATGACTTTTTCAGCAAGGTGCAATCACGAATCCGCAATGGGTTGTCATATGAACAGCATCGGTCCCCGCACCAGATATCTCATCAAATCCCTTTTGCGAAAAGGGCTTAACGTGATAAATCTCCCAGCTCTCATTGCGACTCAGCAAACTTAATTCACTAAAATTTGCCGTCATCATAGATTTTTGCATGACAAGACGCAAACGTTTGCTTAAAATAGCGAGCACTAAAGTGAACAACGTTACACTATTGGAAATTTCCGTTTGATCGGCTATCTATAGAAAGGTATGTTACGCAGTTGTTAGGGTCAGACGAGATTCGTCTGTTTCTTCTGATTGAAGGACTTAGCTGCCAACATTATCCAACATAACGAATCAGCCAACGGCGCTGGAACAATGGAACACCCGATAGGGCGCACTTGAGGATAACGTGAAATGAAAGCTTCATACCAAAACCACGATTTAGAGATGTTCTTTTCCACCAACCTTGCTCAGGTGGACGGAGCCGTCAACGCTGGCATCAATGCCGAACTGGCGCGCCAAAACCAGCAAATTGAACTGATCGCCTCTGAAAACATCGTCTCCAAAGCGGTCATGCAGGCACAAGGTAGTTGCCTGACGAACAAGTATGCCGAAGGCTATGCCGGCCGTCGCTACTACGGTGGCTGCGAGCATGTGGATGAGGTCGAGCGCATCGCGATTGCCCGTGCTAAACAACTTTTCCAATGTGAATACGTCAATGTTCAGCCGCACTCCGGCGCTCAGGCCAACGGCGCGGTGATGCTGGCACTGCTGCAACCGGGCGATACAATTCTCGGGATGTCGCTGGATGCCGGTGGCCACCTGACACACGGTGCCCGCCCTGCCCTGTCCGGCAAATGGTTCAATGCCGTTCAGTATGGTGTTCGTGAAGGAAGCTGCGAGATTGACTACGAGCAAGTGCGCCAGCTGGCGCTTGAGAGCCAGCCGAAGCTGATTATTGCCGGGGGCTCTGCCATTCCGCGCCAAATCGATTTCGCGAAATTCCGTGCCATCGCCGATGAAGTCGGTGCCTATCTGATGGTCGACATGGCCCACATTGCCGGTCTGATTGCCGCCGGGGAGCACCCAAGCCCGCTGCCACACGCACATGTCGTCACCACGACAACGCACAAGACCCTGCGTGGCCCACGCGGTGGCATGATCCTGACCAACCACGAAGACATCAATAAAAAGATCAACTCAGCGGTTTTCCCGGGTCTGCAAGGCGGTCCACTCATGCACGTGATTGCAGGGAAAGCCGTGGCGCTGGGCGAAGCCCTGGAGCCGGAATTTAAACTCTATATTAAAAATGTGATTAATAACGCGAAAGTTTTAGCCGAAGTGCTGCAAGCTCGCGGTTGCGATATTGTCACCGGCGGGACCGATACGCACCTGATGCTGGTTGACCTGCGTCCGAAGGGCCTGAAAGGCAACCAGGTCGAGGAAGCACTGGAGCGTGCCGGCATTACCTGTAACAAGAATGGCATCCCGTTCGACCCTGAAAAACCAATGGTGACTTCAGGGATCCGCTTGGGTACCCCAGCCGGCACCAGCCGCGGCTTCGGTGCTGAAGAATTCAAACAAATTGGTGAATGGATTGGCGATGTCCTGGACGGACTGGCTGCCAATCCAGAAGACAACAGTGACGTTGAACAACGAGTGAAACAGCAGGTACAGAAACTGTGCAGCCGTTTCCCATTGTACGATTGATCGATAAATACAATCGACAACAACAATCGGCAAAACCTGAGACCCCAAGTCTTTGGTTTCTGAAATGGAAATCCTGGTCCGGCCAAACACCGGGCCAGAAAATTGACAAAAATACTGCGGAAGCATTGCGCAAGGAGTTAGAAATGGAAAATTTGAAGTTCGCTGAAAGCCACGAGTGGGTACGTGATAACGGTGACGGCACAGTCACAATTGGTATCTCAGATCACGCGCAAAGCCTGCTGGGCGATGTGGTATTTGTCGACCTGCCGGAAGTGGGCGACACCACAGAAGCTGGTGAGTCTTTCTCGCTGGTTGAATCTGTAAAGGCGGCCTCAGACATTTATGCGCCTGTAACCGGTGAAATTCTGGAAATCAACGAAGAGCTGGAAGAAAGCCCAGAGCTGATCAACGAAGAACCGTATGAAGGTGGCTGGATTGCTAAAATCAAAGTTGCAGATGTTGAAGAGCTAGCCAAGCTTATCGACAGCGAGAAATATCTGGCGTCTATCGACGAAGACTAATGAAACATCGGCTTTTAAGACAGACCCCTTAAAAGCCGTTTTTCAATCCATTCTCGATGACTTCCCGCTAGCGTGCAATTGCTCAGGCACGGTTAGCAGCAACAGTTCAGGAAAGAACCATGACCGACATAACTCTTCTAAATGCATTAAGCGATGATAAAGAATTCGCAGCTCGCCATAATGGCCCGAATTCAGTACAACAAAAAACTATGCTGGAAACCATTGGTGTTGCCAGCGTCGATCAGCTTATTGAAGAAACGGTACCGGCAGCAATTCGCCTGCCAGAGCCGATGAAGCTGGACCAACCGCTCAGCGAAGCAGACCTGCTGGCTTCTCTGAAAGCAATTGCAAGCAAAAACGTAATTAACCGTAGTTATATCGGTCAGGGTTACTACAACACCTTCACTCCTAACGTCATTCTGCGCAATGTTCTGGAAAATCCGGGCTGGTATACGGCATATACTCCTTATCAGCCGGAAATCTCTCAGGGTCGCCTGGAATCGCTGCTGAACTACCAGCAGATGATCATGGATCTGACCGGCATGGAACTGGCGAACGCCTCCCTGCTGGACGAAGCAACGGCGGCTGCCGAAGCCATGACGTTGTGTCAGCGTGCCGGTAAGAGCAAGAGCAAAGCTTTCTTCGTCTCAAACGACCTGCACCCGCAAACCATTGACGTGGTTCGTACCCGTGCTGGCTACATCGGCATTGAGATCATCAGCGGTTCAATCGACGAACTGGACAACCACGACGTCTTCGGTGCCCTGCTGCAATACCCGGGCACAACCGGTCAGGTGACCGATCTGACGGAAGTGATTGAAAAAGCGCACGCGAAGAAAGCACTGGTTGCCGTCGCCTCTGACCTGCTGGCCCTGACCCTGCTGAAAGCGCCGGGCGAAATGGGGGCAGACGTGGTGATCGGCTCTGCCCAACGCTTCGGCGTACCAATGGGCTTCGGTGGTCCACACGCCGGCTTTATGGCAACCAAAGACAAACACAAGCGAACCATGCCGGGCCGTGTGATTGGTGTCTCTAAAGACAGCAATGGCAACCAGGCCCTACGCATGGCCATGCAAACCCGTGAGCAGCACATCCGTCGTGAAAAAGCGACGTCAAACATCTGTACCGCTCAGGCACTGCTGGCCAACATGGCTGCGTTCTACGCGCTGTACCATGGTCCGGAAGGCCTGCGCAAGATCGGCCGCCGCGTTCACCACCTGACTGCAATTCTGGCAGCAGGCCTGCGTAATTCCGGAATCGAGCTGGCCAACGACAGCTTCTTCGATACCCTGACGCTGAACACCGGCAAGAAAACCAACGAATTCTACAAAAAGGCACTGGATGCCGGCATCAACCTGCGTAAATTCGACACCCAACTGGGCATCAGCCTGGATGAAACCACCAAGGTTGAAGATGTCGAAACCCTGCTGAGTCTGTTCAGCGACAACGCGCTGAAAGCATCCATGTTCACAGCGGATATCGCTGCTGACGAGTTTGCTGCGATCCCAGAAAGCTGCCGCCGCTCCAGCGAGTTTTTGACCCACCCTGTTTTCAACTCGTATCACAGCGAAAGCCAGATGATGCGTTACATGAAAAAGCTAGAGAACAAAGACTACTCACTGACCCACGGCATGATCCCGCTGGGCAGCTGTACCATGAAACTGAACGCCGCTGCCGAGATGATCCCTATCACCTGGCCGGAATTCGGTGCCCTGCACCCATTCGCGCCGGCAGATCAGGCGCAAGGTTATACAGAACTGACTGACAAGCTGTCTGAAATGCTGTGTTCAGTCACCGGCTATGATGCCTTTTCGCTGCAGCCGAACTCTGGCGCACAGGGCGAATATGCGGGTCTGATTGCGATTCAGCGCTACCATGAAGCCAACGGCGATAGCCATCGTAACGTCTGTCTGATCCCAAGCTCAGCCCACGGGACCAACCCGGCTTCTGCGGCGATGGTGTCGATGAAAGTCGTGGTAGTTGGCTGTGATGAGCAAGGCAACATCGATGTTGAAGATCTGAAAACGAAGATCGAAAAACACCGTGACAACCTGTCTTGCATCATGATCACCTACCCTTCAACGCACGGCGTGTACGAAGAAACTGTGCAGGAAGTGTGTGAGCTGGTTCATGAAGCCGGCGGCCAAGTATACCTGGACGGCGCAAACATGAACGCCCAGGTTGGCCTGACCAACCCTGGCTTTATCGGCTCAGATGTTTCGCACCTGAACCTGCACAAGACCTTCTGTATCCCACATGGTGGTGGCGGTCCGGGCATGGGTCCTATCGGTGTGAAATCTCACCTGGCGCCATTCCTGCCGGGTCACGTCGAGAAGACGGAAACTGACAGCAAGCAATATGCAGTTTCTGCGGCAAACTTCGGCTCTGCGTCGATTCTGCCGATCTCCTACGCCTACATCGCGATGATGGGTGAAAGCGGTCTGACTGAAGCGACCAAACTGGCGATTCTGAATGCCAACTACATCATGGAGCGTCTGCGCCCGCACTACCCGGTTCTGTACCGTGGTACTCATGGCCGCGTTGCCCACGAATGTATTATCGACATTCGCCCAATTAAAGAAGCGTCCGGCATCAGCGAAGAAGATGTCGCCAAGCGCCTGATGGACTACGGCTTCCACGCACCGACGATGTCATTCCCGGTTGCCGGCACTCTGATGATTGAGCCAACCGAGTCTGAAGATTTGGCCGAGCTGGACCGCTTCTGTGACGCGATGATTGCGATTCGTCATGAAATCGCCCGTGTTCAGGATGGCGAGTGGGATCTGCAAGACAACCCGCTGGTGAATGCGCCGCACACCCAAGTGGATCTGATGGCAGAAGCATGGAACCGTAGCTACAGCCGTGAACTGGGTTGCTTCCCGTCTGCACACACCAAAGCGGCGAAATACTGGCCGACCGTCAACCGCGTTGACAACGTCTTCGGTGATCGGAACCTGGTGTGCTCATGCCCGGGCATCGAGAACTACATGGAAGACTAATCGGGTATCCCGCTCCGTGAGCGGGGGAACTTGAAATAAAAAAGGCGAACCGAATGGTTCGCCTTTTTGTTTGTTCAATATCTCACGCTTTCGATGTCACGATTTCGTGGCAAGGTCACAACCTCTCGAATCAATTCAATCGTCTGTGGATTTCAGTGGTTCAACATGAACAGATTCCACTTCGGGCGGTATGACAATCGTTGTTTCGATAACGGTACGATTCAGGAGTTCACTTTCTGATGCTAACCGATCTGCTTCAATCGCATCCTGCAGCGACTGTTCTCTGTCTTGTTCAGAAATATCCATAATCGGATTCAACAGATCTGTAAAAATTTGGGGTGCCTTAGGAATCGCCAATATCACATTCAGAAGCATATATTGAATTGACTCATTTTCTAAAGCCAGCATAACCGTCCAAAGACAGAAAGGAATACCGATAACAATATAAATCTTTTTCATTTTCCCGTTATTCACTTCCCAATTTAAATACATTGATGGTGTTGGTTTAACCTAACAAAAAGCAGTAGCACGAACTACGATTCAGAATAGATGAAATCTCGTACATAAGACCCTGCAATTATTATAAACATGATAAAAAGAACATACTCTATAATATCTTTCACATCACTATTAATCATATTGGTTCTCGCTATCAAAACCCTATCGCCCTTTTGTAATGAAGCAAGCACAAAGTAAAGTGGCTGTCCCCTCTTCTGAACAAGATCGATTTCACCATAGTATTCTTCACCAATTTCTAACGTTATATCATCTTTAATGACAACATCATACAAAGAATCCTCAAAGGATCGATAATCTACCAGGTTTTTCTGTTTTAATTTAAGTCTATTCGTGTTTACTCTAAATAAAAACCCAATTTCGCCACGTCCTTCATAGATAGCACTAAACTGATAAAGGTCATCAGTTGACTTATATTCAGAATGAATACTAGTCAATAGAATCAAAAGTGCATAAAAAATCACTCTAGCAAATATCAAGACACCACCTAAATTCTATTTATTTGTTTCTAAATATAATATGATAAATCCGATGAAAAACATGGATGATAACATTCCAAAGCACCTCTTGAATTTTAAAAAAATGATTTTGCACACAGATTTAATCGGAGTAACCAGGATCATTTAAAATAATATATGTATTCACTGCTTAGCTTTACCAGCTTCTAAAATAGGGAGTCCAGCTTCTGTTGGAATATAAATTCTTTCACCTTTCCCATCTTGAAGACCTTTAATCCAGACATAGCGAAGATATTCTTCGTTATTTTTGAGAGATGCACCAATAATTCTATTCGCTTCAGCCGCTGCTTTTGCGCGCTCAATGTCTGCTTGCCCCTCAGCTTTAGCTCTAGCAATTTTTGCCTTACCTTCAGCTTCCGCAAGGGTCACTTTTGCCTTGGCTTGCATTAACGCAGCTTGCTCTCTTGCTTTTGCTTCTTCAATGAGGATCTGTTTCGACCACTCAGCTTCTTTGAGTGCAGCACGACCATTGAGCTCTTGCTTGTATACGTTGTATCGAGGCCATGCCCAAAACGCCATTAAAATAAAGGCAAATAAAACAACAACGAGTAAACCCAGGCTCCCTAGAGCGATAGCTTGTCTGTTTTGGTACATCGATTTATCCTATGTGAAATTTAACGAATGAAATGGACTCTCCCTCATCAGGCTTTACCACATTTGGTAAGTCTGAATGAATACGAACCGGAGATCACCATGTCACAATCTATTTATGGTATTGATTCAGGCAACCGTTGCCCAACGAAAATATGGTCGCTGACCATCCATCCGATCAACTTCTGCACCTAACCTTTTGTAGAATTCGTGAGCTTTCTTATTGTGTGGGCTAGCCGTCCACGCAATGTGCGACACCAATGCCAATTCTGCCTTTGCTTTCAATGCTTGCATCAGTTCACGACCATACCCCTTTGACCTTTGCTCTCCAATAACTAAAAGGTCATCAAGCCAAATTGATGGTTCACCGCTAAAGGAAGAATACCGATAATGGTACAGAGCGAAGCCTAGAACGCCACCATCGAGTTCTAATAGCAATGCATGAGCAAATGGATGGTCGCCAAATAAAGTACGCTCGATTTTATCTACCGTAGTAGAGATTTCACCGCTGAACCCTTTCATACTTCGATCAAATTCAGCTTTTAGCCCAATAAGCTCAAGCAACTTACTCGAGTCTTTCTTTGTCGCTGTCCTTACGATCACTTTCTTCTCCATGACTGAGAATATTGATAAATGGCTAACGTCTACTTATGGGACTGGCAACGTACCGCTACTAAGCTCAAATACATTAACCGTAACCACCGCGGATTATCGGGACTGGAAACATCTTGGTCCATTAAAATGGAGGAAGTCCAGAGTCCGCTTGAACGCCTTTGGCTTAAACTCGCTTGATCATCAATAGATCGATAATTACTGAACCTTCAAATTCCTCCGACATAAATCCATCTGCGAACTCGAAGCCATGTTTAGAATAAAAAGTAATTGCTGATTTGTTATTGTCGAGCACATACAAGTTTATATTTTTTGCCTCTAGAGCTTGGGACTCTTGATCTAAATGAGCTATAAACTTGCTACCCAACCTTTGACCATAAACACTCGGACACAAGTAAAGTTTGCTTAGTTCTATCGTTTCTGCATTTTCGGGATGAACAAAGTAAGACATAAACCCAACAACCTTGTTTCCACTTTCAGCAACAACTACCGACTCGGCACTCGTACTGATTGTATTTCGCCATTCTTCTATCCGGGATGAGATGGTAAAACCATTAATATAGTCTGCTGGCATTAACCCATCGAATGCAGATTTCCACGAGTTCACGTGAATTTGTGCGATATCCTGAACATCCGTTAGTACTGCTTTTCTTAGATTGATTTCCACTGATTCTCCTTTGAAGCCTAACGAATGACATGGAATCCCACTCATCAGGCTTTGCCACACTTGGTAAGTCTGATTACGAAATCGCCGGAGGCCACCATCTATCTATGGCATTGATTTAGCCAAACATAGCTTCAGTATCCACGGTGAGGATCACCAAGGCAAGCTGTTGATCCACAAAACAATATCCCGATCGAAAGTTCTCTCGACGTTTGCCAATATCCCACCAGCAATTATCGGGATGGAAGCCTGCGGGGCTGTCATCCACCCATGCGGGTTGATGATGCTGTCTTTAATCGGTTACTTAGCAGCAAAACATTAAAAGGAAGATAATGAGATTCAGGATTGACCCGCCACCTCAGGGCGTGTTGTTACCTGTGCGGATTCGAAAGATTAAGCTTCATAATGATAGCGGCAAGAAATGATGGTGATATGAATATTGTCAACTGCATAAACGAGACGATTAGATTCGTCTATACGTCGAGACCAAAATCCTGATAAATTTTCTTTCAAGGCTTCGGGCTTACCAATTCCTTCAAAAGGTGAACGTTTTGTATCTACGATTAATTTGTTAATGCGCTTGAGCGTTTTCTTATCCTGACTTTGCCAATATAAGTAATCATCCCAAGCGGCATCAGTCCAAGCGGCATCAGTCCAAGCCAACATTCTACTCATCGATGATATCTCGTTCAGTTACCTTACCCGCTTTATACTGTTCAATTGATTTGTTTATGTGAGCAGCATTTGCTGGTGATTTTAGTAGATGAACGGTCTCCATAAGGCTGTTGTAGTAATCCATTGACATCACAACAGCGTCTTCAGAGTCTCGGCGCGTGATAACTGTGCAATCTGCATCATTAACAACGCCATCTAGCACAGATTTCAAACCATTCCGTGCTTCAGTAAAAGAAACAATACGCATAATTAACCTCAAATTAAGTTGTACACGTTATTGCACAAGTGTAACCCAACATTCAGACTTGTACACGATAACGCACATAACGAATGACATGGACTCCCCTCATCAGACTTGCCACACTTGGCAAGTCTGAAATCATAATCACCGGAGCCCTCCTATCATAATCTGCTAAGGTATTGATTTAAAAAACATAGTGTCAGTATCCAGGTGATGATCACCAAGGCAAGATCCTGTTCCACAAAACAATATTCCGATCTAAAGTTCTCTCGACGTTTGCCAATATCCCGCCAGCAATTATCGGGATGGAAGCCTGCGGTGCCTCTCATTACTGGGCCCGAGAGCTGACTAAACTCGGTCATACGCCAAAGATCATGGCATCAAAATATGTGGCGCCTTTCAGAGCGGGTGCCAAAAACGATCTCAATGACGCCGTCGCGATTTGTGTAGCTGTCACCCGCAGTGCCAACAACGCATGACCGAACTCAGGCGGTAACCCATTGAAGTGAAAAACAGCGTGATCACTTCCAGGCTGCGCTCGACCTGAAGAAAGCCGAGGGCGCGACGCACACCAACCCCCAATAGAGCAATTGACTTAATAAGGCTGTCCGGGCTTGTCCAACACCCGGATAGAAGTGTCGGCTGCGCGACACGTATCCTTATTTGTTAAGCCTTTTCACATGCGTCAATGGATGAGTTCAACAATTCATCAAAATCTTTTAGCTCAAACTTAATCATATGATCTACATCATCATAGAGCACCTTAAACGATGTCAGGTAATTAATATCCCTTTTATTATGGAACCCATTGAATAAAATTGATTTCATCATTACATGGTGAATATCACTAAATCTTACGTCATGCTTATTGTTTTCTATCTCTCTCAAAACAATTTCAATGATATAAACCTTAAAGTCATTTGATATTTTACTCGAAGAAACAATACTATATATCATATTACCTAAACACAACGCAGAGCTTTTCAATATCGAACTATTATCATGAGTTAGACTTACACCATTAAATTTAAAAGCTGACCCGCCGTCAATATCCTGACACTCATAAATCCAATCTAAACAATTTGTTATCATAGTATAAAGATGAAAGTGAAATGGTGTCGGCCATTCAGTACTTTCATCCACACTGGAGTCTGGATTCATGTTTTTAAGAATTTTTTTCGTGAATGATTGATAATAATACAACCACATATGCCACTGAATCCCTTGATGCATAGATTCAAGTATCATTACATTAAAAAATTGAATGCCTGTATAAACTGGGCATTGAAATTTATGGCTTTCATAATAGTTACCTAATGATTCATTATATTTGCAAACCAGTTTTCTATCATAATCAATCAAATCGCAAACTTTATCTCCAACTGGTTTGTAAATAGCTAAATCTTTACAAATATTGCAGTCACTGAAAATACCATTCAAAAACTGATTGCTTGGACTAAGATAATACCTATGCCTAGTTAATAAGTTTTGATTATTTTCAAACTCGAAATAGTAAACACTACCTAAATCTTCAATTAAGCTGTATATGAATAGTTTTAAAGGTTGCTCACCACAAATAGTTTTCCTTTTTAAAACACTAAGCAAAAAGTACGGCTTTGAAATTGACAAATATTTAATAAAGCTTTTATCGTTAAACACTCTTATTATTAATGCAGATGCGATTTCTTTTGACTCATCATTTTTCCGTATTTTATCAGCCATCAGTTTAAATTGACGTGAATACTTCTTCTTAAAGTAGCCATCACTTTTCACTTCACTTCCGAGGAAATAGCTGAACTCATCTTGAGGTCTTATTTTTTTAGACAACCAATTCCGAAAGGATGTCCGTTCATCAATTTTCTCTATACCTCCTATACTTCTTTCAATTAAAACAGAGGCTTCAGCGAATTTTTTATCAATAATCAATTGCTCAACAAGTTCAGCAAGCTTACCTATATTTTTACTACTTATTTTCGCATGCTTTATCTTAAAATAAAGATATAATGACAGACATAAAAAAATTAAGTAAGTAGTGTTTTTTTGATCGAAACCCCATAACCAAGGTCCAAAATTAACTTTTAACCCCATATTATTCAAAACAGGATAAAACATAATATAATGAACCGTTATAAGAGAAAACAATATAACTATTTTATCTACTGTAGATATTCGTATATTTAAATCTAATTTACTTTCTCTAGGGATGATTGCATAGATAGCAACAACTAACCCTAACATTGTAAGGATACTACTAGAATCCACTTTACCTCCTATAGGCTTAACGCCGTTGTAACCGGCAAAAAATTGTTGGCTATAATGTGCAGCGAAGCGTAACAGCCAATAGTTTATTGTCCGCGTTTACGACTTTGTTATGCGCTTAGCTTTGAACACTAAAAAATTTCAAATAGTAAGCGTCTGGTAATTTTTTATATTTAATATTTATGTTTTTGCAAATAGCCTTCATCAATTTTATTTGCGCCTCGTCAGCAGCCCCTGTAGCTCTAGCATGTAATGGGGTTTCAACAACTTTAAACAAATTTTCTATACATTGGATTACATCGTCACTGTCAGAAAAAACAACCATGGCTTCGTTCATAGCTTCCTGAAAGGCATGCCCATTAATTTGGTGCTTGTTTCCAAACATTTTCCGTGCAGTTTCAAGTTTAATTTTTCTCCTTTCAAGCCGTGAATAAAACCAAAACGACAGAATTATACCAATTAAGCCAGAAAGCAGAGAAGATACGACTGTTAAAAGAATAGTTTGCTGAGTCAAAATAAGTCCTTAATCATTTTTTGGCGCATAACGAATGACATGGACTCCCCCTCATCAGACTTTGCCACACTTGGTATGTCTGATTACAAAATCGCCGGAGGCCACCATGTACAATCTATCTATGGCATTGATTTAGCCAAACATAGCTTCAGTATCCACGGTAAGGATCACCAAGGCAAGCTGTTGATCCGAAAAACAATATCACGATCGAAAGTTCTCTCGACGTTTGCCAATATCCCACCGGCAATTATCGGGATGGAAGCCTGCGGCGCCTCTCATTACTGGGCCCGAGAGCTGACTAAAGTCGGTCATACGCCAAAGATCATGGCATCAAAATATGTGGAGCCTTTCAGAACGGGGCGATCCTAATGATGCCGTCCCGATTTGCGAGGCTGTTGCCCGCAGTGCCAGCAACGCACGACCGAATTCAGGCAGCAACCCATTGAAGTGAAACATAGCGTGATCACATCCAGGCTGCGCGACACGTATCCTTATTTGTTAGGTTTATTGCTCAGATGCTGACACTATCGTTTAAGTACATTAGCGTCAGAATCCATTATGACTCATCTTTGCTATTTTTTATCCTAATATAAATACGCCTTAAGGCATCAAATATTGATAGAACAATAACCGGAAGAAAAATAGCATTGCTACCAAATGCCTTTGATAATAGCAGGATAATTAAAACAACAAGTATTGATAAAGTAATCAACTTCACCTTATCTAACATTTAACAACTCCGGGTATCTTGCGTAGGTTGTTTTAAGCCAATTTCCACTTACACCGCTATCTTTTGCAAACGCCATCACCTGACTATGAGTACAATCAGTATTTTTGAATATTGCCCGTGCAGTACTGCCTATGACAGCCCCAGCCCAAAATGAAGCATATAAACCAGCCCCAACTGTTCCTGCACGTGCAACAGCTGACATCTTAATAGGTTGAGGCGCACCCCCTGATATAGCCATAGCTTTATCTATCCTATCAATCATAGCCCAAGCAAGTGCAGCAGAGCCTGCAACTGTCTTTGTTGTTGGCAAGTTCATCAACTTAAGATTATCATCAATATCTTGTTGTATAGACGCTAAATTTACTTTGCATGAAACCATTGGAATGTCCTCTTTAAAATAGAGAACATTAGCAGCTTGCATTTATGTACCAAGACCAAACGAACTATTTTTCGATGCAATTCGCAGTAAAACAAGAAATGATGTAACGACCATGAAGCCAGAAGTGGCTCCCAATTTTCGGACATAACTTTAAGTGATTGATCTGTTTTGATAGTACCCAAAAACATTGGAACAGATTATAACTAGAAAACGTAGAAACCACTCTCCTGAATTTAAAACTAAAATGGTATTTGTGGCTGCTAAAGGCGATAAAACTGTCGCTGAATTGGCTCAGAAATACAACCTACACGCGAACCAAATCTCCACTTGGAAGAAAGAGTTGCTTGAAAATGCTTCCATGATCTTTGTCTCTGAAAGTCAGTTGAGCAAAGACAACTCAGAAGGCGTTAATAAGCTTCATGCGAAGATAGGTCAGTTGACCATGGAAAATGATTTTTGGCCAAAGTGCTCGGTCGTTAGAGCAAGCCCAGCGAAAGAGTTCGCAGGTTAAATCCAAAAGCGCCAGTGTGAGCTTCTCAATATTGCTAGCTCTACGTCTTACTACCAACCCATCGGACTCTGCTGAGGAGATTGAATTGCGCCGTATGATTGACGAAATTCACCTTCAGTATCCATTCATGGGCAGTCGGCGTATTCGAACTGAGCTGGCTAAAAAGGGTCATAGCGTTAACCGTAAACGTGTTGTTCGGCTAATGCGCGATATGTGTCAACACCAACTTACTTTGACCACATTTCACCAGTTTAGAATGTCCGGTTTTCATCACTTTTCGCGACGTTTAGGTTGTCGTGGGTGTTTCTTCTTCCGGCAGGCTCGTGAGCATACCGGCCTTACGCTTATCATTCAGTCGATAAGTGTCCCAGGGTGAGAGCGTGAGTTAACAAATTATAAAATCACCACGTAAAAGGCACGTTGGGATCTACAAATAGAGTAATTTTTAACCATCTGCCACAGATGTGAAATGCATGAGGTGTCTAATAATCACTCAACCAGTCCGAGGGAACTTACAACTATTCAAAAAGTGAACATGCGTGATCTCACCCTGGGAAAGTGGTCGCTATAAGGGGCTCAGGAAAATACAAGGTGGTCGAGCTCAGGTCAGGACTGTTTTGTATATGGCGATGATGTCGGCCATGCAATGTAACCCGGTATTCAAGAGCACCTATCAGCGACTTTTGGCTGAAGGCAAACCGAAAAAAGTAGCCATCATTGCCTGTGTCAGGAAGATGGTTGTTATCCTCAATGCGATGCTTCGCGATGGCGTCAGGTGGGAAGAAAAAACAGCATGAATTTAATCATTGACGCCATAGTCGTTTGTTATAAGCCATTGACTCTGAAGTACTTTTGAGAGCATTATTATAGTTACATGCTTCCACATAGGTATTCAATATGAAAATGACAGCTCTGCAAGCTCTTCACCGAAGTATGATGAAAATTGGCACCGACATGCAACAGTTTCAAATTAATACTGGTTCAGCAAGCTTTGATTGCCTTTTCTCTGTTCGGGAGGCACCATTTATTTTAGCTTTAACTTCGAGAGGAAGCGCACCAAAATTCTTTAAGTTCGAAGTCCAGAATGGATACTGGATAAGACCATACTTTGAAGGTTTCTTCTACGATTTAGTTGATGTTTTAAGCTCTGGAGCACAATCTGGTGTACGACTAAACCCTAAGGATTTTCTAGAACAACTGAATAATAGCATTCCAACGCAAGCTAAGCCCCAAAGCACTCCATCCCCTAAGCAAATTATCACTTTGAGACCCGATATAACTGAAGATCGTGACAGACCATATTTTGATACGTGGATCTATTGGAAAAGTGCCGACCGACAAGGACCACGAGAAGAAAACCGTCACAAGACACTAATGATATTAGGGAAAAGTGCTCTAGAGTACAGTATTGCGATGAAAGCATCTTCTAAGTGGAGTGCTGTAGATCTAGATAAGTCATGGGACGATAATATTTAGTGGCTTATAACGCTGCCATAAGCCGCAACCGAACAGAGTATTTTTGGGGCTAAACTGGCGCTTGCGCCAAGCCCAAAAAACGCGACGGAAGGGTGTCGGTTTGATGGCTTTGTTGAACGAAGCCGCTACGCGGCAGAGCGACAGCAGCTCTCATACTGCTCTCTGAACCTTGCCATTCCGGCAACTGACAGGAGACAGTATCATGAACACCCAACAACAGCGCCATTTCGATGCGCCATACCAGCAACACCTTGATAATCTTATCCTACAAGGCAAGCGCCCGGCGACCGTTGATGCCTACAGCCGTGCGGTGCGTCGTATTTCCGCCTTTTTCGACTGCCCGCCTGACGCCCTGACAAACGAGCGGTTACGCACCTACTTCCGCCAGCTTATCCACACCCACTCCTGGAGCACCGTCAAGCTCGACCGCAACGGCCTGCAGTTCTTCTACCGCTATACCCTCAACAAACAGTGGGCATGGCTCATTATCGTCAAGCCGCCGCAGGTCTCGCGGCTGCCTGATCTCCTGACGCCCCACGAGGTGGGGCTGCTGATCACCATGACCCGCCAGCCCCGCTACCAGGTGTTCTTCTTTGCCCTCTACAGCCTCGGCCTACGGCTTGGTGAAGGACTGAGCCTGACCACGGCCGATATCGATGCCCGCACCATGCAGTTCCATGTCCGGGAGGGAAAGGGCGGGAAAGACCGGCGGGTGCCGCTCCCCAACCGAACCCTAGCCGTCATGCGCCAGCACTGGCGCTCACACCGCCATCCGCAGTGGCTCTTCCCGGGGATTGGCTCCGCCAAGCCGATGGATCGCGGCGGCGTTCAGAAAGCGATGAAACAAGTCTGCCGGGATTGCGGGATCAACAAGCGGATCAGCCCCCACTCACTACGCCATTGTTATGCCACCCACTTGCTGGAAGCGGGGCTGGACCTGCGCTCCCTGCAGGTACTGCTCGGCTATGCCCAGTGGTATTGCCCGCACTGCCACCATGACGATCGGCTGCCGTTGGGCTGCGGCCACCGCGCTTGCCCGCAGTGCCAGCAACGCACGACCTCAGACTGGCTCGCCCGCCAGGAAGCGAAGCTGCTGCCGGCTGAGTATTTCATGCTCACCTTCACGGTGCCCGCGCCGTTGCGCGGCCTCGCCCGCACTCAGCCCAAAGCGTTCTATGCCGTGATGTTCCGGGTTGCGGCCTCGGTCCTGAGGGACTTTGCCCGCCGGCAGCATGGCGGGAGCAGCGGGTTTACTCTGGTGCTGCACACCCATAACCGGCGACGGGATATCCACCCCCATCTCCATGCTGTGATGCCGTCGGGGTTCTATCACCCGCAGCGCAGGCAGTGGCACAAAGGCAGGAAGGGCTTCCTCTATCACCACACCGCCCTGGCGAAAGTCTGGCGTGCACGACTTCTCGATGCCATTGCCCGTCACCCGACGCTGGGGCTGCCCCCGGCACCGCTGCCAGCCGCGTGGGTGGTTGACTGCCGCGCGGTCGGACGGGGCCTGCCGGCACTGCAATACCTGTCGCGCTACCTCTACCGGGGCGTCTTGCCCGACCAAGATATTCTCCGGTTCGATGACCGTCAGGTGACCTTCCGTTACACCGACAGCCAGACCCGGCAACCGGCGACACGTACCCTGCCGGTGGTGCAGTTCCTGTGGTTGATCTTGCAGCATGTGCTGCCGAAAGGGTTACAACGGGTGCGGGACTACGGCTTGCTGCACGGCAGCGCGAGAGTACTGCGGCTGAGCATCCAGCTGATGTTGCTCGGCTTACCGGCATGGCAGTTGCCTGTGAACACCGAGCCACAGCAAGCAACACGGGACTGTCCATGCTGCCGGCATACGATGTGCTGTGTCGGCATCACCCGACCGGGGTAGCCGGAAAAGGCAAACAGAATAAGGAGAATGGCACTGACCGCAACCAGGAGAAAGCCGACGCATGACCGAACTCAGGCGGTAACCCATTGAAGTGAAACAAAGCATGATCACTTCCAGGCTGCGCTCGCCCTGAAGAAAGCCGCAGGCGCAACGCCCACCGAATCCCAAACGAGCAATTTGCTTAATAAGGCCGTCCGGGCTTGTCCAACACCCGGATAGAAGTGTCGGCTGCGCGACACGTATCCTTATTTGTTACATGCGGCTTAAAAAGTACTCCCACCATAGCTATCGTTTCGCTTTAAAATGTCTTAACCAACCACCAATTATAGAAAGAACAAAGATAAGAAATGATGAAAAAAATCCGTGATAAAAATACCCCTCTCCTTTTTCATCAATTACTGCACTTCTGAAAGATGGCTCTGCATACATGTCGTAAATCCCAAAAGCCATAAACAAAGCAACAATCAAACTAACATAGTTTATAAAACGCACTTTATATGAAAGCAGGAGAAAGACTAACCCAATGACTATACTTGTAATCCAAAGATTTCCATAAGATGGAATCTTATCCGACACTTCAGCATGACAAATATTTGGGACTATAGCTAATAAAAGACAGACAACATTTCTCATTCTACCACTTCCAAATCAATTTTGATTTTACTGGACTTAATATAGCTAAGTATTTTATCTGTTTGCCTATTACCGAGAACTCCACCACCTATGTCGATACAACCAGCAGAACCTTTCATATCACCACCATGCAAGAAAAAATTATCCCTTCCATATGTTTTTGTAGCTGGCTTGGGATGAAGGCGTACACGCCAGTCTCCCCAATCTCCTTTCGAACGCCTCGCCAAATCACCAATCAAGTTAGGGTCACTCATTTCTTCCGGATTGATATAGTACATGCCTACAGGAAGAGGTCCTTCAAATGACTTAGCCTGACAAGCTGTCGAAGCCTTATTCAAACAGTTACCACGCCCACTTGTCGCATTAACAACCATAGAGAAGCAAGGAGTAACTAATGACATTTTGCCATTTCCAATACTGAATATAATTTTCATTGTTTCATCCTCCCAATAATACTATTCAGTGATGAAAATACCTTCTACTGGTTGAAGGTAAAGAAAGATAGTCATATGGTTGAGTATCTTTAGAGCTACTTCGCATGTATCGAATGACATGGACTCCCCCTCATCAGGCTTTGCCACACTTGGTAAGTCTGATTACAAAATCGCTGGAGGCCACCATGTCACAATCTATCTATGGCATTGATTTAGCCAAATATAGCTTCAGTATCCACGGTGAGGATCACCAAGGCAAGCTGTTGATCCACAAAACAATATCACGATCGAAAGTTCTCTCGACGTTTGCCAATATCCCGCCAGCAATTATCGGGATGGAAGCCTGCGGCGCCTCTCATTACTGGGCCCGAGAGCTGGCTAAACTCGGTCATACGCCAAAGATCATGGCATCAAAATATGTGGCGCCTTTCAGAACGGGTGCCAAAAACGATCTCAATGACGCCGTCGCGATTTGCGTGGCTGTCACCCGTCCTTCAACGCGCTTCGTGAGGATCAAATCTGCTGAGCAGCAAGCCATTCTGCTCCTGCACCGGGCGCGTGATCATTGGGTCCATGAACGAACAGCATTACTGAATCAGATCCGGGCCATGCTAGCCGAATTCGGTATCATCGCCCCCGTCGGTCGCTATGCTCTTCAACGCGCAATTCCTGATGCACTTGAAGATGCTGAAAACCAACTTCCGGATCTGGCCAGAGCGCTCATTTCTGATTGCTTTGAACACTTACTCACTCTGAATCAGCGAATTGCAGATCAGGAGCAGTGCTTCGATATGCTGGTTTCCCGGAGCCGCCAAGCGAAGAAAATTATGAAAGTGGCAGGCATTGGACCCATTACAGCAACAGCCGTTATCGCCAGTATCGGCAAAGGTGAGCAGTTCGATAAAGGCCGCGATTTTGCTGCCTGGCTTGGGCTGGTTCCCAGCCAGTATTCAACCGGCGGTAAACCAAGGCTCGGACGAATTACCAAAAAAGGTGACCGGTATTTGAGAACACTCTTCGTTCATGGCGCACGGGCTGTGATCGCCAGTCTCGGCGATAAAACTGATCGGCTCAGTTTGTGGTGCAAAAATCTCGTTGAACGCCGAGGTTTCAAACGAGCCATTGTTGCTCTTGCGGCAAAAAATGCTCGAATTATCTGGTCACTGTTAAGAAACGATACGGAATATCAACTGATATAAAAACTGAGTGTTTTTCGTCAACGGAGTGACTTACTTCACCGGGTCCTTGCAATAGCCAATGATGATATAAGGTTCAGACCTTTTGCGGGAAAACCTGATAATGCGGCGGGCACATTTGATGCCTTCTAACGAATGAGGAACCGCAACCGCGAAGTGTCATCAGGGTCATGGCGTTAGAGCCAATAAACAGACCGAATGTAGAGCGGCAGTCCCAAACCTTGCATCACCTGACGCTGTTGTTGACAACCGGGGGAGTCCATGTAGCCCTGTTAAGGTGTGAGCAACGCAATGCCGAAGTCACCGCATACCACCTTAAACACCTAAAGCAACGCATAGTAAAAATGCCACGCGTTGCGAATCACTCTTAAACAGTTTGTTGAACGAAGCCGCTACGCGGCAGAGCTACAGCAACTCACATACTGATCTCTGAACCTTGCCATGCCGGCAACGGACAGGAGACAGTATCATGAACGCCCAACAACAGCGCCATTTCGATGCGCTATACCAGCAACACCTTGATAATCTTATCCTACAAGGCAAGCGCCCGGCGACCGTTGATGCCTACAGCCGTGCGGTACGTCGTATTTCCGCCTTTTTCGACTGCCCGCCTGACGCCCTGACAAACGAGCAGTTACGCACCTACTTCCGCCAGCTTATCCACACCCACTCCTGGAGCACCGTCAAGCTCGACCGCAATGGCCTGCAGTTCTTCTACCGCTATACCCTCAACAAACAGTGGGCATGGCTCAATATCGTCAAGCCGCCGCAGGTCTCGCGGCTGCCTGATCTCCTGACGCCCCACGAGGTGGGGCTGCTGATCACCCTGACCCGCCAGCCCCGCTACCAAGTGTTCTTCTTTACCCTCTACAGCCTCGGCCTTCGGCTTGGTGAGGGACTGAGCCTGACCACGGCCGATATCGATGCCCGCACCATGCAGGTCCATGTCCGGGAGGGAAAGGGCGGGAAAGACAGGCGGGTGCCGCTCCCCAACCGAACCCTGGCCGTCATGCGCCAGCACTGGCGTTCACACCGCCATCCGCAGTGGCTCTTCCCGGGGATTGGCTCCACCAAGCCGATGGATCGCGGCGGCGTTCAGAAAGCGATGAAACAAGTCTGCCGGGATTGCGGGATCAACAAGCGGATCAGCCCCCATTCATTACGCCATTGTTATGCCACCCACTTGCTGGAAGCGGGGCTGGACCTGCGCTCCCTGCAGGTACTGCTCGGCCATGCCAGCCTCAACACCACCGCCCGCTATACCCAGTTCACCGAGGTCAAGTCGGCCGCTGCGACCCTGGCTGTCAATGCGCTGGCCAATCAGCTGGCGGTGATATGGGAGGTATCATGAACACCTTTGTCTCCCTGCTCACCACCCACTATCATGAATTTCTCCGCCACTACGGCGACAGGCTCACCCCGGATATCCGCCGGGCAATCTCAGCGATGCGGCGCTGCCGGACTGAGCAGGCCGGCCATGCCCAGTGGTATTGCCCGCACTGCCGCCATGACGATCGGCTGCCGTTGGGCTGCGGCCACCGCGCTTGCCCGCAGTGCCAGCAACGCACGACCTCAGACTGGCTCGCCCGCCAGGAAGCAAAGCTGCTGCCGGCTGAGTATTTCATGCTGACCTTCACGGTGCCCGCGCCGTTGCGCGGCCTCGCCTGCACTCAGCCCAAAGCGTTCTATGGCGTGATGTTCCGGGTTGCGGCCTCGGTACTGAAGGACTTTACCCGCCGGCAGCATGGCGGGAGCAGCGGGTTTACTCTGGTGCTGCACACCCATAACCGGCGGCGAGATATCCACCCCCATCTCCATGCCGTGATGCCGTCGGGGTTCTATCACCCGCAGCGCAGGCAGTGGCACAAAGGCAGGAAGGGCTTCCTCTATCACCACACCGCCCTGGCGAAAGTCTGGCGTGCACGACTGCTCGATGCCATTGCCCGTCACCCGACGCTGGGGCTGCCCCCGGCACCGCTGCCAGCCGCCTGGGTGGTTGACTGCCGCGCGGTCGGACGGGGCCTGCCGGCACTGCAATACCTGTCGCGCTACCTTTACCGGGGCGTTTTGCCCGACCAAGATATTCTCCGGTTCGATGACCGTCAGGTGACCTTTCGTTACACCGACAGCCAGACCCGGCAACCGGCGACACGTACCCTGCCGGTGGTGCAGTTCCTGTGGTTGATCTTGCAGCATGTGCTGCCGAAAGGGTTACAACGGGTGCGGGACTACGGCTTGCTGCACGGCAGCGCGAGAGTACTGCGGCTGAGCATCCAGCTGATGTTGCTCGGCTTACCGGCATGGCAGTTGCCTGTGAACACCGAGCCACAGCAAGCAACACGGGACTGTCCATGCTGCCGGCATACGATGTGCTGTGTCGGCATCACCCGACCGGGGTAGCCGGAAAAGGCAAACAGAATAAGGAGAATGGCACTGACCGCAACCAGGAGAAAGCCGACGCATGACCGAACTCAGGCGGTAACCCATTGAAGTGAAACAAAGCATGATCACTTCCAGGCTGCGCTTGCCCTGAAGAAAGCCGCGGGCGCAACGCCCACCGAATCCCAAGCGAGCAATTTGCTTAATAAGGCCGTCCGGGCTTGTCCAACACCCGGATAGAAGTGTCGGCTGCGCGACACGTATCCTTATTTGTTAGGCTTTTTTGCACTTAGCATCTGCACTTGAAGTAACTTTGTATGCTATGAACGCTGAAGCTAGGAAGAATATGCCAGCCCAAAAACTTAATGAAAAAACCACTGCTACTACGGCTATGGCGGTGCCCATATATGAAAAGAATACACTTGCGATCGCACTAGGGCGACTTATGAATTTGTCGAACCCCTGTTTAGTTTCATGTGTAGACAATAAAAAATGCTCTGCCATAAAAGCAACTGCCATATGTGCAGGTAATGCAATAGCAAAACAAAAGGTTGAAAATATTAATATAGGCGTCAGGTTTGAAAGCGTAGTATAGGCAATGAGACTAGCGACGCAGAGACCCGCACCGGCATAATGTCTTGCCCTTAGCATATTTAGTTTTTCATCTATCATTTCATACCTTTGCTAACTTTAACTTTTAAGCCTAACAGCGTATTAGGCTGCATGCTCGATTCCACACAGCAACCACACCGATCATTCCGAAACTATAACCGCAAAAAACCATTCATTTCAACCTGTTAGGTCACCAGTTTCAAACGTTAATCTTCAATACATCTGCATAAAGTAAGCATTGTGATTTAACGAGACCTCGTATGCAATCATTTCCTTATTGATTATCCTTTATAATCAACCAGATAGAATTTTCATGTTGTTCAAAGCAAGCATCGTCTGTCTCGTTAATACCATAATTATTTGGAAAATAGGCCTGATTCAAATATAACTGTATATATATACAGACAACCTCCTAAGGACGTTCATTATGACAGGATCGCCATTTCTAAATCAGGTACGAATCGAACTACGCACACGCCAATACAGTATTCGCACTGAAAAAAGTTATTTGTATTGGATCCGATGGTTCATCAAGTTCAATGATGTGCGTCACCCTGCGGATATGGGCAATTCTGAGATTGAACGTTTTTTGAACCACCTCGCCGCCAATCGAGCAGTAAGTGCCGCTACTCAGAATCAGGCTTTATGCGCCATCATTTTTATGTACCGCTACGTGATTGGTAGGGAGATCAGCCAACTACGCTATCAAAATTCTCGTACACCGAAGCGGATGCCCACCGTTCTTAGCGAGCGTGAGGTTAAAGCGATTCTCTGCCATTTAAGGGGAAAATACTGGTTGCTGGCAGCAATTCTGTATGGTTGTGGGCTTCGCATTCAAGAAGCATTGTCGTTACGGATAAAAGACATCAATTTTGATTCCAAATCGATTTTCGTATTCAATGGCAAAGGCAGCAAGGATCGATATACTTTGCTGCCAAACTCCCTGATTTCCCCTTTGACAAAACAAGTCGAAATCGCCAGGCAAGTTCATCAGAAAGATTTGGATGACGGTGCTGGCATGGCTTCTGTACCTCCGGCCCTGCTAAGAAAGTACAAGGGAGCATTAAAATTATATGGATGGCAATTCATTTTTCCATCGAGTCATCGCTGTATTCATCCTTATGATGGCTATGTGTGTCGACACCATTTACATGCCACCGCATTTGCCAGACAACTTCGAGAAGCCGTCAGGACCAGTGATATTTCCAAAAGAGTTACAGCACATACATTTCGCCACTCTTTCGCAACACGGCTGCTGGAAAACGGAACAGATATTCGAACCGTTCAAGAACTTCTTGGCCATACTGATTTACGAACAACGGAAATTTACACACACGTTATTGGAAACCGTCGGGCGGGAACAAAAAGCCCTGTTGATTTCATCGTTTAAATACCGGACGACAAAAGCGAACCAACCGGTTCGCCTTCTCGAACGTTCCTCAATCACGGTCTCTGGTGGCTCAATCGATCTCGTACGCGGAAACTCATATGCCAGTTGAATTTCACCGCACAGATGGCCAAGAGGATCAGGACAACGCCAACGCCCTGCAATACTGTGATGGTGTGGTCAAACGCCAGGTAATCCACAAACAAAGCGGTGACTGGATAAATGAAGGATAAGATAGCGATCAGCGACGTACTTAGCCTTTGAAACCCGTCATACATGATGACGTACATGAATCCGGTATTCACTAAGCCAAGAAACAACAGACTACCCCAGGAGGATGCTTCGATCGGGAGCTCTTCAAAATTGACCCAGGGCAGCAGGAATAACCCACCTAAAAAGACCTGAATTACCGCAATCACACTGGCGGGTACATGACTGACTTGTTTCGTCAGCAAGGTCGTAATGGTATACAAAAATGCCGCGCCTAACGCCAATAAGAGCCCCCAAACTGCGCCATCCGCCTTGCTTTCACCACGGATGACCGCCCAAATGTCATCGAGTGGGATCCCCACAACCAAGCCCAGGCCAATCATTGCAACAATCAAGCCAAGCATTGTATTGAAACCGGGCAGCTGCCGGGTTAACAGTGCACTCACGAGCACCAGCATCATGGGCTGCATATGGTAAGCAATTGTGGCGATGGAAAACGGGATATAGTCGAACGAGGCAAACAAGAGCACCCAGTTGCCAACCAGCGTCACGCCAGCGGCGATAATCACCCCAAGCACAGAAACCGTGATCATCTCCTTTCGAAATTGCTTGGTCGCGGCCACATACGCAGCGAGAAACAGGGAGCCGATCAAACAACGGAAGAAGACCACATTCCAGAACGACTGCCCGGACTCAATGACGA
Organism: Photobacterium sp. TY1-4; assembly: GCF_025398175.1. Lineage (NCBI taxonomy): Bacteria > Pseudomonadati > Pseudomonadota > Gammaproteobacteria > Vibrionales > Vibrionaceae > Photobacterium > Photobacterium sp. TY1-4. The sequence goes on from NZ_CP099735.1 coordinate 595,511, forward strand.
AATAGCCAATCGTCCCGGAGAGCATCATAGCGGCAACCATCTCCAGGGCGCCTTTTTCTTTATCTGAGCTAAACATTTGCTATGTACCTTTAACAACTCATAGTGATAGCTTATAGATTACGCGTGAATACCCTATCAGCGAATACGATAAACAAGGCACATATCGGTTATCTCTTTAAAAAGGAAGTCCAATTGAGAAAAGTACTTAAAAATGAAAAGTGGTCACTTGACGCCATCGACAGTCAGATCCTGACACTGCTGGACACCAATGCCCGACTCCCCGTCGCCGAGATAGCCCGTGCAGTCAATATGTCCTCGCCGAGCATCAATGAACGACTCAAAAAGATGGAAGAACATGGCGTCATTGCCGGATATACAGTCGAACTTGATCCGGAAAGCTTTGGTTATCCTCTGATGGCCATTGTTCGCATGCGCCAGCACCCAGGAAAAATCAAGCAACTGGAAGCGATGATCGAGCGCATCCCGGAAATCATCGAGTGCGATAAAGTCACAGGTGAAGACTGCTTCTTCGCCCGAATTTGCTTTGAAAGCATGTCGCAACTGGATGATGTGCTGGATAAAGTGTCGACCCTGGCGGACACCAATACGTCCATTATCAAATCAACGCTGGTGAAACGGCGCAACGTTCCCTACCAATTTGCCGCCAAGCGCTAACCGATGTTCGGCTTCTCGTTCAACAATGAAACGAACAATCTGGTTTGGAAGTAATCTCCCAATAACTACTTCCATTGCGCTCCAAATGGGTGAATAACACCCATTTGGGATGCGTCAGTTCAAATTCTTAACTTTAAAATTTGACCAAGCCGCAAATCGTATCGAAGCATGCAGTCACGTCACCGAAAGGTAATACAAGTTGCATAACCTACACGTTCTTCTTCACCTTCATTATTTTTCAGAGGATATGGAATGAGTGCGTATAGTGAAGCCTCGCCTGCATTGGGTGTGAATCAGAAATGGCCGCAGTGGCTGGCCGTTATCAGCTTAATTTATGTGATTTTACTGGCCGTCGGAATGATCGGTTCCGGATTTAAAGCCGCCACCGGGAATCATGCCAAAGAGTTGTTCGAATTTGCTGCCAACCCCTTTATGGGATTAATCATCGGGACCATTTGTACGGCGTTGATCCAATCGTCCAGTACCGTTACCTCGATTATTGTCGGGATGGTTTCCGGCGGCTTACCCGTCGCGACCGCCATCCCGATGGTGATGGGCGCCAATATCGGCACCACCATCACCAATACCCTGGTGAGCCTGGGACACGTCCGGGACAAGAACGAGTTTAAACGCGCTTTCTCCGCTGCCACAATACATGACTTCTTCAACGTTATCAGTGTATTGATCTTCCTGCCGCTGGAGATCATGTTCGGCTTTCTGGAGAAAGCTTCAGCGGTGATTGCGAATTTCTTCCTCGGCGGCAATTCCATGAGCATGAGCGGTTTGAACTTCATCAAACCCATCACCAAGCCGGTGATCAGTGCTATCAGCGACCTGCTGTCGACGCTGGGCCTGAACCAGACCATGGCCGGCGCCGTGACGATCATTCTCGGCATTGGTCTGATTTTCTTTGCCATTACCTTAATCGGCAAACTGCTGAAAACCCTGATGGTCGGCAAAGCGAAACAAGTGCTTCACGCCGCCATTGGCCGTGGCCCGCTCAGTGGGATCGGCTCCGGCACGCTGGTGACAGTTCTGGTTCAATCTTCCTCAACCACCACCAGCCTGATGGTGCCGCTCGTCGGTTCAGGCGTATTCAAAGTCCGGGATATTTACCCGTTTACTCTGGGCGCAAATATCGGAACCTGTATTACCGCGCTCCTGGCTGCCACGGCAATCTCCGGCGGAAATGCGGTGTTTGCACTGCAAATCGCAATCGTCCACCTGGTCTACAACATTCTTGGCGTTGTGGTGATTTACGGCATTCCTTTCCTGCGTGAAATTCCGCTGATCCTTTCTGAAAAACTTGCCGGCGCCGCAGCGGAAAGAAAACTCTATGCGGTTGGCTACGTTCTGGGTGTGTTCTTTATTACCCCTGGACTTTTAATCATGGTCACTCGATAAGGAGCACATCATGGATCATCAAAAACTTGCTGAGATCGATAGCCGTATTCACGAACTGCGACATCTATTGGTGCAACTGGAAGAGGCTTCAGAAGCACTCCGTCAACAGGGGCAGCACGAAGCCGTCGATCATCTGGAAGACTACATGGATGCCACGGATGTTGATGTCACTAATATCGCTTTATTCAAAGAAGAAGCACTGAATGAGCTGAAAGCGTTGCTACAGCGGCTGAAAAATCTCATCTCCCACAGCTAAGTCACTCCCGCACGTTCAAAGCACCCACAAGCGAGTATTTTCATCAAATACTCGCTTTTTTGTCCGACCGGACATTTGCTGTGTGCTCACAACGACCCTTCGCTCAGTTTGGTTGACCGCAACAATTTAACGGTTTCTGCAACGCTCTCTGCTCGACTTCCGACCCTGACGTCATTCAGTAAACAGATAACGCCACAGAAAAAATACGTGACGTGAATCACCAAACATATCGCAACAACTGAACCTGGTTATTAATTTATGTGAAAATCATCGCCGTTAAACCGCAATTACATTGAATAATACTTTGGTTAACTTTGAGGGACACAATGAGAGAAGTTGATTTCAGGCCGATTGATCGGCTGCTTATAAAAACCAATGTGACGGATAAATTCTGGATTCTGTTCTGCTTGTTTGCCGTGGTGCTGATTGGCTTTTCAGGAAAACACTACTTCTCGACATTGGATCACCTCAGTACAACCAGCCGGGTCAGCGCACAAGCCCAGGTCGATACCGCAGTGACGACCCTGCTGGCGATCAAAGCCGATGAAGCCCAGGTACAGCAAGTCCTGCAATCCCAAGGCATTCAACTTCGTTCTTCCATCGCTTCTTCCTCCGATCAACAAGTCACTGCATCTTCCACCATTCATGGCCAATATGCCGTTCTTACGGTGCCGGCAGTCGACGCAGCCGCCAAAAGCGCCGCACTCACCCAATTTGCCCTCTCTTTTCTGCCTTTGTTGCCACTGGCAATCATTTTTTACTGGGTATCAACGCACTTGATGGGCGCGCTTTGGGTGATCCATCAAACCACCCGCCGCCTTGCTGACGGCGATTTAACCTCACGGCTGGGTTTCCACATTGGCCGGGATGAATTCGGCGTGATCGGTCACGAGCTGGACCGTACCATGGATACCATCAGTGACATGGTCAATACCGTGAAATCCGGCTCGGCGACGCTGTATGAAACGGCCACTGCATTTTCGCAAGACGCCAAAGTATCTGAGGCCAGCGTGAACAAGCAATACGCCTCCGTAGACTCTGTCGCAACGGCGATGGAAGAAATGTCAGCAACCGCCACAGAGATTGCAAACTACGGTGTGCAGGCATCAGATCAATCGGACCGAGACACCACCCGCATCATGCAAAGCAATGATCGCGTCCAGGAAGCGATTGCGATGATGACCACCCTGTCGCAGCATACGCGCAGTGCCGCAGACAGTGTGATCAGCCTGAATGAGAAAGCGACCGCGATCAATGATGTGATCACCACGATCAATGCAATCTCGGAACAAACCAACTTGCTGGCACTTAACGCTGCCATTGAAGCGGCCCGGGCCGGGGAACAAGGGCGCGGTTTTGCCGTGGTCGCGGATGAAGTGCGTACCCTGGCCAGCCGGACACAAAATGCCACCATTGAAATTCAGGGCATGATCGATCAGCTTCAGTCCGAGACTCAGGAAATCTCGCTGAAAACAAATCAAACCCTGGCGCAAGCGGAGCAAAGCAGCCTGCTGATTGGTGAAATTGGCACGGATGTCAGCGAAATTGCTGACTCAGCCAAATCTCTGATGGACATGAGTGCTCAGATTGCGACGGCGGCTGAAGAGCAGACGGCGGTGGTCAATGAAATTGCATCGGAGTTAAACGATATTCGGGAGCAGTCCAGCCAACTGCTGAACGCATCGCAAGAGTCAGTCGGGAATATTCAGCAGCTCACCGACACATCACAATCCCTCAATGAAGTGCTGAAAAAATACCGTACTTCAAACTAATCTGAATCCGGCTCTTTGTTGCGCAGGCTCTTTGTTGAGAAAAGTACCTCGCACAGCAAAGAGCCATCATTGCCATTCTCGTCTCAAATCCCAACCAGTAACCCCGAGGTAATGACCTGCCGGTGCTGTTTGAGATAGTCGATGTCGGCCAGATAACTCAAATGATGTCCCTGGGCGATGTTTGTCTTGAACTGCGCATTACCTGCATCCGCTTCGCTCTGCATGAACGCCACCAGGGCCGCGAGTCGCTTCATCATCATCTCAACCAACAGTTGTCGCTGCGCAGCGCTCGCCCCGTAGGCATCACAAAATGCCCTGGCCCGCTCAATCTGTGCTGACAGGGTCCCCAGCGCATCCGTCGGATCGGTTTTGAAAGGTGCCCAACAATAAACGGCATACGCCATATCCCACACTCTGGGACCGGGATGCGCCGTATCGAAATCAAAGACGCCGCTCACGACTTCCCCGTTCAGAGCGACATTATAAGGCGCGAAGTCGCCGTGGCAGATCACTTCCTGCGGCGCTTGTGCAGGCAGCATCCATTGATGTTGATGGTCTGAGTTCGATGATAAAAAGCTGACAGAGGCGTCATGGAGCTGCCGCAGCAAACTGGCCGCAGAAGTTAACGCATGGTGGCTGGCAATGGCCCCCGAAAGCGGATAGTTGTACGTCTCGCCTTCGATGTAGCTCAATACCTCCTGTTCACCGTCAACGCTAATAAACCTTGGGCAATTCATCACGCCGTGAACATGTAAATGCTCCAGCAGGCGGTGAATGGTCGCCGACCACGGATTCAATGGCCGGATGACCCGATCTTCGTCGTGATAAATCGCTCTTTCCGGGCTCCCGATCTGTTTTCCCATGAAGCAGTTTTCCCTTCCGTTCCCTTACGCCCCCTAACAAGCAGGAGCCCTATTGACCTGACTCGACCATCGCCATAATTTTTGTCGCTTTTTCGAAGTGGTCCAACTGGTGGGTTTGGATCCACCACGTCGCCGCTTCCATCAGCAGCTCAGGTTCATCGTTTTTGTTGGCAAAAAACGCATAAAACGACACACCAACATGCTCGCCTTTCTGGCTGATTTTCTTACTGCAAACTTGAATGACTTTCTCTCGTAACGACTGGCGCATCAGCTTCCTTTATGTCTTTATCCGATGTCTTTATCCGGTATAGGGGTTTGTTCACTGTTATAGCCGTGAACCTTTCATGTCGAAGCACCATCAGAGCCATTTTTCCATCAGCAGCAGCGTTTGACCCGCAACGTTATCGGTGGCAAATGGCTGATAACCAAGTTTTTGGTAGATGTATTTCCCCCTGTCATTGGCGTCAAACACATCAAGCCAAACTCGCCGGCGCGCCAGTTGCACCCGGCAATATTGCTCCATAGCGAGAATGGCTGCCTGACCGATTCCGGCGCCTTTGCTCCCCACCACAATTCGCCGAAACTCCACGCTGTCATCGCCATCTAATGCCAAGATGATAAAACCAGCCACTTCTTGCGCCTGCATGATGGCGAGGTAAATCACATCTGGCTGACGCATGACCGCATGATGCTTTTCCGCTGAATACGGCAGAATGAACTGCCGTGTATCCGCATCACTTTCAAACCCCACGAAGACATCAACATCGCCAGTCGTCGCTTTTTTCAATTCAATCACTGTGACTCCAATTACCTTTCGTTTAAGCCAGTGCCAACCATGGACTCTTCAGACAAATGCGCTCGGCATCAAAATCGATTTCAGCGTCGACGCCAAGCGGAGTGACGAGCATCGGGTGGGTATGACAGCTATCAAAGCCGTACAAAATAGGCAGCGCCTGGCCATTTAGCACTTCAATCAGGACATCCAGAGGTGTTCGCCCCGTGCCTTTATCATCAAACAGTTCATGCTTGCCCAGCACAATCGCCGAGACTCTGTCGAACACGCCACAAGCTTTTAAGTGACAAAATGCGCGCTCGACGGTTTCGATCCCCTTCAGTGAATCTTCCAAGAATAAGATATCGCCGTCGACGATTTCCGGCATATAGGGACTCCCCCAAATACCTGCCATCGTATTAAGGTTGCCACCGATCAAACGACCTGAAACGACGCCATGTCCCCGGTAAAGCCAGCCATTGTCTTGGGTAGGCTTCGGCTCAGTCTGTGTTTCCCAGTCTATTTTCGTGTCGGTCCATCGCTGCGGCATCGCATAATGAAAAGGAAGGAAGCTCTGCTGGCACAACATCGTTTCAAAAGACTGGTAGCTCTCCTCAACTAAAGGAGGTAACTCTCCAAAAGATGCAACCAGCGCAGGGCCGTAAAATGTGATTAACCCGGTCCTGGCATATATCCCCAGCAACAGCGCGGTGACATCTGAATAGCCGATGATGATCTTGGGATCCCGGATCAAGGCATCATAATCAAGATACGGCAGAAGCGCATTGCTGTTACTGCCGCCAATCGTGGACATCACACACCGAACCTCAGGGTTTCGGATCAATACATTGAATTCATCCGCCCGCTCTTGGATTGAGCCTGACCGGTAGTGATCATGTTTTCCGGTCAATAAACCAGGCTGTAGTTCAAAGCCTTTGCTACACAGAAACAATTCCGCCCGATTGAACCGAGTCGGTGCAAATACAGTTGCCGGGGATGATGGCGAAAAGAATCCTATCTTATCTCCCGGTTTTAACGGCTTGGGTAAAATAACTGACATAGTTCTTCCTTGGTAACAACTGACGCGGATGAATACCCACCGGGAACCCAGACATGTTGGCTGAATCATTGACTAAAAAGAGAACCCGTCATCACGACGAATTCTCGCATGTATCAGCTGCGCTTGGCGACGATCCGCATTTCCACCAGCGCATTTTGAGGAATAAATTCTGAGACCCCAATCGCAGACCAGGCAGGGTAAGGGGCCTGAATATACTGATCTTTAACACTGGAAAACGTCTCGATGTGCTGGCGTAGATCGATATGGAAAGTCGTCATTTCTAAAATGTCGTCATACGTCAGGCCAGCCGCGGCTAAGTAAACACCCAGCTTATAGAATGCATCATGAAACTGCTCTTCCGGATCTGTGCTAATCGGCTTGTCTTTTCTTGCCGCTGTCACGCCGGACAAATACACGGTTCCATCACTTTCAATCACCGGTGAAAAATGCCAGTCATCGTAATAATGCTGAAAATCTTGAGGGACAATCGATTTTTTCATGTGCTTCCTTGTGATGAACATAACTCGCCCAGCCGGCCCGAGAGGAAAACAAGTAAATGTATTGATTTTTAACCAGCGTGCATCATTGCATTGGATGAAGCATCCAGACATTCGGTTCGTTGTAAACTGCCCGATCGTTGTCTGTATCAGCCACTACCGGCATCAAGGCACCTGGCACCACGTATTCCCCCGAAACCGGAAATACCATTTTTGTCCATGCCGACCAGTCACTCAGCGAGCTGGCAACCTCCAGGGTACTTGCAGCGATATGAATGATTTCTGCGCCCAGCTTTTCATGAACCCGAAGCCAAGGATCAAACAAGTAGCCATCACTGTTGCGCCAGGTTGAATAATCCGTGATCGATTGCAACGGATACTGCGCTTTCTTGGTCGGCCGAACCGGGACCACCAGGGAGGTTAATCCCAGCGATAGCGCGAGGGTTTTCATTTCGACAAGCACTTTCGCACTCAGCCCCTGGCCTTGTGCCTCAGCATCAACCAAAGCACCAATTGGAATCAAGGTGTTCGCCTTCAAGCCGTGACGCTTCGCGTGAAGACCGTTCAGCAACACGGCCTCGATCGATTCCGGCAAGTTTTCAGGTGTGCCGTCCCAGATGACCGGAACGGTAAAACCAGCCGCAATCACCTTGTCACCTTGAACCAATACGAGGACCGTATCGCTCAGTTCGTCATAAAAACGAGACCAGCTCTTCGCATCGCCATTTTGGAGAAACAGCGGCCATGAACGGTCATCCAGTGACGCAACCTGGTCAATTAAATCAGCTCTGTCTTTCAGGCTGTAAACTTCATACTGCATGGTTATTTTTCTCGATAGTGTAAACTGTTATGGAACGTGAAATGCCCCCGATGGGGCTCTGCCGTACAATCGGCAAACCATAGAAATTGCTATGCTAGATTCGTGCTGATGCTGTGGTTGTCACGCGTGATCGCCTTCGACCCAAGGCGCATATTGATTTTTTTGCGATGTAGCAGGTATTGTCGCGAAGCTGCAAGTAATGTCGCGACATTCATCCCAGGCGGCATGGCGACGATTTGATTATGGGTACACGCTGATTTCGATTAGGTTCTGGTCGGGATCCGTGAAATACACCGATTCAATGGCTCCCATGGCACCGGACTTGGTCACAGGGCCTTCCACAATTTCAATGCCCTCTTTCGACAGATGCGCGACGACATCTTCGAGCGGCCACGATGAAATCAGACATAAGTCACCGGAACCAACACCGGCTTTATTTCTTCTCTCTTGCCCTAACAGCTGTAGGTTGATTTTTTGATTCCCGAACTTCATTGCTTTGCGACCGTTGGCGAACGTCACAGTGTCCATTAACAGCACGCGCTGATAAAACTGAACAGACGCGTCAATATCAGCAACGGTTAATACAAGATGGTCGATATGACTAATCATGATGCTCTCCTTGGTGATTACCTTAGCGATTGCCTTTGCGACAACCGTTGATCATCGCAGGCTTCAGCCCTGCCACGATCAACGGTGCTGGAAATGATTCAATGCACCGCCTCTTTCATACACCTTCAAGCGTTTATTCACTTCTGAACTCAGATTTGAGCAGGCCGAAACACTTGAGATCATGAAACTGGTTCTTCCAATAGCCAGATTCCCTGCGGATCCCTTCTTCGACAAAGCCCAGCTTCAGCAACACGTGCTCCGATGCCGTATTCCCAATCACCGTATCGGCTTGAATACGATTCAAAGCTCCGCAAGGTAACATCCCGTCGAAGGCGGCTTGAATGATCGCATGCACCGCTTCTGCCATGAGCCCCTGCCCCCAATAATCAGGCCGCAGGTCGTAGCCAACAACAGCATGTCTCATTCCGGCATTCCATGAATTAAACCCGCATGTTCCGATAAGCTGGTTGGTTTCTTTCAATCGAATCGCCCAGCGAATCCCCTGCTTATTTTGAAAACGTGACTGAAAGAGATCGATTAACCGGACCGCTTGTTCGGTCTGATGAAAAGCTGCCACATCATAATACTGGACCACTAAATCATTTGAGAAAATCTCAAACAACGCATCTTTGTCTTCTGGATAAAGAGACGTGAGGGTCAGTCGTGAGGTGCTAAGTTCCGGAAACATCAATTGATAGCTCTCCTTAACGTCGATGTTTGAAAAATCCGCATTCCATATTGCGGTTTGGCTTTCATGAAAACACGAAAAAAACGGCCTCGATGGAAAAACCTGTTCACCGCATCACATCAAGCGACTCAAAGCGCCGGGTGCAGATTGATCCCTAATGCTTGCTGTTGTCGCTTGCTCAGACCAAGTGCCACGATACGGTATGACTCGGAAAGGTAATATCTGAGCGCTTCATCTAACTCACCCGAGGTTTCGGTTTGCTGAATCCATTTCATCCCCCGCGTTGCGAAATACGGGGCCGGGATATACCCATCATGGTTACTCAGGAAAACAAAATTCAAGTCTGAGGTTTTAAAGGTAAACGCAGGCTGCTCCTGCTTTCCACGACTGCCAATCGCAAACACTTTGCCACCGACTTTCCAAACCTGAGAATTTCCCCATTGCACAACATGGGTGGTTGCCGGGAAAGAACCACAAAAGTGATTAAATTCATCGACATTCATATTCAATCCCTTTTTTTGCGTAACAACAGGCAACTGACGTCAAAGCGGACAACTACGTAAAAGCAGATAATTTAACATGGCCAGCTTACGCAAAAGCAGGCCATTTCGGCAAAGACAGGTGGCTGGAACAAAAACACGCTACCGCCAAAGATAGTCAAATCCCGCTGCCTGGTCCGCTCTTTATGTGCACGAAAGCATATCATGCCAGCGCGTATAACTGATAAGAAAATTTATAAAATTTGATGTATAACAAGCCATTAGCGGGCTATCCTCCCTCACTGCATACCTTTAATCGCCGCTTTGCTCACGCTGGCAAACCTTTTGCTGAACATGGTGAGGCGCTTGCTCGTAGTGGCTCAACACCATGCTAAAACATCCCTCGCCGCCCGTCATGGCACGTAAACGCTGCGCATACCCTTGCAGCTCGTTGAGGGGCGCCCGCACTTGCAGGGCCGTAAAATTATTGGGCTCAACATTGGTGCCCAGAATCACCCCGCGATTTCCGGCCAGCTCGCCAGTCACGTCCCCGACAGACAGGGTCGGCACCAACAGGGATAGCTCAACAATCGGTTCGAGGATAATTGGACTGGCCTGATTCACTGCATCAAGGAATGCTTTTTTCCCGGCGATCACAAAAGCAATTTCCTTCGAGTCGACCGGGTGATGTTTCCCGTCGTAGACCGTCACTTCGACATCACGGATGGGGTTGCCTGAGATCGCACCTTCTTCGACCGCCTGTCGGATCCCCTTCTCGACGGCCGGGATCAATGAGGTCGGGATCGCCCCACCCACCACCTTGTTGATAAACTGGAAACCTTCCCCACGTGCCAGCGGCCGAACTTTCAACTGGACCTCGCCAAACTGACCGGCTCCGCCACTTTGTTTTTTATGGCGATAATGCCCCTCTGCCGCTTCGGTAATCGTCTCGAAATACTCAATGCCCGGCTCAGCAGTTTCGACTTGCAGCTTATAGATCGAAGCCATTTTCTCCAGAGCGATTTTAAGATGGAATTCCCCTTGCCCACTGAGAACCGTTTCATTGGTTCGGCTCCGGTGCTCCAGGCGTAGCGTCGGATCTTCTGCGGCAATCTTCTGCAACGTTTCGGAAAGCTTCTGTTCATCTCCCCGCTTGGTGGGCCGTATCGCCAAACTGTACATCGGCTCCGGGAATTCCAGAGGGTGCATGGTGATCCCGTCTTCATCATGGGAATCGTGAACCACGGTGCCAAAATAGAGTTCATCAATTTTGGCCAGGACACAGAAATCTCCGGCGATGGCTTTTGAGATTTCAATCCGCTTGTTCCCCTGTTGCTGATACAGATGAGCGACCTTAAAAGATTTATGGCTGTCGTTGATATACAGCTGACTTCCTGCGTTGATTTCTCCCTGAAACACACGAAGATAAGCCATCTTCCCTAAATAAGGGTCAACACTGATTTTAAATATATGGGCGACACTGTGATCGCTCTGGGTCAGATTCACCAGCACCGGGCGGCCATTTTTTTCCAGCAGTGGCGGATTCCCCTCCTCGGGTGTCGGCATGATTTCCATCAAGGTGCGCAGCAGCAACTCAACACCGGCCCCGCTTTCTGCGGAAACAAAACACACCGGAATGACGTGCCCCATTCTTAATGCCGCTTCAAACGGCTCGTGCAATTGCGCGGGTGACAATTCAGAACCCTGCTCCAAATAAAGTGCCATCAGCGCTTCATCCACTTCAATCACCTGATCGACCAACTGCTCATGTGCAGCTTCAACCGAGCTCATCAACGTCGCCTGTTCATACGCCGGCTCAAAAAAACAATCGACCACACCGGTACCATCTTGGGTCGGCAGGTTAATCGGCAGGCATGCCGCGCCGAAATGCGAGACCAGTTCAGCCACCAGCGCCGGAATCTTATCCGGATTGAGATCCTGCTTATTGATGATCACCATCTGGCACTTTTGTTGATCCCGTGCAAATGAAAACAAACGATCGGAGACCTGATTGAGCGGCGTATTGGCATCCAGCACCAGCGCCGTCGATTCAATCGCCGGGAATATACTGAACGTCCGTCCCAACAACTCCAGTACGCCGGGGGTATCAATGATATTCATGCGATGGGACTGCCAGGTCAGCGTCACCGGCGTGGTTTCGATACTGTGCTGGTACTGGACTGACTGGGGATCACAATCCGTTACCGTGTCCCCGGTCTTCACACTGCCGAGGTGGGTGATGGTCTGGGAGTCAGATAACAGCCGCTCAATCAGGCTGGTTTTTCCTACCCCGCTTTGACCGACAAATGCAATATTTCGGATTTCATGAACAGCCATACAAGCCCCTTAACGATTGAAATGTCAGACTCACATCCCACGATTCCTGGCGGTATGCCCGCACGATGGTCTGCCAGGTCAAGCTTCGTATCGGGACGGTCATCATGAGTCCTTGTCGACGGCGAATAGTTATAGCTTATCGTCTGCGCTGCTTCTGTTGAGATAAATCATACCAATTCTCGAATAAAACACGCGCTTGAGGGAAAGAGGCTTTGTCATTCCATACAAAAAAGGCCCCGAACCGGGGCCTTGTGTTCTATAGCAACAGTTGTTTGGCAACAGATACGTTACCCATCCATTTTTCGCATCTGGTTCAGGTACTTGATCCAGCTTTTGGAAGCCGCCGTCGGCTGGATGTTATTTGCCTGTTTGGCATGAATAATAGCTTGATCAAAATCCTTCAGCTTGTAATACGCCCGAACCCGTGCCAGCTCAACATCCGCCTGACTGGCTTTTTGCTTCACACGATTGAGTTCAGCCAATGCCCGATCAAACTGACCTTCCTGCAACAACAGCTGCGCCAGCGCCCAGCGATGCCGATTGTCGAGTCGCGCTGCAACTTCCCAGGATGAAATGGCCTTGTCCCACTCTTTTGCCTGCTGCCAGTACATGGCTTGCACGGACATCAATTCCGGATCGTCCTGAACGCCATCCAGTTGCGCATAAATCTTGGCTGCCCGCTCTGGGATCCCCTGCTGGGCGTAGAGCTGCGCCAACGTAGTCAGGTTTTGCTGGGTCAATGCTACCCCCTGCCGCTTCGCCAGAGCCAGTGTTTCCAGTGCGTGTTTCGAACGGCCGAGCCGCAATTGAATACCCGCAGTCTGTTGCCACCAGGACAAATGATCCGGTTGCAGGGCGATCAGGCTCTGCAAGGTCGGCAAGGCACTTTTCCATTGCTCCAGTTGCAGCTGAGCGCCCAGTTTCATGGACAGGATCGGCACTTCCGGCTGCGGCACATATCCCTGATAAACCTTCACGGCTTTCAGCACCTGCTGCCATTCGCTCAACTGATAATGGGACTGGGCAATGCGCAGCCAGAGTTGCGCTGGTTCTTGCTGCTCCGGGATATTCTTGGCGAGCTGATAATAATGCGGCAACGCACGTTTGTACTGCGCATCAGTCAGCAGAATATCGGCCAGCATTCGCTGGGTGGTCCAGGCCTGCTGGTCTTGAAGTAATCCGGTGTCCACCGCATAGGCCAGATGCTTAATCGCAGGCTTGATACTGCCCTGCTGCCAATAGAGCACCCCCAGCATCCGCTTCACAAATGCCTTGTCATACGCTTTAGCAGGCTCGAGATCAGCAAGCAACTCGATAGCTTCACCGAGTTTGTCTTCTTGCTGCAGGTTATGGGCACGCTGAACTTTATTGGCCGTAAATTGCGTCAGCTCGGCGTGAGTCGTGGCAGTTGTGCATGCCAGAGCAAGTAATAACACGAGACGTTTCATCATTGATTTAACTTAAACTCCAGTCTGATCGTTTGACCCACCTGCGCAATCGCAGCCCCATCCACCACTTTCGGCTGGTATTTCCACCGTCGAAGCGCCTGCACAGCTTCCCGTTCAAAGATCCGACGCGGCTTTGCATCCAGAACCTGAATATCGGTCGGGCGGCCATTCGGATCGATCGTAAATGACAACACCACATAGCCTTCCATCCCCCGCTTCTGTGCCCGGGCCGGATAATTCGGTTCAACGCGGTACAGCGGCATCGCTTGCTGGTTGGTCCCGAAATCCGAAAATTGCGGCGCTTCAACCTGCACCCCGGTCACGGCGGTATCCAGCGACAGGTTCGGCATGGTCGGTGCAATACTGGCCGTCACGGCCTGCTGCGAGGCCGCCGGGGTCGCCTGCGGTGGCGGCTCCGGCATATCCGGCTGCGGCGGGACAGCCCGCTGACGACGGCGAATTTCCGTGTCCTGCTCAACCATCACCATGTCGAAAGCGAGCATCGGCTTGTCTTCCGGCAGCGACTTGTCACCATTATCGACCATCCAGGCCATCAGGGTGAACAACCCCAAAGCCATTGCCAGCGCAGCAGGCAGAGCCATGAGTAATCGCAACATCAGCCTTTCTCCGCTGCCAGGGCAATGTTTTTCACACCGGCCCCTTTGGCCGCATCCATCACTTTCACGACGGTGCCGTTGTAAGCATGCTCATCGGCCTGGATCACCAACGACGCATCCGGCTGGTCGAGCAGTAAATGCTCCAACGTCGCCTGAACCCGCTCGGCATCGACCACGCGCTTATCGATGTAGATATCGTTGGCAGAAGTGATCGCCACAAAAATACCGGCATCTTTTTGGCTGACCACATGGCTGGCCTGTGGCCGGTTCACTTCAACCCCGGACTCACGGACAAACGAGCTGGTCACAATAAAGAAGATCAGCATGATAAATACGATGTCCAACATGGAGGTCAAATCCACCTGGGCTTCTTCTCGAGCAGAAGACGGACGGTTCAGTCTCATCACTGACTCCTTAATATTTTTTCTAACTTCAGTTCACGCCAGTGGCAAATCTTCGCCAACCGCGCGTGAACAAACATTCCGGCCAGTGCCGCAACCATCCCGGCCATTGTCGGTAAGGTTGCCAGAGAGATCCCGGAGGCCATGAGTTTAGGCTGGCTGCTACCTTGCGTCGCCATCACATCAAACACCGAAATCATCCCGGTGACCGTGCCCAGCAGTCCAAGCATCGGACAAATGGCAACCAACACCTTAATGAAATTCAGGTTCTGGCTCAGCGCTTGCCGCGCCTCACTCAACCAGCCTTCCCGCTGGGCCCGGGCATACCAGGACGACTGATCCGCCCTGGCTTCCCATTGTTGTAACCAGGCTTTCTGCTGTTTCGGGTACGTGACGAGCAGGTACAACACCCGCTCCATCACCAGCAGCCATTTCACCAGAACCACAGCCGCCAGCCACCACAACACCTGACCACCCTGGTCCATGAAATGCTGCAAGGTGTACCACCAGCCTTCAGCACCTATGGTTTGCAATATGGGGAGTTCAAATAGTGATGTTTCCATCAGGCGGCACTTCCTGCTTGTTCTGCTTGCGCGGCAACCAGGCTAATCCCCTGTTTTTCGAGGATATTACGGATTGTTTCAGCCTGGGTGCTCAGCACGTTGTGGGCCAGCAACAGCGGCATGGCAGCAACCAGGCCAAGCACGGTCGTCACCAGCGCCATTGAGATCCCGCCGGCCATCACGGTCGGATCACCGTTACCGAACTGCGTGATCACCTGGAAGGTTTCGATCATCCCGGTCACGGTACCCAGCAGACCCAGCATCGGAGCCAGCGCCGCCAGCAGCTTGAGCATCGACAGACCTTTCTCCAAACCCTGCTGCTCATCCACAATGGTTTCCAGCAACCGGAGCTCCAAAGCTTCCACGGAACGTTTCTGCTCTTTGTTATAAACTCGCAACACACGGCCCAGCGGGTTATTCCCCGGCTGCGTCGGTTTTTTCAACTGAGACTGAATTTGCTGACGGATCACCAGAAGCTTGATCCCGCGGAACAGGGCAATCAGGGCACCAATCCCCAGCAAGCCCAGGATGATTTTACCGACCACGCCACCATGTTCGATCCGATCTTTCAGCTCCGGTGTGTTGGCCAGTTGTTCCAGCATGATGCCGCGAGACGGGTCGACCACGGCCATTTGCAGGCCGGAATCCAACAGCGGTGACATCGCGCCGAATACCGGTCCTTGTTCCGGTTGTCTCAAGTACGGCGTTGCTACCCGGCGCTCGCCATCCCACGCGATATAGCCCTGCTCGCCAATCATCCCGATGCTGCCCAGTCGGTAGGCCTGAACATCAGATTGATAGCCTTCACCGTTAATAAACGGTACCGTCACTTCACGCATTTCGGCACTGGCTGTAATTTGATCGCTCATGCCCTGCCACAACGCCGACAACTGAGACAGCGATGGCAGTGCCTTGGCTTCCACGACGTCCGCGACAACATCTTTGAACGCATGACGATCAGCACTGGTGACCGAAAATGCCATTTCAGAATCCAGCTCTTTTGCGGTCTGACGAACAACGCCAAACAACTCACCCAGGCTGCCGGTTTCCAGACGCAATTGCTCTTCAAGCTGAGCCAGTTTGTTCTCATTCTCACTGAACGTTTCGCTCAAGCGCTCCGTTTCCTGCTCAAGCTGTACTTTCTGGGCTTTGAGAGCTTTCAGCTGAGCCCGGATTTGTTGCTCCGTTTGGCGGAAACCGGCTTCACGCTCTGCATTGTGGGCTTTCTGAACCTGCTGTGCTTGGCGGGTCTTATCCACCAGCTCCGTATTGGCCATGGCGGTGGCTGGCAACGTGAACAGGCAAAGTGCGGCGACTAACGCTTTAATCTTCATTTATTTGCCCTCCACATGCACAGACACCGGTAAAGTCACCAGACTCGGCGCAGCCTGTTTGGTCGCAATGGCAAATGCCTTATCCACATTCGCAGCCATCTCGTTATCGAGTGTCTGCCAGCTGGTTTGACTGTCATTCCACGCCCAGTAGCGCGTGCCGTCTAAGCTACGGGCAACCAGGGAAATTCGGCCCAGATACAGCTGCTCCGCTTCGATAGACTCTTCGGCAGAGAGTGCCAGCGGCCCCTGGAAGACACCCAGTTTGGTGCCGTAGTCCATTTCAACTTGGTACGCTTCGAGAATACGACGGTATTTCTCCGCATCACTGACATCCGCCTGCGCCATCATGAATTCCAGTTTGGCGACACGCGCCAAACGTTGCTGCTGACGGATAGGCTTGTCCGTCGCCACCAATTGCTTCAGCCCGTCGATCATCTTATACATCAGCGGCACCACACCCTGACGGGTATCTTTAATGCCGGCGATCTGATCGTTCAGGCTCTGTGCTTCCGCATTCTGGCTTGCTACAAGCCGGGCCAAGTGATCACGATACACCGTCAGGTTCTTCACTTCTTCCTGAAGCATTTCGACTTCTGCTTTCATTGCAAGTGCAGCTTCGGCACTTTTGTCTATTTTCTTCTGACTATAAGCAGAAGCGGCATTGGTTTTACTTTCAATGGCTCGGGCCGTATCAAGGCTATCGGCTTGAACGCCTGCACTCATGCTGACCATGATCAGCGCGAGACTGGATTTCTTTAAGTTCATCTGGCAATTCATCTTTTACGGGAATGCACACAAATTTAAAATTCACTCCGTGAATTTTATTGAAAATACAAGCTTCTACATCCTGCTTGTCCGATTAAACGGTCAATATCTTAATTGAAAATAAATCTCATTTAAACATCTGGATTCATAAAAACAGGTCTTTTTTCGGTTCATTGTGTCACCGTTGACATCAGGTTCTTGTCATCGCAGTACTTTTTGCCAAAGGGCCGCAGCCCTGCGCATGAGTTACCGTGTCATTTTCAACGTGTAGAGGTATAATGCCGCGTTTTTTGTTTGATACGGTATAAGAAGTGACAGATGTAAATCTCGACGAAGTACGTCGCCAACTGACAGAGTTAAACTACAAAGCAGATAAGATTCGGATTGTGACCGTCTCCGCCATGGATGAAGCCACCCTGGAAACCTGCACCACTACTGAAGATGAATGCTTCTATAACAGCTATATGAATGTTATCTACGGCAAAGGCGATCGTTATGTGTTGGGCTACCGCTGCGAAGATCCCATCGTCGACCATGCGATTATCCGCAAAGGAGATCAGTACTTCGACCCGACCTTACAGGCCAACGGCAACTTTGTATCTTATCAATATGCCATCCTGACCGAATTTACCGTGTTTGACATGATGAAGCACGCCAAAACCAACAAGGACTTCCCGCCGGATGTCGACTATCTGCTCAGTAAAGCCGGCAAGTTCAAAAATGTTATCAACGTCGACAAGCTCAAAAAATAACACCGAGCCGGCTCCCGACCACCCAGCCAGTCTGTACATTGCAGACTGACTGGCTTGGCGTTCCGCGTCATAAGAGCACATCTCTCTCCAAAAATTTCATCAGTGACCGGCTCTGGTTCGACATAAATTGTCTTTAAATCACGCAGTCTTAGCTGCAAACATCGTGATGGGGTCGATCTTTCTCTCAGTACAAATCACATCAAATCAGGGCAACGTTGCTCCCGCCCCCCTGCCAGGAAAAACATTTCCCCGCCAAATTTTCGTGTACAACCTCATAATTCTGGGCCTAAAAAGCACCAAAACGCATTTACTCCGTGATACTCAATACAATCTATGGCATATATAGCAGCAATATTGTCACCGAACAGCGGTAAAATAGGCTGCTAACTCAAATACATAGTATTTCCAACAGTGCAGGGATCGGAAACCTATGAGAATCATCGTGTTCATTTTCATCAGCCAATTACTGCTTGGTTGTTCCAGCGGCGTTTACGTTTCACTGCCTGAAAAGTATGAATCCACAGAGCAACCTGTCGGATTTCTGGCCGGTAGTTTAAGTGCAACCACCATCTGGCCCGCGTCCGGGGAAGGCCTGATCACCACCCTTTACATCCGCCAAATTGGAGATGCTGAGTACCTGACCGTCGCCAGCAACCATGAAGAGGCCGACTTCGACAGTGACACCCTGAAAGGACAACTGTTTTATCTCGCCTTGCCCGCCGGGCAATATCAACTATTTTCCATCGGCTTCAAAGGCAGTAACGGAAACAAGTCGATTTACTCCAAATCACCGGAAGAGCTGAACCTGACCTTTACCATCACCCCCGGTGAAGTCACTTACATTGGTCAGTTCATCACCTCCAGCCTGGTTGCTAAAAGCCAGTTGTGGAATCTCGAGTATCCCAGTGGCTACGGCTATATCACCTACAGCGACGCACAACAGCGAGACAAGCCTTTGCTGCAGGAGAGACATCCTGAAGTCGACCACCTGACCTTCACACCCGTGATGCTGGCTGAAATCGAGAGTCGTCTGACGTCCAGCCGTCCCTGAGCCGTAATAGACTCAGGCTCAGCCTAACCCGTAGGCGCGTAATCTGAGTCATCGACCATAAAAACGAAGCGAGAGCCCATGGCTCTCGCTTCGTTTCTTCAGACCGCCGTTTTCAGATGCTTTTTCACTTTCTTCAGTGCCATCTGCCTTTTGAGCGGTGAGAGATAATCGATAAACAATTTCCCCTGCAAATGATCAATTTCATGCTGCATGACCACAGCCAGGAAATCATCCCGCTCAATGGTGATCGCTTCTCCGTGACGATCCAAAGCCGATACCGTCACTTTGGTGAAACGGGGAACATCGGCGTAATAACCGGGCACCGAAAGACAGCCTTCCTGCCCCATGGTTTCCCCTTCCCCGTGGATGACCTTCGGATTCACCAAAACCCAAGGTGCATCTCGTTGTTCAGAAATGTCGATCACCACAATAGCTTCCGTACGTCCGACCTGGGTGGCCGCCAGGCCAATCCCATTAGGTGTGCTGTACATCGTCTCCAGCATGTCATCAATCAACGTCTGTACCGCGCTGATATCACTCACGTCTACGGCCTGCTCACGAAGCCTGCTGTCAGGCGCAGCCAAAATTTCTAGTACTGCCATGTATCCTCAGTCCCACATCCAAAAATACTATTCTGGCACACTCTCCCCCATTCATGCCACCAATCGCATAATATTCGAAGCAATATACCGCATCATCCGTACAAACATTTCTACATTCAAATCAAACAGTTCGCTGTTATAATCAATCAAGGCCCCGATCAAACACACGCTGGTACCCCATGGATTTTGATGCCCTGCTGACGCTTTCTGAAAACGGCAAAATTTTTGCCAATCCACGCCGAATCGCTCTGCTGAAAGCTATTCAGCAAACCGGTTCAATCAGCCAGGGCGCCAAGCTTGCCGGCATCAGCTACAAAGCCGCTTATGACGCCATCAAAGATATGAATACACGGGCCGCAACGCCGGTGATCGCCAGCGAAAAAGGCGGGAAAGGGGGCGGTGGTGCTGAGGTAACCGACTTTGGACACCGGTTAGTGCAAATGTATGACCTGCTCGATACCATCCAAAATATGGGTCTGAAAGCCTTGAACGATCCGGGTGCACCGCTCCACAGCCTTTTGGGGGTAATGACCAAGTTTTCGCTTCAAACCAGCGCCCGAAACCAGCTCTTTGGCACCATCAGCCAGATTAAGCGCCACAGCCTGCACGATAAAGTCTGGCTGGTTTTGAAAGGCGGCCAACAGATTTGTGCGACCATCACGCAAGGCAGCACCCGACGGCTGGAATTAGCCGAAGGGAAAGATGTCATTGCGCTCGTCAAAGGACCAGCCGTTCACATCCGCCCCCATCCGCTCAATGATATTCCCCCGGAAGATCCGACTTGGGATAATAGGGTGCAAGGTAAGGTAGAAAGCATTCGGGAAGATCAGAATTCCGCAGAAGTGCTGGTCAAACTGGATGAATATGATGAGATTTGCGCGTTAATTGACTATCGGGGGAAAGAGAGCCCGCCCCTCGTCCCGGGCCAACCGGTCACGGCATACTTTGCCTCAACCCAGGTGATTATCGCGACCCTGTGCTAATGCAGGGAAATGCAGTCATCGAGAAAAATATCGTATTCTGGTTTGGGTAACAGACAATCTTCAAACGACTGGTAGTCCAGATAGACTGCCCCGATCAGCAAGATCAGTGCGAAAGTCAGTCCGATCAGGGAGAGCCTTGCCATCCAGGCTTTTCGTTGTTTCAGTCCAATCATCAGACACATCACCAGTGCAGGCGCAGTGGCCCACAGCACGGGGAGCATGTTCAGGTCAGGAAATACCATAGCCGGGAATCATTCTTCAGACAAATAAAGCCAAAGACATGATGATAAGGTTTTTTTTGCTTCCAACCAAACGTCTCCGCCAGAATTTACATTAAATGACATTTCTCTGGCGCTCGTCATTTTTCGGCTATACGGCTGTGGTATGTGATCCCTCCCTCCTTTTGCGCAAGATTTCCGTTTGAGTTCTGATTCACGTCACATTTTGTATGAGAAAACGATGATCATCGAAACGTTTCGATCTACATTTCAGCCATCGAAACGTTTGCGTAAACGTTTCGATGTTCATAAAAACAACAACTGTCGTCACGCGAGACCAATTCCACGGATTTGCATGACACGACTGATGAAGGTGCCACGATGAAAAAAAGCGCTCTGATTAATGCCGATTTGTCCCATCTGATTGCAACACTCGGCCACACGGATGAAGTGACCATCTGCGATGCCGGGCTGCCAATTCCCGGGGATACCCAGCGCATTGATTTGGCACTGATCCCGGGTGTTCCAAGTTTCATGGACACCATCCGGGCGGTTCTGAGCGAAATGCAAATTGAAGGCGTCGTCATGGCAGAGGAATTTGCCGAAGTCAGCCCGACACACCACCAGGCGCTGCTGACGCTGATCGATGAAGAAGCGCGGAAAACCGATAAAAACATCGCTGTCACCTACATCCCCCACGAAGCATTCAAAGCACAGACCCACCGCAGTAAAGCGGTGATCCGCACCGGTGAATGCACCCCGTACGCCAACGTGATCTTTCAGTCCGGCGTGGTGTTCTAACCCGAATTTTTGCTTAGCTGCAAGGAAATGACATGAAACAGCCAATTCTCGCGCTTCAAGGCATTGAAAAAGCATTCCCGGGCGTCAAAGCACTCGACCACGCCTGCCTCAATGTCTATCCGGGGAAAGTCATGGCCCTGATGGGCGAAAACGGGGCCGGTAAGTCGACCCTGATGAAAACGCTGACCGGTATCTACGCCATGGACGCCGGTGAGATTCACTACCAGGGCAAGCCAGTCCGCTTTAACGGCCCGCGCCATTCTCAGGAAGCCGGGATCAGCATTATCCACCAGGAGCTGAACCTGATCCCGGAGCTGACCATTGCCGAAAATATCTTTCTCGGCCGTGAGCCGACCAATGCCCTCGGCGGGGTTCAGTGGGGCAAAATGTATCGCGATGCCGATGCCCTGCTCACGCGCCTGAATGTGAAGCACAGCGCCCGAACGGCATTGGGCGACCTGAGCCTGGGCGAACAGCAAATGGTTGAGATTGCCAAGGCACTCTCCTTTGAATCTCAGGTCATTATTATGGATGAGCCAACTGACGCCCTGACTGATACCGAAACGGAATCCCTGTTCAAGGTGATCAACGAGTTACGTGATCAAGGCTGTGGCATCGTCTATATCTCACACCGTCTGAAAGAGATTTTCGAAATCTGCGACGACATTACGGTGCTGCGCGACGGCAAGTTCATCGGAGAACGTGCGGTTGCAGAAACAGATGAAGACACCCTGATCGAGATGATGGTGGGTCGTCGACTCGACGATCAGTACCCACGCATTGCGGTTCAACACGGCACCACCTGCCTCGAGGTGAAAAACCTCCACGGAGCGGGATTGAACAATGTCAGCTTCACGCTGGATCGCGGTGAAATCCTCGGCATTTCCGGCCTGATGGGCGCGGGCCGAACCGAACTGATGAAAGTCATTTACGGTGCCCTGCCCCGTCAATCCGGCGATGTGCTGTTGAATGGCAAGCCCATCAACCCAACCACACCGCAAGAAGGCCTGGCCAGCGGGATTGCCTACATTTCGGAAGATCGCAAAGGCGACGGTCTGGTGCTGGGCTTATCCGTTAAAGAAAACATGTCGATTTGCGCCCTCGACCAATTGTCAACCGGGATCCAGCTTAATCACCCTGAAGAAGTGACCGCGGTCGACGACTTTATTCGCCTGTTCAACATCAAAACGCCGAGCCGGGATCAAATCATCGGCAACCTGTCGGGCGGGAATCAGCAGAAAGTGGCCATCGCCAAGGGATTGATGACCAAGCCCAAAGTGCTGATCCTCGACGAGCCGACCCGCGGCGTGGACGTGGGTGCGAAAAAAGAGATTTATCAGCTGATCAATCAATTTAAAGCCGAAGGAATGAGCATCATTCTGGTGTCCTCGGAAATGCCGGAAGTCCTCGGCATGAGTGACCGGATCCTGGTGATGCACGAAGGCCGGATCAGCGGCGAATTCAAGGCTTCAGAGGCCGATCAAGAAAAACTACTTGCCTGTGCGGTGGGCAAACAGACCAATGAGGTAGCAGCATGAGCACCAACGCGATGACCAAATCCCCGACCAACGAGAATAAAAAACGATTCAGCAAAGCCTGGCTCATTGAACAAAAATCACTGATTGCGCTGCTGTTTCTGATTGTCGTGGTGTCATTCCTGAACCCGAATTTCTTTACGGTTGACAATATTCTTAACATTCTGCGCCAGACCTCAGTCAATGCCATTATTGCCGTCGGCATGACCCTGGTGATCCTGACCGCCGGGATTGACCTCAGTGTCGGCTCGGTTCTGGCCCTCTCGGGCGCATTGGCCGCGACGCTGATCGGCATGGAAGTACCGGTGATGGTTGCGGTACCAACCGCGCTGTTGGCCGGTGCCGCGCTCGGCGCCATCAGTGGCGTCATCATTGCCAAAGGTAAAGTGCAGGCCTTTATTGCCACGCTGGTCACCATGACCCTGCTGCGCGGTGTCACTATGGTGTTCACCGAGGGTCGCCCGGTTTCAACCGGTTTTACCGATGTAGCTGACAGCTTTGCCTGGTTCGGAACCGGCTACGCGCTGGGCGTTCCGGTGCCAATCTGGCTGATGGTGATTGTTTTCGCTGCCATTTGGTATCTGCTGAACCACACCCGCTTTGGCCGGTACATCTATGCCCTGGGCGGCAACGAGTCGGCCACGCGCCTGTCCGGCATCAACGTCGATCGCGTCAAGATTGGTGTGTACGCCATCTGTGGCCTACTGGCTGCGCTGGCCGGGATTATCGTGACCTCTCGCCTTTCCTCGGCACAACCGACTGCCGGGATGGGCTACGAGCTGGATGCCATTGCCGCGGTTGTCCTTGGTGGCACCAGCCTGGCCGGCGGTAAAGGCCGGATTATGGGCACCCTGATTGGCGCCCTGATCATCGGCTTCCTGAATAATGCCCTGAACCTGTTGGACGTCTCGTCCTATTACCAAATGATTGCCAAAGCAAGCGTGATTCTGCTGGCGGTCATGGTCGATAACAAAAACAAGTAAACCTCTGACGCGGGCTTCCCCCGGCCCGCAATTACCCGACATCTGTAGAAGGAAATCACAATGAAAAAGTTAGCAACCCTGATCTCTGCTGCCATGCTGTCTGCCTCTTTCAGCTCGACTGCGGCAGCCCAGGACACCCTGGCGATGGTCGTCTCGACCCTGAATAACCCGTTCTTCGTCACCATGAAAGAAGGCGCGGAGGCCAAAGCGCAGGCGCTGGGTTACAGCCTGATTGTGCTGGACTCGCAAAATGACCCGAGCAAAGAGCTGTCGAACATTGAAGATCTGACCGTTCGCGGCGTCAAAGCCATCCTGATCAACCCAACGGATTCGGATGCTGTTTCGAATGCAATCCGCATGGCCAACCGCTCTGGGATCCCGGTACTCACGCTGGACCGCGGCGCCAGCCGGGGCAAAGTGGTCAGCCACATCGCTTCGGACAACGTTGCCGGGGGTGAAATGGCCGGTCAGTTCATCATGGAAAAAGTCGGTGAGAAAGCTCGCGTGATCCAACTGGAAGGCATTGCCGGTACCTCTGCTGCCCGTGAGCGCGGCCAGGGCTTCATGAATGCCGTGAAAGCCAACAAACTAAACCTGCTGGCCAGCCAGCCGGCGGATTTCGACCGCACCAAGGGCCTGAACGTGATGGAAAACATGCTGGCAGCCAACCCGGATGTCCAGGCCGTTTTTGCCCAGAACGACGAAATGGCACTGGGTGCCCTGCGCGCAGTCCAGGCATCAGGTAAAGACGTCCTGATTGTCGGCTTCGACGGCACCGATGACGGTATTGCAGCAGTGAAACGCGGCAAACTGGGCGCCACCATTGCGCAGCAACCAGACCTGATTGGTGCCCTGGGCGTCGAAACTGCCGATAAGGTATTGAAAGGCGAGCAAGTTGAGGCCAACATTCCGGTACCACTCAAAGTGATCACTCAGTAAAATCCACAGGCAGGTCTCCCGGTTGCCGCCGGGAGACCTGCCCGATTCCTGCCAGTTTGCATCGTTTAGCCCCCGCACCCGGCTAACCCATACAATTTGGCCCGATTAAAACGGCAAGTATAAAATTATAAAGGTTTCACGATGAATAAATTAGTTGTCCTCGGTAGTGTGAATGCCGACCACGTCCTGCAAGTTGCTTCATTCCCACGTCCGGGCGAAACGTTACACGGTCATACCTATCAGGTGATCCCGGGAGGAAAAGGCGCGAACCAAGCCGTGGCTACGGCGCGTCTGGGTGCGGATATTGCCTTCATCGCCTGTGTCGGTGATGACAGTTTCGGCCACAACATGCGTGAAACCTTTGCTCGTGAAGGCATGAATACAGAGGCCGTGATGATCGAGGCCGATACGCCAACCGGTATTGCAATGATCCAGGTTGCGACGACCGGGGAAAACAGCATCTGTATCTCAGCAGAAGCCAATGCACACTTGACCCCTGAGCGCCTCATCCCGCACCAGCACTTGATTCAGCACGCCGATACCCTGTTGATGCAGTTGGAAACACCGGTCGAAACCATCGAGTCTGCAGCCCGCATTGCGAAGCAATCCGGGACACGCGTGGTCCTGAACCCGGCGCCGGCCCGTGCGCTGTCGGATGAACTGCTGCAACTGGTGGATCTGATCACCCCGAACGAAACCGAAGCTGAGCTGCTGACCGGCATTCAAGTCACCGATATTGCCTCCGCCCAACAAGCGGCAGATGCGCTGCACGCCAAAGGGATCTCACAAGTCATGATCACCCTCGGCAGCCAAGGTGTCTGGGTCAGCGACCAAGGCCAGGGTTATCAGGTACCGGGGTTCCGCGTCGAAGCCTGCGATACCACAGCTGCCGGTGATACCTTTAACGGTGCCCTGCTCACCGCGATGCAGGAAAACATGCCACTTGAGAAAGCCATTCGCTTTGCCCACGCCGCCGCTGCCATTTCGGTCACCCGCGTGGGTGCGCAAACCTCGATTCCACACCGACGTGAAGTCGAACGTTTTCTGATGGAACATTAATTGAACCGCCTGCCCCGATGCCGAGCAATGGGCCGGATGGCAGGCAGCTCCGATTCAAGAGAGCGTTCAGGGAGTTATTATGGCGACAATTAAAGATGTGGCAAAACAGGCCGGGGTCTCGACCTCAACCGTCAGCCACGTACTGAATAAAACTCGCTTTGTCAGTGAAGACATCTCTGCCCGGGTGATGGCGGCGGTTGAGGAACTCAACTACGCCCCTTCCGCCTTGGCACGCAGTCTGAAAGTCAATCATACCCGCACCTTCGGGATGCTGGTCACTACCTCAACCAACCCCTTTTACGGCGAAGTCGTCAAGGGCGTCGAGCGCCGCTGCTATCAGCACGGCTATAACCTGATCCTGTGTAATACCGAGGGGGATATCGAACGGATGCATGCCAACCTCGATACCCTGCTACAAAAGCGGGTCGACGGCCTGCTGCTGATGTGCAGTGAAGTGGAGGAAAAATCATTTGATCTGTTCGGCCGCCACCAGCCGGTGCCGACGGTGGTTATGGATTGGGGACCAACTGACTTTCCAAGCGATAAAATCCAGGATAACTCGCATCACGGCGGCTACCTGGCGACCCGGCACCTGATTGAGCAGGGCCATACCCAGATCGGTTGCCTGACCGGGCCATTGGATAAGCTTACCGCCCAGCAACGCCTGTCCGGCTTTACCCAAGCGATGGAAGAAGCCGGGTTGCCGATCAATCCGGACTGGATCATTGCCGGCAGTTTCGAATGCGAGGGTGGCGAAGCCGCATTCAACACCTTGTCTCAGCGTGGGCCGCTGCCGACAGCGCTGTTTGTCTGTAACGACATGATGGCGATGGGCGTGATCAACACCGCCTACAAAAAAGGGATCCGGGTTCCGGACGATCTGTCGATCGTCGGCTATGACGATATCAAACTGGCAAAATACATCACGCCGTCCCTGACCACCATCCATCAGCCCAAGCACCGTTTGGGCCAGCAAGCCGTCGATACCCTGCTGGATAAAATCCAGAACAAGCGGACGAGCAACCAGGTGATTCAACTGGAGCCGACCCTGGTGGTGCGTGACAGCGTGAAAGCGGTTAACCCATAACCCACAGCCCATAACCCACAGCCCATAACCCATAACCCATAACCCAGCCTAAGCCGTTGCCCTCCCGCAGCGGCTCAGCTTGCGCCGGGGTTCACTTTCATTCTGCCACCCCTGCGACCATACTTATTGCCATTCATCCAATGCCGATTTACGAGGTGACAATGAACAACGCGTTTTCCCTCCCCGCCCGATGGTTCAGCGGAGTGCTGATGGCAGCACTGCCTGTGTCCGTGCTGGCCGCAAGCCCTAGCTTTGATTGCAGCCAGGCGTCAGGCTCTATCGAAGAGATGATCTGCCAGGATGATGCGCTGGCCGCCCTGGACCGACAAATGGCCGAGGTGTTCCCAGCTGCGATGGCCAATTATCCGCAAGCTGAACAAGCCACCGCCAAAGCCATGCAGCGAGGCTGGATCAAAGGGCGCAATGATTGCTGGAAAGCCGATGACAAAAAAGCCTGTGTTGAATCCGAGTACAAATCCCGAATTGTCGAATTGCAAATTACTGGCGGCCTGCTGGAAGCCCCCACACCGGTCGCGTTCAAATGCAATGAAGCGGATAAACCTTTCACCGCCGTCTTCTATGGGCAAACGGATCCCCACAGCGCTGTCTTGACCTGGGGAGACGAACAGGTCATTGCCCTGATTGCCCCTGCCGCCAGCGGCAGCAAATACACCGGCCGTAATGTCGAATATTGGGAGCACCAGGGAGAAGCCAAAGTCACCTGGCTGGACAAAACGCTGACCTGCCAACCACTCAATTAAATTGCTTCAATCACAAAAGCCACCGGCAAATGTCGGTGGCTTTTGTCTTTGGCGATATCGCGATGAAAGCAGTCTTCCTGTCGTTAAATCACCAGCCCGCCATCAATTTTGAGGGTCTGACCGGTAATGAAGGCCGAACGATCACTGGCAAGGAACAGTGCGCCTTCAGCGATGTCCAGGGGTTTCCCCATCCGCTTCAACGCCGTTTTTCCTTTCATATAATCAAGCACTTTCTCCGGCAAATCCGCGGTCATCGGTGTTTCAATAAACCCGGGTGCGATACAGTTTGCCCGTACGGCCGCCCCTTTGCGGGCAAATTCTTTCGACCAGCCTTTGGTCATCGCAATCACGCCGCCTTTTGTCGCGGCATAATTGCTCTGACCGATATTACCGTCGGTCCCGACAATGGAAGACATCGTAATAATAGAGCCTTCGCCGTTCTCCATCATCAGTGGCGCGACAGCCTGCGTCATGTTGAATACCCCTTTGAGGTTCACATCCGCCACCAAATCCCACTCTTCTTCGGTCATTTTTTCGATTAGGTTATCCCGGGTGATCCCCGCATTGTTCACCAGCACATCAATGCGGCCGAATTCAGCTTTAACCTGCTCGACAAAGTTGGCAATGCTCGTCCGGTCACAGACATTCAGCTCAATGGCCCGGACATTCGCAAATTGCGATTCCAGTTCCGCCATCACCGCCGCGTTCATGTCACAGGCAAACACCAGGGTTGCATCCTGGTTTGCAAATGTTTCGACAATGCAACGCCCAATGCCTTGCGCGCCACCCGTTACAACACAAATTTTATCTTTCAGCATCATTTCCCCTCATCCTTAATACCTACATCAGGTATGACTTCCAGAAAGTGAACAGCGTGGGAAACACTCTTCGTCACTAACTCAGTTATTTCCCCCTATCTTAGATGAAAGATGCAAAATTATTACCAACATTGTTGCAAATCACCTTTTCGTATTAGGGACGAAGCATAAGCAAGATTCTGATGTCACAGTGATTTCATTGGTTTCTCAAACGCTCGTTTGCTATAACTGGGAGGTGACTAAATATTCACCAGGATTGAACATGCTGGACAAGGTTGTCTTTTTTATCCATGTCGTACGATCGGGCTCGATCAGTGAAGCTGCCAAGCAGAATGGGATCTCGGCATCGGCGGCCAGCCGTTGGCTCAATGAACTGGAAGAGAGCATGGGCGTCAGCCTGCTCAAGCGGACGACCCGAAAAATCAGTCCGACCCAGGCCGGTCAGCGCCTCTATGATCGATTTACCCGCATCCACAGCGAAATTGATGACATCTTCAATGAAGTTCAGAACATGAGCAGTGAAGATCGCGGCACTATCCGCCTGGCCAGTACGCCCTTGTTTGCCAAGCATTACCTCAGTCCTATCATCGGTGAATACCTGACCGAACACCCGTCCATTAACTTTGTGGTGCTGGAGACTGCCTTTGAAGTCGACCATGTCCATGAGGTGGATTTTGCCATTCGGGCCAATGCCACCTATCGCGGATTTCAGGACAAAGACAGCCTGCTGGTGAAGCGATCCCTGCTGCGCGAGCCGTTGATGGCCTGTTGCTCTCCGGCTTATATCGAACAGTTTGGGGAGCCGAAAATCCCGGACGACCTCAAACAGCACCTCTGTTTGTACGCCAGTACGCTGGTCGGCGGTAATCGCTGGATTTTTGAACTGAATGGTGAGTGTACGTCGGTAGAAATTTCTCAGACCGTTGAAGCCGATGACAGCGAGATCCTGAAAAACATCGCCCTGGCCAGCGGCGGGGTCGCTTACCTGCCGGTCAGCCTGATCAGTAAAGACATCGCCCGGGGCCACCTGGTACCGGTGCTGAAAAATTACGTCAGTAGCGAGTTCGAACTCAACTTATACTTTAAACCGCGTAAATATATGCCTGCCCGCTGTGCCAATTTTAAAGACTATCTCATCAAGCGGGTCCCGGAGATTGAATCGATTCGAAAAAAAGGAATTTACGATGGCCACGCCTCCGCCAGCACTCCGAACCTGGCTTGAACAGTTCAATACCCTGTTGCGCCAATCCGAGCAAGCCGGTATATCCCCGACCCCGGCGCTCGCCCGCCAGGGACTCGCGGGGATCACCGCACAGTTTGTTACCCACGCCCCCGACATCGCCCGGGTCATTGACGGTACCATCCATCAGAGCCCTATCCCGTGTCGGATCTATCACCCGGCTCCGGAAACCGAATTGCCTGTCGTGCTGTTTTATCACGGCGGCGGACATATGTGCGGGAACATCGCGGTGTACGATCCAATCTGTCGAAAGCTGGCCCATCACAGCCAGGCCATTGTCGTAAGTATTGATTACCGCCTTGCCCCCGAGCACCCTTACCCGGCCGGAGTTGACGATGCCATCCTCAGTCTTCGCCAGCTGTTTCCAACCCTGGATCAGAACCAGATCCGCTATCGCCGCAGCCTGACGCTGGCCGGTGATTCAGCCGGTGGCGCACTGGCCGCAACCGTCGTCCAGTCACTCAACTCGCAAACATCGCGACTGGATCACGAGTCGTCCTTGGCAGATCAGCCCCCCAGCGTCGACAAGCTGGTCCTGATTTATCCGAGCCTGGATTACACCCTGACGGCTGATTCACTGCGGGAGAACCACGCAGGCTATGTGCTGGAGACAAACAAAATTGAATGGTACTTCCGCCAGTATCTCCAGCACCGGGAATGCCGGGAGTCAGTCTCCCCGCTGTATGGCGATATCCCCCCCGCCCACCCGGAAACGTTGATCATCACCGCCGGTTTTTGTCCCATTAAGGACGACGGCCTGCACTACCATTTCCGGTTACAGCGTGCCGGCACACCCAGCCGGCACTTGCATCAGGAAACCATGGTCCACGCCTACCTGAATCTGGAAACACTGGTGCCGGAAGCCTGCCAGCAGACATATCAGGCGATTGGCGATTTTATTCAACAGTCGCGTTCATGATCGCAGCCGCCGGATCAACAGCGCGGATATCGTGTACAAGGACCAAGAGCGCTGCACGACAGCGCTCGGCCAACATCTCAACGGTTTGGCGCTGATAGATCCGGTCGCCATATTCCCAGGTCATAGTCATATCGCCCTGTTCGTAGCTCACGGTACACGAGAGTTTATGAATGGCCTCACGTGACTCGCCCACCATCGCTTCATAGCGCGTCAGTCGCAGCAGCGGATGGCTGAAATGTTCCTCACCCAACGACATCGACTCGGGAATAAAGTTGATATCAATTTCCGGTGCCGGTAATGCCGAGAAATCTTCAGATGCTGCGACCGGCGCGGTCCGAAACTTCAAATCACTGAAGCCCCGGCTGTGTTGCTTGCACGCCTGAATCTCATCGCGAACGGCCTGGACCAAGGCCAATCCCCGCTTGTCGTTTGCCGGGCTGACAATCACCGGTACATAATCATTCAACCAGCCAACCGTACCGGACAAATCCAGCGCGCTCTGCTCCCGACCGACCAGCACTTCTTCAAAGCACATCGCACCACCACCACACCAGGCCGACAAAGTCTGCACCAGCGCTGCCATCACCAAATCGTAGGCATGCACCCCGGTATCACTTGCCACGCCCTTCAGGGACTGGCTCAGCTCGGCCCCCATGCGCAGCGAAATTTCCCGCCGGGAGCCGATGCTGTTGCGTAGATGATCAAAAGGCTGGTCCGTCGGCAACGGAGACACTGGCTGCTGCAATTGTTGAGTCCAGAAGCGGGCATTGATCCGGGCTTCGTCGCTCTGTAACCAAGACTGGCACTCTTGCTGCCATTCCCGGAAACTCGCCCCGGTTCGTGTCAGTTGTGGCAATTGCCCCTGTTGCGACTGGGTCAGCGCCGTCAGGAAATCCCGGAAGAAAATCCCCAGGGAGTAACGATCCATCACCAGGTGGTGGATCGCCATATATAGACGATCCGGTTGCGACGCCCCGAAGTCGCAGTAGAAACATCGGAACAGCGCCTGATCAAAAGCAATACTCTGCCTGAACTGCGCCAGTTGCTGCTCAACATCTGCATCAGACATGGCAGAGCAATCCACAACCGACACGCAATCAAATACATCCACCGGGCAAATCTGCTCAAGCCAATCGCCGGACTGCGGTGCTAAACCGGATTTCTGTACTAGGTCGGATTGCTGTGCTTGGTCGAAATGCTGCACCAGGTTGATCCGCAGCCCTTCGTGCAACCCAACAACGGCGTCCATGGCTTGCTGTACGGTAAATGCGTGGTTCTGCAGATCCTGGAACTTAAACATGACGCAAGGCCCCCAGCGCTCCAGCTCACGGGTACGCTGGAAATACCAGAATCGGTTCCCCGGCGGGTGATAAGCAACGGGAGCCTGAGGGGGATGGTCACCGTGACGTAATTCAAAACAGGCCCTGTCAATCACCGCTAGCAGGGCATCTTCAAACTGACGGACAAATGCCTGATGTTGTACAGATGTCAGCTGTGAATCAATCTGAAACATGAGTCGGCCATGCCGTACAGCGCCATTCAGCTCCAGCCCTGTTGCCACCTGATTTTCTGCCGCGCGGGTCCGGCCACACTGCTCGGTAAGAATCGACCACAGCGATGTGCCGCCTTCCTCAACAGCGGGGTTCAACTGACCAAAATAATTGAAGCATACCTTCGGCAAGGATATATCGCCCAGCAGTCCCGCCAAGGCCCCGAAACCGATCCCCTTGTTCGGGACCGCTTGCAGGATCTGCTTCGTCCGACGAATGGTGGTTGCCAGATCATCATCCGCCTCCAGACGGACCGGATACAGACTGGTAAACCAACCCACCGTTTTACTGACATCCAACGACGCAACATCCAGCTCCCGACCATGGGATTCCAGTGTCACATGATGGACCGGTTCGTGAAACACCTGGCTCAGTGCAACCACCAAGGCAGTGAGCAAGAGATCATTGATTTCAGTATCAAAACCTTGATTTGCTTCCCGGAGTAACAAGTCCGTCTGCGCTTCTGACAACATGAGTTGCCCGGTTTGCCGCTCCCGGAAAGGCTGCGTCGCAGTCAAAGTGTCGTAGCCTGATCCCACGATATGATCGGCCATGACCGTTCGCCAATATTCAACTTCCTGTACATGACGCGACGCATACTGGCCAACCGCCTGCTGCCACTGACGATAACTGCTGGTTTTCCGGCCAAGCTGACCGCCGTTGAGCACGAAGCGCAGATCATCGGCCAGGATCCGCCAGGACACGACATCGATAATCAGGTGATGGAATGCAAACCACAGCCGTGTGCGGGTCGCGTCGTTCAGACGCACCACACGCCATAACGGCCCCGCCTCAAGATCAAAACCGCTTTGACGCTGGCTGAGCCAAGCTTCCAGCTCCGCCTCATCCATCAACCCCACGTCCAGCGTTTCAAGCGCAACCGGAATCGCATTTGAAGGGGCGTAATACTGGCTCACTGATCCGTCCGGCGCGATCCGGAAGCGACAACGTAGCATGTCGTGCTGGGCAACCAGGGCTGACAACGCTGCATCGAGTTGATGCGGCGTGATCTCCGGTGGAATTTCCACCATGAATGCCTGATTCCAATATTCCGGGACCGCCAACTTCATCGCGAAAAACTGCTGTTGAATCGGCAACAGACCCAATTCGCCAGTCAGTAATCCCTGCTCGGCATCAATCGCCTGATCGCGGCAGTTATCCAGCCGATGGGCCAGCTGAGCCACTGTCGGTGCCGCAAAAATATCTTTCACCTGCGCGCTGACCCCGGCCCGCCGCATTCTGGAGACCAGTTCAATGGCGATAATCGAGTCCCCGCCAATACGGAAAAAGTTATCTTGGATCCCAACCTGAGCCAGTCCCAGAGCCTGCTGCCAGGCATCACACAACACGGCCTCCAAAGCCGAGCGTGGCCCGACGTAGCCCTGGGTTTCCGTCAACACCGGCTCCGGCAGACGAGCGCGATCCAGCTTCCCGTGATGGGTCAACGGCAGGCTGTCCAACTCGGTATAGCTTGCTGGCACCATATACTCCGGCAGACGATCAGCGAGTTCCGCCTGAAGATGATCAAGCGGAATCGTTTTCCCGGACTCGGCGATCAGGTAAGCGGCGAGAAATTTGTGCCCCTGATGTTCGCGATCAATCACGACCGCTTGCTTGATCGACCCATGCGCCAGTATCGCCGCTTCGATCTCCCCCAACTCAATCCGATAACCCCGGATCTTCACCTGAAAATCGTTGCGGCCCAGATATTCCAGCTCACCATCAGGCAACCGACGCACCAGATCGCCGCTGCGATAGAGTCGATCCCATCCCTGCGCTTGTTCCATCGCTGACGGACAGGGATGCGGCACAAAGCGCTCTTCGGTCAACTCCGGTCGGTTGAGATAGCCCCGGGCCAGCCCCGCACCGCCGACATACAGCTCTCCGGCAGTCCCGGTCGGCACCGGCTGTAAATGACGATCTAACACATAACCGCGCATATCCGCCAACGGTCGGCCAATATAGGAGCCGCTGTTGGCCATACCCTGATGCAGACGCTTAAAGGTAACATGCACCGTGGTTTCGGTGATCCCGTACATATTGATCAGCTGCGGCTGCTGATCTCCATGCCGCGCCCACCAAGGGCTGAGCTGAGCCAGATTAAGTTTGTCGCCACCGAAAATCACGTAACGCAATTCTGGCCAGCACTGATCTTTCTCCAGCAGCTCTGCCGCCAGAGAATAAAATGCCGCCGGTGTCTGATTCAGCACGCTGACCCGGTAGCGGCGACACAAGGCAGAAAACAACGCCATATCGCGAACTTCATCTGCGGACGGGATCACCAGTGCCCCGCCATGCAATAGTGCGCCCCACAGCTCCCACACGCTGAAGTCAAAACTGTACGCGTGATACATTACCCAAACATCATCGGCATCAAAGGCAAAGGCTGTCTGTGAAGCATCAAACAACCGCAGTACATTCTGCTGGGTTTGCAGCACCCCTTTCGGCGCTCCGGTGGTTCCTGAGGTATAGATGACATAAGCGAGATCGCTTGCCAGCCCCGACTGCGGCAAATTGATGTCGCATTGCGCAGCCAGTGCAGTTCGGTCATCCGCCGTTATCGTTTCCGGCGGCATTGCCAGTGCCGAGGCCAATTGTGTCAATTGCTCCGTCAGCGACTGCTCCGTCACGATCAGTGGGGCCTGTGTATCTTCAAGAATAAAGCGGCAACGCTCAGGCGGCGACTGCGGGTCGATCGGGACATAGGCGCCACCGGCTTTCAGGACCGCAAGGATGCTGACCACCATGTCGATCCCCCGGCGGTGATACAAGCCGACCAGCGTATCCGGCGGTAAGGGCTGACCAAACCTTGCCTGGTAGCGGGCCTGAATCGCTCTGGCCAGTTGGTTGGCCCGCTGATTGAGCTCGGCGTAAGTCAGGCTCGTATCCTGAAAATGCACGGCCGGATGATCCGCAAAATATCGGGCCTGATGTTCAAACTTCGCGACCAGTGTTTGAGACTGAGGGAACACAGTTTCACTTATCTGGCCCCATTCATCATCCAGATCTGACTGGATCGTCACCGGGAGCTCAGCCAGGGTCAGTGACACCCGGTTCTCATTCAGTTTCTTATTCAGGTGTGAATCCTGATGTGCATCATCGTTAAGCACAAATGTCAGCATGGACATCCAGCGTGCCGCAAGTGCCTGGATCTCCGATCGGGAGAAATACGCCCGGGCATAGCTCAGGCGCAGGGTGAACGCTGCGTTGGTTTCATAGTCGAGCAGACGGATCTGCAACGGTTGCGGGTCAAACCGGCTGCTTCGCGGGACAATTTCATACGCAGGACCAGCGCCGTACGGGTAATCTGCCGGCGCGAGTTCAGAGAATTTTTCATAGAGGACATGGATATCTGAGAGCTGTCCCCGGGGCGTCTCCGTCAAACGGGCAAAATGGCTGACCGGAAAACGGCTATGGCGGAAGCTCTGGCCCAACTGCTGGCTAATCGCCACGACAAACTCAGCAAACGGCATATCTGGTGACACCGTCACACCGACCGGAATGACATTCGACAACATGCCAATCACTTGTTGCGCCTGCTTCCCGCTGCGACCGTGGACCGCAGTCGCCAACATCAGCTGCGGCTGATCCAGGGTTGCAGCAAAATAGCGGCTACTGACAGCCGTCATCACTGCCAGAATACTCACCCGGTGCCTGGCGCAATAGTTTTCCAACTGCGAACAAAGTGACTCAGAAAGCGGCATGCTGTACTCATCGCTGCCATCCTGATCATAGTAACGCGGCAGCCGGGTCGGCGTCTGATCAGCCAAAAACTGTTGCCAATAAGTCTGGTCGCTCTGGTAACGACGTGAAGATATATAATCACGGGCTTGTTGCGCCTGCGGCAGAAATTGAGGGTGTCCCTTCAGCCAGGGACAATCCGTCTGATGCCCCAGTGACGTATAAACTTGGTGCCATCGTTCATATAAGCGGTATACCCCTAACCCATCCATAAACAGATGGTGAAAACGAAAGGCCAACCAGAAGATATCATCCGCCAGTTGAAGCAAACTCACCTGATGCGCATGGCCGTGCTCGAGGGAAAAGAGCTGGTCAAATTGTTGCTCAATCCAAAGTTGCGCGGCTTGCTCAGGATCTGTCTGAGCACTGAAATCGAAAAACATCATCTCACTCGCTTCAGCCATCGGGGGAAGCACCGACTGTCTCGGCGCTCCGGGCTCATTGGCGACCAACTGCATTCTCAGTACATCCAGCTCACGGTATAAAATCGTCCAGGCACGACGCATGCGATCAATATCCACGGCTTGGGTGATCACCTGATAGCTGCCGACATTGTAAATCGGGCTCTGCGGATAGAGCTGCTGTTCGTAATAAACACTTTCCTGGGCCGGATGAAGCGATCCCTCACGCCCGCCCTGATCACAAACCTCTGAACGTCTCTCTTTTCCCTTAGCCAAAGCGCTGCCCTTCCGTCTTTATCTGCTTCATTCGTCAGGCCTAAACCATCGGACTTAAATTATCAGGTTGAAATCATTACCCGTCCGGCTGCATGATGAAATTTATTCACCAGCTCCCGGGTTAAAATGAAACAGTGAATTAAAATGAAAACAGTGAATTAAATTAAATGGTCTATTTCCGGCACTCTTAATGAATATCACAAGTGCCGGATCATTTTTACTCAGGTTTAAAGACCTTGCAGGTCCAGGCCTGGCCACTGCCATTTTGAACCAAGGTTTGGTCAATGAGAGTTAACCCCTGCTGAACTTTGCGCCAGGTTAATCGGTCGACCCACAACTGGCGATAGAGGGAAATAATAATGATACCGTCCGGTTTTAAATACTGACGTAGCCGGGCAATTAATTGATCCGGGTTATTGATACAGTTCAGGCTTTCACAAAACACAATACAGTCATATTGACGATCAGGCTGGTAGGCATGAGCATCTGCTTGTTCAAAGGAGGTTTTTTCGTTTTTCAGGCTGGCATTGGCATTATGAATCGCGGTATCGGAGAAATCGATCCCCTGGTAATAATGGTAATCGGAGCGACTCATTTCCCGATTTAATACCCCTTCCCCGCATCCGATATCCAGAATATCTGCCCCGGGTTTGAAGAAACGAATATAACCACGAATCACATTGTAATGTGCCAATTCGCCGATTTGATGCAAATGTTGCCACTGGTTATTTTGATATTGCTCTTCCCAAACACCTTGCTCAGGTTGAAAAGCTTTCATCCCAAACAGGGTCAGAACCAAATCTTTCGCGCGCATATATTGTTCCATATTCAATTAAATCTGCGAGCGATTATGCCTTAATGATTATCGATGGAATTGACAGTTTTAAACATTTGCGAGGCATTTCCAAGACATGCTGTAAGCCGAGATGAAAGGAAATATTTGATATAAATTTATGGCATAAAAAAACCGGTCAGCAAACTGACCGGTTTTTAAAAAGATTACGCGATGATGCGAACTGTCGAAACTTAAGCCTCGAAACGTGGCTTGCTGCTGCGCTCAGTGCGGCGACGATCGTTACCGTTGCCATGGTTACGTTCACCACGGTAGCTACCACGGTGATCACCACCACGGTTGCGGTCAAAACGACGCTCGCCTTCACGACGGCCGCGACCGCCTTCACGATTACCATCACGGTTGCCACGGTAACCGCCACGATTCCCATCTCGGTTACCGTCACGGCCACCACGACGGTGCTCACGCAGCACGTCATCTTCAACAACAACCGCTTGCGCTTCTTTCTGACGAATACGCAGTTTCTTCAGTTGTGACACAACTTCGCTGGTCATCTTCTTCGGCAGCTGAACATAGGTGTGCTCAGGCGCCAGTTTGATTGCACCGATGCTGTCTTTGTTCAGACCCAGCTCGTTCGCAATCGCGCCAACGATGTCTTTCACCTGAACACCTTGCTCACGGCCAACCTGCAGTTGGTACGTATCCCAATCAGCAGTGTTGAAGGTACGACGCTCACG
The DNA here is from genome assembly GCF_025398175.1 of Photobacterium sp. TY1-4. Lineage (NCBI taxonomy): Bacteria > Pseudomonadati > Pseudomonadota > Gammaproteobacteria > Vibrionales > Vibrionaceae > Photobacterium > Photobacterium sp. TY1-4. The sequence goes on from NZ_CP099735.1 coordinate 634,117, forward strand.
GCGCTCGCCACGGTCTCCGCGGTCACCATCTTCACGACGACGATCACGACGCTGCTTCTCACGCTCGATGGCAGCAACCATTGGGTCCGGGCCTTTGTAGAACAGCGGACGATTACCCTGCTGACGTTTCAGCAGCATCGCAGCCAGAGTTGCGGCATCAACTTCGATGCTTTCCTGCAGCTTCTCAACCAGCTCAACGAAAGATTCCAGACTTGCTTCTTCTTTCTGTGCTTCCAGCTCCTGACCCAGACGGCTCAGACGCGCTTCAGCAACAACATCACGCATCGGCAGTTGGATTTCTTCCATGCGAGACTTAGTCACACGCTCGATAGTACGCAGCATGCGGATCTGGTTGGTGCGAACCAGCAGGATCGCTTTACCGTTACGACCGGCACGGCCTGTACGACCGATACGGTGGATGTATGATTCAACATCGAATGGGATATCGTAGTTGAATACGTGCGTAATACGCGGTACGTCCAGACCACGGGCAACAACGTCCGTTGCTACCAGGATATCAATCACACCACGCTTGATGTGTTCAACGGTACGCTCACGCAGAGACTGCGGGATATCACCGTGCAGAGCAGCAGCTTTAAAGCCGCGGGCAGACAGCCAGTCCGCCAGACGCTCGGTATCCTGACGGGTACGAACGAACACGATAGACGCGTCAGTATCTTCAGTTTCCAGCAGACGCATCATGGCTTCGTCTTTCTCGACGCCCTTCACGACCCAGAATTGCTGTTCCACTTTAGAAACCGTACGGTTTTCGCCGGCGACATCGATACGCGCAGGCTCACGCAGGAAGCGATCGACGATTTCTTTGACGATTGGAGGCATGGTGGCTGAGAACAGCACGCGCTGTGCAGTTTCAGGCGCTTGCTCCATGATCCAGGTGACGTCGTCAACGAAGCCCATTTTCAGCATTTCGTCGGCTTCATCCAGAACGAAGGTGTGTACTTCGTCCAGGTGCAGGCGATCACGGGAGATCAGGTCTTTCACACGACCCGGTGTACCCACAACAATGTGAGCGCCTGATTTCAGTGCGCGCATTTGATCAACGATCGATGCACCACCGTAAATTTCCAGAACTTTCAAGCCCTTGATGTTTTGACCAAGCACTTTAATTTCAGCTGCAACCTGAATGGCCAGCTCACGCGTCGGCGCCATTACAATTGCTTGTGGTTTACGCTGGTCCAGATCCAGCTTGTTCAGCAGCGGCAGAGAGAAGGCCGCAGTTTTACCGGTACCCGTCTGCGCTTTACCCAGCGCATCAGTACCCGTTAAGAGAAGAGGAATAGACGCCGCCTGAATAGGAGTCGGCGCAACGAAGCCCATAGTGTCAAGTGCGGATAGTAGTGTGTCGGCCAGTTCTAACTGGCGAAATTCTGTAACAGATTCTTGCATTGGGATCCCAATATGTGATCTAAAAAAAAACGGGCCCCTTTGCTTTAAACGGTTCTACAACAGCAACCACAAGCATGGGCCTCGGCTTTGAGGCGCGTATTGTGCGCGTTTACTTGATAAAATGCCAGAAAAAATTGAGCGTTGTCACAAATTAACTTTCAAACACCTATTTATTAATCAATTGTGTTCACATTGAATCAATTCCCGCTCACTTCCTTGAGATTAGCAAGTATCGCCGGATCCTGCCGCCTCCTTTTTATAGCCTTTCATACGGCAGACAGGGAGAGAATTCGCCGCTTCTGTCAGGGATTGCCCTTGGTTTTAAAGCACGAAGGCCTTATAGTGTGTCGGTTCACAATCTGAGACCGGGTATAATGTTTCAAGACAATCCACTATTAGCACAGCTAAAAAAGCAAATTCAGGAAACCTTGCCGAAAAAAGAAGGCACCATTAAAGCCACCGACCGCGGCTTTGGTTTTCTGGAGATCGACAACAGCAAAGACAGCTTTTTCATTCCGCCAAACTACATGAAAAACGTCATGCACGGTGACCGTGTGATTGCCGTGATTCGGACTGAAAAAGAACGTGAAGTTGCAGAGCCGCAAGAGCTGGTCGAACAATGTATGACTCGCTTTATTGGCCGCATCAAACTGATCCGCGATCGTCTGCATGTTGTGCCCGATCACCCGCAGCTCAAAGATGCGATTAAAGCCCGTGCCATGAAAGGCCTGAACCCAGAGCTACTTAAGGAAGGCGACTGGGTTGTTGCGAACATGACACGTCACCCGCTGGTCGGCGACAACAAAACGTTCTTCTGTGAAGTGCAAGAAAAGATCACTGACAGTAATGACAAGATTGCCCCGTGGTGGGTTACCCTGGCCCGCCATGACCTGCCAAACGCCGAGCCGGCGCCGCAAGATAGCTGGAATATGCTGGAAGAAGGCCTGGAGCGTCGCGACCTGACCGACCTGCCATTCATTACCATTGATGGTGAATCGACCAAAGATATGGACGATGCGCTCTATACGGTCGCCAAAGAAGACGGCAGCTTTGAGCTTACCGTTGCCATCGCCGATCCAACGTCTTACATCACTGTCGGCGACAGCATGGATAAAGAAGCCCGTCAACGTGGTTTCACCATCTACCTGCCAGGCCGTAACATCCCGATGCTGCCGCGTGAACTGAGCGACGAGCTGTGTTCACTGATGGAAGGCGAAAAACGCCCGGCATTGTGCTGCCAGGTGACCGTCGATAAAGATGGCGTGATCCAGGACAATATCGAATTCTTCGCGGCTTGGATCCAATCTCAGGGCCGCCTGTCTTATGACAACGTGTCTGATCTGCTGGAGCACGGCAATGCCGAAGGCTGGGCCCCAAGCGATGTGATCCGTCAGCAAATCGATGCCCTGCATGGTTTTGCCAATGCTCGCAGCGAATGGCGTGCCAACAACGCCGTCGTCTTCCCGGACCGCCCCGACTACCGTTTCGAACTGAGCGCAGACAACGATGTGGTCGCAATCCACACCGACCCGCGCCGGACGGCCAACCGCATGATTGAAGAAGCCATGATCACGGCGAACATCTGTGCCGGCCGTGTCCTGCAAGAGAAGTTTGGTTTTGGTGTTTATAACTACCACAACGGCTTCAATCCGGAAAAACTGGATGCCGCCATGGACTTCCTGACCGAAGCCGAAGCGCCGTTCGAGAAAGAACAACTGCTGACACTGGACGGCTTCAGCTCCCTGCGTCGCTGGTTGAACGCCCTGGACACCACCTACCTGGACAACCGCCTGCGTAAGTTCCAGGCGTACAGCGAAGTGGGGAACAAGCCGGCACCGCATTACGCCATGGGCTTGGATGTTTACGCTACCTGGACCTCGCCAATTCGTAAGTACGGCGACATGATCAACCACCGCCTGCTTAAAGCTGTCATCAGCGGCCTTGAGCCGAGCCAGGTGCCGGATGATGAAGTCGGGGAAGAGATTGCCAACCACCGTCGTCACCACCGTATGGCTGAGCGTGATGTGGCCGACTGGCTGTACGTTCGTCTGCTGAAAGACGCCGTTAAAGATGAGACGGTCTTTACCGCAGAAGTATTCGACATCAACCGTGCCGGGATGCGTGTACGCCTGATTGAAAACGGCGCTGCCGCGTTCATTCCGGGCCCGCTGATCATGGATAACAAAAAACGAATCGAGTGCAACGGTGATCTCGGCGTGATCAACATCGATAACGTCCGTGAATTTCAGTTGGGTGACATGTTTGAAGTGAAACTGGCTGAAGTTCGTACTGCAACGCGCCAGCTGGTTGCGAAACCTGTGAAGACCTTCCCGCCGCTGGTTGATGAGCAACAGGCCGAAGCGCCAAAGACTGAACAGCCGACAGAAGAGAAAGCTTAATCGCTTGATTCACTGTCTACTTTTTATCAAGGGCCGGTCTATACCGGCCCTTTTTTATCCCTTCCCGCTGGTTCCACTTTCTTTCTCGCACAATATTGTTACTCTTACCCCATTCCTCTTGTTTTAGCAGTACATTGAGTTACCCATGTCGACCATCGATAAATCAGACGTTACCCAACAAGTTCAACAGTGGCTGGAAGATGTGGTCATCGGCCTGAACCTGTGCCCGTTCGCCGCCAAGCCCAACCGCAACAAACAGATTAAAATTCACGTCAGCGATGCCGCCACGGAAGCCGACCTGCTGGAAGATATCTATCAGGAAATCAAAACGCTGGATGACACGCCGGCCGAGGCACTGGACACGACCTTGGTTGTCACGCCAGTTTTATTCGCTGCATTTGAGGACTACAACCAGTTTCTTGATCTCGTGGACGCCCTGCTTCACCAACTCGGCAAAGAAGGCACCTATCAGGTGGCCAGTTTCCATCCGAATTACTGCTTTTATGGGACGGCTCCGGATGACGCAGAAAACCTCACCAACCGTTCACCGTTTCCGATTTTTCACCTGATCCGCGAAGCCAGCGTTGAAAAAGTCCTGAAGCATTACCCGGATCCGGAAGGCATTCCCGAGCGCAATATTGACTGTGTGGAAAACTTGTCCGAAGCACAAGTGAGAAAATTATTTCCTTTTCTTTTCAAATCTTTGTAAAGATAAATGAGGAATTGACGATAGTAAGATAAAGGCACTGTATCCGGTGCCTGCAACCAGAAATCTGTAGTCATGCCGACCATCTCATTCGCCCAGTTCAGAAATGCCGGAGTGCGCTTCGGCACACCGCTTGTTCTCGCGGCTTTAATGCTTATGTCATTCGAGTCGGTGCTAGCGGTGTTTGCACACTACCAGGAACTGTTGTTGGTATTGCCATATGTATTGCTTGGGCTGGTGATCCTCCTCAGCCAGCCCTTCAATCAGGGCAAGACTGCCCTGACGGCGTTAATGATGGTCATTGCGTTTTATATCATTCAGACCTATTTGCAATCTCCGCTGAGCAATGCACAAACCCGGCTGATTTACCTGCTTCTGGCTACCTTGCTGCCGCTCAACCTGCTCCAAGTCCATATCCTGCCTGAGCGACGGTTGTTCTCCCGCTTCGGCAGCGGTTATTTACTGTTTCTCGGTGCCCAACTGGGATGGGGAGCCCTGGTCGTAAATCATTTTGCCGGACATCCCCTACCCGAGCTCTGGGACAGTTATTTCTTCACCTTGAAATCCCTGTCGCCTTTACCCATTTTATTGCTCCTGCTCTATCTCGGCATTTGCCTCGCCTGCGGTTCCGCGGTACTTAAACGCAATCAGAGCCATGATCAGGCCATTTTCACCTGCCTGCTGTTTGCCGGGATCACATTTGCCACATTTCAGCAGGCATACATCTCCGCTGTGGCATTTTCCGTCACCGGAGTGCTCCTGCTGCTTAATCTGATCAGCTGCAGCCACGAGCTGGCCTACATCGACCCGCTGACCGGGATCCCCGGTCGCCGTGCGCTGGAAACGGAGCTGAAACATTTAGGTCGCAACTATGCCCTGGCCATGGTCGATGTCGACCATTTCAAAGCCTTCAATGACACCTATGGCCACAAAACCGGTGACGACGTCCTTCGACTGGTCGCCCGGAAAATGCAGACCATCAAGGGCGGCGCGGAAGTCTACCGCTATGGCGGGGAGGAATTTACGGTGCTGTTCAAGGGGAAAGAAAAAGCGCAGTGCCTTCCCTATCTGGAAACCTTGCGGGAAACCATCGCTGGCTACGAAATGACGCTGCGCCAATACGACAGCCGAGACGACAATGATCAGCAAGGCGCCGCCAAACGCGGCAAGAAAGCCGCCAAAGACACGGTCCAGGTGACCGTGAGTATCGGGGTCGCTGACAGCTTCCCGGATACCCATCCAACCGCGGTGATGAAAGCGGCCGACGAAGCCTTATACCAAGCCAAACAGGCCGGTCGTAACCAGATCGCCAGCTGAAGACATAAAAAAACCCGATGACAACATCGGGTTTCGGTTACCAATTCAACTTACCTTTCCCTTTACAGCAAAATGTAAGTCCAGCTATGCAGCAACGCCAATATCAATTGAGTACAGTGACTTCCCAACGGATCGGCGGCCAAACCATCATCAGGACTATACCCGGGAGCTGCTCACCATAAGTGAAGTGAGCATTATTATTATCAATTCGCTATTTGGCAGAATAAATGCCTTCTACGCATTATACCAGCAACCCAACGCACGGTTACAAGCAAAATGATCCGGTCAGCACCATTATTTTATATGAAGAATAATTACACCGGTCTGGAACTCAGTCCTCAATTATTCATAACTTAGCAAAACCGAACCTGAATGCGAGCCCGTTAATCCGCTCAGAATGCATGGAGGGGCGACTTTTTCTTCCATAAAAACAGTCCGTTCAAAAGCAAGCATGGCCGGAATCCGGTGCGTTTATGGCAAAGCTCCCCCGCAACCACACGCAACCGACGAAGACTAACCCTGAAACATGACCAAAAAATGATCCTGGCTGAGGCAATCACCAAAATAAAAAGGCTTACCCTGGAGGTAAGCCTTTGAAAATGAATGTCTCGTTGCCGGAGGCGAGATCAGCCTTTCACACCACCCGATGTCAACCCCCCCACCAGGAAGCGCTGAGCCATCAGGAATACTGTGGTGATTGGAATCGCAGACAACACGGCCGCCGCAGCGAAATCGCCCCACAGATAGTTCTGCGGATACAGGTACTGCTGCATCCCGACCGCCAGGGTGTAGTTATCGACATCCGTCAGCAGCAAAGAGGCAACCGGGACTTCTGTGACTACCCCGATAAACGACAGGATAAACACTACGGCCAGAATCGGCACCGACAGTGGCAGCAGTACCAGACGGAATGCCTGCCACGGCGTCGCACCGTCGAGGGCTGCCGCTTCTTCCAGTGAGCCGTCGATCGTTTCGAAGTAACCTTTGATCGTCCAGACGTGCAGTGCGATCCCACCGAGATAGGAGAAGATCAGGCCGCCATGCGTATTGAGGCCCAGGAACGGAATGTATTGACCCAGGCGATCAAACAGGGCGTACAGTGCCACCAGCGCCAGAACCGCCGGGAACATCTGGAAGATCATCATCCCTTTCAGAATCGTGCTCTTGCCTTTAAAACGCAGGCGGGCAAAGGCATAGGCACTGGTAGTTGACAGGGCAACGATGATAATCGACGTGATCCCGGCAACTTTGACGGTGTTCCACAGCCACAGCAGGACCGGGAACGGTGGCGGTGTGACACTACCGTCAGCATTGGTCACTGAGAAGCCCAGCGCCAGGCGCCAGTGATCCAGCGTCGGGTTACTTGGGATCAGCTCACCACTGGCGAAGTTCCCTTCACGCAGCGAGATAGCAATAATCATCAGCAGCGGGAACAGGATCATCGCCAGGAACAGGCACAGTCCGATATGGGTCGCCCATACCCGGTACTTCAAAGATTTTGGTTGAACCATTGGCATGACGTTTCTCCTTAATCCTGCTCTAGGGTCGACTTTGTGAATTTCAGGTTCAGCAATGCCATCACACTGACCATCAGGAAGATAATCGTGGCGATTGCACCCGCCAGACCGAAGTCCTGGCCACCGCCCCCTTCAAAGGCGATACGGTAGGTGTAGCTCACCAGCAAGTCGGTATAACCGGCCGGCTCAGACGTACCCACCATATTCGGGCCACCGGAAGTCAACAGCATGATCATGACAAAGTTGTTGAAGTTAAATGCGAAGCTGGCAATCAGCAGCGGGGTCATCGGCTTGATCAGCATCGGCAGGGTGATCTTGAAGAAGTTCTGCACCGGACCGGCACCATCAATGGCGGATGCTTCGTAAAGATCGTCCGGGATCGATTTCAGCAGACCCATACACAAGATCATCATGTAAGGGAAGCCCAGCCAGGTATTCACCAGCACCACCATGACCCGGGCCATCACTGGATCAGAGAACCAGGACGGTTTGATACCGAACAGCGCATCAAGCATCATGTTGATTTCACCGAAACTCTGGTTAAACAGCCCCTTGAAGATCAGAATCGAAATAAACGACGGGACGGCATACGGCAGGATCAGCAGCACACGGTAGATGCCACTCCCTTGCAGCGGCTCCCACTGGACTACGCAGGCCAGCACCATCCCGACCGCCAGGGTCAGGGCAACGGCCAGAAAGGCAAAGACAACTGTCCAGATGAAGATACCGACAAACGGCTCTTTAATCCCGTCATCCGTCAGTACGCGCTCGAAGTTGGCCCCACCAACGCCGACCACAAATCCAGGAGAAATCGGCTTGTCGACAAAGTTCCCGTCGGCATCAACCGGCTGGTAATAACCAATGGCCATGTTGGGTTGATACAGCTGTTGGGTCTGGTTATTGAGCAGGGTCAGGCCATCATCCTGCAGGGTAAACAGTGGTTTTTCTGCCGCAAACTTACGCAGGCCGCTCATGGTGATTTCATGGCCGTCCGGCATCAGCAGCTCAACCTGAGACAAGCTGTCGCGGTTGTTGACAATGGTTTTAATCTTTTCTTTTTCACCGTGAACTGCCGTGACCTCACGCAGGTTCATGGTGCTTGGTGCAGTAAGGTCAAACACATCCGAGGCCAACAAGACACTGCCGTCCTTGATGACAATCTGATGCCCGTGTTCAACTTTATACAGATCAAACCGATAGCTTTCACCCGACTGGAAAGACCGCTGTTGCAGAACAGCCTGTGTCCGGTCCAGGGAGAGCTGGTTCGATGCGCTGTAGTTGGTAAATGCCAACCCAACGGTATAAACAAGCGGGAAAATAATGAAAATCAACATCCCGGCAATCCCGGGGAAAATATAACGATGGGCGTAAGTTCGTTTACTGCCGAAGATATAAAGAGCCAGTGCGGTAAGAACAACTGTAAGCAGTGCAAACGGGATTTCGCCCTGCGCGTACATCAGGATAGTGGCATAACCGTTGACCGCACCGATCATGCCGAGCAGCGACCATTTCAGCCACTTGCGATAGTTAAATTTCGGGTCTTCTTGTTGGGATTCTAAAAGCCCTGCACCTTGAACTGACTGCATCTCAGCTCCTTCCTAGCAAAAATGACAAAAGAAAGGTGGGGAGGAACACCCTCCCCGGAAAAAATTACTTCAGCATGTGACGCGCAGCGTCATTCAGTGCCGCATCTGTATCCTGACGGCCGTCAACAACGTTTTTAATTGCGTTGCCCTGGGCATACCAGAATGCCGTCATCTGAGGCACGTTCGGCATGATTTCGCCGTTCATGGCGTTATCCATGGTTGCAGCGATGCGTGAGTCATTGTCCAGTTTGCTCTGGAACGATTTCAGTGCCACGGCACCCAGTGGTTTGTCATCGTTCACCATGCCCAGACCTTCATCGGTCAGCAGGTAGTTTTCGATAAACTCAACCGCCAGATCTTTGTTTGGTGATGCAGAGCTGATCCCCGCAGTCAGGATGCCGACGAATGGCTTCGATGGGCTGCCGTTCAGTTTCGGCAGCACAGTGACGCCGTAGTTGATACCAGACTTCTCAACGTTGCCCCAAGACCAAGGACCGTTAATCGTCATCGCCACGTTGCCTTTGTTGAACTCCGCTTCAGAGATGCTGTAGTCCATGTCCGGTGAAATCACTTTCTTGTCAATCAGCGCTTTGATGAAGTTCATGCCGTGCTTGGCACCGGCGTTATTCACACCGACATCTTTCACGTCGTAACCGTTGGCGGTGAATTTGAACGCGTAACCACCGTCTGCAGACAGGACCGGCCAGGTGAAGTACGGTTCTTTCAGGTTCCACATGATGGCTTTCTTACCATCTTTCTGCAGTTTCTTGTCCAGCGCTTCCATGTCTTCCCAGTTCTTCGGCGGGTTCGGAACCAGGTCTTTGTTGTAAATCAGAGAAAGTGCCTCAACCGCGATCGGGTAGCCGATGTACTTACCGTCGTATTTCACGGCATCCCAGGTGAAGTCGATGATTTTGTCTTTCACTTCCTGAGACGGCTTGATTTCTGCCAGCAGGCCGGATTTGGCATAACCACCGAAGCGGTCGTGTGCCCAGAACACGATATCCGGGCCGTCACCGGCCGCAGCAACTTGCGGGAATTTTTCAGACAGGCCGTCCGGGAACGCCACCGTCACTGCAATCCCTGTGTCTGCTTCAAATTTCTTACCCACTTCGGCCAGGCCGTTATAGCCTTTGTCACCGTTGATCCAAATGGTGAGTTGACCTTCTTCAATCGCGGCGTGTGCATTTACAGAGCCAAGTGCGGCTAGGGTACAAAAAGCGACAGTGCTGAGGACTTTCTTCATTGTTAACATCCTTCGTGATTGTTATTTGTCTGCTGCAGAGTCATCTCTGTCAGCGCAATTTGCAGTCTGTATCATCCACCAGTAATCAGCACTCAACATCATCCTGAGTCCTACGCCCCCTAACCCTCAGATTTGAAAGCGTGATCTCTGTCGTTTCGATGAGTGACGCAGATCTAAAAACGACACTTGATTGTGATGCAACGCACATGGTACTGCGTTCAAATTGCAACATCAGCTGAGTTAACAACAAAGTGTGATCCAAGCACTCCTCCCCCCCTCATCCCCCTGCGAATTTCTTCGCAAGGAGGATGTTTCCCCTGTTGAGCTGGGTAAAAATAGCACCATACCCAATGGGGTAGATGAAGATGTTTTAACTGTTTGCACGATGCAATGAATACCAATCACAGTGAATCAGTGGTCAGAAATAGCGTCGGAAAAAAGCTTGAGAACAAGGCAGAATTTTTAGATAAGTAGTTACTCTACAATCAAAAATTCTAACGCAGTTATCGAGCGTTTTAACAAGCTAGGATGACCAGTTAGTTACGGCGATTGGTATCACTTTCACAGTTTGTTCTTTTTTATTGGAAACGACAGTACCGCACTACTTCTTGGGGAAGTAAGTAGTCCGGCTTTAGTCAGGGTAGCGATTCATTCCACTGCCTGAGTGAATACCCGCTACCCGCTCTTTTTCTTCTCTACTGCCGAAAAATTCTTTACCGGCAAGGTACAGCATGAATATCATTCCCACGCAAGGTACCTTGCAGGCAACAACGAACTTAGAGGAATAGGCTTGATGGCAAGTGTCACGTTACGAAATGTATGTAAAGCATATGGAGATAACCTGATATCCAAAAATGTGGATCTCGATATTGCTGAAGGCGAATTCGTGGTTTTTGTAGGGCCGTCAGGTTGTGGTAAATCAACGCTGCTTCGCTGCATTGCCGGCCTGGAAGATATCACGTCGGGTGATCTGTACATCGGTGAAGAGCGGATGAATGACGTCCCGCCATCCCAGCGCGGGGTCGGCATGGTGTTCCAGTCTTACGCACTGTACCCGCACCTCAACCTGTTCGACAACATGTCTTTCGGGATGAAGCTGGCCAAAGCCGACAAAGCCGAAATTAAGAAGCGTGTTGACCATGCGGCAGATATTCTGCAACTGGGCCACTTGC